>JADJWC010000002.1:0-600000 GCA_016716565.1 bacterium
TTGATCTCTTCCTTTTCACAAACTGAATCTGCATCAGTTTTAGTTTCCAATTCGATATATCTTTTCGTCAGCTTCATCGAAGTGAATTTAATATCGAAGAATTCAGGATATGATTCTTTGGAGATTACTGGAAGTTGAGATAGTTCATAAGCAAACTGCTCAAGAGTCAAATTCGTTTTATCATAAAGCTCATCTGGAATTTCAATCCCATATATCAATTCAAGCTCTGATAGTGATTTTATAAAATCTATCTCATCCAGGTTCTCGTCAAAAAGATCAGCTATTACAGTATCTGGGCTGTAGTGTTTTTGAATTGTTGATTTTGAATTCAGCAATGTGACTAATGTATAAAAATATTTAAGCATAATCTGGTCCTGGCTTGATTTCTTTTGTTGGATAAGTCTGTGATCTTACTTCGTCAAATGGATTAGCTTTTACTTTGTGCTTTGCTAACAATTTGTAGAATACTATCTCAGACTTTGCTCGATTCTTATGATCTAATTTTTCAGAAAATGGTTTATCATTATTTAATTGTTTCATTGGTTATTCCCTCCGGAAATATTAAATGTGGAAATTTTTCCGCTGATATTGTTCCTCTTTTTACTCCCACATAGATGGCTGATTTGGGATTCACAGGCCGAGTCCATCCGCAAACCTGGCTGAGGTAACGAATTGTTGAAAAACTTATATATTGATCCAGCATCTTGCTCAGCTCATCGGCTGCCTTGTAGCATCCATACTCAATCCAAAGCTTCTTGACTTCCTCGAGTCCTATCTTATTGGTTAAAGTATTAGTCATTGTGTTGTTTCTTTTTCCTACTTGACTGTTATCCCTAGTCATAATTGCCTCCTAAATTGTTGTCCCTACTGCCGTTTAATTTTTATTTTCTGGATTCTTTGCAGTAGACCTCATTATTTATTGCCACACTTCATTTACGATTGCCACACTTTGCGTCACACTTTATTTCCTAAGTACGGCAAATATTCATTTGATTTTAGCCTGAATTCGTACATTGCCACACTTGCCATAGATTGCCACACTTTTTTCAACAAGGTAGGTAGGGTATTACATTTTAAAAATATTTTTTGACCTGACCTGAGTTTAAAAAGTATGGCAAAGTATGACATCTATGGCAACCCCCTTATTTTAAAGAACTTACAGACTTCGCCTTCTCAAAAAAGTATGGCAGGAAGTGTGGCAATTGCCACACTTTAATCCCAGACATAATACCAATTATCATCCCCTGCCTTCCTTGATCTTTCGGATCGAATGTCATACAGCTTCAGGCTTCTGCCAAGCTGCATATTATTTACCTGTTGATTCGTGTAAATATGGTTGAATGCGAGGAGTGCCAGATCTTTCCTGATTCTGCCTTCCAGGTCACTTGCTGTCAATTTAATCCGATTAGCTTTACCTAAGAACTCCTGATCCTGCTCCCAACTGCTGTGTATAATATTCTCCTCGAACCATTCCACATCCTTGCCCTTTAACCTATTGGCAAACTCCTCAAACTTATTCAGAGCCACGGATACCATTGCACTCTTCTCTTCATTTTCAATGCAGGTCTTTGCTGCAATCGGATCATATTTCCAGTTCATCAGGAACTGAGCAAATTTAGGAACCTCTGGCTTCAGTGAATTAATAAATCCTTCAGGATCCTTCTTGAACCATTCGAATGAAGTCAGGTTGGGTCCTGTAGTAACTACATTCAATCTGCGATCTTTATTCTCTATGAACAAAGGCACCTTTTCATTACTGAAGAATAGACAATTCACATAGTTTGTGATAGAATAGTTACGGATATTCTTTTCATTTATCATAACATCTGGATCAGTAATGATCGCTTTAATCCTTGACTTGATATTATTTCTTGTGCTGTTATCGTGAGCCACTTCATTGAATGCAACAATAATAGTATTCTTAAGCCAGGGATTGAAATCACTCTGAAGATCAGAGTCTTCCACTTTGACTGTCTGCTTTCTTCCAAATAATTCCTTCAAGACCTTATCTAGAAAGATACCCTTCCCTGCTCCCTGCTCTCCCTTGAGGACCCACGCAGTAAGTTGTTTTTGTCTGGTCTGCAAAATACCTGCAAGCCAGTTCAAGAATCTTTTTCTTTCACTATACTTTGGAATAATATTCATTAACAACTTATAGATATGTGGAAAATCTATCTTCGGATAAAAAGTCTCCGCTGTATTTTTCAATAACATATATTGTGTTGGTATAAACAGATTAATTTTTTCCTGATCATAATTAATCCGATCATTAAAATTCACATCAAAATCTGCCTTCAGTATAGAAAACAAATCAGGCATTGGTTCTCCGCCTGATATCAGAATATTCTCAAGTATTTCTTTTGGAACCCCCATATATATCTCATCATCTTTTGTATCAAGGTAAGCATATGCGTTTGTGCTTCGCTCAATGAATGGGAAATATCTTTTCTTTCCATCAAGCCTTTCACTCTTAATTTTCTTATACCTTTCTATCCTCTCTTTTACTTTTCGCTCTTTAATTAATTCATTGACCAATGATTTATCCAGCTCAAGTTTATCTACCATCATATTCTTTATCTCAGCAATATCCTGAGCATCAGAGGTTAGGGTAGTTAGGTAGAGTAGTTCATCTCTGGCATTCTGCCGAGATAAGAAATCATCCTTTTCAAACCCATCCAACTCTCTTTCAGCCAACCAGATAATACCCTTCTTGACTTTCTTGTAAAGATCCTGCGTTGCTTTAAGTCCATTAGCCCGATAATATTCATCAGGATCTTTGTGAGGATCAAGCAATTTAGGATCAAGAACAAAAGGAGTAATATCAGATTCTTTCAGGATCAATTCTACTGCATCAATGGTATTCTCTAATCCTGATAATACTTCCTCTTTATCCTCATCTACTTTATCAGTTTGCTTCTTTTCCTTTGGTTTATCATTATCAAATGAAATAATAACATTTTTTGCTTTAGTTGCTCTCAAACCATCCAGATGTTTAGTACTCAACCTGCCCTGCCCAACAGCTGTAGCGTTTTTCATTCCTGCAGCAAAAAAGTATGTGGCATCAGGATAGCCTTCAAAGAGAATAATAGTTCCCTGATCTTTACACTTGCATAAATTAAAAACGTCATCCTTTTTCAATCCTGCTGATGAATCATATCTCTCCTCCACTGGATTTCCATCCTTATCAGCCTTGTATTTTACTGCACCTGGAGTGGCTCTTTTAATAAAGCCTGTTATTTTCCCTTTCAGATTTCTATACGGCAATGCTAACCTGTAAATATCTCTGGTTGAGCCAAACAAAGGAAGATTATTTATATCATCTTTCATATCAGGATGTTTCTCAAGCAAATATTTTTTTATTTCACTTGCCGGAGGGAAAAAACAGAACTCAGATTTTTTCAAAACTTCAGGATCATAACTTCTTGAATTAACGAGGTAATCAAGCACATTCTTTGCTTTGTCTGTAAATAATAATTGGTGCATCCACGTGTTCAAAGTCTCAAACAACTCTGCGTTTGAATTGAACTGTCTGATTCTTTCCTTCTCTTCATCTGTAATCTCTTTATCGAATGGATTATTGAAATCAACAGAATGATTGATCCCGAACTCTTTTGCCGCCCATTTCAGGGCATCGATGAATTCACACTTTAGAACAATCTTTATCAGTTCAATATTATCGCCGCCTCTACCGCAAGTCTTGTGAAAACAATTCCAATACTTTTCTTCAGTTTTAATTGAAAAACATTTACCACCTTCTGATGGATGTCCCGTAGGGCATTCACCCTGATAACTGTTTCCGTTTTTTGTAAGATTCAATCCAAGTCTTTCTGCAACTTTTTCTGTTTGCAATTCGTTTATCTGATTTTTCAGTTTTACATAACTTTTATCTCCTTCCTTCTTTGTGTAATTGGTATTCATTTCTGTTACCTCGGTTTGATGTAGATGTAGAATAAGAGTGGATAATACTCTTTAGACTGCGAATTGAGTTTCCATATTTCATTGGTTCTACTTTAGCATTCATTGAATAATATTCATTGACAGCATTTTCAATGTTATCTGTTGATTCAAATACAAATGTTGTAAGTCCTCTTGTTCTGGTGTGCTCAATTAGTCTGAAATTCTGGGTAAGCAAATATGCGGAGAGGTAAAAATCCTCGTTTGAATAAGTTCGCATTTGATCACTCCTGTTTTTTTCTGTTCAGGGTGGAATGCCCTCTCTACTGAAAGAGCATTCCTATATAGTTTAAATTGTCTGGGTTTTAGTTTACAGGTAGTAAGTTTCGAAGGGTTTTCAGTTGCCTACAATTAAATATACTGTCCGCTTGCATCCTTGTCAAGCTCAAAGTTTCTTTGATTTCAGCATTACTGCTTCTGGTTCACCACAGCATTTGCAATATCCAACACCTTTTACTTTTATCTGCTTCATAGGGTAAAAAATGTATACAAATGGTGCCGAATGATCAGGATGACGACCTATAAATTCAACTCTTCCAGTAAACACTGTGTGTAATTTACTCTCTTCAAAATCCTTATAAAATATATATGCACAAAGCTCACCATCTTCAAATTCTCTAATTGTATTATAAATTAATTCCTCACCATCGTTCATATCTTTTGCTAACTGCTCGTAGCATTTGCATTCCGATATATCAGACCAACCTAAAACAGGAATGGTATTACTTTTCAATTCAATTTTCATATTCATAAATTGATTTTAATTTTAGTAAGTCTGAGAGACTTTAATGATTAAATTAGTTTCTGGTTGTGAAGTTTTTAGGTTGGCAAATTCAAATTTTCAGTCTTAAACAGGGCAAATCAGAGCTACTGCCCTATCTTTAATATAGTACTTTTCCACTTTAAGTACAAGTCCACCTGCGACTTTTTTTACTGTTATGCAAAAACATGATATTTAAGCTAAAAACGCATGCCTGATTTACTCGAAAAGTAAAGGATCCCTAACCAGACATTCATTTAATTGGAAAGATGCAGATCACTTGGATAACTTGAATAGAAGCCCATAGCCATGAATTTTAATTTTAGATATATCAACCATAGGTTCAAGTAAAAAAGTGGTCTAAAACACGAGTATGGAGCTCTGAGCATGTGATTTTGGGGTGTGCTTAAATAATTTTACAATAACTATTCTATACCTCTCTCCTGTTAAATAGATGGGAACTTTTAATATCTACTCCACTTTAAATCCAACCCGCCAACAGCATTCCGCAGGTCATAATTAAAGTTTTTTATGCTTAAAGACAATTACACCATCTTTATTAAATTCTGTTTTATCCTTATCAACCAAGCCAATAATCTCATAAGTATTTGGACCATCATACATAAAACGACAATGAACTAACTTATCAACGATAAAATCCTTCCCTTTCGATTTACCCACAATTGCAATGGTTTCGGTTGCCTGCATTGGAAAAGTATTTGAAGCAATAAATTTAACACTGTGTTTTCCAACATTTACATCAATAAATGAATCGTCAAAATCTGCCCATTCACGCTCAGAGTCTGAAACATCTGGATTGTTGTAATGCTTCTTAATCCATTTGTAGTCAGGATGATTGGTATCGATAAATAAATTTTCTTTGTTTGTTTCGAAAGATTTTATTTTATGTTTCATTTTTATCTTCTCTTACTTTTAGTCGATTAAACAATATATCCCCAGTCTATCTTATTTAATTGACTGTAACCACAATTTATTTTTTCCAGCCTAGTTAATGTCAACCTTTCTTCAAGCATACTGATTGCAGTCCAGGCTTTATGATTCGGCATAAGAATATTAACCGTGTCGGTCTTACCATTATTTAGATATGGTTCACCGCTAAGAATATTTAGGGAACTGTCAATTGGCGTATCTTTTCTGTTTCCTGATTGCAGAAGTTTTCCATCAAGCAGATCCTGCCCTGTCAGATTCATTACATCCTGCCAATTGTAATAGTTTAAACCTTTATTTTTCAAAGCCTTTGCTCCACGATTAAAGGTCTCTTGTTTGAGCTGAAGTAAATCATTCTTATCTCCGAAAAATGGCATTGCCATAACTCTAACAAATATTTCTTCATTGGATAATTTTTCAATTGTATCCAAGCGTTTTTTTATGGAAGGAGTATATAGTTCTAAGTTACGCAATTGATTTTCATATGGAGTGGAGAAGCTAATTTCAACTTGAACCATCTCTTTCATTTCTTTCAGCTTGTCCAGGTGATTTAATATCAAATGACTTTTGGTAAGAATGTGAAGCATCCATTTATTTCCATTGTTCCAATGCTTTTGAAAAATATTTAATATCTCCAGTAAGGTATCAGTTTGATTTTGTTTTCTGATTTCTGTGAACAACTGAGGGAGATAATAATCGCTATGTTCGTTGATCTGCACTCTCTTTAAGTGCTGAGGTAGTATTGAATATTTTGTTAACTCTTTGTCTAGTTGTTCTGGAACACCCAAGCGAACCGTAACCTCCTCAAAAAAACTATCACGTTTATATTTAATTAATTTGCAAAGGCAAATTGGAGAGTAGCAAAACTTGCAGCAGAAAAAACATCCCATAGTAGGATTAAGAGTAAAAGGAAATCCATAAGGATAGATTCCACTGCCTTGAGCACTAAGTGCTGAACTTGCACCGGGTTTGAAAGTAACTTTTATATTTCTTGTCATTTTTAATCTCCTAATTAAATTAAGGCGGGTTTTCCCCGCCCCTGATTTAAACTTGAATGTAATAATTAAAATAAATATTGTGTGGAACCACTAATAATATTAACTCAATCCTTCTCATCTACCTAGATTATTTTTTTCCAACCACTTAAATGAATAGCCGGAAAAGTTTCTTCATCTACAACTTGAAGTCCATTATAGAATTCAATCCAAACACTGTCATCCTTAACTTTATCTAAATCAGCTTTTCCTAGTAATTTTAATTTATGAACATATGGTTCAAAAGGATCAGAACTAATTGCTTTTTTATCATATTCGGTTCTCACTATTAAATAGTGCTTTGGAATTTGAAGTAATGAATTAGGTTTTCTTGAATATGCTTCAAATGCAATAATATCATAATCAATTTTTAGATCGTATTGTAGCGTACTCTCCTTATTGATCATTAACTGCCTGTATAATTTTGTCCTTGTGCTTATTTCATTCCAAACTGGAATGATTATGGGGGGTATAACTGAAATTTTCACCTGAGTGTCCTTATTATAATTGATTGTATTTATTAAATGTGTAATACAGATAATGTTCATCTGCAAAATCATCTTGGGTCTCGACTCCAAAGTCATTTACACTATATCGTGGAATAAAACGTTATCACCTTCTTGAACTCGAAGGGGTCCAGAGTATACTGGAATTGTAAGAAGAAGTTTATAAACCATCTTCTTATAATTTCGTGTAATTGTTGAAAGTGTAGTACAAATATTCTTCATCTGTCATCATATCTGCGATTTCAATAAAAAAAGATTTTACCTCAAATCTTGGTGTAAAGCGAAAATAATTTGTGGTAAAATTTCCATTAGACACAGATTTCCAAAGTTGCCATTGCCCAATAATTTTTTTATAGCCTGTTTATCATTCCAGATAATCACAGCACCTTCAGGGGTATCAGTGCCTGCAATGAAATGTTGAATGGATGTAATAGATTTTCCATTCATAATTCTATCTGCAAGCTTTTTTTCGTCAGGTTGAGTAATATCCAACTCCATTACCAATTGGGCTTTGTGTAATCCTGTCCCAAAAACAATTTTCATTTGTTATTCCTATTAAGTTTGGGTCAATCGTCAATCCCGGTTATTATACTTCTATTAGTTATCTTGATCATTTTCACGATCTATTTTCTCTCCTGTATGCAAATCATAAAAAAGTTCCCAAACACAAAAGTCTTCATCCATTCCTGGAATTCTAACCTTTTCACCTTGCAATAGCTGCTTACATATTCCTAGCTTTGCGTTTTCATCAAGCATATTAATAACGCACTCTTCTGCAGCCCGAGCTGCATAAAATGGAGATCCATCACCATCCGCATACAATCCTGTAATACCTGCCATAACTGCTACTGCGACATTTTCTTCTTCGTCTGAAATTTTCCAATCGAACAACGCATTGTTAAGGTCAATTACCTCTTGTCTTAATTCCTGATCTATCATTGTATTATTCCTTAAATAGTTAATTTTAATGCAGCCCTACCTGAGCAGAGCTGCTATGAATTAATTTGCCCTTATAATTTTGAGCTGTTGTTTTTCTTTTGATCGTCACCATACTGATACACAACACCAGAGTGTATATCGGTTTTGTCCAAGCCTAAATCATCCCATAGTTCTGGATTCTCTGAACCTAATCCCAGTTTAACAGAAGGAACAGACTTTAACTCATCTTGAATAACCTGGTATATTTTTAAGCGTTCGTCCTTGCTGTAACGCCATCTCTTATCCCCGGGTTGTGGTGCAACTAGTTGTTGGTTGCGGGAAATTAAACCAGATTTTGGATGAACGTTTTTGATGTAGTTCTTCAATCTAGTTTTATAGCGAACTGTGCCGACTTTGATTTTACCTATTGCTGATAAATTGACTTCCTTCTTTAACCTCATTATCAATACACGGTAATCATCCTCGTAACCATCGTATTTAATGATGGGCTCTATAGCAATGAGTATCTGGTATCCACCCTTCTGAATGAGAGCGTTTATAGCTGCAATCATTTGACCCAGTGGTGACGAATCTAATTCATATTTCTGAGTAACATAATCTGTGTTGAGACTGAAAGTCACTTGCACCTGATTCCTCCCATCATATTTCAGAAGGTTGTGAATGTTTGCAGTCTTTGTTCTGAACTTGAAATTAAATTGAGGATCTCTTTGAACTATCTGCATCAATTCATCAATCTGATTAGTGATCGGATCTAATCCCAGCACATCAGAATATTCGCTGATATTAATCCATAAAGGATTCTTTGAATTCTCAGCATAGTAACTCGGGATTTCTTTTTTCAATTGCACAGACAGTTTTTGAGTTATAGGAATTCCCATCTTCAGGAAGAACTCTCTCAAATGCTTCTTCAAGAATTTTATTGCATCTTTATCTGTGGTTACTGCTGAATGCTTTTTAAGTACTTCCCTTCTGATAGTATTATCACAGATATCTTTAAACTTTTCCGGGACCTTATCCAGCGGAGTTTTCAGATAAAAAGAAATTGCACTCCATAGGGTAAGTGTCATCCTGTATACTAATCGCTCAGAAACAGCCTGAGCATAAAAGTTTTCTGTGTCCACATATACTCTGGTCCACGGAGTTCCTCTGCCTGAAACATCAAGATAGCAGAACAAGCATCGCAACGGACAGTGTGAAAGTATTTTACCCATTACCCCAAGATTTTCTGATATCCGTCCTGGAGAAGCAAAAACCTCCATAAATGGAGCTGAACGGGTACAGATAACTATGGTTTCTTTGAGGTAATTCTGCAGTGCTTTACCCTTTAAATTAGGACGCGGTGGTGTGTTGGTTGGGATGAAACTGATGATAACCTTGCGATAAAGTTTTTTAATACGGTTGATCATCTGTTGAGTACGCGGATATGGGAGAGCAGATTTGGAAACATATACTCTCTTGGGGGTGTATGTTTTAATGCGCATACCTAAAAAGCGCGCTATATAATTAATAATCTTTTTCATTTTATATCATATTTTTGTTTTAAATAATAATTTGAAAGAAATTTGAAGGGCAAAGGTGGTGATCTGCAATTTTGTGGTGAAACCATGCATAAATCTTGTCTACCGCATTCGATTGTCTTTATGCCATTGATTAACAATTTTCCAGTAAGACATTTTTCACTATCGACGAGTTGAAATCCCAGATTAGTTTGGGTTACTGAAAATAATTGATGTATATATTTAGAGTAATCAGAAAATGATTTTGTGGAAAGTAAAAAGGTGAGTTTAAAATAGAAAACACTTATACAGCTCAGATTTAATCCGCTGTTGTAAGTGTTGTAAATTATCTTACCGATCAACTTCAATATTTTATTCAAGATATGCATCGCACGCCTTCAACTTGTTCTGAACCCTACTCCTATTTTGTGGGTTCAGGAAGGATTAGCATTTAGCCTGAATAAATCAGAAATGATTTATCGGTAAAAATTAGAATGAACTAAGTATTGTGCTATTTTTCCAGCAAAAAATATACCGATAGAATTATTTTAATTTTAGCCAAGAAGGGAATGATCGAAAATGTAAAAAATGCGACAAGTAATAATTATTTGTCATTTTGACACAAACTATAATAAGATATGCCTTAGAGCGGTACAATTTGACTGTTAATTTAATCCAGTCCCTCGGCAGTATTTCTCTAGTCATCACTTCTCAAGTGTGCAAAGATCTTCATAGTTTTGATATCAGCGTGATCGAGCAGTTTACTCACTTCATAGATTGAAACTCCTTTCTGCACAAGCCAGGAAGCGAAAGTAAATCAAAGCGAAAACATTATTAACTATGATCTGATAAAATTGTTAAATTTAAAATGATAATTATACTTCATAGTTTACTATATGCCTTATAAACTCAATAAAATAATCCTCCAGCGTGATTGGGACTGGGGGTATGAGTCATATACTTATGATCTCAACACTGAAATCGATTTCCCCCTATTTGCATTTAGCCTACAAGCAAATTAAGGTTTTTGCTAATTACAAGAAATTTAATCTTTTCTAAATATTTCTGTTCATCCCTCTTGACTTCATGCCACTTGGCATCTATATTAAATAAAGGGGACAACCTTTCAAAATTGCCCTTTAATTTAAAATCGGTATAAGAAATATGGGTAGTGGTTTAGTTTTAAATGCTTTATGCCTACTAAAATGAAACTAGGTTCTCTATTCGTATAAGCTCAATTCAATAATCAATTATTAATAAATGGAAAGACAGTCTAACTATGATGACGTAGCACTTTTGAGTCTTACTAAAGCTGCTCAGATTATGCGCATTGGAAAGTCTCGTATTTATGATTTAATAAACACAAATAAAATAAAAATTGTCGACTTAAATGGAGTAATCCGAATACCTTACTTTGAAATAAGAAGGTGCCTGGAAGATCTAAGTGGATATACATATTATTCACAAAAATCTGTTGATCAAACTGCAACAAGTAAAAAAATTATTACTAATCCAAAGGATATAATGAATAAGATAAAGAAATCAGGGAATGGAAATGAATAATAAAAAAACAAAACATTTATATAAAAAGAATGGATTTTGGTTTGTTAGGTATAAACATCCAGCAGATAAAAGTTGGAAAGGAATAACGACAGGATTGCGAGATCTTGAAAAGAACTATGAGAAAGCTAAAATCTACAGAGATGAGTTTTTAGAAAATCTGAAGAAAATCGAAACACTTGAATTTAAAGAGGGAACTATTGAACAAGCTTTTGACAGGTTTAAAGAACTCAATTCCAATAAATCAAAATCAACACAAGCGACCTATGAGTATTTTTTCGATTATCTCAAAGAATACATTGATGTTTCCCAACCTTGCCTGGTAATTACTAAGCTGAAAAGTGAAGGATTTATATCATGGTTATTCAAAAAAGATGCTCTTGAACAGAATACTAAATATGGAATTCAAAAGAATTTCGTAAAGTTTCTGAACTTTTTATTTGAGTATGAGTACATACCTAAATTCTTCAAGCTTAATAAGGACGTTAGAATAAAACCGGCTGTCAAGGAACCAATCATATTTTCTAACAAGGATAGGAAGAAAATAATTTCAGAATTAGTCCCGCAAGAAAAAAATGAAAATTTCCAGTTAATGATTTACCTGCTAATGTATTCAGGTTTAAGACCGAGTGACATTATCAACCTTAAGGTTGACCAGATAGATTTGGAAAAAATGGAGATGCGATTTTATTCCTCGAAGACAGGTAATTGGTTTGTAAGGCCGATTCACAACAACATAAAAGAAATACTCTCTAAGAGCATAGAAGGTAAAAAATCAGAACGACTTTTTGACTATGCCGAAGTTAAAAATATGGGTAAAGCATTCCAGCGTTATTTATCTGATATTGGCCTCTCAGGTAAGGATTATGATTTAAGGACATTCAGAAAGGATTTTATTTCCAGAAGCCAGGAAGCAGGAGTTCCTATTAATGTTACAGCATCTTTAGTGGGCCATAGCAATATAAAAACCACAATGACTTACTATACAAAACTCTCATCAAATCACCTTAAAAAAGAACTAAAAAAACTAAAGTAGCAGACATTTTTGCTACCATTTTTGCTACCTACAAAATTCTTTAAAAAGTAAAAACCCTGTAAGTGTTTTACTTACAGGGCTTTATCTGGCGGGGCCGACGAGACTCGAACTCGCGACCTCCTGCGTGACAGGCAGGCGTTCTAACCAAGCTGAACTACGACCCCGTGGATAAAATCTCAAATAACAAAAGAAAAATTTCAAACCATATTGTTTGAAAAAAGCAGCCCAAATATATAGGCTGTTATCTCTAAAATCAATAAGAAATTTTTATTGAATCACTCAATTATTCATCACCGAAACTGATCCCGATTGCTCGCGCTGCAAGCACTGCCTGGTTATCGGGCTTGACTAATTTTTGCCTCGAAATTGCAGCTGCAATCTCGACTTCAACTATCTCATTTCCTCTTAGTGCAGCCATCTTTCCGTACTTTTTCTTTGCAGCAAGACCAATTGCGAATGCACCAAATTTTGTTGATAGAATTCTGTCAAATGGTGTTGGACTACCTCCTCGCTGCAAATGACCTAAAACAGTCACGCGAGTTTCCCTGCCGGTATTTTTCTCAATATTGTCAGCGACTACTTTTCCAATTCCGCCAAGCTGAATCGGATCTGTCCTTTTTACATCAGTTCCTTTTGTAACAAGCTGACCGCCAATTGGCTTTGCACCTTCAGCTACGCAGACGAGACTAAACCTTTTTCCCTGCAATTCTCTTTTATGAATTTTATCATAAACACTTTCCCATGAAAATGGGAATTCAGGAATAAGGATTAAATCAGCTCCTCCTGCTAATCCACCATGAAGAGCGATCCATCCGGCATATCTTCCCATTACTTCGACAACGATAACCCGATGATGTGATGATGCAGTTGTGTGTAAACGGTCCAATGCCTCGGAGACAACAAACACCGCAGAATCATGACCGAATGTCATATCGGTAGCATCCAGATCATTATCTATTGTCTTAGGAACTCCAACAATGTTAATTCCCATATCCATTAATTTTTTACAGATGTGCATCGTACCATCACCGCCAATCGCAATTACTGCATCCAGATCAAGTGCTTTGTAATTTCTCAATACGTTCTGTGATTTATCAAGAATCTCAATCTTTCCTTCCTTTTCAACGGGCCAATGAAACGGATCACCTTTATTTGAGGAACCGAGAATTGTTCCGCCACGTGACAATATTCCTGACACATCTTCATTTCTAAGCTCAATAGTTTTTCCTTCGACAAACCCTTCGAAACCATCGAGTATTCCATATACCGTCATACCATGATCCTGAGCTGGCTTTGTAACGCCGCGAATGACTGCATTTAAACCCGGACAATCACCGCCGCCGGTCAAAATTCCAATCTTCCTGACCTCTAAATTTTTACCCATTTTTTTCCTTATTGATTAAACACTTTGCGGGAAGTTTTGAAGTGCAACTTAACTAGTTTCTTTACGACTTCATCCCCATATTTTTCAACTAGCTTTCTGGATGCCAATTCAACATCAACAGAAGCTCCTTTAGGTATTTCAAATTTAAGCTTTTTGCTTTGATTCTTAAACCATTTAATTATTACCTCACGAGCCAGGATTGAAGCAGCTGCAACTGCCATAAATCTTTCACCTTTTGTAACCTGATTAAGATTTATTGACCTGCCTTTTTGCTGTAATGAATCTATAATGATTTTCTCATTCCCGAATTTATCGCTGATTACGTATTCAGCATTACATTTATGCAATAGATTTTCTATAACTTTTGCATGTGCCCAACCCATCATCAGATTCAGATTTCCCATTTTCTCATAAAGCTCGTTGTACTTTTCAGGATTAATGATAATCAAATCATAAATTAGGTCAGGAAGCTTTACTAATTCAGAGGCAAGCTGACTTGTTTGGGTATCACTAAGTTCTTTGCTGTCTTTTATTCCAATTTGCTTTAGGTAAGCAGAGAGATTTGGATTAATATAAACTCCCGCGATTACAAGCGGACCAAAAAAATCACCTTTGCCGGATTCATCTGTACCTATGTATGGATATGATGGTTCGCATTCAGTTTTCTCTTCTACTATTAATCGTTCGCCAAAAATCAAATCACTCACTTTCTTATAAATTTTCAAGTCTTTGTTGCCCTGAAGAACAATTTTGTTCCCTTTCTTTCCAAAGAAAACATGCAATGAAATTTTTTCATTACCGGTGCTTATAAATACCTGGTATGAATATTCATTCTTTATTGGCTCAGTAACTGTAAATTTTTCTTTTATGAGATGACGACTATAACGTGATATTATATTCAGTGCGGTATTTTCTTGTGAGTTCACTTCGAGTTAGTTTATTAACGATTACTTGATAATAATAAATTATTGTGTGCGAATATCCACAAATTAGTTTTCTTTTCAAATTTAAGTGACTGATGCATTGACAAATGGCTTTGCATATTGTAGCTTAAGCCAGTAAGAATTTTTGATTATTAATCAACAAACTCTGAAAGAAAATGAAATCGATAACAATAATTAGTATAATATGTTTTATAGGCGTTGCAATGTTCGCACAGACAAATTTGAATTCAAATTTGACAGATGAAGAAATAAATGAGCTTACATCAAAACTCGCTATGAAACTTTTACTTAACGATTCGCAAAAATCTGCGATTTCGGGATTGCTAAAAACTTATGGAACTGAACTTCAAAAAATAACTGCAGGTTCCGGGGAAATCAGATTCAAGGATAAGCAAGATCTTATTTCTTCAATTAATTCTCAGGTTGAATCTCTTCTTGATTCGAAGCAAAAAATGAAATTCGACGTCCTGGAAAAAGATTGGTGGAGTTCTGTAAATGCAGAGGAAAGCGATTAAAAATTAATTGGGGGGAAATATTATCTATTAGTCTTTAATAAATATTTACATTACTATTGACAGGGGTCTGCATTCCAGGTATTTAATCCCTTAAACTTAACTTTTGGCCCTTTCAAAGGGTTCTCCCCTGCCCTTTGAAGCAAAAGGGTCGCGCCCAGTGTTTCCCCAACACTGGGTCGTTTTTTTTAAAATGGTTTATTGATAAAATTCAGATTAGAATTTAAGCAGTGAAGCACATTTAATTATTGCGGTTTCACTTCTTAGCCGGTTTGAAGATAATGAGAAATGGTTTTCGAGATTTACTTTTTCCATTTCGAGTTTATCGAAGCCGCCTTCAGGACCAAATAAAAAGTATACTGCTTCATTCGGATCCACATCACCTTCAAAAATTTTTGTTGATTTCTGATCGAACAAAATTTTCCGTCCTTCGTAACTAACAATGTCATTAAATGTAGCTGTGATTAGTTTTGGAAAAAATGCTCTTAACGATTGCTTCATTGCTGCAAGCGTAGTCTTTTGAAGTTTTTCCGGATTAACCTTTTTTGAAATTGTATATCTCGAAGTGAATAGTATAAAATTAGTAATCCCAAGTTCGACACATTTTTCAATTGCAAACTTAAGACGATCAACATTTTTTAATGAAGGGATACAAAACCAGATATTTTTATAATGATTATTAAACTGCTGGATATCTATAATTTTTGCAGATAATTCTGATTTAGTGATTCGGATTATTTCTGATCTGAATACGGTCCCTTCTCCATTCGTGACATACAAAGAATCATCCACAGAATGACGCATTACATTTACCGCGTGATGAAATTCTTCACCGGAAAGAGTTAATTCTCCAGTTTGAATTAATTCAGGTGGAGTAAAATATAATTCTATATCAGAAAGAAGCTCCAAGATCAAATATCCATTCAGTTTGTCCGTTATCGTTTATCGCAAACTCAAGTCTGCATATGAAATAAGGAAGAAGCAAAAATGAAAGACCAGTTCCATATCCAGTATTAAAATCCTTAATCTTCAAAGGATCACCGGAATTTCTTGTTATACCTGTATCACCAAACAATCCGGCAATAATCGCCACACGATATGATAAAAGAGAATTTGGAAGCAACGGAATCCAATAAAGATTTATTCTTGTTTCTTCAATGATTGGATAGTTAATCTCAACTGAGCCTAAAAATCTATCGTTGCCTTCGCTCTCACCATTTTGAAAATATCCGCGAACCCGGTCAGAATATCCAAGATAAGAATAATCGTAATAAGGTACGTTCTCACCGGCAGTATGCCTTAAAGAAATACGCCACTTTGCTGTAAACTTTTCAATAATTTTTCTGTACTCTCTGAAATCAAGATCAGCGACCCGATAATTAATTCCGTTTATTCCTAAACCTTTAAACTCTAAACCAATGAGAGTGTAAATTCCATTAGAGGCATACAAAGTCAGATCACGTGTGTCATATACATAGCTCGCACCAAGCACAACAGTTCTATCAATATTGCTTTCTGAAGCATTGACTCCTTCAAGATAAAATGGAGTTTCAACATAATCAAATCCTGATCTCAAATAAGTCCAATGATAATTTCCAAACCGCTTGCCAAGCTGAACTCGTGAAGTAAAAATTTTTTGTTCGAATTGAGCACCATAGAGTTGTTCAGCCTGACTGCTTTTATTTGTGGCTGTACTATATCCTAAGCGTATTTGAAAATTCAGATTCTGATCGTAAGATATGTTCGGATTGAAATATGAAAATCCAAAAGAGGGATCATACCCGAGTGAAAAAAAACCACTCAATGTTTCATTCCTTCCTCTGAAATTAAGAAGCGAAACGGATAGTCCATAAGATACTTTTTCCCAGTCCTTATCTTTTAATGTAACAAAAGGCAGCGGATAAATGTACCAGCTTTCTTCGATTAGAATTTCAAGTACGTTTATATCATTCAACCTAAATGGAATAAGTTTAACTTCGTTGAATATTCTTAAACTGTAAATTCGTTCGCGGTTATAAGTCGCTAAATGATGATCAAGAGTATCGCCGACTCCGAAGGTCAATTCTCTTAGGATAATAAAATCTTCAGTAATATCATTGCCAGTAATGAATATTGAATCGACGACAATGTCATATTCACCTTCATAGAAAAGAGTATCTGATTGGGCTTGTAAAAAGAATGGGAACAAAGTAAGGAAGATGATTCCCTTTATTGAGGATGATTTCATCTTCCTGTAAAGAAAATATTTCAGAATATTTTTAATCGACGGTTTCAGCTTAAACTTTTTTAATTTTGAGTGCACAAGTTAATCATCAAGCTGAAACAATCAAGTAAAATAATATTCTACTGACTTACTGTTTCCTGAACGTATTCTTCAATTGGGAGACAGCTGCAAACAAGGTTTCTGTCGCCGTATGCATTATCTACTCTTCTAACAGTCGGCCAGAATTTGCCGTCACGAGTGAAAGGAAGTGGATAAGCAGCTTTTTCTCTGCTGTAAGAATATTTCCATCCATCAGATATAACAGATCCCATTGTATGAGGAGAATTCTTCAGCACATTTTCTTCCTTACTGAATTTTCCTTGTTCAATCTCTCTTATCTCTTCTCTGATAGATATCAGTGCTTCACAGTATCTGTCAAGTTCGGCTTTTGATTCACTTTCTGTCGGTTCAACCATTAAAGTTCCGTGGACTGGAAATGAAACTGTTGGTGCGTGGAATCCATAATCCATTAATCGTTTTGAAATATCTTCAACTTCAATATTGCAGGAATGTTTAAACTCGTGCATATCAAAAATTAATTCGTGACCTACCCTGCCGTTCAATCCGGTGTAAAGAACTTTGTAAGTCTCTTTCAATCTTGCCATCATATAATTTGCATTGAGAATTGCAGCTTTGGAAGCTAAAGTTAATCCTTCTCCTCCCATCATTTTGATGTAAGCATAGGATATAATAGAAATAAGCGCACTTCCCCAAGGTCCGGATGAAACTGCAGTGATTGATTTATTCCGATTGATATTAACAACAGAATGTCCTGGTAAAAATTGGACTAAATGTTTTGCAACAGCGATTGGGCCAGCTCCCGGACCACCGCCGCCGTGAGGAATACAGAATGTTTTGTGCAGATTAAGATGACAAACATCCGCACCGATAATTCCCGGATTTGTTAATCCGAGCTGAGCATTCAGGTTTGCACCATCCATATAAACCTGACCGCCATTGTCGTGAATTATTTTACAAATCTCTGTCACACTTTCCTCAAAAACTCCGTGAGTTGAAGGGTACGTAATCATCAATGCTGAAAGATTT
This sequence comes from bacterium, assembly GCA_016716565.1. Taxonomy (NCBI): domain Bacteria; species bacterium. The sequence goes on from JADJWC010000002.1 coordinate 18,384, forward strand.
TGCTTGTGCTCTTCAGCTCTTGCTTTCAAATCTGCAACATCGATATTTCCGTGAACATCACACTTAACGACAACTACTTTCATTCCTGCCATAACTGCGCTTGCAGGATTTGTTCCGTGAGCAGATGAAGGAATGAGAACAACATTTCTGTTTGATTGGCCTTTATCTTTCTGATATGCTCTGATTACCATTAAGCCTGTGTATTCACCTTGTGCACCTGAATTCGGCTGAAGTGAAACAGCTTCGAATCCGGTGATCTCAGCAAGATCTTTTTCTAGTTCACTAAATATTTCAAGGTAACCTTCTGCCTGATCTTTAGGGACAAAAGGATGGATATGTGCAAACTCGTCCCATGTAAGTGCGATCATTTCTGTTGTTGCGTTCAATTTCATTGTGCAGGACCCGAGCGGGATCATTGAATGCGCAAGAGATAAATCTTTATTCTCTAATCTTTTCATATACCGAAGCATTTCAGTTTCAGTTCTGTACATACTGAAAACAGGATGTGTCAAATACGATGATGCTCTTGGCAACAGAATATCAAAATTCTTATCAGCTTTGGATGAAAGTTCTCTGATCATTTTATCGTCGACTGATTTACCAGTAACTGCTGCAAATATTTCAAGCAGCTTTCTGATATCTCTTTCCTCAACAGTCTCAGCAAAAGCAATTCCGATGTGAGTATCATCAATGTATCTGAAATTTACCCATCGCTTCAAAGCTTCTGTTCTAATTTTTTCAAGAGTTGCTTTGTCTGTTTCAACTAGAAGAGTATCGAAGTAATGCTTGTTCAATTGTTTAAATCCGAATTGAGCTAAAGCAAGATCGAGCATTTTCGCAAACTTATTTATTCTCAGAGCGATTGATTTCAATCCTTCTGCGCCATGATAAACGGCATAGAAACCAGCCATAACAGCAAGAAGAACTTGTGCAGTACAAATATTGCTTGTCGCTCTTTCACGTTTAATGTGCTGTTCTCGTGTCTGCAGAGCCATTCTTAAAGCTCTGTTGCCATCAGCATCGACGGAAACACCGATAATTCTTCCAGGAAGACTGCGTTTGTATTCTTCTTTTGTCGCAAAGTATGCTGCGTGCGGACCACCAAGTCCCATAGGAATTCCAAATCTTTGCGAACTTCCGACAACACAATCAGCACCAAATTCTCCCGGTGGTTTTAACAAAGTTAAACTCAACAAATCAGCAGCTACAACTTTGAATATTTTCTTATCACTTGCTTGTTTAAAGAGTGAAGTATAATCTCTTACTTCGCCATAACCGGCAGGATACTGGACTAAAATTCCAAAAATATCATCTGTCAATTGTGCATCCCTTGCCCGACCAATTCGTATCTCAATACCTAGTGGATTTGATCTGGTTTTAAGTACATCCAGCGTTTGAGGATAAACTTCTTCCGAGACAAAAAATACATTCGCATTCTTTTTTTCCTTTGGACGGAGAGAATAAAACATACTCATTGCTTCTGCTGCGGCTGTTCCTTCATCAAGCAAGGAAGCGTTTGCAATTTCCATTGCAGTTAAATCTGAAATTACCGTCTGGAAATTCAATAATGCTTCGAGTCTGCCTTGCGCGATTTCTGCCTGGTATGGAGTGTACTGCGTGTACCATCCGGGATTTTCAAGAATATTTCTTTGAATTACTGTAGGAAGGATTGATGGATAATATCCCATTCCTATATATGATTTATAGACTTTATTCTTGAGTGAAATATTTTTCAAGTCCTCGAGGAAGATATGTTCATTTACAGGAGGAGTTAATGCTAAAGGTTCTTTAAGTCTGATATTTTTAGGTACCGTTTGATCAATTAAGTCATCTACTGAATTGGCACCGCAGGCTTTTGCCATTTCGTTTCTTTCATCTTGATTTGGACCGATATGCCTGTTAACAAATTTATCGGGGTGATCGAATTCTTTCATTGGTTGCTCTCTTTGAATAATATATGAGTGTTAAGAACAGAAAAATTTTGTATAACAAATTTAAGTAAATAAGGGAAATTATTTCAGGGAGAAATTGTTGGATTTAGAATAAGAAATTTGATTCAAACCTTTTTTAATGCAACCTGTGCAGCATTCTGCTCAGCTTCTTTTTTGCTTTTACCTTTACCTTCGCCAAGAACTTTTTCACCGATTATAACTTCGGCGGTGAATGTTTTATCGTGATGAGGTCCATCTTCACTTATAATCTGGTAAATAGGTATTGCAAGCTTGTTTGCCTGTGCATATTCAAGAAGCTGGCTTTTATAATTTTCATCAACCAGATGCTCGCCGTTCTTTAATGCGGGCTCGAGAATTTTCTTTTGAATAAATTGCTTGCAAGTCTCAATTCCTTTGTCAAGATAGATTGCACCAATTAATGCTTCAAGCGCGTCTGAGAGCATTGACTTGGAATTATGGGTAATTGATTTCGGAAGGTTGCTTCCTAAAATTAGAAATTCTGCAAGGTTCATTTCTTCAGCAACAAGACTTAACGCATTTCTGTTAACAAGTTTTGCTCTTACTTTAGTAAGAAAGCCTTCTTCTTCTTTCGGGAATTTGTTGAAAAGATATTCACCAATTACCAGATTCAAAACAGAATCACCCAAAAACTCAAGCCGTTCATTTGAAAAAGAGAATTGTTCATTCTCTTCAAGGAAAGATCTATGAATTAATGCTTCAACGTAAATATTTTTATCACCAATAGTTGCGCCGATTATTTTTTCGAGCTGTGTGAATTTTTCCGGGGGAAATGAGGATTGAATTTCCTTAGATATGAAATCCTTTTTTTGCGGCTTAAAAAAATCTAGGAGCCGCGAGAAGCCAGAAGCCAAATTTAGTTCTCAAACTTTTTGAACAACAGAGAAGCATTATGCCCTCCGAATCCAAATGTGTTGCTTATTGCGTACTTAATTTCTTTTTTAGTTGCTTTTAACGGACTATAATTTAAATCGCATTCAGGATCAGGATTAGTAAGATTTATTGTCGGCGGAACCAGACTATTTTCAATCGCCATTACTGTTGCGATTGCTTCAATTCCTCCGGCAGCGCCAAGTAAATGTCCCGTCATCGACTTGGTTGAATCAACAATCAACTTATAAGCATGATCACCAAATAAATTCTTTATCGCTTTGGTTTCATTCATATCGTTCAGTTCGGTCGAAGTTCCGTGAGCATTTATGAAATCAATATCTTCTTTTGAAATATCAGCATCCCTGATTGCTTCTCTCATCGATCTGAAAGCACCTTCACCTTCAGGAGCCGGTGCAGTTATATGGTGTGCATCTCCTGTCAATCCAACACCAACGATTTCACCGTGAATTTTTGCACCTCTTTTTACAGCGTGTTCATAGTCTTCCAATACAAGTGTACCTGCTCCTTCACCCATTACAAAACCGTTTCTATCTTTATCGAAAGGACGGGATGCTTCTTTGTAACGATCATTCCATTCCGACAATGCTTTCATAGAATTGAAGCCGCCAATTGAAATTTCGGTGATCGCAGCTTCTGAACCGCCGCACATCATTAAATCAACACTGCCCCGTTGAATCAGAAAGAAAGCATCTGCAATTGCATGTGATGCAGTAGCACAAGCTGAAGTCGTTGCATAGTTAGGACCTTTTAATCCAAACCGAATGGATATCTGTCCAGCAGCAATATCAGAAATCATCATCGGGACAAAAAATGGACTTATCTTGTGAGGATCAAGTCCATTAAAATAATTGAAATGCTGTTCCTGAAGAGTTCTCATTCCACCAATACCGCTTCCGTAAATCACACCAAAACGGTCTTTATCAATTTGCTCAAGATCAAGTCCGGAATCCTTCATTGCCATATCTGAAGTAGCAACTGCAAACTGGCAGAAACGGTCCATTCTTCTAGCTGATTTCTTATCAAAATAATCTTCAGGATTAAAGTTTTTTACCTCTGCAGCAAATTTTGTATCGAACTTCGTTGTATCGAAGTGTGTGATGAGATCAATTCCATTTCTTCCTTCAATTAATCCTTGCCAGTATTCCTGCAAACCAATTCCAATAGGTGAAACGACACCCATTCCGGTAATTAAAACCCGTCTTTTTTTATACATATAATTCTCCCGGGAAATGAATAGAGTTCATCTTAAATTGAAAGAAATGATAAATAAGTAAAATATTACTTTAGATTAGCTAAGTTTTTCAGTTAAATATTTAACAGCATCGCCAACGGTTCCAATCTTCTCAGCGTCCTCATCCGGAATGGAAATAGAAAAAGCACTCTCAAAGCCCATAACGAGCTCAACGATATCCAATGAATCAGCACCTAAATCATTAATGAATGAAGCTGTTGGTGTGATCTGAGATTCCTCAACACCTAATTTGTCCATAATTATTTCGTGTACTTTAGCTTCGACGTCCATTTTAACTCTCCTAAATTAGTTTGTGATTAGAGTTTATTTTATCTAATAATTGTTAATTATTGTTCAAATTTAAGCAAAACAGCCTTTATTTAACAAACGACCACCTGAATTAAAGTTACATCGTCATTCCGCCATCAACGGCGATAACCTGTCCTGTGATATAATCTGCTTCAGGACTGCAAAGAAACCCAACAACTTTTGCGATATCTTCTGGCTTACCCATCCTTCCCATAGGAATCATATCAGTCAATTTTTTTCTTTGCTCTTCTGCTAGCTTTGCTGTCATATCTGTTTCAATGTATCCGGGAGCTACAGCATTCACAGTAATATTTCTTGATGCAAGCTCTCGCGCCATCGACTTGGTAAAGCCAATTACTCCAGCTTTTGACGCAGCGTAATTTGCCTGGCCGGGATTACCTATTATTCCAACGACAGAAGAAATATTTACTATTCTTCCATACTTCTGCTTAATCATATGTCTGATTACAGCTTTGGTATAATTGAAAACACTTTTCAGATTTGCATTAATTACATCATCGAAATCTTTTTCAGTCATTCTCAGCAGAAGGTTGTCACGGGTTATTCCAGCATTGTTGATCAGGATATCAACACCACCCAGTTTATCAACTGCTTCCTGAACAGTTGCTTCAGCTTGCTCAAGCGAAGTTGCATCGGCTTTAAACGCTAAAATTTTTGTTGCAGGATTATGGATTTCAGCCTGCAGTTCTTCCGCACATTCATCGCAGCTATTGTAAATGAAAGCTACATCTGAAAAAAGAACTCCGCAACAGCTTTTTGATGCAAGCTCCTTTACGATTGCTCTTCCAATTCCTCGGGTACCTCCTGTAACGATAGCTCTCTTATTTGGCAACATTTTCTTTTTCTCCGATATTAATTTCGTTCAGATATTCTTCACGATAATTTTTTAGTTCTTCAAATCCTTCCTCACCGAGAAAATGCCTTAATTCTTGCTGACATGCTTCAAACATCGTCAAATTGTTATTTGAATTGACATTACAATATGGTAGTCTTTCAATATGCTCGGTATCGATTGTCAATGCACCTTCAAAAGTAGTAAGCGGAAACAGGACGCAGTAAACAGGCTTATACTTCCATTTGTATTCACCTTCCTGCATAGCAATTTTTTGAAGCGTACACAGACCGTTTTTATCAAGAAATGTACATTTACCATTTATTACTTCTGTTCCAACCGCAATACCTGATTCGAAATCCTCATCCTTTTCAGGAGGTTCGAACCAAGTGTTTATATCTTTTGATTGAGTCTCATCCATATTCTCAATTATTTTATCTTTCATTGAAAGAATAGTTTCGTATTCTTTATAATCGGAATAAACACCGTAATAGCAGCATTCTCCGGGGCAATTACACGTGAATTTATATGTAAAAATCTGTGGATCAATGAACCAGCCATTAATTTTTTTTGTGAAACCTGAATTGGAATTAGCTTGAATCTCGCTCATTAAATATACTTCTCCACATCTTCAAATTTATCTATGCCAAATCTTTTGACATCCGGATTTATTCTCTTTACCAAACCTTGAAGAACATTCCCCGGACCGATTTCATAAAATTCTTCAATTCCATCATCTATCATATTTCTGATTGTTTCTTCCCACCGAACAGGTGCGGTTATTTGTTCATACAATTTGTTTTTTATTTCAGTGACTCCTTTAACAGCTTTTGCTGTAACATTTGTATACACGGGGAATTTTGAATTGTAAAAATTAGTTATACTGAGAGCTGTGTTTAATTTCTCCTTAGCAGATAACATAAGCGGTGAATGAAATGCTGCACTAACGACAAGTTCTTTCACCATTTTTGCACCGGCAGATTTACAAAGTTCCATCGCTTTCTGCACACCGGCAACTGAGCCTGAAATCACAATCTGTCCTGGAGAATTAAAATTAGCACATTGTACTACACCATTAGCAGACGCTTCAGTGCAAAGATTTTCTACTTTATCTGGTTCCATTCCGATTATTGCTGCCATCGTACCTTTATTTTCATCGCCGGCTTCCTGCATAGCAAGTCCTCTGGCACGAACAAGTTTAATAGCTTCGTGAAACTGAATTGTTCCTGAAGCTACATAAGCTGAGTATTCACCAAGAGAATGACCAGCGGCTGCATTGGCATCGATTGTTCTAATTATGCTCGCTAAAATTACACTATGAAGAAAAATTGCTGGTTGTGTGTATTGAGTTTGTTTCAGTTCATCTTCTGGACCGTTGAACATAATGTATGATAGATTGATTCCGAGGATGTCGTCGGCAGTTCTGATCATTTCTTTAGCTTCAACAGATTTATCAAAGAGATCTTTTGCCATACCAACGTATTGAGATCCCTGTCCTGGAAATATGAAAGCTCTTTTGCTCATCAATCAATTGCCCAAACAATATAACATGCACCCCAGGTATAGCCCGCCCCGAAGGCTGATAAAATCAATTTATCACCTTTCTTTATTTTACCATTTCTGTAATATTCGACTAAACAAGATGGAATCGTTGCAGCAGTAGTGTTGCCATATCTGTCGATATTGATCATAACTTTCTCTTTACTCAATCCCATTCGCTCAGCGGTTGCATCGATAATTCTTAAGTTAGCCTGATGTGGCACTAGGTAAGCTATGTCTTCTGCTTTAAGATTATTTTTTTGCATTAATTCATATGACACATCTGCCATTCCTTTTACTGCAACTTTAAAAACAGCTTTACCATCCTGAAAAAGATAATGCATCTTTTTATCAACTGTTTCGTGAGTTGGTGGATTAAGACTTCCTCCACCTTTCATATGAAGGGCAGATTCTCCGGAACCATCAACACGTAGGATTGAATCCCGTAAACCGAGAGTTTTATCTTCACCGGGTTCAATGAGAACTGCAGCGCCACCGTCGCCAAAAAGGATACAATTATTTCGATCTGTATAATCTACGATTGAGCTCATTTTATCGGCACCAATAACCATAACTTTTTTATACTGTCCACTTTCAATCAGGGAACAGCCGGTTTGAAAAGCGAATAAGAACCCTGAACAAGCGGCTTCAAGATCAAATCCCCATGCATTGGTGGCTCCAATTTTTCTCTGAACAATACAAGCCGTTGCCGGGAAAAACATATCAGGTGTTACAGTCGCAACTATAATACAGTCGATTTCTTCTGCATTTACTTTATGCTTTTCTATTAAATCCAATGCAGCATTTGTAGCCAGATCACTCGTTGCACCTTTTTCAAGAATTCTTCTCTCCTTAATTCCTGTTCTTGTTAAAATCCAATCTTCATTTGTTTCAACAATTGATTCGAAAAATTTATTGTCGTATACTTTTTCGGGAAAGTACATCCCAACCGCTGTTATAATTGCATTAAACTTTTTATCCTGAGGCATTTTATTCCGTAATTATTTTGAAAGTGAATAATCTGAAATTGCTTCGGTCATTTTTCTTACTAATTTTTTCTGGTGCATTTCGTTTGCTCGAAGGACCATATTCTTAATTGCTTTGACACTGCTTGAGCCGTGACCGATTATACTAATTCCGTTTACACCAAGTAAAGGCACTCCGCCGTACTCCTGATAATCAAGACTTTTCAAAGATTTTTCAAAACTCCCTTTGAGAGTCCAATTAAGATTTTATCAAAAAAACTCTTTTCGGCTGTTTTCATTAACAAATGTTTTAAAAGTTTTGGAACTGATTCACCAAACTTTAAAATAATGTTGCCAACATACCCATCACAAACAACAACATCAACATTTCCTGCGAGTATATCCCTTCCTTCAACATTACCGATAAAATTTAATTTTGATTCCCTCAACAATTTTGCAGCAGCCTCAGTAACTTCGTTTCCTTTTCCTTCTTCTTCACCCATGCTGAGAACACCTACTCTTGGATTATGAAGACCACCCATTTCTCTCGCAAAGATAGTTCCCATCACAGCATATTCAAAAAGATGGATTGGCTTTGAATCCTTGCTTGCACCGACATCATACAAATAACAAATACCGTTTACGTTCGGCATTTCAGCACCAATAGTTGGTCTGCCAAGCCCAGGAATTCTTCCGATTATCAATGTGGAAGCTGCCATCATTGCACCGGTGTTTCCTGCACTAACAAATGCATCAGCTTTTTTATCTCGTACCATTTGTGCCCCAATAACAATTGACGAATTTGGTTTGGATTTCAGCGAAGCGGCAGGACTATCGCCCATCTCAATCACTTCATCAGCATTTAAAATAAATTCATCCGGAAATGAAATGTTATTGGAGGAAAAGACTTCATTAATTTTTTTCTTTTGACCGACAAGGTAAAGATCATAGCTTTTCTTTTCAGAATATGCTTCAATAGCTCCAAGCACAGCATTTGCGGGAGCAAAATCTCCACCCATTGCATCAACTACAATTCTGCAACGTGAAGAATTGTCGCTGGAATTAATCATCTATGTAATTAAATAAAGAATCAGCTTTTCGGTATGAACATCGAGCGACCGCTATAATATCCACACGAAGGGCAAGCACGATGTGTTAGTTTTATTTCACCGCAATTTGAGCAAACACCCATCGATGGCGCTGATGCTTTGTAATGAGTTCTTCTTTTGTCTCGTCTGCTCTTAGACATTTTACGTTTTGGATTTGGCATTTTATCTCAGACCTTAGTTTTTAATTATTATTTGATTTCAATTTTTTCAATGGTTCCCATCTCGAATCAACTTTTTCTTCTACGCAATTACAGGGACCATCATTTAGATTTTTACCACATTTTGAACAAAGCCCTTTACAATCTTCCGAACACAATTTTTTCATAGGAACAGCTAACAAAGCATAATCTCTTACATCCTTATCAAGTTCAATTTTATCCGTATCGGGATGAAGAATTACCACTTCTTCTTTTTCATTATCGGAATCATCTGAGCTCACACGAAAAAGATAGACCATTCTGAAATTGCTGATAATTTCCGTTTGAAATTCCTTAGCACATCTGTCACAGATAAAATTACCCGTTATTCCTGTTTTTGAATCCAGAATAATTTGATTATCAAACTTTGTAAGAGCAACTTTTACTTGGTAATTGCCTACGTATGGCTCAAAAATATCAATATCACTCGCCTTACCTTCAAAATCATAGTCATATGTGCCATTAGAGAGGCTAGAAACCTTAATTTTAATCATTTTCGTATGAAATCGAGTGAAAAATGGCTACAAATATATTCATTGAATAAAAGATATACAAGCAAAAGAATGCTGTATAAATTCGTGTTGATTTTACAATTCTCACCTTTTATGGATAAGATTAACAAGCGATAATCCTTCTTTAAGTAGTGACAATTATTCCTAAAATTACTTATCGTTTATAAGATCAATTTTTTCTTTATTTACTATCTTAAGACCTGAGATTTCTAACATTATTTTTCCCGTTACTAATGCTGATTGTTAACAATCTGGTAAAAAATTATAACACTGTGCATGCGGTTGATGAACTTTCTTTTCAGGTCCGTCCAGGATGTATATTTGGCTTACTCGGACCAAATGGTGCTGGAAAAACTACAACGTTAAGAACAATCCTCAATATCATCAAACCAACATCCGGTGAAATACTTTTTGATAATAAGCCGATAACTTACGAGTATTATAATCTAATCGGTTATCTGCCTGAAGAAAGAGGATTGTATAGAAGAAGCAAGGTAATCGATGTCTTGATATATTTTGCCGGATTAAAAAATGTAGAAAAGAATGATGCAGTAAAACTTGCTGATGTTTGGTTGAAGAAATTGCACATCTATGAACAGAGAGATAAAAAAATTGAGCAGCTTTCAAAAGGTAATCAGCAGAAAGTTCAATTAATTGCTGCTGTACTTCATAATCCGAGACTTTTGATTCTTGACGAGCCATTCACGGGTTTTGATCCTATCAATCAACAGGAAGTAAAAAATATAATCTTATCATTCGTATCTGAAGGAAAAACAATTATTCTTTCTACGCATTTAATGGATCTTGCGGAAAAATTATGTGAGGACATTTTACTAATCAATAATGGAAGAGCAATCAGTTTGGGGAATCTTTCTGTCATTAAGAAGAATTTCGGTGGGAATAACATTAGAATCAGTGTACAAAAAGACTACAGTACGTTTAAATCTTTTCCCGAAATTATAAAAATGGAAATATTTAATAACTATGCGGAAATTCAATTGAAAGATGAGATTAAACCTTCTCATTTTCTTAAAAAAATAATCGAGTTTACAGAAGTAAATCATTTTTCAATAATTGAACCTTCGCTGAATAAAATTTTTATTGATTTGATAAAACAGAAACAGGACTAATGATCAAGAAAATAATAACAATTGCAAAATGGGAATATCTGGAAAAGGTAAAGACAAAAGCATTTATTATTTCGTTGATCATTACTCCAATAATTATTGTTTCAATAACGATTCTTCCAACGCTTATTTTTCGAGATGAAAGCCCAAATACAGAAATGATAGGTATATTGGATACTTCCGGGAAGTATTTTGATTTTCTTCGTGAAGAGCTGGAGAAATATGAATTGCCTGATGGTCAGAAAAATTACGTGATTCTGAATTTTTATCAACCCGGAAATTCTTTTGAAGAGATGACCGGAGATGCCGATAAAAGTGTTTTCGATAAAATAATAAACGGTTATTTAGTAATCGGATCAAATGAGGGAGATTCAATTACCGCAGAGTTCAGAAGCAATCAGATAGGAAATTTTAAAATCGTTGGAAGGTTGGAAGAAGCATTACACAATTTCAGAATGAACCAAATATTCGAACAAGCTGGTATAAGAACAAATATACTAGATCAAATTCAGGAAAAAATATTTGTACAACAGAAAAAAATTTCTAAGGACGGAAAGATTTCAGATATGGATTTCTTCACAACATTTTTTCTATCGATTGTTTTTGTCCTTTTACTTATGATGATGGTAGTTTATTCAGGACAAATGTTAGTTAGAAGTCTGATTGAAGAAAAGTCAAGCCGACTAATCGAAATGCTTATTTCCAGCAGCACTCCCGATGAACTTCTTACTGGGAAAATTTTAGGTCTGAGCATGTTAGGACTTACACAAATGATGATCTGGATTTTGATTGGAATCAGTTTCACTGCCAGCTCATTAATTCCTGTTAGTGCATTCAAGAATTTAATACCTATTCTAATCTTCTTCATTCTTGGTTTTCTGTTTTACTCGAGTTTGTTTGTTGGAATTGGTTCCACCGTGAACACCGAACAAGAAGCACAACATATAACAACTTACCTTAGTTTGATTTTGATGCTACCGATTGTGATTGCGATGCCGGCAATTCAGAATCCGGATTTTTTGCTGACTAAAATATTTTCATACATACCGCTCACTATTCCAACCGTTATGATACTCCGACTAAATGTTGAAGATATATCGACCATAGAAATATTAGTCACTCTTGGAATTCTTATTATTTCGACTTTTATTGTTACGAAAATCAGCGCAAAAGTTTTCAGGATAGGTATTTTATCTTATGGAAACAGACCAACCTTAAAAGAATTAATCAACTGGATTAAGGAATAGATTTATTTTGGCAATAAATTTTTTCAGATGGCAAAAGACACAATTTTAATTTTCGTAAACTCACCTATTCTTAATCCAAGGGAAATAATTCCATATCCAAATTTATCTACTAATTATTCTGTGTATTTAAACACGCTGCTCTTCTCAAATTGGTTTGATATATTATCCGAAACTCAAAACAAATTTGATATTTCCATCTTTATGAATGAATTAGACAAAGAATATCTTCCCAGATACATATTACCAAATGAAGCGAATCCGGTTTTTTATAAGAATGAACTGATTGGTGAAGAATTCCAGAATACTTTTATTAGCCGGTCTTCAAATGCAGAGTCAAAAACTTTGGTTTTATTTTTTAATTCAATCGGCCTTAAAATGGATGAGATATTCAGGCTATTTAGTCTCATTCAAATTGATGAACAAACGTTTGCAATTGGGAAATCTGACACTCAAAAGATAAATTGTGTTTGTATGAAACAATCAGATGTAGAAATTCCTGGGTTATTTATTAAGGCAGAAAGGAATTATCAAACATTCCTCAAACTGATGAGCGATAAAGATTATTTTGTTCACACAATAAAAAACTTTTTATCTATCGATGACTTCGAAGACATTAAAAAACTTTATATTGAACTATCAAAAAAAGAAAGTCTATCATATTGCAGTCAGAAAATGCATGAGAGTTTTAACGATTTATTTATCGAATACAAAGAGCTTTTAAATGTCTAAAATCGGAATTTTCGGAGGAACATTTGATCCAATTCATCTCGGACATTTAATTACAGCACAGTCTGTAAAAGAAATCCGTGATCTTGATAAAATTATTTTTATACCGGCATATATTTCTCCGCACAAAACCGATGCGAAACCAAGTTCACCGGATGATCGCCTGAATATGATAAAAATTGCTGTTGAAGAAATTCCATTTTTTGATTACTCGGATATTGAAATAAAAAAAGGTGGAATTTCATATACTGTCGATACTCTCAGAGAACTAAAAAAATGTTATGATAAAATTGAATTTATAATCGGTTATGACAATATTTTCACATTCCATACCTGGAAGGAACCGGATCAAATATTCAAACTCGCAGATGTAATTGTGCTGAAACGAAAGTCATCACACCCTCCGCAGTTTGAAGATAAGTATTATCGGCAAGCTGTATTTGTTCAGACAAGAGGAATAGAAATTAGTGCAACGGATATCCGCGAGAGAGTCAATAAAGGATTGCCCATTAATTTTCTTGTTCCACCAAAAGTAATGGAATATATTTTCAATCATAAATTATACATCGAATAAATGAAAATTCTTATTACAGGCGGGGCAGGTTTTATTGCTTCGCAAATTGCAGATGCATATTTAAGAGAAGGACACGAAGTTTATATATTAGATAATCTTTCCACCGGATTCTTAAAGAATGTAAATCCTTCTGCTCATTTCGTTAAAGCTGATATATCTTCTCCATCAGTGCTGGATTTATTTGATAAAGTAAAATTTGATGTTGTAAACCATCATGCAGCTCAGATCGATGTAAGAAAATCAGTAAATGATCCGGTCTTCGATGCAAATACGAATATTCTTGGAACAATCAACCTGTTACAGGCATGTATCAAAACCGGAGTGAAAAAATTTATGTTTGCATCGACCGGCGGAGCTGTTTACGGCGAACAGGAATACTTCCCTGCCGATGAAAAGCATCCAACCAATCCGGTTTCACCTTATGGAATAACTAAGCTTTCGATAGAAAAATATTTATACTTTTATAAGAATGAGTATGGTTTGAAGTATACAATTCTGCGATATGCAAATGTTTATGGACCGAGGCAAAATCCATTTGGCGAAGCAGGTGTTGTTGCAATCTTTACTAACAAGCTGTTAAGAAAAGAAAATCCAATTATAAATGGAGATGGAAAACAAACACGCGATTATGTTTTTGTTGAAGATGTCGTTAAAGCTAATGTAACGACTCTAACTGATGATTCATCGGAAATATATAATGTCGGGACAGGAATTGAAACCAGCGTGAAGGATTTATTTAAAAAGTTGAATCACATTGCAGGAATAAAGCTGAAGAGAAACACGGGCCGGCACCAAAAGGTGAACAGGCAAGAAGTGTAATCTCATCAGAAAAACTGTATAATACTTTTAACTGGAAACCCTCAGTAACAATTGATGAGGGACTTAGAAAGACTTTCGAATTTTTTAAATCAAATATTTGACAGCGAATTTGTCATACAAAAAATTAACAGAAAAAGTTTTCATCAATGACAGAAGAAAAGTTGCAAGAGCAATTTCGATAGTTGAAGACTATACTTCAGATGCTGCACAGCTTTTAAAAGAAATTTACTCAAGAGTTGGTACAGCTTATAGAATTGGAATAACAGGTCCTCCCGGCGCAGGGAAAAGCACTATAACAAACCAATTGACAAAATTATTTCGTAAAGCTGATAAAAAAGTTGGAATAATTGCAGTAGATCCGACCAGCCCATTTACCGGTGGTGCTTTGCTCGGCGATAGAATAAGAATGAACGAAGTCGGAAACGATGAAGGTGTATTCATCAGAAGTATGGCGACGAGAGGAAGTCTCGGTGGATTAAGTAAAAAAGCAATTGATGCAGCCGATGTCCTCGACGCAGCAGGCTATGAATACATTTTACTTGAAACAGTTGGTGTTGGTCAGTCAGAGCTTGATATTGTTCAGGCTGCTGATACAACTATTGTTGTTCTTGTACCTGAATCAGGAGATTCTGTGCAGGCAATGAAAGCCGGATTGATGGAAATCGCTGATTTCTTTGTGTTGAATAAAAGTGACAGACCCGGAGCCGATCAGGCTGTTGCTTCACTTCAAACTACTTTGATGATGAAGGATCATGATGAAAAATCATGGATGCCGGGTATTATCAAAACAGTTGCTGCCGAAAATAAAGGAATGGATGAAGTCCTTGCAGAGATTGAAAGACATCGGAAATTTATGGAGGTTCAAAATCTTTTTTTAAAGAAAAGAGAGAAGCAGGCTAAAAACAGGATCAAAGAAATTGTTGAGAATAAAATCAGAGAAGAATTGTGGAGCGAAAGTGGTGAAAAATCTTTAAATTCAACAGTAGAAAAAGTTATTCTTGGCAATTTATCACCATATCATATTGCGGAAGAAATAATTGAGAATTTTATCGGCAAAAAAGCAATTAAGTAACTCAGCAACCTTAAGAATATTTTGAGGGGTAACGTTATGGAATCTACAGCCCAATCATTTCTAATCGAACTCACTGAAAATCAAATACTAATTCGAGATACCATTCGTGATTTTGCTCAGAAAAAAATAAAACCAAAAGTGATGGAATGGGATGAAGCACAACATTTTCCATTGGAGATCTTCAAGGAACTTGGTGAACTTGGATTCATGGGAATAATTTTCCCTGAGGAGTATGGCGGTGCTGGTTTAGGTTACCAGGAGTTTGTAATAATTATCGAAGAACTTGGAATTGTTGATCCGTCAATTTCTTTATCAGTGGCAGCTCATAATGGACTCTGTACAAATCATATTTACAGATTCGGCAACGAACAGCAGAAAAGAAAATATTTACCGGACTTAGTTTCCGGCAAAACTATCGGTGCGTGGGGATTAACTGAATCTTCGTCCGGCAGCGATGCCGCAGGATTAAAATCGGTAGCTGAAAAGAAAGGCAACAAGTACATTCTTAACGGAAACAAAACATTTACAACTCATGGTGCTTCTGCAAAGACTCTGGTAGTGATCGCAATTACGAATAAAGACGCAGGCAAAAAAGGAATATCGGCTTTCATACTTGAACAAGGAATGCCCGGACTTATTATTGGTAAAAAAGAAAACAAACTAGGAATGAGAGCGAGCGAAACTGTACAGCTTACATTTGAAAATCTTGAAGTGCCCGAAGAAAATTTACTTGGTGAAGAAGGGATGGGTTTTATAAATGCGATGCAGGTTCTGGAAGGTGGAAGAATTTCTATTGCTGCAGTTAGTCTTGGTTTAGCACAGGGATGTCTGAACGAATCATTAAAATATTCTCAGGAAAGATTTCAGTTTGGAAAACCTTTATCTGCATTCCAGGCAACTCAATTCAAACTAGCGGATATGAAAACTAATATTGAGGCTGCACGAATGTTAACAATGCGCGCAGCAAAAATGAAAGATGATGGTCTGCCGAATATCAAGGAAGCTGCAATGGCAAAACTATTTGCGAGTGAAATTGCTGAAAAAGCTGCAAGTGAAGCTGTGCAGATTCACGGAGGCTACGGCTTTACTAAAGATTATCCCGTTGAAAAATATTTTAGAGATGTAAAGCTGTTAACAATCGGCGAAGGAACTTCCGAAATTCAGAGAATTGTTATTGCGAAAGAAATATTAAAATGAAACCAATCGGCACACAAATAAAAGAAGACGAAGCTTACTTAAAAAGAGCTGATTATCAGAAAGAACTTCTGAGGAAGCTTAACGCTGAGAAAGAAAAAATTAAGCTCGGCGGCGGGTTAAAAGCGATCGAAAAGCAAAAAGAAAAGGGTAAGCTGCCAGCAAGGGAAAGAATTAATCTTTTAATCGATGACCCAAAAGAATTTTACGAGTTAAGCGCTTTTGCTGCTTACGATATGTACAAAGAGTATGGTGGTGCGCCTTGTTCAGGAACTATCTATGGCATCGGGGAAATAAGCGGGAGACAATGTGTTATTGTCGCAAATGATGCTACCGTAAAAGCTGGTGCGTGGTTTCCTATTACTGCAAAGAAAAATCTTCGTGCACAGGAAATTGCGATGGAAAATCATCTGCCAATAATTTATTTGGTTGATAGTGCCGGAGTCTTTTTGCCACTTCAGGATGAAATATTTCCTGATAAAGAACACTTCGGAAGAATATTTCGTAATAATGCCGTAATGTCATCAAAAGGAATTCCACAGATTGCGGCAATTATGGGTCCCTGCGTTGCTGGTGGTGCTTATCTACCGATAATGAGCGATGAGGCTTTAATTGTTGAAGGAGAAGGCTCTGTATTTTTAGCTGGAGCTCATCTTGTTCGTGCAGCAATCGGCGAAAAAATTGATAACGAAAGTCTTGGCGGAGCACGTGTCCAATCAAACATTTCAGGTGTTACAGATTATGTGATGAAAAATGATCAGGAATGTATTGCACAAATTAGAAGTCTCGTTGATAAATTCGGTAGAAGAGAGACAGCAGGGTTTGATCGAATCGAATCTAAACCTCCAAAATTCTCTCCAAAAGAACTCTATGGAATTCTTCCTGAAGACACAATTAAACAATATGATACGTATGAAGTAATTGCACGAATTGTTGATGAATCATTAATCGATGAATACAAAGCTGGTTACGGAAAAACAGTTATCACTGCATATGCACGAATTGATGGCTGGGCTGTTGGTATCGTAGCCAACCAGAGAAGCGTTGTAAAAACAGAATCTGATAAAGGTACCAGCGAGATGCAGGTTGGCGGAGTCATTTATTCCGATAGCGCAGACAAAGCAACTCGTTTTATTATGAACTGCAATCAGAAAAAAATACCCCTCGTGTTTTTACAGGATGTTACCGGATTTATGGTCGGGAGCCGTGCCGAGCACGGTGGAATAATTAAAGACGGTGCAAAAATGGTAAACGCGGTTGCAAACTCTGTCGTTCCTAAAATCACAATCATTATGGGCAATAGTTTTGGCGCTGGGAACTATGCAATGTGCGGCAAAGCTTACGATCCAAGATTCATCTACGCTTACCCAAATGCAAAGATTGCTGTGATGGGCGGCTCGCAGGCAAACAGCGTTTTACTCGACATAAAATTGAAGCAAGCAGAAAAAGAAGGAAAGCATTTCAGTGATACAGAAAAACAAAAATTACTGGATGAAATAACCGCAGCTTACGATGAAAAGAATAATCCGCACTACGCAGCAGCACGGTTATGGATTGACGAAATAATTGATCCTGTAGAAACAAGGAAATATATCTCAATGGGAATTGAGGCTGCTAACCACAATCCAGAAATTCCGAGGTTTAATCCGGGGGTTATTCAAACATAAATGAGAGTTAATCAGTTAACACTTTATATCCTGATTTTAACTTTAATGTCAACGCCATTCTCCTTTCCTCAACAGAGTTCATTGTCAAAAGGTGTCAACTATATCTCTGATTTTATTGCTTCGGATTATTTCATCGAATTAAAAAAATCTAACTCAGATTTATCACTAGTTGATTCAATGTACTTGCGAGCGGTTAAATTTTATGATTATGACTATCAGGAAGCATTGCTCTCCTTAACATTTGCAACAATTCCTTTTAGAAAAGTTCCTCTGGTTATTCCATTAATTAATACAAGAATTTATTACCCATTAATCTCGGCAAATGATTCCATATCAACTTTGAAAAATGAAAATCTACCAAGCAGACTATTCTTTGATACGCCAAATGATAAAGGAGGAGATAAAGATAAGCTAGCTCATTTTTTTGGTAATGCTTTTATCGGTTATGCTGAAAACGTATTGAAATTAGCCGATGTATTTGGTTATTTTGTGGAAGCATTTGAAGAAGATTTTAAAGCTCAATCCGAAGTCGATTTCAGAGATGTTGATGTCAACTGGTACGGAGTTTTATTCGGTGATATGCTTGAGATAAATAAGAATATTTTACCATCCCAAATGATGATTAATCGATCACTCAGATATTTAGTTATAACTTTATGAATACAATATTTATAATAGACGACGAAAAAGAGATTTGTGCGAGTATAAAAATGATCCTCGAATATGAGGGTTATTCTGTTGATTACTCGACTTCTGCTATCAAAGGATTAAGTATCATAGAGGAAAAGCAAATTTCCTGTTTACTTTTAGATATTCAAATGCCGGAAATGAGCGGCTTTGAACTTTTGAAAAGACTAAAATAATTTATTCCATCATTATCAGTGATTATAATTTCAGCACACGGCAGCATTGAAAACGCAATCAAAGCTACAAGATTAGGTGCTTTCGATTTCATTGAAAAACCGATTGATCGTGATAAGCTTTTAATAAGTGTTCGTAATGCAGTTGAACAAGTAAAGCTCCTGACTGAAAATATCGAAATTAAAAAAACTATTGAAGGCTCAGGAGAAATACTTGGACAGAGTAAACAAATTAAATCAATACTCGATTTGATCGATAAAGTAGCACCATTAGATACAAGAGTTCTGATCACTGGCGAAAATGGAACCGGAAAAGAATTAGTCGCTCGAGCAATTCATAAAAGAAGTCAGAGAAAAGATAAACCGTTTATCGAAGTTAACTGTGCTGCAATTCCAAATGAATTGATTGAGTCAGAATTGTTCGGACATGAAAAAGGTTCATTTACCGGAGCAGTATCACAGCGTATTGGAAAATTTGAATTAGCAAATAAAGGGACGATCTTTCTCGATGAAGTTGGTGATATGAGTCCGCAAGCTCAGGCGAAAGTTCTCAGAGCAATTGAAGACGGGAAAATTGAACGCGTTGGCGGCGGTAAAAAAATTGATGTTGATGTAAGAATTATTTCCGCAACAAATAAAGAGTTAACCGAAGAAATTGGGAAAGAGAAATTCAGAGAAGATTTATATCATAGATTGAATGTAATCCCTATAAACGTTCCTCCGCTTCGTGAAAGGAAAGATGATATTCCAATTTTAGCAGAGGCTTTTGCTAAAGAAATTATAACTCGTCACAAAAAACCACCAGTTAAATTTCTTGCTGATGCGATTAAGCTTCTGCAGGAAATGACCTGGAGCGGAAACGTTCGTGAGTTAAAAAATATCATCGAAAGAATTATCATTATTATTGATAAAAGAGAAATTTCCAGAGGCGATATTGAATTTTTATTGAAACCCGGACAGGCAACAATGGATGACATTATTGATGAATCAAATTCTTTCCAGGAGTTCAAGGAAAAAGCTGAACGTGCTTTTATTCTTAAACAACTAAATGAAAACGGATGGAATATCAGCAAGACTGCGGAGTTGCTTGATATACAACGCAGTCATCTATATAACAAAATGAAAAAATATGGAATAGAAAAAGGAGAGTAATATGCCAACTATCTTTTCCAAAATCATTAGTAAAGAAATTCCAGCTGAAATTGTTTACGAAACTGACAATGTCCTGGCGTTTAAAGACATTAAACCGCAGG
The DNA here is from genome assembly GCA_016716565.1 of bacterium. Taxonomy (NCBI): domain Bacteria; species bacterium. The sequence continues at coordinate 38,502 of JADJWC010000002.1, forward strand.
CACCTGTTCATATTCTCATCATACCAAAAATTGAAATTCCTAAAGTCAGTGATATTAAAGGAACTGAACACTCAACTTTACTCGGAGAAATGTTCGATGCTGCAAATAAACTTGCTAAAGATCTGGGAATTGACAAAAATGGTTTTAGGCTAGTTTTTAATTGCGGCAACGATGGTGGCCAGGAAGTTTATCACATACATATGCATCTGCTCGGTGGACGGCATATGCAATGGCCTCCGGGTTAAAGATCTCCCCCTTTTCCAATAGCAAATACGAATTATTATTTCACTCGGAATGGATTTACCATTGTTTGCGATTTTTTATTACTCTCTATACTTCCGAACAAAACTGATTCATATCCGTACTTATCCCGAATTTTTGTAACTGCTCTCAGCATTTTTTTTCTCTTCACTTCTTCCCATTCAAACAATTCCTGCTGTTCAGAAAATTTAGAGAATTTACTCAACCCAATTCCGATTAATCGTACTGCAACTCTTATTGTGAGAGCTTTCATCAGCATATTCCAGGCAGCATCAAAAATGATTTTATCATCATCGCTTGGTTTGATCATTCTTGAACGTGTCAATGTATTAAAATCCGAGTAACGCAATTTTATGTGAACGTTAGAAGCAAGCCAATCCATATCTCTCAACTCCTGACAGACTTTTCCTGTAAGCTTAAATAATTTTTCTTTGAGAAACTGTTTGCTTGTAACATCTGCAAAAGTTCTTTCGTGTGAAATACTTTTTTGCTCATAGTTATCAACAATTAAATACTCATTTCCTTCACCACAGGCTTTCCTGTAAATATCAATTCCATACTTGCCAAATGCTGCAGCAAAATAATCCTGCGGGAGTTTAGTGATATCACCAATTCTGTAAATTCCTTTTAAGTGAAAATCCTGAAGCGTGACTTTTCCAACACCTGGAATTGCTTCTACAGGCATTGGAGCAAGAAATTCTTTCTCCATTCCTGGAAGTATGTAAGTGATTCCATTCGGCTTCATACAATCGGAGCCGATCTTCGCAATTGTTTTATTGCTGCCAATCCCGATTGAACAAGGAAGTGATAATCTTTCCCAAATTTCTTTTTGAAGAAAGGAAGAAAATGCGAAGAAGGAACCGTAAATGTTTCTGCATCCGGTAAAGTCCATATAAAATTCATCAATAGATGCCTGCTGAACAATAGGTGCGTACTGCAGAAGAATATTTTTTACAGCCTTTGAGAAGCGTGAATATTCACCATGACTTCCGTGAATGTAAATTCCGTGAGGACAAAGTTTGTACGCGGTTCTAATCGGCATAGCTGAGTGAAGTCCGTAAACTCTTGCTTCGTACGAACAGGCTGCAACTACTCCCCTTCCGTACTTCGGATCACCGCCAACAATTACAGGTTTTCCTCTCAGCGAAGGGTCAAGTATCCTTTCAACCGAAACGAAGAATGCATCGAGATCTAAGTGAAAAATTGTTCGCATTGTTAGTCACTGGTCAATCGTCATTTGTCATTTATTCTCATTCATAGCTATTTAATCTATGTTTTAGTTAACCAAAATCTCTTCCAACCTCGGATAAGCTTTAACTATCGTTCCCGGCATTTCAACTTTATCTCTTTCTTCAAGCAGATGAATAAGCTCAAATGCATTTGCAACTGCATCTCCCTGTGGATGATTGTTCATAATAACGTGGACTTCTTTTACTTGTGATTGTATTGATTTTATCTTCTGCTCAATTTCAACAAGCTCACCGGGAGAATAAAGATATTTGTATCGTTCACTTCGTTCTTCATAAGTCTGTTCTTTGCCAAAACTATTGATTGATTTCTTCCACGCATCAACATTCCGTCCGTGAAAACGAATGTATGCTCTTTCATTTGTAATGATTGGCTCAAACGGAATTGCCTGTCCAATCTGCGGCTGATCTATTGTGCAAAAAGTAAGATCATTTTCTTTAAAAAACTCAAATGACTTTTCATTCTGCCAGGATAAATGTCTTACTTCCACAAAGATTTTATAGTTAGGGAAAAGATCTTTCAACTCCTGAATATATTGTGTTGCCGAGTTATTAAATGGGAATGAATACGGAAACTGGATGAGCAATCCCCCAAGTCTTTCTGCATTTGCAAGAATATCCAGATTGTATCTGACAGCTTTTATACTTTGCTCATCAAATTTTCTTTTGTGTGTAAAATCTTGGTGAAGCTTGATATGGAAAATAAACTCATCGCTGTCAGCTACTTTTTTAATCCACCCTTCAACTATTTTGGGACTGAGATAAGCATAGTAAGTTGAGTTCACTTCAACACAATTAAAGTAGTGAGAATAGAATTGCAGCCAGTCAAATTTGCTGGTTTGCTGTTTTGGATAAAACGATGGCACCCAGTCTTTATAAGACCAGCCTGCCGTTCCTATGTAATATTTTGGCATCACTAAACATACTTAGTTAACACTTTTGTTAATTATATGTATTTAATAGCTCTTAAATCAATAAATTGAAAATGTTACTCCAACAGAAGCACTGAAAACTCGTTTTAGTCCATCAACATTTGTTTCCTGTGACAGAAACGGAATTGCAAAATCTCCTACAAGAGTAAAGTAATCATCAATTTTATATTTAAGAATTGTCAAGAAATTCAGCTGAGGCTGATCACTTTTATCAACTTCAACAAATGATTCTTCAGCAGAAGTTGTATCCAGAATACTAGATTTTGCCAATGGTTGAATATATAAAAGCTGCGGTGTGATATTGAACTGTTCAAACGATAAATCATACGAAGTTCTTAATAACAGATCATCACCTTTCTCAAGTCGAGTAATATTATTATTTCTTCCTCCTGAAAGTTGATAACCAGCACCAAAACTTATTTTGTCAAAAGTATAATTGAGTGCAATTAAAACATCGTTCGTCCCAAGTCCGCTTTGGTAAACTTGTGGAAGGTTATCTTTGTTATCATCACCAGTTGCTAACTTAATCCCTATTGAACCATTTAATGAAGATTTCCCATCAGTCAATAAATTTTGATTCAAGCTTAATATCAAATCTCCTACTCCATTTACTTTACTATCAGGACCGGATTGAAAATTATAAGGCACTAAAAGCTGTATTGAACTGCTTCCGAATGCATTGTAGCTTGTGCTCAACTGAAAAGAATTAAACTGAACGTCATCTTCTTTGCCGCTGTAACCATATTTATAGAATCCGGAAATAGTGAATAGCACTTCGTCTTCCATCGAATGTCCGCCAAGCTGGCAAATTCCAGCATCGGAACATTGGGCAAAGGTTTCCGATAAATAAAAATTAACTGTTATCAGAAATATTATAGAGATCAACAATGTTTTCATTTTTAACCTTTGAATTAATTTTTGAATTATAAATTAAAGTTAACCGGATAATTGCAAACTTCAATCACTAAAAATTTTTACCCGGCTTTCTTCTTCTCCATACTCCTATAAACACCGACCACAATCCCAACCAGTTTAAATGAAGAAGATTTCTTTTCAATAACTATAGGCTTAAACTCAGGGTTTTCTGAAACAAGTTCTATTTCATTTTTCTTTTTATAGAATCTTTTTACAACTGCTGCATCATCAAGAACAGCTGCTACTATCTGTCCGTTTTTAGGTTCGAGGTTCGGATTTACAATTACTATATCACCGTTAAAAATATATGCATCCTTCAAGCTGTCTCCTTTTACACGAAGTAGAAATGAATCCTTCGGCATCTTTGCTATTGTCGGCAGTTCAATTGTATCAATCGCATCCGGATAAATTGTAAGTGGATTGCCGGCTGCCACTTCTCCAAGTACAGGTTTCGGGACAAAGAATTTATCTTCAAGAGTAAGTTCAATACCACGGGAAAGTTTTGGATTTTTTTTGATGAATCCTTTTCTCTCAATCGCTCCAATATGCTGCTGTACTGTTGCCCTGTTCCTGTAACCAAATTGATTTGCAACTTCTGCCAAAGTCGGAGGTATACCTTTCCCTTTTATCTGATCAATTAAAAAATCTAGAATATCTTTCTGGATTTTGGTTAATTCTTTTTTCATAGTGTTCCTTATAGAGGAGTAAGAATATGAGAAAGATTAAGATAAAGACAGAGATTCTTTGAGATTTTATCTTCTTTGTCTTTTTCTTATTCTTAAGCTATTTTATAAAAAAATACCATACATTTGTATGGTAATTTAATTTATCAAAGTGAATAAGTCAATAGGTAAGAATTGAGCGGATTCTATGTCCAGATTGGCAACTAACGCAGTCTAATTTACGAAAATCTTATTTAGAGATTCAACCAGCTTATCGCGAAATATTGGCTTGGAGATAAAATCAGTGAAGCCTGTTGCAATAAACTTTTCTTTATCACCGGGCAATACATAAGCAGTGACTGCAATGACTGGGATATTCTTGAATTTAGGGATCTGATGAATAACTTTGAGCGCATCGAGACCGTTGTATTCACCCTGAAGGTTTATGTCCATAATAATAAAATCAAATTCCGTTGAATCAAGCAAAGGTAAAGCTTCTTCAAAACTTGCAGCAAACTGAATGTTCTTTAAGTCCTTCATCTGAACTTTAAAGAGAATCTGTGAATCTACCTGGTCTTCGATGTAAAGGCATCTTAAAGAGGAAAGTCCATTTTTATTCTGCTGAGGGATTGGTTGTTCTTTTACGATTTCACTTTTTTCTTCCATAACAATTTCTTCAGCTTTTTCTTCTACTGCAACTTCTGCTTTGCTCTCAACCATCTCTTCAATTTTATTCACTTGTTCATTCAATGCGGGAACATTGTCATTTGATACCGCTTTTTTCTTATTCCCCTTTTTAACATCAGAAATTTCTATTTCTTCAATTATTAATTCTTCACCAAGATTTAATAATTGCGATTCCGATTCTTCTACATTTAATTGAGGTTCGGTTTCAAACTTCTCCGCTCCCTCAGTTTTACTTTTAGTTTGAGTTTTATTTTCAGAAGATGAAAAAACAAACTTTTCAGGTTCCTTCTGTACCGGTGCTTCGACTTTTGGAGTAAAGTTGATCGGGAAATTAAATGCAACATCTCTTTTATCTGTGTTCTCATTAACAATGACCAATTTGCCATGCAGCTTTTCTAAAAGCGTATTAACAATCTGCACAGTCAATTTAGATAAGTTAAAAGACTTTGGATCCTGCTTTTCTAAAAATAAGGACTTCAGAGTATCGACTAACTGAGGTGTAGATTTTCCAAATCCATCCGAGATTGAAATATTGAATGTATTGTTATCAACAGGATAAGCTGAGAAATACAATTTCTTTTGTGAGGAAATTCGTCCAATAAGCCGGAAAATAATATTAAAAAGATTCATAAGCTTCTTTTTATCAACTCCGAACCGTAGTGAGGATGAAATCTTCCCATACGCAAACTCGATATCTCTTATCCCGGTAATTTCATTCAAATTTTTCTCATAATTTTCAATCACTTCAGTAACAGGAATTTCAGTAATCTCAGCTTCCATTTTGTTGTATTGAATATCCGCGAATTCTATAATTGTGTTCATTAATCCAAGTATCGATGCCCTGTTTTGATTAATTATATCAAGTGCTTCTTTCTGTTCAGGTGAAGGATTATCAATACTTTCAACAAGTTCCTGTGTAAATCCCAGTATAACATTCATCGGTGTGAGGATTTCGTGAAAAAGCCCTGACAGGAACGTACTGTCAATATAGTTTTTATCGGAATCTGGTTTTTCAGTTTTAATCGAATTTTCGCCAACTGGTAATTCAGTATTATCAACTTTGGCTTTGGTGGAATTTGATTTCAATTCAACAGTAGGTCTGGCAATTAATACAAAAGATTCAACATTGTTATTGATATCGAAAACCGGAGTTGAAACAACTTCACTTTCAAGAAGTCTTCCCTCTGAAGTAATTAACTCGATTGTGAAATTGACTGTTTCCTTAATATGTGAATGGAACACGGAGTCATTAATGAATACTTTATCTTCTTCACCGCAATTAAGAGTAATATCAGTATTTAAAATTTCATTTGATGTAACACCAAGTAACTTTAACACCGATTCATTCGCATAAGTGATTATGCCCTGCGGATCAGTTACGAAAATCATATCGCTTGTATTATCGAAAGCGGCTTTGAAAATTTGTTTTTTCTGTTCATGCTCAGTCAGGTTAGAAACGTCTTGAAGAACATTCAAATAAGAATCAATTCCTTCGTACTGATACTCGATACGGCTCATCCTCACAGTTAGATAATTCCCATCTTTTTTCCTGTGTTTAAATGGCTTGCTGAATTGACCATCTCTGAAAATTTCATGAGAAGCTTCCAGCAAGTGTTGAATATCTTCCGATGTGTATAAATCTGTTAAATCCAGCTGAAGAAATTCTTCTGTCGAATATCCATAAAGCTCAAGTGCTGCATCATTTGCTGCAAGAAATCGTAGACTTTCTTTATCATATATGTAGATTGGCTGAGGATTATTTTTGATGAACTGTTCTGACATTTTTCAAATTAAATTAATATTCAATTATAAAAGTTGTTTCTAACCTCGGAATATTTCAACAATTATGCCATTTAGCATTTAATTCAAACTATCGGTCTGAACTCAATAACCGGTTATTCCTAAATATCGATACGGCAATTTCAACCAATTTTAATCCATATATCGAATAATTTTCCACAATCCTCAATTTCATCTAAACAATTTCAGAAACGTTATTAGACTATTCAGAAATTAATGCTTATCCACATAAAACAAATTTTCAATTAATCGGTATTAAATAAAACGTCCGGTAGTAAAATTATCCGAACTATATAATTTCTTTACCATTGCTGAACGTGATGATTTGTGAAAATGAAACCGAAGTTGACTTGAAAAACGGAACTGTAAAGATTTCGAATTGATCTGAATATGTATCTTAACTTTATTTTGAAATGGACAAGGAAGTTATTTATCTATGAAATTTTGAGCAGGTTTTCTACTGTTTGTAATAATAACTTTTTATTTATTGGTTTTGCAAGAAATCCATTTGCATTCTTTTGAAAGAATTCTTCTTCTCCCGGTTTAACATCGTAAGCTGTAGTAATGATGACTGGAATATTCTTAATTTGCTCATCATTTCTAATTTGTAAAAGTAAAGTCTTGCCATTGCCCCCTGTGTTGAGGTTAAGATCGAGTAATATTAGATCGAAGTGCTTGCTGGATATTTGATAAACCGCATCCGAAACTGTCTCAGCAAAACTCGTTTTGTACTTGTTTCGAAAAATCGCTTTAAGTATAAGTTGAGTTTCGCGGTTATCTTCTACAATTAGAAGTGAATGATTCTCCCCTGCCATAAAAATTATTGTAAATGCTTCAACTTTTCTTCTTACCGAAAGTCGTTCCGAAAATAACATCCCAGAATGGAGAGCTTACACCATAACCTTTATATTCATCCTGATAATGATGCAGCATATGATGATTTTTTATATCAAGCCAAAACTTGCTGTGCATATTGAAATGATGAATTGCATAGTGGGTTATATCATAAAAAAGATATCCGAGAATAAAACCTGAAAAGAATGGCATCATTAAATAAGGTCCAAAAATCCATCTAAAAAGGAAAAAGAATAACAATGCCAATGGAATGCTTACTGATGGGGGCATCACAAGTCTCTTGGAATCACTTGGATAATCGTGGTGAACTCCATGAAAAATGAAATGTATTTTTTTCCCAAATTCACTTTTAGCTTTGTAATGAAAAACGAATCTGTGCAGCAAATATTCAGCTAATGTCCACGCTGCGATTCCACCAATAAAAAGACCGACAATATTTAAAATTGAGATACCGTATGTAAAGATTGACAAAAACATTAAAACCAAAATAACAGGTACATACACATATAGAGGAACAGTGTAATGCACCCTGGAAAAGAATTCCATAAAATCACTTTCAAACATTCTTACAGTTTCATCTTTATTGGAAACATAATTCTTGGCCATTGTTTTTCCTTAATTGTTAATTTTTAGCAACCGAAATTTAATCATATTCCGTTAATTGTAAATACCACTTTTTCGACACTACAGTCAGTTTTTTTTCTCAATCCCTAATCCGGGAGTATCCGGGACAACGATTTCACCTGATACAATCTTCAATCCGCTAAACAAATCATTTGAGATTAATTCCGAACCATCAAGATCAATCCAATCTGCAAGAGGAGCTAAGTGCGAAGCTGCTGATATTGCACAGGAGGTTTCCGTCATACATCCGATCATGACTTTAAGTTTCAGATCTCGCGCCAACTTAATCATCCGATCTGCATTCCTGATTCCGCCGGCCTTCATTAACTTAATATTAATTCCTGTATAACAATCTTTAATTTTTTCAATATCAGAAATATCCTGAACTGCTTCATCAGCGATAATGGGAATAGGCGATTTTTCAAGTAACCATTTTGCATCTTCTAAATTCTCTTTTGGGATTGGTTGTTCAACCAGAAGAACCTTTTTTTCACTTAACCAGTTCATCATATCGAGAGCAAAATATTTATCTTTCCAACCCTGGTTCACATCTACAAATAATGGTTTATCTGTATACATCCTTATAGATGATATTATTTCTTTATCCCTGTTACTGCCTAATTTCACTTTTAAAAATTTATAGCCACTTGCTGATTCAATTTTTCTTTCAAGCTCCTCAGCATTGGAGATTCCTATCGTAAAGGATGTAAATAAATTTTTCTTTATCTGAACGCCAAGCATTTTATATAAAGGCAGACTGTTTAATTTTCCCCAAAGATCATAAAGAGCAATATCCAAAGAAGCTTTAGCAGCACTGTTTCCAGTAACTGAGTTATCAACAAAATCAAGAAGAAGATTTATATTTGAAATATCAGCATATTTATCTAAATGAATATTATTTAAAAAATTTATTACGCTATCCTGGTTCTCTTCCAGATATGGAGGTAAAGAAGCTTCTCCATACCCAACTAGTCCATTATGTTCAACTTCAACCATAACGGCAGGTGTTGTGTTTCTTGAACCTGATGCTATAGAAAATGTATCTTTTAGCTTAATAGTATAAGGATAGTAACTGAGCTTTATTCTTGACATTTACATTTGATTCTTTTTAGTTATTTATAAATTTATGATCAGTTGAATGATGTACAATTTATAAAGGATTTTAAGAATTGGATACACAACAATAAATTCTGAGGTAAATAATTTGTATACAATCGAAGATCAGCAATATTACCAATACGAAATAACAGATTAACAAATCATTAATCTATATCATCCCCGTTTTCTCTTGGATTGGATAGTATCCTGTGTGCGACATTGCTGTCAGAAGTATAAAACGAAATGTTACCGTTTTCCAAATGTTTATACATCAGATCATTTTCAATCAGGTAATAAAATCTCTGTTTGAATTCGTCAATGGATAAATGGGCAGTTGCTGCAAGCTTTGCTAGTTCGTGCGGATCATCAAAATCTGTCTTGTTCAATCTAAGCATATATTTTCTTGCTATATAAAATGATTCAGAACTTGGATCAACCATCCTGACTCTGGTTCTTTTAGTCACAGGATCAAGTATGTCATTGAAGTACAATGGTACGAATCTGCCATTCTGAATAGATATCATTGCACCGCTTCCACCATCAAGTATGAACTGTGAAGCAGAGAAGCCAAGATCTCTTGTGTATTCCATATCAAATGGAATCGGATCAGCGCAACGAAGTTCATAACCAATATTTTTTGCTACGATGGTTATTTTGATTCCGTATTCTTTCAGTTTTTGTTGGACTTTTGATTTAAGGATTTCTCCAAAATTAATTTCCGCTATTCTGATGTTGTCGTGAGCATCGCGTTCTATATCAACCAACTGTTCGAGATCATCTATGTTTAATCTTTCAACAATGCCTTCAGCCAGAATCGCAACTCCATCTGATCTTCCATAGCTCATTCGCTTAATAATTGAGCCAACAAGTACGTCGACGACATGGTTTAAACCAATTTTTTCTCCGGGAAATTCTTCCGGGATGAGTGTTATAGTAGATCCTGTAGCTTTACCAATACCGAGAGCAAGGTGGCCAGCTTTTCTTCCCATTGTCACAATAAAATACCAGCGCGAAGTTGTTTGGGCATCCACCATAATGCTTTTTACAATTTCGACTCCAATATGTCGCGCAGTCTGAAAACCAAACGTTGGTATTCCATGCGGTAGGTCCAGGTCATTATCAATTGTCTTTGGAACATGTACAACCTTAATTCTTCCTGCAGCCATCTCATTAACTTTCAATGCACTAAATGCCGTATCATCACCGCCGATGGTAATAAGTTTATCAACATCAAGTCTTAGTAATGATGTTACAGCATTCTCAAGATGCTGCTTATTTTTTGTAGGATTTGCACGTGAAATTCCAATATAAGATCCTCCCCGAAAATGGATGCGGCTCACATTATGAATCGTGAGTTCTTTTACATGGTTCGTATCACCTTCCATTATCCACTGGAATCCATCTTTAATTCCAAGAACCTGAATTCCTTCGACTTCGGCTCTGATAGTTGCCGCACCGATCACGCTGTTAATCCCAGGTGCAGGTCCTCCACTTACGAGTATTGCTAATTTCTTTGGTGCAATTGACATTTATATGGTCTATCCTTTAATAAGTTGCTAAAAATATTTATCAGGCACTAATGCAAAATCTTAAGACGTGCAAATTTGAGCATAAGCTGACGAACATTATTTCCTTCGAATGTAACCGTTGCTTTCACCATATCACCGGCGCCTGTAACATCGATTACTTTTCCGAGACCAAATTTTTCATGCATCACTCTGCTGCCAATTCGTACGACTTTATTTTCCTGATCAAAATCTCCATAATCAACCGAGTTGAAGTATTCGTAGAAAATTTCTTTCTTGGTTTTTCTGTTTGCTTTTCTGCCAATTCCCCCATTAATTTCTTGAACAGTTGAAGGTTCGATTTCATCTATAAACCTTGACCTGCTTTGGTAAGCAACCTCGCCGAAACGATAACGACTTCTTGCATGAGAAAGGTATACTTTTTCCTGGGCTCTTGTTACAGCTACATAAAACAACCGACGCTCTTCTTCAACCGAAGAATCCTCACTGAATCTGTTTGCTAATGGAAAGATTTCTTCTTCTAAACCAGAAATGAAGACAATCGGGAATTCCAATCCCTTCGCACTGTGAACGGTAAGAAAAGTAACTGCATTCTTTGTTTCATCTTTCATATCTATATCAGAAATGAGAGAAACATCCTCGAGGAACTGATCAAGTTTTGCATCCTTATTTTCTTTCGAGTACTCAGAAATTGCAGCCATTAACTGATTAATATTTTCAAGTCGCGATTGTGACTCGGGTGTATTTTCGGACTTGAACATTCTTACCAATCCGAGTTCATCAATTAATGCAAGTGAAAGCTCTCCTACAGACAATGTATCTTTTAGTTTAATATATTTCTCGAGCAGTACTCTGAAACCCTTTACATTTTTCTGGATTCGCTCTTTTATATCTATAACTTCAAACACCCTGTTCATAGTTTGAAAAAGTGTGAGATCATGCTTTCTGGCAAAAGCGATCATTCTGGTAACGGTCGTGTTGCCGATACCACGCTGCGGGAAATTCATAATTCTGAGCAGGCTTTCTTCATCATTAGTATTTGCAATAACACGCAGATATGCAATAACATCCTTCACTTCTTTTCTTCTGTAAAATTCTACTCCACCAATGATTACATAAGGGATTTTCTCTTTGTAGAAAATATCTTCGAGTACTCTGCTTTGAGCATTAGTCCTGTACAAAATAGAAAAATCTTTATAGGAAAGTTTCTTTTTACTGATTTCTTTCTTAATAAACTTTGCAAGTTGAAATGCTTCATCTTTTTCATCAGCACAGCGGATTAAAGTAAGCGGCTCGCCATCACTGTTTTCAGTCCACAGAGTTTTTGTCACCTGGTTCTTGTTATTCTTAATGACAGAATCTGCAGCAGCAAGAATAGTTTTTGTAGAGCGGTAATTTTGTTCAAGCTTGAATAGCTTTTGGTTCTTGAAATCTTTTTTGAAGTCTTGCATATTGCCAAGATTTGCACCGCGCCAGCTGTATATGCTTTGTGCATCATCCCCAACAACTGATATTTTACAAGATCTGGATACAAGCAGTTTTAATAATTCATACTGAGATTTATTCGTATCCTGAAATTCGTCCACAAGAATGTAGTGAAATCTGCTTTTGTATTTATGTAATATTTTATCATTAGAATTAAATAGTTGAATTGGTTTTAGAAGAAGATCCTCAAAATCCATTGCATTGTTTGCAACAAGTCTTTTCTGATACTCTTCATATATCTCTGCAATTTTTTCATCTTTAAAAGTTTTGACAAATCTCTTTTGATATTCCGCTGGCATAATCATATGATTCTTGAGAAAACTGATTCTATGCCTAACAGAATTTACGGTGAGTCCTTCAATCTCAATGTTAAAATTTGTCATAATATTACTTACTAAAGAATAGGAATCTTCAGTATCATATATTGAAAAGTTTGGATTGTAATCCAGGTACTTTGCTTCAATTCTCAATATGCGCGCAAATATTGAATGAAATGTTCCCATCCAGATAGATTCGGCTTTTTTACCAACAAGCTCAACAATTCTGGATTTCATTTCGTTTGCCGATTTATTAGTAAATGTTAACGCGAGGATTGATTCAGGAGTGTAACCTTGCTTTAATAAATAAGCAACTTTGTAAGTGAGAACTTTTGTCTTTCCGGAACCAGCTCCTGCAACTATCATTTGCGATGGTCCGGTGAATTCAACTGCTTTTTGCTGGTCAGGATTTAGTTTTTTGAGATCGATCATTTTTCCCGAAGATTTTTTGAAAAATTGGAAGCAAATATAACTAAACGAATCCCGATTGGAAAGGCTACAAATTGGATATGATTACTTTTTTACTGAAGAGATGACGTCGATAATCTTCAAAGTAATTTAGATTTTTTTAAATCTAAATTCCAATTTAATCGGAAGGTGCACTGATGAAGGTATAATAAATTTCAATCGATCAAAATAAAAAACCCCTCAACTACAAGTGAGTTGCAGGGGTTATAAGGAGAGAACATATGATGCAGTTTTAGTTAACCAACTTACGTGCCACTGATAAGTTTCGATTATCAACTAAAATCAGGATATTTTTTATGAATTTGAACAAAAAATGAATGAAAATGAGACCCTTAATTAAAATTTAAAACAAAATGAGCTGCATTAAAAGATTCCGGCGACACTTGATAATTAGAATTTATTTTGCTTTCTTTGCTGGCAGAGGGATTATGAAAACGGTAATATTTTTTTTGAGTATAATATTCTTTTCTTTATTAGCCGTAGTAGGTTGCAGGGATATTTTTGGAGACAGGACAGAACCAGAATCTATAGTTCAACCGCCGCAGGAAGGTTCTAATTTAGTAGTAACTGAGCCGGTTCATGGAAAAATTTGGAATCCTGGAGATACAATCCAAATAAAATGGATTGCACCAACTATTAAAAAAATTGATTTGGAACTCTATAGAAAAAGTGAATATAAATTTCTAATTGCGGGGGAAGTTTCTAATTATGGTAATTACTCCTGGATTATACCAATAGACCTTCCTCTATCAAATCATTACCTGATCAAAGTTAGCAATCATAATAACGCAGATGTTTATAAATTCAGTGGAAGATTTGGTGTGCAATAATTCGATTTGGAGAGATATAAATGACCGATATTGATCTTAAAGATTTCGAAGATTATTTGTCGGAGTTTGATTTGATTCCGAAATTTGATGCTGAGCATTGTCCAATCTGCGGAATTGTCCTTTCAGATAGCTTATCCGTTAATAAAGTGCCTCTTGTAGAACTACGGTTTGAAAATGAGATGGTTGCAGAAAGAGCTATTGATCTTCTAGAATCAGAAGGAATAAAGTCAAGAAAGTCTTCTTCAGGGAAAGAAAAAATTCTTATCCCTGAAGAGAAGCTTGAAGATGCTAAGATTATATTAAAATCATAACTGATTGAAATTATTAACTATTTCAGCAGAATCATTTTTTTGGTTGATAAAAAATTACCTGCTTTCAAAGTATAGAAATATATTCCACTTGATAGTGCTGAAGCATCAAATTTATATTGATAAGTACCTGCGCTCATTTCTTCGTTAATAAGTGTGGTAACTTCATTCCCAAGAATATCGAAGACTTTTAACGAAACAACTCCTGTCTCCTTCAATGAATATGAGATGGTTGTTGTGGGATTAAAAGGATTCGGATAGTTTTGTTCCAGCGAGTATTGACTTGGAGTATTTACCTCAATCTCAATAGTTTCAGAATATTCAAAGGAGCCATTGAAATCAATTTGTTTTAACCTGTAACTGTAAATTCCGTACTGGGCATTTTCATCAACAAAAGAATAAGTTCGGAAGTCGGTAGTCGTACCCGAACCAGCAACAAATCCGATTTTTTCCCATGTGTCAGAAATTTTCCTTTCTACTTCAAAGCCAGAATTATTCGTTTCAGTAGCAGTTGTCCAGATTAAATTTACATCATTATCAGATGCATGTCCGGTGAAAGAAGTAAGCTCAACAGGAACCGCAACAGTTCCACCAGAAAAACAAACAACTTTACCATCACGTGTACCTGCTAACAATTCATAACTGAAGTTCCCGTCTATTGACGGAATTTTATTCACCGAATACATCCAGTCACCTGGAAATGAATGAAGGTAAATTAGCGAATCTCCTATTCCACTGATGCAATAGAAATTACCGTACCGCGCAGCAGCGAGAACATCCTCAAAACCATCATCGTTGATATCAGGAATTGTGGCAACACCAAACTGATAATCCATCTGCCAAGACCATAGCTGTGCTCCATTCGCTCCACTCAGGCAATTCAATCCATTGTTAGCAAAAGAAGCAATTACAACATCAGGGATCTGATCACTATTTATATCATTGATCAAAGTAATTTGAATAACTCCGGCTGAAGCTCCCAATGGGTAAGTCCATAAAATGCTACCTGTGGCACCATCTAGCCGATGTATTCTATTAAAATATTCTGCAGCTATAATGTCTGAATTACCATTTGGTAGAGGAAGTTCTAATAATTCCTTTGGTTCATAAAGTAACATTGGTCTTGTCCATAATGTTTGACCATTTGTTCCATTCAATGCTCTTACGGCTAAATCAGTGGTTCCATTGTTACCATAAGCAATAACCACGTCCGGCTTATTATCTCCATTTAAATCATCAATTGAAATTATAGTTTTCCCAAATGAAGGATTTGGACCAGGGAAAGGATGTTCCCATAATATATTTCCTGTCCGTCCTTCGAATAAAAATGCTCGTTTATAACCTGTTCCCTGCTCGTTTCCATCAGCAATAGCAAGTATATCAACAATACCATCACCATTAAAATCTCTTTGAACATCTACAGCTTCAAAATCTCCAAGATCCCAATTTATATCATCACCATACTGCCAGATGATCTGGCCGGTTTTACCACTCAGAACATAAACGTGCTCATTACCGCCGCCAATGGCAAGAACAACATCATCATATCCATCACCGTTTAAATCGTTAGCAATTTGTATTGCATCCTGTACACCATACTCAAAGTTAGCACCAATTGATCCTGCATTACTGCTACTCATATAAGTAGTAAAAATCCAAATTGGATATGTTGCTCCGGAGGCTGCACCATCAAGGCACATAGTCCAATAATTTTCTGTTGAAATGATTACATCGGCTACTCCATCACCAGTAATATCATTTATGTATTTTAATCCTTCAATTCTCGGACTTGCACTTGGAGAACTTGGATGAGGTGGCACTTGAAACTGCCAGAACATATAACCATAATTGTAATCACTAAAATTTCCAGTTCCCTGCATTGGTATTTTTGCAACAGGATTTGTTAAATCATTATTTGATATTTTTAATGTATCAAGATAAGTTCCAACCTGTGTCGGGTAAAAATAAGCAGTTAATTCTAAAGTATCTGTTGAAGGAATTGAGAATGGAAGTGTAGGTGCACTATAAGTAAATTCTGGAAGATTAAAGTGAAGATCTGATATTTGCAATGTCTGATCTCCTACACTGATTATCTTAAATCTCCAAAAAGCGATTCCTTCTTCACCTACCCAAACATTTCCAAAATTATGTGATGTTGCTGATAGCCCGATTCGCGCACCACTTAATACGCCTTGCCCTCGGAGGTTAATATTATTGACAAGAGAAACCGGATCATTACAATAAATTTTGAGAAGACCCTGATAATATGAGTATTGCAATGGTGCAAAATTAACAACTAAATCGTACGAACTTCCAGCAGGAATATTTATTGGAAAAGTAAGAGGACTAAAAGAATAACCGATACCAGTAATTGTTATTGAATCAATGGTTAGTGTCGCAGTTCCAGTACTATAAATAGTAAGATAGTAGTTATATGAATTACCAACTGTAGTATTTGGAAAATTAATTGTTGAAACCGGTAATGTTATCTCTGGCGTTCCACTTCCCTCAAGATCATATTTAAACAACTGTCTTCCTGAAGTTGCACCAACAGGTTCAGCCATCAACCAGAAATACGTTCCATCCCACGCAAGTCCTCTTGGATTCTGTCTGACGCCTGGTGTTTCCGGAACATGAAATGAAAAAAGTTCCACTTCAGTATTCAGATCAATTGCATAAATTTTTTCATCATCTCCTTGAAAACCATCCATTACATAAAATAGGGTATCGCCTTTAACTGTAATTCCCTGAGGTTGCAATCCAATTACAGAGATTGTGTCAACAATTGCTCTCGCCGCAACGTTGACTTTATACAATGCAGCTCTTGCATCTGGTGAATAAACAGATATCCACAAACCATCACCATCCCAAGCCGCACCACCAAGATAGATACTTGTGGAGCCAAATAATTCTGCAGTTGGAATTGAATCTACAACGATTCCTGTGTTGCTGACTTTATATAAATCGCATCTGGCTGTTTTTCTTTCAACATACCAGAAATCTGTTCCGTCAAAAGCAAGACCTTGTGATTCGCGAATCCAGTTAAGATCAAAGTCCAGCATATCGACCTGAACACCTGCATTATTTACTGCATAGATAATCCCCTTGCCTGTGGTTGATGATCCGGAAGATATCCAGTATTTCCCACCGTTATAAACGAGGCCATATCCTTGCGTATAAAATGTACCTGCAGGTAAATTAACAGTTTCTAATAAAGTTTGGGAAAATGTTAGAGAGGAAATAAAAACCAAATAAAAAAGTAAAAACTTTTTCATAGCAAACCTCACGATTGTTATATGTGAAATTGATTAAAGAAAAAACTAATTTTGACGTGGATTAAGTTTTCTCCACTCTTTGATGTACTCGGCTATGTTTTTTGTGGATGCGCCGGGCGTGAATAATTCACCAACCCCAATATCTCTTAATTTCTTGATGTCTTCTTCCGGAATAATTCCACCTCCGGTCAGTAAAACATCATCGAGACCTTTTTCATTCATAAGTGTTTTTATTTTGGGAAGGATTGTCATATGAGCACCAGAAAGAATACTTATTCCAATTACATCAGCATCTTCCTGAATTGCTGCTTCAACAATCATCTCCGGCGTTTGCCGTAATCCGGTGTAAATAACTTCCATTCCTGCATCACGTAATGCTGCTGCAATTACTTTGGCACCACGATCGTGACCATCCAAACCTGCTTTTGCAACAAGCACTCTTATTTTTTTATCCATTATAGATATCCTTGTATTTACTTATGAACGAACGAATTTTATTACCATATTCCTGCATCGTTCCACTGCTATAAGATTTGACTACAGGTTTCAAGGTAAAATCTTGATTAAATCTCGGAATGATATGAAAATGAAAGTGAAAAACTGATTGTCCTGCAGAATTTCCATTATTCGAAATGACATTAAAACCATCCGCATTTAAACTCCTCTTAACTATTCCAGCAATGAACTGAGTTGCATGTATTAACCTATCAATTTCATCTTTTGGAACTGTTAGAAAATTGTCATAATGTTTTTTGGGAATTACCAGAGTATGACCAAAGTTGACAGGCTGAATATCGAGGAAGGCTAAAATGTTTTCATCTTCAAAAATAATTTCCGCTTCGGCTTTCCGCTCTTTAATATTACAAAAGATGCATTCCATACTTTCAAAAATACTGCTTATTAAATTTTAAGACAATAATAATTTCCTCTTAAGACTTGAATCTTAAGTATTCATTTCGCTTGACGAACGAACCGTAAATGCCTCCGGTATGTAGAAAAACAATCTTTTTACCATTATTCTTGTTCAGTACAAAATCATTGTATGCGTAGAAAGCTTTTCCGGTATAAGTCGGATCCAGTAAAATTCCTGTTGGCCGTGCAAAATCAGTTACGAGCTTTAGTTTACTTTCGCTAATACTTTTATAACCCTCTTCAGAGTACCCATCAATAATTTCCAGATGATCAACATTTATACTGCAGGAAAGTTTGAAATCCAGCACTGCACCCTCTGCAAGCTGATGTATTTTTTTTGTAATGGAATCTTTTTGATGAAGAACGTTAACAGCAAAGATTTTTAATTTTATTTTATTCAGTGCAGCTCCAACTAAAAGTCCTGCGGCAGTTCCACCTGACCCGCAAGCACAGAAAATGCCTTCAATATTTTTTAAATTGATTTGTTTTTTTAGTTCATTAATAAAATTTATGTAGCCCCAAATTCCCAATGTTGAAGAACCGCCGGCCGGAATTACGTAAACACGTTTCCCTTTTTTGACGAACTTTTTTCTTTCCTCAGTCATAATATCATCAACTTCTTCAAATTCTTTCTTGTTCAGATAGACAATATCAGCACCGTAAATTTTGTTGAGAAAAAGATTTCCATCAGGAATTTTCTTTTCTTTTCCCCAAAGAAATAATCTTGATTTAAGTCCGATTCTTGCCGCTGCAGAAGCAGTTGCTCTTGCGTGATTTGATTGATCACCGCCACAAGTGAAAATAATATCAGATTTGTAATGTTTAGCTTCATAAAGCAGATACTCAAGTTTCCTGATTTTATTCCCGAGAAAATCAGAACCTGTATAATCATCTCTCTTAATCAGAAAATTTTTATCTCTGAATTGAACTTGTTCCAATGGAGTTGGTAGATGAGCTAAATTAATTTTCTCAGGTATTTTCATTTTTCTTTCGCTCTCTTTTGAAGCCATTTGTAGTAGGTTCTCGCTCTTTTCAAATCTTCCTGAGTATCAACACTGATGCTTTCAAATTCAGTTTCCACGACTTTAATTCTAATTCCGTTTTCCAGCATTCTTAATTGCTCAAGCATTTCAGTTTTTTCTAAGTCTGTTTGCTTCAGTGTTACAAATTTCAATAGTGCTTTTCTTCTGAATACATACAAACCGATATGCTTGTAGTAATCCGTTATCTCGATTGCCGCTGAATCAGAAACTGCATTTCTTGTAAAAGGAATAGGTGCACGTGAAAAGTAAAGAGCAAAATTGTTGTAGTCAAAAACAACTTTTACGACGTCAGGCGATTTTAGTTCTTTAAGTGTGCTGATAAGCTTTATTAAAGTTGCAACTTCAATTGACTTGTCGAACAATAATGGTTCAATTGCCTGATCAATCATTTCTCCCTGAATAAAAGGTTCATCTCCCTGTATGTTTACAACAATATCTGCTTCTTTGTAGATTTTTGATACAAATGCAATCCTATCCGAACCGCTTGCAATATCTTTTGGAGTTTCAATAACATCTGCTCCAAAACCTCTGGCAACAGCAGCCACTTTTGCATCATCAACTGCAAGAATTACTTTCTCTAAAAGTTTTGATTTTTTTGCACTTTCATAAGTATGCTGAAGCATTGGTTTATCACCAATTACGGCAAGTGGTTTCCCCATCAAACGGGTCGATGCAAAACGAGCGGGTATAACTCCAATAATCATAAAAATTTAATTAATATAAATTGTCATTCCCGACAAACGATGTAAGATCCGGAATCTAATTTTGGATTCCTGCTTTCGCAGGAATGACATACTCTTCATTTTGAATAGAAGATCAAACATGATTTGCAATTATTATTTCTCTTACTCTGTTCATCAAATCTATTTCCTGTTGACGATTAACACTTCCAATTGATTCAATTGGCTTATCAAAATGTACTTTTATTGTTCCTCTTCTAAGTTTGTAAGTTCCTTTGGGCATTATTTTATTTGAACCAACAATCGTTGTCGGTATGATCGGATAACCAACCTGCGTGGCAAGTCTGAATGCACCTCTTTTGAATGGTTGAATCTCACCGGTTTTACTTCGTGTTCCCTCTGCGAATACTACGATAGAGATGTTTTGCTTTTCCATTTTTTGTTTTGCTTCATCAATACTTTTCAAAGCCTTTTCATAATTTTCTCTATCGATCATTACGTACGGACCCATTGCAAGCTGCCAGCCAAAAAATGGAATTTTAGCCAACTCTTTTTTAAAGATCATCGCCATTCTGTTTGGTATCGTTTTCTGAAGAACAACAATATCGTATTGGCTGGAGTGATTTGATACAAAGACATAAGTTTTCTTTTTATCAAGATTCTCAATACCGGTAATCTCTAATTTTATTCCACTTAACCAGAGCACACCGCCAGAAAAATATTTTGATAATTTGAAATAAAGAGTGTGTGTTCTGTCAACGATTGCAAAGATCATTGCAAAGATTGAGCAGATGAAGGTATGAATTACAATTAAGAAAAGTTTCAGAGTTGTGATCATGAACTAGTTTCCAGAATTATTTCCTTCGCCGGCCTCATCGGAATAGAATTTCTGATTGCAAAATTCTCAATCGCTTTTAACCTGTTTTTAATTGATGGATGGCTGTAGAAAAACCACTCAACAAATGGATGTGGCTCTTTATCACCAAGGTTCTGGTCAGTTAATTTCTCGAGTGTTTTTATAAATGCAACAGGATTCTTTGTTTCCTGAATTGCATATTCATCGGCTTCGTATTCAAATTTCCTGCTCAAAATATTTCCTAGCGGAGTTTGAATTATTCCAATCAGCATTGACCATAGTGCGAGTAAAGGAATTGCTGAAACTTGAGTGATAGAATCAAATCCAAACCAGGTTATTGAGTTTTCATACAATATTGCAATCAGAAAAAGTGTAAGGAACGACGAGGCTGTACCTATAAGAATATTTTTTACTATATGCTTTTTTTTATAATGACCCAGTTCATGAGCAATGACAGTTTCAATTTCTTCTGTGCTGTAATTATCGAGTAATGTGTCACCTAAAATAATGCGCTTAGTTTTTCCGAGACCCGTGAATGCAGCATTTGCTTTCTTTGTGTTCTTACTCATATTGAATTTATAAACGTTCTCGACTTTAATTCGTGCATTCGTGGCTAGTGATCTAATTCTGTTTTTCAAATCATTGTTATCGATTGGAGTAACCTTATAAAAGATTGGAAAAATCAAGACTGGGAATATCTGAGAAAGAACAACTGAAATAAAAAACATTATGATTGAAAATGGCAGCCACCAGAGAGAGTAAAAAGTATTTAGTATGTAGTAGAAAGTAAGTAGAATTGGGATTCCGATTATCAGCGATACAATCAACCCTTTTAATCCTTCCCAAATCCATTTCAGAAAAGTCTGGTTTGAAAGCTTGTATTTATGTTCGAGATGAAAACCAGAATACCAGCTTACCGGAAATGATATTACAGAACCGACAAAACCAATTACCAGAATGAAAACGATAAAAAGCAGGTATTGGCTTTCTATGAAACCTGAGAGATAATTTTCAAGCTGCAAACTGTAACTAAGTGATACAAATAATAAAAGTAAAATGAAGGAAACAATTCCCTCGCCTATTCCAATTGCAAGTTTAATATTATTATATTTTTTTGCATCCATCAAAACAAAAATAGTTAAAGGGGTTTAGGTAAGCAATGAATCTATTTTAGCTTTAAACGATTGGCTGGTATTGGAAGAAAAAAGAGCAGGAATGAATTGGTCAGATTCTCTCAACAGCTGTTTTTTCAATCCAGCCGACTTTCCCATCCGCTAATCTGATTTTAATCCATTCATCGAGCTGATCTTCCAGATTGACCTTTAATCCTTCGTGGATTACAAACGCATCCGTACTTTGGGAATCAGGTGAAGTTTTCACAGTAATTGATTGTTCAATTACTACACCTCCAATGACAGTCTGCTCTCTGTTGATTTTTACAATAAGAAGTGAAATGGTAAGAATTAGTACAACCAGAACTCCTAATCCGGAAAAAAGAATTAACTTTTGCTGTGAAATAGTTTTTGCAAAGAAATAAATCACAATCAGCACTAATAGCAGCATATAAAAAATGAAAACAGTGTACGTCCATCCATTAATCGATAGCGAAGCGAGCAATGATTCCCACCATTCAAAAAGAAAAAAGGTCGGCAGGGGTTGAATTCGATCCACTGTGTTCAGGTTTGCAAATGCAAGATTGTGTTTTACATCTTCATCGGAAGGTGTGAGTTTAAGAGCCCGTTCATAATTTAGTATAGCATAACCAAGCTTACCAATCCGATAATATGAATTGGCAAGATTATAGTAAAGAGAAGATCCTTCATAGTTATCTTGTCTCAATTGTTTGTATATCACGATTGCTTTATCAAACTCACCGTTTCTGTAATGGTTACTTGCCTGCTGCATCAGCTCATCTACATTCTGTGAATATAATGCACCTGTAAATACTAAAATGATATTCAAGTAAAAGAAAAGTTGTCTGAAAAATTTATCGTGAGAGCTAAGCATTTTTCTTTCCAACAAAATTCTTTTCGATATTAATAATGACAACTGCAATTTCATCATACATTTCTTTCATCGCAGCTGATTTTTCAGCGCCCGGAGCAAAACGAACAAACTCACATTTTTCTGCACTTGCTTTGAGATTTGAAACAAGCTCTTCAGATATATTTCTTTTCCTTAATTCATCAGCAGCACGATCGATTGTGAATTCTGATTTAGGAATGTGAAGTTTATCTTCAAGATATCCAAATAATGCAGTTGAGAGTTCAGTATAAAACTCTTTGAAATTCTGCGAGGCCATTAATTGATTTGCAGATTTCAATCGCGTCTTTGCTATTTTCTGAGCTTTCTGATATCTAAGTAAGACAACATTTCCGTGAAGCTTATCGTATCTTCTCTTCCATACAATGACTGTCAAACTGAGCAGGAATGGCAGCGCTCCAGCGATTATGAATCCGGTCGAACCAATTATATTATCTTCTTTCTTTTTAATATCACCGAATGAAGACTTAATAAATCTAATATCTTCACCAAGCTGTTTAATATCTTCCTTTCCCGCAAACTCAGTTGATACCTGCTTATCACCCGGTTTAATATCAAGCTTGAATGGTTCTGATTTGATGGTTATATACCTCTTTTTGGAAGCATCGAAATAGGAGAATTCAATCGGTGGAATGTCCCGAATACCAACAACTCTTGGAACGAGTAAGTATTCTGCTGATTTACTTCCCGAAACTTTTCCACTTCGATTGATTTGCTCATTAATTTTTGGTTCATACTTTTCAAAACCATTTGGAAGATTTATTTCCGGCATTTCAAGCAGTTTAATATTTCCTGTTCCGGTAATGTCAATATTCAGAGTCACCGGTTCGTTTGATTTTACAGTTGCAGTATTCAACTTTGCATCGAAACGATAATCCCCTACTGCACCTTTAAATGAATCCGGTTGTCCTTCAGGTAACGGATCAACCTGGATTTTAACTATGTTGGACTTTGCATTGAATTCATAAATTTCTGATCTGCCGAACGGATCACCGAAAAAATCATCCCAGATACTTTTACCGCTCCGCTGTTTCTGTATTTGAAT
This sequence comes from bacterium, assembly GCA_016716565.1. Classification (NCBI taxonomy): domain Bacteria; species bacterium. The sequence goes on from JADJWC010000002.1 coordinate 62,371, forward strand.
CGGCACTGTCAACTCAAGAGGAGTTACTTCAAGAGATCCTGTTTGGGTTGAAAAAGTGCGACTCTTTTAAGAACTCCAACTCTGAACTGTTTTCCATCGACGACTTCAGTTGTAAAGTTGATGTTGCCCGAAGTTTCCAATTCTTCAGCCCAGAAATTCTGATACTGTGGAAGTTTATTCACTCCCATCTGTGAAGCGATATTCAGTCGTGTATAAAGTTTATAGACAATCGTTATCTGTTCACCTTTGAACGCTCTTGTTTTATCAACGCTCGCTCTGATATATAAATTTTTAGAAATCTCAGACTCAGAAATTTCAGAATCATTTTGCTGCTTCTGCTTGGGCTTATCCTGACCTTTGACTACTGATATTTTAATCGGATTTGATTTGTAAGTAGTTCCTTCCTGTTCAATACTTGCTGAACCAATCGTAAAATTGCCAACACTTTTTGGCTGGACTACAAAACTATAACTCAACGAAGCAGATTGAGCACCATTAATAATCTGAATACTTGTTGATTGGTTGGGACCGGACAGAATCAAAAAATTTTCAAATGATGGTGGAGAAAACTTTGCCAGATTATTTATGCTTTTACCAGAAAAAGTAAACGTTACCTGAAATCTTTCATTATCAGCAACGGTAGTTTCGTTAACCGAAGCGGTAAATTCCTGAGCAAAGCTTTGAGAAAGCAGGCCAAGAAAAAAGATAAAAGTAAAAAGTATCGAGCGAACTGCGCTTTCAATTTTGACTTTTGACTTTTGACTTTTGACTTTTTTTATCACCAGTCTTTCTCCGTTTTAACACGCTGTCCACGTACTTTTCTTAATTGCTTTTGCAGATCCTTTTCATTCTCTTTTAATGCATTTAAAATCTTTTCGGCTTCCTGTTTGGTAAGTTCCTGCTCTTTTTGCTGTTGAGATTGCTGCTGTTGTTGCTGCTCCTGATTTTGCTGTTCTTGTTGATTCTGCTGCTGATCTTGTTTCTGTTGATCCTGATTCTGTTGATCTTGTTTTTGCTGCTGGTCTTTATTCTGCTCGTTCTGTTGATTCTGCTGCTGCTGCTGATCAGGATTCTTTAACATTTCTAAAGCATAAGAGAGATTGTATTTTGTCTCTTGATCATTCGGATTTAGTTTCAGCGCTTCTTTGTAAGCACCAATACTCTCTTTTATTTTTTGTGATTTGAGCAGTGAGTTGCCAACATTATGAAATATCTTTGCTCTGTCCTGATCATTCCTCGCATTTACTAGCGCAGACTGAAAAGATTTTATCGCATCTTCATATCTCTCCTGTTTATACAATGCATCTCCGAGATTAAATTTAGCCTCAAAACTTTCGGGAGCTGATTCAGTACCTTTCTTAAAATTTACTTCAGCATCTGTGAATTTTTTTTCATTGTATAAATCAACACCTTCATTAATTAATCCTCTGGTAGATTGAGCAAAGGTAAACGTTGTGAAGAATATTATAATCAGTAATGAAAAATTTATTAGTATTCTCATTGTTCCAATCCTAATTTCTTATTTAATCTTGCATACAATGGTGATTTTTTCTCCGATATAAATAATTCCAATAACAATAGTATTAACGCCGGAATCAAAAAATAATAGAATCGATCTTCGTAGTCAGTGACTTTTTTAACACCAAACTCAGTCTGCTCCAATTCAGATAATTCAGTGTAAATTTTATCAAGATAATCCTCATAATTTGTTCCCCGATAATATTGACCATTACCATCGTAAGCAATTTTCTTCAGTACATCTTCGTCCAACCTGGTAAGTACTGTGTTCCCGGTGCCATCTTTTTTAAATCCAACTAACTGACTTCTATTGTTGTAGATAGGAATTGGAACTCCCGCTTGCGAACCAAGTCCGATAGTAAAAATCTTTATATCTCTTGATACTGCATTCTCAACAGCTTTCTGCACATCACCTTCGTGGTCCTCTCCATCAGTGATAGTGATGATAACTTTTTGGGTACTCAATGTATCAAAGGATGCAGTTGCAAGATTTATAGCTGCTGCAATTGCAGTTCCCTGTGTCGGTACGGAATTTACATCAACCGCTGAAAGAAAAAGATTAGCTGCGGAATAATCAGTAGTCAGCGGAATCTGGACATAAGCTTGTCCGGCAAAAATAATTAATCCGATCCTGTCCCCTCGAAGTTTATTTATAAGATTTGAAATCTGATACTTTGCTTTCTCCAGCCTATTAGGTTTAATATCCTCAGCGAGCATACTATTTGAAACGTCCAGTAAAATAAAGACATCAATGCCAGTTTGCTTAACTTCCTGCATCTTTGTTCCGACTTGAGGATTAGCTGCAGCAAATATGAGACAAGCTAAAGCTAATAGTATCAAAACAAACTTAGCCCATCTCTTTAGATTGCTATCAGTCGGGAATAAAGTTTTATGTAATTCCTTATCCGCAAAATTTTGAAGAAGTTTTTTTCTGTTTTTGCCAGCATACCAGAAAACTGCAACTAGAACTGGCAGCAGATAAAGTAAATTTAAATATTCAGGATGTGCAAAACGGAACATGATTTACGGCAGCTTTCTAAAAATAGTTCGTGATAATCCGAGTTCTACTAGTAAAAGTAATAAACCACCCCAAAGCCAGCTATGATACTTTTCACTGGCATTTTTATAAGAAGTGATTTCAATTTTTGTTTTTTCGAGCTTATCTATTTTTTCATAAATCTCAGCCAGTGCGCGGTTATTAGTCGCACGGAAATATTGTCCACCTGTTATGCTAGCAATTTCTTTTAATAAAGTTTCATCAATTTCAACTGGAACCATTTGGTACCTAATTCCAAAAGGTGTTTGAACCGGATACGGAGCTTCGCCTCTTGTTCCAACTCCGATGGTATAAATTCTTATTCCAAAAGCTTTAGCAATGTCTGCAGCACTTCTCGGATCAACTTCGCCGGCATTGTTAACGCCATCAGTGAGAAGAATAATAATTCTGCTTTTTGCATCACTTTCTTTTAGTCTGTTTACACCGTTCGCAATTCCATTTCCAATTGCAGTTCCGTCTTCAATCATTCCAGTCCGGATATCGAGCAACAGATTCCTCATAACATTATAATCAATTGTCAAAGGACATTGTGTAAAAGCTTCTCTTGAAAAAATAACAAGACCAATTCGGTCGGATGTTCTTCCCTGAACAAATTCATCGATCACATTTTTTGCTGCTTCCAATCGATTCGGTTTAAAATCTTCCGCAAGCATGCTTCCTGATATGTCAAGAACCATCGCGATATCAATTCCTTCAGTCACAACATTCTCACCGGATGTAAAACTTTGCGGTCGTGCAAGAGCTATAATCAATAATCCGACTGCAATCAATCTGACTACAAAAGGAACGTGTCTGAATCTCTCACGCAAAGTTGTAGGAACATCTTTAAAAATATTTAATGATGAATATTTGACGGACGATTGTACTTTCATTCCTTTAAAAATATACCAGGCAATTAGCAAAGGGATAATCAGAAGAAAATACAAAACCCACGGATACGCAAAAGTAATTCTGTCAAACATTCTGGACCTCTTCTTCGACAACTGCACTTTCCTTTAGAATAGTTTGAGTTACAATTTCTTTTGCTTGCTTCATCATCGTTTCATTAACTGAAGGCATCGGCTGGAATTTTGCGAACTTAACGAGATCTGCATTATTCAAAAACTCATTTGTGATGCTTAAAATATTTTTGGCTGAAGGAACTCTTTTAAGCTTTTGCATTTGTTCTGAAGTCGTTAGCTCCAGTGCAGGCAGTTTGAATCGTTCTTCAAAATATCCGCGGATGATACCAGTGATGTTTGAATGATACTCTTTCACTCTGCCTTTCTGCCACAGTTGCTCTCTTTCAAGATTATCCAATGCACTTAATGCTCTTACGTGTGCAGGAATTTTTATAATTTTTTTAATTACTGGTTGCTCAGCTTTTTTCTTTTTATATCTTCTGTAGAGATAGTATGCAACTGCCAGCACAACCAGGACAATAATCGCAATCAACAAAATAAATTTCCAGTCAAGTGGAATTGTTAGTGGCTCTTTTACGTCTTTAATTTCTGCCTGCTGATCGACCTGAACTGTATGAACCGTAAATGTAACAGGATTTGAAAGCACAACTTTTACGTCATTACTTCCCTTTGTCTTATATTGAACTGCAATGGGCGGGAGTGTAATCACTGCAGAATCGTAATAAGAAATTGTGTAACCAAAAGTTGATGATTTTATATTCTCATCCTCTTTTTTTTGTGTTGGGATTTCTTTTAAAATCTCAACTTGTTTTAAAGAATCCCTGAAGAATGGATTTATTATCTCAATATCCTTTTCTGCTCTGATTTCCAATGTGTAATTGATATAATCGCCAACAAGGTAATCGCTTGAATCCACTGAAGCAAGTGCTGATATTGATTGTGCCGATAAATTGATACTCAGCAAGAACAGGATAATGAAATATTTTACCGAAGCATTTACCATCTTCTCTCGCGCATCCTGAAAAAGTTTATCAGTGGAGCTATATAATTTTCTCCGGCCTGAACATATACACTGTCTAGTCTGCTTGTAATAAACAATGATCTTCGTTTTGTTTGAATTTCCTGTCTTCTTTTCCGAAGTGCTGCCTGCACACCTTGGCTGCTTGTATCAATCCATCGTTCTTCATTTGTTTCTGCATCCGTCAATTTGATTAATCCGATCTTTGGAATTTCAGATTCTCGTCTGTCATCCAGAACGATTCCGATAAGATCATGTTTCTTTCCAACAACCCGAAGGATTTTTTCATAACCTTCATCCATAAAATCTGAAAGCAAAAAAACTATCGAGCGTTTTTTAATTGCTCCGTTCATAAACTCAAGTGCTGAACGTAGATTCGTTTTATTTCCTTCAGGTTCGAATGAGAGTACATCACGCACAATTCTTAATACATGAGAATTTCCTTTTCGCGGTGGAACAAATTTTTCAACTTTATCAGTAAAAAGTATCAAGCCAACTTTATCATTATTTTTTAAAGCAGAGAAAGCGAGAATTGCGCTGAGTTCTGCTGCGACACGTTGTTTTGTTTTCGAGAGTGAGCCAAACATCTGAGATCCGCTGAGATCAACCATTAAAATAACTGTGAGTTCTCTTTCTTCCTCAAATATTTTTATGAATGGATGTCCAAATCGTGCGGTAACATTCCAATCAATATTTCTGATGTCGTCACCAAATTGATATTCACGAACTTCAGAAAATTCCATTCCTCTTCCTTTAAACACAGAATGATATTCACCAGAAAAAACCTGGTTGACAAGTCCTTTAGTACGAATTTCAATTTGTCTTACTTGTTTTAATAATTCTTTAGTTAACATTTGACTGCATCCTTATCCATCTTCCATTTGCCATCAGACATTTTCCATCATTACGGTACTTCCACTTTATTCAATATTTCACTTATGATTGATTCAGAAGTTATTTCTTCAGCTTCAGCTTCATAAGTAACTGCGACTCTGTGTCTCATAACATCGTAGCAAATCGCACGAACATCTTCAGGAATAACGTAACCTCTTCTTTTAATAAATGCCATCGCCTTCGCACCAAGTGCAAGATTTATGGAAGCCCTCGGTGATGCACCGTAACTAATTAATTCAGTTAATTTTTCAAGTCCGAATTCTTTCGGTTTGCGTGTTGCAAAAACAATATCCAGGATATACTTCTCAATTTTTTCATCGATGTAAACTTCATGGATAAGCTGCCTGCCTTTTAAAATATCTGCGGGAGTGATAACAGGATTCGGAGTTCCCATAGTTTCATTGATATTATGCCTCATTATTTCAAGTTCTTCTTTTCTGTTTGGATATGTAATCTTCACTTTAAGCATGAACCTGTCAACCTGAGCTTCGGGCAGCGGATAAGTTCCTTCCTGTTCAATTGGATTTTGTGTTGCTAAAACAAGAAATGGTTCATCAAGTTTAAAAGTTTGCTCACCAATGGTTACCTGTCGTTCCTGCATTGCTTCAAGCAAAGCACTTTGCACTTTTGCAGGTGCACGGTTTATTTCATCAGCAAGAATAAAATTTGAAAAGATTGGTCCTTTACGGATAAAGAAATTTCCATCACGCTGATTATAAATCTGAGTTCCAATTAAATCTGCGGGAAGCAAATCAGGTGTAAATTGTATTCGCTGAAACTTTGCTTTCATTGCTGATGCAAGAGTTTTAATCGCGAGAGTTTTTGCAAGTCCTGGAACACCTTCAAGAAGGATGTGCCCGTTTCCCAGCAAACCAACTACAAGTCTTTCAACCATTTCTTTCTGACCGACAATAACTTTTCCGATTTCAGAAAAAAGCAAATCTATGAAAGCACTTTCCTGCTTTATTTTTTCGTTCAACTGAGCAATATCCACTGTAAACCTCTTAATTATTAAATAGTGTGAAAAATTAAGGAAATAAAAATGAATGATTAGACGGGGGCAAACTTATAAATGTTGCGTTTTTTAATCAAGAAATTACACTGTGACCAATAATTATTGACCTAATTACCAAATGTAGATCCATCGGACTAAATGCCGTTCGGACAGGTAGTCTAAACAACAATATAATTAAATTTGCAGAGATGAAAATTATTATATCAATATTGTTACTTGGTTTGCGTTTAAGCTTTGCGCAGGTAAATCAGATTGCGGTCATCAGCAATCCTGAAATCGGTCCGCAAAGTAATGCTATGAATCTCATCGATGTTGTCGAAGATATTAATAAAAAGCAAGACATAGTTCAGGTTGTAGTAATCGGTAACATAACTTCGAGTGGGAAGATTGATGAATTTATCTGGGCACAGGAAATTCTTGAAGCTTTAACTGTCCCCTATTTTGTTGTTGGTGGAGAAAATGATTATCTCCTCAGTGAAGGGAAAGGCTTTGAGATTTCCTTGTTCTGGGGTGACGATAAACAGATCGTAGTTGGCAAAAACATTTCGCTGGTTGGACTTAATACTATGCTAACGACATATTCAAATAAAAAATATATCACTGCTGAATTATTGTCCTGGCTAGATGAAAAACTAAATTCATCTCAAGTTTCAAAATTAATGACCTTCTCGTATTTCCCTCTGCAAAGTGCAATAAACAGCAACCAGTTTTTTGAAAAGACATTGAATATGAGAATATTTTCTTTTGTTGGGAAAGAGGATAAATCTTTCAGCAATAAATCAATGTTAGAAGGATTATACTTAAACAGGAAGGAAGGTTGGGGTTATTTACTGGTTTCAACTAATAAGGATTCAATCCATATTAAAAAGATTCTCAGTGAAGACATTAAGAAAAAAGTGAAGCCTGAAATTGTAAGATCAATTTTCTCCAAATCACTACTTCGTGAATCAAAAGAACCAGTTCGTTTTGGCTCTGCAGGAAGTAAAATCTGGTCATTCAATAAAAATAAAACTACAATAACTTCCTCTGTGAATGATTCAAAAAACATTTATAGTGTATCAAAAAATGGATTAGTTCTCTGTCTTGATTATTCAGGAAGGGAGATTTGGCACTTTGAATCAAATGAAAAAATAAGCAATCAACCGGACATCGAAAGTGATTTGTTAGTTATTGCCTCTGATGATGGAGATATAATCACTTTAAATAAAAACAGCGGCAGTCCAAATCAGATAATAGGTATTGGAGAAGAAATTACTTCGGGGATTTCTGTTATCGATTTAGAAGAGCAAAGCACGATTGTTAAAAGTGTGATCGTCGGGACAGTTTACGGAAATCTTTATTGCTATGAACTGTTTTCACTCGATCCTATCTGGGTAGAACATATTTCGGAAATGAGCTCCGATATAAGCATTGCATCTTTGATTATATCTTCAGATAATAAAATTTTCTTTTATGATAACCTTGGAACTGTTTACTGCCGTAGTGCAAACAATGGATTGTTAATCTGGAAAATTGAAGCTGCGAAAGCTGGATGGAGAATTGGTGGAAAATCAAAGTTGACAAACCAAAACAAGATGTTTATAAAATACAAGGATTTATTTCTGATTGATGATTCAGGTAATCTCTATTGTGTTGATGCACTCCTTGGGATGGTAAAGTGGGATATCAAAAACATTTTTGCAAATGGAATAATAAGAACAAACAAGAAGCAGGAGTTGCTTTTTCCCACTGCAAAAAATAAGATTGTCGCTGTTTCCACCAAACTTGGAAAAGTAACAAGTGAAATTGAACTTCCCGTTGACAAGGGCAATGAATCAATAACTGATTTGCTAGTTATTAAAGAGAATATATTTGTCAGTTTTAGTGATGGATGGGTATATAGAATAAAACCAAAATTAAAAGCAGAAAAATTTTTCCGTGGTGGTTTGGCACCGGTAATTTCTCTTACAGAAATAAATTGGAATTGTCTCGTCACTGATTATGACGGGAGACTTACACTGTTGAGATTATCTCCTTAATCTTCTATTTGTGAGGCTTATTGCGTATAGTGATGAGGAATAGTCTTTTACCACTAAGACACTCAGGTCACTAAGATACACATAGAAAATTTTATTAATATTTTATGACAAAACTTTTCGACGGATATATTTTTGATATTGATGGAACTTTGACTTCCACCAATCAGTTAATATTTGACTCATTCAACTTCATCGCTAAAAAATATTTAGGTAAGATCTTTTCTGATGAAGAAATAATCGCGATGTTCGGTCCTACTGAAGATGTAATAATCAGACAATTGTGCGGTGATAAATATGAAGAAGCAAGAAGAGATTATTACAAATATTATATCGATCATCATGGAATTGCCGGACTTTATGATGGCATCAAAGAAATTCTTCATCATTTGAAAAGCCTTGGCTACCCGGTTGGAATATTCACCGGCAAAGGACGAACTGCTTCACTAATAACTCTGGAAAAACTGGGGGTTGATCATTATTTTGATCTGATTGTTACTGGTGATGATGTTGAAAACCACAAGCCTTCTCCCGAAGGAATTCTGAAGTTTCTAAATTACTTTGGGCTGAAGCCAGAAAGAGTTTTAATGATTGGCGATTCTGTAAGCGATGTATTTGCATCACGCGAAGCAGGGATCAAAATCGCATCGGTACTGTGGGACAGTTATGGACACGAGGAAGTTAAAACAATGCAGAGTGATTATTATTTCTGCACTGTTAATGAGTTGGGAACATTTCTTCAGAAAATCATTGACTAAACAATCCGGAAAACTATTTCATCATGAATTTTAATTCAATTAATTGCCTAGCTGAATCCAGATCCTTTTTCGTTTTAATAATCACAGTCAGTCCGATTAGCTTCTTCGTTCGTTTTTCTTTTTGAAAATGTTTTTTAAGTTCGATTGGTAGATCAGATTTAACTATTACTCCATCTGCTTTACTGGTGAAATAAAAAGTCATTCTGAACGCTTCTTTTATTACAGAAACCCAGCAGATCGTTTTGGATTTTGAAGATAATTTAAGCAGCCAGCTTCCCATCGTTGTAATATTTCCAGCTTTTTGAAATGGAAGGAAATTCTGTCTGGATTAATTCAAAGATAGATCTCCAGATTTTTTTTGATTGACCGAGATGCGAAAAAATAATTTCTTCACTCGGGAATTGATTCTTGTCAGTCAGAACAGGTGCTTCCATCTAGTTTCCCCATTTTTATAACTTTAAAAATTCTATTTTACAACCGCCAGTTTTTGAGTTACTTCTTCAGTTTTGTCCCCAGCATTCATTATCACTTTGTAGAGATAAACACCATTACCCAATAAATCATTGTCTTCATCTCTGCCATCCCAATAAATTTTGTTAAAGTCATATTTCAAATCATTACCAGTTAGCTTTATTTCTTTTACCAATCTTCCTGCAATCGTAAATATTTTTATTCTTATCTCTTCAGGAATCTGAGTCAACTTAAATGTAAAGTGAGTTTCACCAGTTGTTGGATTGGGATAGTTATAAACATTCAGAATCTTTGCTTCATTAGATACGAGGAAGAACTTTTCCACTCCACTTGAATCAACGATATTTCCCTCATAATCTCTCCATAACACCTTCAGATTATATTCACCATCTACCAAAACCGGCGTAAAATCAACCGACACTTTCGGATTAGTCTCAGAGAAGGTGTAAGTGATAACAGATGTGTCCGGTGGAATTAATTCATCATTCAGATAAACCATAACAGAACTCGGCTCTGTTATTGGCAGCAGTGATTGGTCATTTAGCTCAATATGTATTACCGGTTCAGCGGAAATATATTCACCATCGAGTATATCATTTCCATCAATTGTCAGGTTCAGAGTTGGTTGAGATGTATCAGGTTTTACATAAAATGGTACACTGAAGAAATTGTTATCCTCAAAAAGTTCCCTTATTTGATTTTCTGAATCAATATTAATTAAAAATGTTTTTGCACCGCTGCCTGAGGAAGTATTGTGAACAATATCAAAACGATTTTGTGAGCCCGGACTTAATGAATCAACTTTTTGTGTGAGTATAGTCTGTCGTGTATTATCTTCATTAATAACTTCAACTTTTACACTAAAACTGTCTGCTTTGCTCTCGCCAACATTGTAAACATAAAACGTAAGACCGATGTTCTCTCCAATCAAAACACTATCATCAGTCGCAGAAACAACCTGGTAGTTGGTGGCGAGGTCGGGAACGGGAATAAAATCAATACCTAATTCTTTAAATGCAGGGGTTTCATAATCATCATTAGCAATTATCCTGGTTAAAATTTTAATTGAAGGGTACGTGTTCGCATTAATGCTTTTTATATCCGCGGTGTTTCCGGAAAAAGTCAATGCATTAAGCGTATCTGTTGTATTATCGCTTTTTATTCCGATCGGAATATAATTTATTTCAGAACCCGAGGGCAGCGAATCTATTTTAGTAACACTCAACCATTGATGCGCATTTTTTATTTGCGGTAATTGAATCCATCCGGTTGTAAACGAGACAAAAACATTTGTATCGATCATTGCAAATCCTGCAGAACTTTTACTGAATGATTCCAGAACCGTTCCCTGAGATGCACCCTTTTTACCAATCATGCACCAGGAATCCCTGTAAAAAACACTATCTATATACAGGCTTCCAAGAGATTCAATGGCCTGACGAACAGGAGTTCCGGATGACCAGCCAAGTACAGATTGTGCTCCATCAGTAGCAAGCGTCATAGCAAGAAGTGTGTTTACAGGAAGAGAATCAATGTAAGCTATCAGTAATGAGTCAGCTATCATAGGTTCGTGATAAACAAAATATCTGAAATCTGTTGGGTTAAGTGTTATTGAATCTATTACAGCAGTTGCTATTCCCCAGTAATATGAATTTGGCAGTAATTCCAAGTCATTCAACTTAATTGAACCAAAACCGCCGTCATTAAATCCGGCAGATGTGATTTCGAGAATATTAGTATAATTTTTTAATTGCCAGCCATTATTTGTTGAGTCAAAGGAGATATTATTGAACTCAACATCTTCAGGATTAAACGAATTACCAAAATACCAATCGTAGTTTACATTCGTATTAAAAAATGAGAATGGTTCCGACCAATTGGATTGGAAAGAATTTATTCTCGCTTGTAACCAGTATCGTTTATTTGGTTGAGTGGATAAAAGTTGATAATGTGTTGACAGGGTATCTAATAATATTTCATCCTGAAGCGGATTTATGAAATCTGGATTGTCAGAAATATTTATCTGCATTGAAGTAATATTTCCTTCCGGCAAAAATACCGGATTTAATAATTTTACTTTAGCTCTTGATGAATTGTAAAATCTTTCTGCTTCAATAGTTCTGACTGATGACGAATAAACAACAAAATTAAAAGAAGCGGAGTTGTCATTCTCATATATCTCATCAAATTTATTATCTTTGTCAAGTGTGACTTGAAGATTATGTTCACCAACAAGTCCTGATATTGGTATACTGAGCAAAATATCCTTTTTGTAAAGCGGTAAAGGAATGTAGTATTCAAGAAAATATTTCTGTACACCGAGATGATTATCAACGATGGTTATTAGAACTGAATCCCCCTGAACCTTCCCATAATTAAATAATCCTACGTTAACTTTTACCGAATCATCAGTATCTAAAGGAAAATTGTTTTCTGATCTGAACGATTGTTCCGTAATAGTAATATTTGGTTTTTGTGGCAAACGGAATTCAATTATAGGATCGCCAAAAAGTATATTAGAATAATTAAACACTCTGTTAACATCTCCGGTACCAAACTGATTTAAAAGCTGCATCTTTGCCAAGTAATGTATACGGGAAATTACCGGAAGTGAATCCGAAAGTAAGTTTGTATAAAATAGTTGCGGATAATTAACTGATGTGGAAACGTAACCCCAGCTTGCATTCCCAAGATAGGCAATTGACTGACCATCAACTGAACCAGAGACAAACAATTCACCAAATGCATCAACGTCAGGTTCAGCAAATTTGCCGGTTGAACAACCAAAATCTGTAATTAAGCTAAGTCGATCATTAAATGAACTTTTTAAATCTGCTACATCTGTAATTCCATTATCCCAGGTTTCAGTTCCGCTGTGTCCGATATAAGAAATAAATAATCCGCTACTGTCAATTGCATTGTCAATCTGCTCACGAGTATAAGGGCCAAAATTTGAAGGTGGATCAATTGTTTTATAGAAGTGAACCCCTTCTCCTCCGATCGGAGCTGGTTTAATTAAGTTATTAAGAACATTTGAATTCGCTGTTTTTAATAATTCAAGCTGGCCCGGATTGCCGGGATCACCACCACTGAAAAAAAGATATCTCTTATTAAAATCATCATATACTCTATTAATATAAACTTGATGTTTATTAAGATATAGGTTTAAATCCTCGTTTGACGTCACAGGAAGTCTTCCAACAAACATTTGAGGAAGGTTGACATTTGAAGTATCCCACATTGTGAACCAAACATCGCTAACGGGATTACCATATGAAGGTACAAGATTTTTTCTTCTCTCGACAGGCGGAGGTGTAATCTTATTTTTGTAATCATAATTAGCATCACCAATCAGCAATAAGTAAGATGGCGAAGGAAAAATCCAATTTAGATTTGCATATAATAAAAAATCTTTAATTGCTTCGGGCTTATTAAATCCAAATGAAAATTCATCATAAATATCATCAATATAGATTAACTCATTTCTTGTATCATAATTATTATCAATAAAATTAAGGTATTCTTCAGATGAAGATTGCAATATCCTATTGGAAATTGCGATGTAATCAGCACCCCGGTTCTGATCACGAAGGTTTATAAAGAATTTTTTAGTGACAAATGCAGGTGTCTTAACTAAAGCCTGCTGAATTATCATATACCGATCATTTGCAGAAACAGTATCAGAAAAAGTTAAAACAGAATTTGAAACATTAAACGAATTAATTTTTTTGTAATTAGGTCCGATCTTATAGATTATTATATCTGAAGAATCCTGTGTGATATTGGAAACCTTTATAACTTTTGCTGATGTTATATTATTTTCCGGAACCCTAATCAGCAGAGAATCATTTTCAGCAGTATTATATCTGTCATATTCTATGTCAACCCAATCTACTAATCCCTGATGCCATCTGAGTGAATCGTTTTGCATTCCAAAAATTCTAACAAAATTATTTCCCGAAATAAGCTGATTAGAAATATACTCTGCAGAAAAGTTTACTGTCTCCTTGAAACTGAAGACTATTGTATCTTCCGGTAAACCTGAATTTAAGCTTAAACCAAATCGATGATTATTTGTGAATAGTCCATCAGTTGCATTACTTATCATTCTTGCGGTTATTTTAACCGGAGAATCCTGAACAAAATTCGTTGAGTTGAAATTAATATCTACACTTCCGCCGTTACCGAGAAAATGCCAGGTCCAGACTTTATTCTCCTGCCAGTTTGGTAACTGAACTCTGGGTGAAACGGCATCATAGTACCAAAGTCTAACATCCTCTTCGATATGATAAAATGCTTTGTGATGCTGCAAAGTATCTGTTATTCCTGGATTAGAAAGATTTTGTTCAAAAATTCTTTCTCCCTCATTTCCATTCCAGCTTAACCAGACAATAGAAGTGTCAGAATATCTATCAAAATAATTAAGATAATCTTCACCAGTGTTTACAATTTCTTTATAGTCTGATGAGCCATAGTTCCTTTCAGCCCAAAACTCGATGTAATCTCCCGGATCGAATGAAAGATCATTTTGACCAAGAACAAACAACGGAATTTCTTTGCCTTTTGCAAAAACCTTAAAAGTTTTTGGATTGATGTTGTGAGGATTGATGCCATAATTGATGATCTGATCATGATCAATTCGATATATTCCATCATCAGCGATTTGAAGCTTGACATATTCTTTTGAATAATCGATCCAATTACCTGAAGTATCCGCCGGATAATAAGTTGTATTATCAGCTTTGAATTGTGAGGCTGTTTCATAATTTAAAATAACATCTTTTAAAATTTCATCGAATTGACCGGGAGAACCAGTGTTCTGAGGATAACTCTGAATATCAGTAAAATCAATATGAATCCTTGATGAAACTATTTCCCTGATTTCTTTTTTCTTCCAGTTAAATCGATGAGTATTTATTCTGATTGCTGCACAATAGTAATTCCTGATCCATGTATAACCTACTGTTTCAATTTCTTGAGTTGGATATTCATCAAAACTAAAATTTTCAAGATCAGCAGTTGTCTTCCGATATGAAAGGATTGAATCTTGTGAAAGAAATATTTCCGGATTAAAAGAAATCCCAATATCTTTTATATAATTATACTTCTGGGAGCTGGAATGGATTTTAATTTTACTTAATGGCGGTATTGCGACAAAGTAAGTTTTTGTTGGTAATACAGGAGTTCCCGGCTGTGATTCATCGAGAGAATTTATATATTCAATTACTCGTTTATCTCTATCAAGCTTTTGCAAAAATGGTTCTGATTTGAAAGTTATTTCAATATCTATTCCATTTTCTCTTGCCAACACGACTGGTTCATCAGTCTGACTAAAGATAACTACTGGGAATAAGAGTAATGCTTGAATGATATATAAAATTTTCATTAAAAACTTCGAGTGTTAAGCAAATAATTATTTACTATTGAGAGTGTAATAATTTTTTTAAAATTTACTTTGTACTAAACTTAATTTTTATCACTCTAAAAATAAATTCAGGAATCCCGATCAAGTATCTCCTCCAAAGCCTTTTCGGTTCATAGAGCAATCTGAATAACCATTCCAATCCAAATTTCTGAATTAGAACAGGCGCTCTCCTGGTCGTTCCAAAGTAATATTCGAAGAAAATTCCGACACATATAATAACTTTATTTTGCAATGCTCTAGATAATTTTTCAGCAAATAACTCCTGCTTTGGAACTCCCATGCCTACAAATATTACCTGAGCATCAGTCAATTTGAGATTTGCGACAATATCGTTGATCTCTGATTCAACAAAGAAACCGTTTTTATAAAATGCCAGATTAATGCTGCGCCTTTCCGCTTCTTTGAGTAAAAAATTTTCTTCAAAACTTCCACCGATTATTACGATAGGACTATTTACATTTATCAATTCATTCAGGATAAGGCTATTTATTGCAGTAGATTCGATACGTTTTGGATCCGAATGATTTAGAAATTTTGCGGCGAAATAGACCCCATGATCAGCCTGATAAGCATTGAACTTTTGATCGATTAAATTTCTGTAAGCCTCATCCTCACAATAAACATTAAAACAATGCTGATTGAAATATGTAAGCAAAAGAGCTCGTTCTTGTTTAATTGACTCGAATACTTTTTCGGTAACGGCTTCAGGAGAGGTTAAAAGTTTTTTGAATATCATTATGAAGTGATTAGAGAATTATAAATTTTTTCTACTTTGCAAAAATAACTATTATAATTACAAAGTCGCTTAACTTTTTCGTGTAGATTTAATCCCATAATTTTTCCGGTTTCCGGGTTATTTAATAGATAGATGATTCTTTCAGCAAGTTGTTCGTGATTCTCTGGATCAATAAGTAGTCCATCTTTTCCATCTTCAATAAATTCAGCAATGCCACCGGTGTTGCCGCCGATGAAAGGCTTTTTGAAAGAACCTGCTTCTATCATTACGAAAGGAAAAGTATCTGATCTCGATGGAAGCACTACAATATCCGCAATTGAAAACAACTCTTCACTATTATTACCTGGTTGAAGAAATTGAATATTATTAACGTCAGAAGTTAATTTATAAATTAGATTTTTTGTTTGGTCAGAGCCGCTTAAAATTAAAAACGATTTCCTGAATTTTTCATTAACTTTTATAAATGCTTTCAAAAGGGTGTCATAACCTTTTTCAAGGGTAATCCTACCCATAAATAGAATAACTTTGTAGTCATTTGGAAGTGAATACTTTGATTTAAGATTATTGGTACCTGATTCATTATCATACTGCTCTTTATTAACTGGGTTGTAAATCGTCCTAATCTTATCCACTTCAACACCGTAATCATCAATAAGATTTTTTGTTGCAGAGTAACTCACCGAAATTATTAAATCCGATTTAAAGCTAAAGCGTTTATAACCGTAAACAAATCCATGCGGTGAAAAAACGGTTTTAATACTCAGCTTGTTGGCAAAAGTACTTAAAATAAATTCCGGAAATCTGTGGTGAGAATGTACCAGATCGATTTTATTTGCAATTAAATATTTTTTAATCTCTTTATAGAAATTTGCAAGCTGAAAAATATTACTTATCCCGGTCGAGAATTTTAAAATCTTAAAATGTAGAGAATTAATCTCTTTTAATCTTTCTAGTGAATCGCCACCGTTTGTAATGAAATGGACCTGATAATCATTTTTATTACTGAAATATTTTAAATACATATAAGCAAGTTTACTTCTACCGCAGCTATAATTGAAATCCGGGGTAATATGCAGAATCCTCTTCAAGAATTAACCAGATCTGAATACACTTTTTCAATCTGCTGAATAAATTTGTCCTCGTTGTATTTAGATTCAATGGCAATTCGACCATTCTCACCTAATCTTTTTCGGTACGGCTCCTCATCTAAAAGTTTAGTGAGCTTATCTTCAGCATCCGTTAGATTTCCTGGTTCGTAAATAAGTCCACAGTTATTTTCTTCGAGTATTTCTTTAAAACCACCTACATCCGGGGCTACAACGGGAACTGAGTTTGCCATAGCTTCCCACATTGTTAAAGGCATTCCTTCTCTTTGTGAAGTAAATAATAAAATATCAAAATAATTAAAGTACTGAGTTACTTCTGGGACATAATCGAAGAAAATTACTCTTGAATCAACTTTAAGATTATTGCAAAGATCCATCAACTGAGTTTTCAGAGGTCCATTCCCCAAAATTAGAAGAATTAAGTTGCTTCGATTTGCTGAAACTTTACTAAAAATCTTAATAGCATCATCAATTCTTTTTTCAATTTCAAGCCTGCTCACACGTGCTATAATTCGATATGCGGATTTTATATTAGCTAATTGTTTTATTAATTCCAAATCTGTACTTCTAAATTTCTTTTTGTGATTATAGCCATTATAGTAAACAAACGGTTGAGGAAACATTTTAGATTCACTAATTAATAATTCTCTGCTTCTGTTTGAAGGTACAAGTACAGCGTCCGCTTTACTAAATAGATAAATTAGATAATGAGAAAGATAATAAACTGTTTTCTCTGCGATATTGTAATACGGGTTATCCTTTATAAATAACCCGTGGTAATTGAAAACTAATTTCTTCCTTGCTAAAATATTTACCAACCCACCTAGTATGTAAGGTTTAATCAGATGTGCATGAACTATATCGATTTTGAACTTCTTCAAAATTTTATAAATGTGAATAAATGAACCAATCGAAAACTTTTTCTTCAGCAAATCCAATACGACGACTTCAACTCCTAATGACTTAACTTCTTTTTCAATAATACTTCCCCCTTGAAATATTAAATAGTGTTTAAATCTATTTTTATCGTAATTTTGAAATATCATTTTCAAGTGCGTATATACACCATCGGATTTACCTGTAATCAAATTAACTATGTGACATACTTTTATCATCTATTAACTTACGCACTCAAAATTTATCAGCTAAAATTCAATTAAATTAAATATTAGAGTTGTAATTATATTTTATCCCGCCATTAAATTTCTTCTATATTTATTGAATAAGAAGACAAATATAAATGCCATAAGATTGTATACCGTCTGCAATTTTAATATCCAGTAGACGTCATCCCAGATCAATGAAATAATAATATTTACTGATATCAGAAATAAAATAAGTGACAGTTCAATATTTCTTTCTCTAAAAATTTTTAATGTATTAACACTCAAAATGATCATCAATGGAAAACTAATTACAATTAACCGCTGAATATTGACTGCAAAGAATAATTGAGAATATGCCAGTATCAACAGCGGGTAGAATTTTTTTAGATAGTTTAGATTTGCCCTGCCACCGATTATACTTAATATTCCAGTAACTCCAAATGATCCTAAGGTCAGAGTATATAGTTTCTTAAGATCAAAATTTGAAAAATTTTCAAAACTGAAAACTGAAATTATGTCATATGGATCAACTACAGTCAGATTATCTGGTAATAACTCAGTATATGAAACATAACTGTTTAAAGTAGGAATAGTATACCTGATCAATAAGAATACTAAAACTGATGGAGCACATACCATAATTGTCTTAAGAATTGACTTGTAGTCTACCAATCGTGTTGAATTAAAAGAATAATAAACAGGTATTAGAAATAAAGCACTTTCTTTTATCATTACGGCAAAGGCTAAAATTACAGCAAACATTATATCTTTATTTTTTACTAATAGAATCAGGCAAATCATTATGAACATAAACAGCATTGAATCAACCAGCCAAAAGTCCCAAATCAAAAATTTTACTACCCAACTCATGGAATAGAACAGAAGGATTCCTGATAATGATTCTATTGTTGAAAAGCTTAGTGATTTGAGTAAGTAATATGTAAGTATTGAAGTTATTAATAATGGAAAAAAAGTGAGACCAAAAAAATTATTTTCAGTTGAGAAAGGAAAAATACTTACCATTAAAGGGACTAATAATCTATGACAATATGGTGCAATGTGATAGTTCCAAGGACTGTTTTCTGCCATGTAAATGTAATGATGATGATCCCACGGTGAATTAAAAATTGGATTTGAAGAATTCAATTCATCGGTACAGATGGAAAAAATAAAAAGAAGAGCGGTTGAAAGAATTAGAATTATAGTGAATTCACTTTTTGATTTATTTAATAAATCATTTAAATGAATAGATTTAATGTATTTCAGATATGCCCCAATCTAAATTATTTTGATTCTAAACCTTAATTCCTCCCAAGCCAGCTTTCAGGGTTCTGCTTATCCCTCCCCTTCCATAGTTCAAAATGCAAAACGAATCCGTCTATACCTTCATCAACGATTGCGATCACTGAGCCGGATTTTACTTTATCACCCTCAGAAACAAATATTTCTGAAACGTGACCATAAACCGTCCGATAATTTTGCTTGTGTGATACAATAATCACATTACCGTAACCGGGAAGCCAGTCAATTGCTGCAACTACTCCTTCTCCTACGCTTCGGACATTCTTATCTTTATTTGCTTTTATATCTACACCGTAATTAAGTGTTACTGTGTTTAATGATTTATGCTTGTTCTCTCCAAACTTTCGGATGATTTTACCTTTATGCAAAGGCCAGATCATTTTACCTTTTAAATCAGCGATCGATGCAAATGAACTTGTCGTCAAATCATAATCGAAAGCTATATTTTCGTCTTTAATTTTCTCAGATTCACTTCCACTTTCGGTAACAGAAGCATACTTCTGCTCATTTTCCTTTGTAGCCTGCTCCATCAAATTTGTGATAAGTTGTTCAATTTTCTTCTGAGATTCTTTTTTTGCGACGATTATTTTTTTTAACTCTTTGTTGTTTTTCTCAATCGATTTAAGAGTTGATTTTTTTTCACTCAGTTTTTTATTAAGAAGTTTCTTTTCAGAATCTCTTTCAGATACCAGCTTAATCTTATTGGCTTTTTCAAGTTTGAGTACTGTTTTAGCTTCAGCAAGTTCATCCTTTTTAGACACAAGTTTTTCCAGATCTTTTTCACGTTGCTTTGCAAAGACCTGCAGATAATAAGTACGCATCAATGCCTGCTGAACTGATTCAGCATCGAGTAGACTTTCAAGTTCATTGTACTGCCCTTTTTTGTAGATAGCATTTACATAACGAGCATAATTATCCTGAAGAACTTTTATGTCATTTTCTGTTTGCGCAATTTTCTTCTCCACTGATTTAATTTCAGAATCTTTCTTATTTATTTCATAACGTAAATCTGCCAGCACTTTATTTAACAGATAATTTTGTTTGCTCAGATTTTCAACTGCCTCAAAAGTTTTTTTCTGAGATGCTGATTTTGCTGCTAATTCTTTTTCTAGATCGTTTATTTCAGATTTAATCGAAGTGAGTTCTGATTCTTTTTGCTGGATATCACCCGTCTGTGGAAAAGATTTAATTAAGAAGAGGAACGCAACAAATAAATATGTAAGTAATTTTACCATTCTATTATTTGAGCATCAGGCGGGATATCAAATTTAACTTTTAATCCTTTGGCATTAGCAAAAATATTTTTATACCGGATCTTAACTTTCTGATTTTCAACTTTGTTATTGACTTCAATATTGAATGGTACAGCAACATTTTCAATCAACTCAAACTTCGAATAGTTACCTTCAAGATTAATACTTTTATCAAGAGAATATAATTTATAATTAGTGATTCCCAATTCAAGAATATCAACTCTGTAAACTGAGGTCAATTGATTTTTCTCATCAGTATAAGTCAGAACATATTCCTGCCCATCTACAGAATAGTTGCTTGGTTGTTTATATAGATTTTGCGTCAAGTTAACCGATCCAAGAAACGCATCGACTAAATCCGAAAATGATAAATCTACCTTGAATATATTCTGCAGCACATCATCATCCACCCTGCCCCTGTAAGCAGTATTTTGTAATGCATCATAAAAAATATAGTTTTCCTTGGTAACCAAAGCTTGAGCTAGCTCCATTCCAAAAGGACCGAGAACAGAAAAATAAACAGAATCCGGTTTTTGCATTATCACCTGAAAACTTGCACTGTTACTATATTGTTCTGAATCAATTTCAAAAACCCCGACACCTTCAAAGTTTTTTATTTTTCTTCTGTTAGCTTCCAGTTTGTTAATCAACCTTTCTGAAGATAAAAGCTCCTCGTCTTCGATTGGTTTTGATGGGACACATCCTTCTAAAGTAAGAATAACAATTACTAACGGAAGAATTATTAGCTTAAATAATTTCAAATTGCACCTGTTGATACTTTATTCTTTAATGATTCATTGGAAGAATCAAGCTCAAGAGCTTTCTTCCAATACACCAACGCATCTTCCTTTTTGCCAAGCATAAAAAGTACATCACCCAGATGTTCAAGAAGTTCAGCATTACCTTCACCATCTATGCTGATAGCTTTTTGAATATAGTAATAAGCTTTGTTATAATCACCTAATTTAAACCAGATCCATCCATATGTATCGAGATATGATGAATTTGAAGAATCTGCTGCCATAGCTATTTCAATCATCTGTAATGCGCGGTCAAGCTGCAGATCTCTTTCAGACAATGAATAAGCATAATTATTATTTATCAATGCGTTTTGTGGATCTATCTGTAATGCAAATTCATATAAGCTGTCGCTTTCAGCCATCATTTCGAGATTGTTATAAAGAAGTCCCAACTGACCAATTACATTTACATTATTCGGATCGATTCTAAGTGCACGATTCAAATACTCAATTGCTTCATCTGTTTCATTCAACTGGCTTAAAGTAAATCCATAAGCAGAAAGTGAATTGATGTCTGAAGGATTCAGTTCAACGGCTTTTTTCAAAAAGTCTTTTGATTCGAGAGTTTTATTCTGCTGCGCGAGTGAAAGTCCGAGAATAAGGTTAACAGCAAATTCATTTGGGAATAAATCAATTGCTTCTCTCATAATTGTTTCAGCATCTTCATAGCGTCTGTTATCGAAGTAAAGTCCACCTAATCTTACCCAAGATTCAACATGCCAGCTGGCATTTTCAGTAACATACTTAAAATTTTCTATAGCAAGAGAGTCATTGCCTTCGTTCAGAGCAATAGCACCTAAATAAAGTTTAACCTGCCAGTAGGATGTATCCTTATCGATACTTTCGAAAAATTCTTTAGCAACTGGTAACGCTGTCGAATCAGTAAATGATTTGGCAAAATAGGTAGCACCAATCGAAATTTTTGCTTCGAGGGAAACATCCGGTTTTTCTATTATATATTTAAATTCTTTTGAGGCTTTTTCCCAGTCGTTTTGTATTATAAATATTTGAGCTCTTTTCTCTCTCGCCTCAATATCATCAGGCATAGCTTCAATTATATCATCCGCCATGCTTAGTGCTTTTTCATTATATCCGTTTCTCACATAAAAATCTATAGCAAGTTTTTGAAGGGCTACATTACTCGGATCAATTTCCAATAAGCCTTCAACTGATTCAGCTGCTTGCTCTTTATATCCAAGTTTTTCATAAAGTTCGGCAACACGCAGTAAGACATTCCAGTCTGGACCGATAATGTTAGTTAGTCTGTTATAAATTTTTATTGCCTCCAAAGGTCTGGTATTTTCATAAATTCTGGCAAGCTTATAATATGTACCAACATCTGTTGAATCTAGAGCCAAGATTTTTTCTAAAACAACTGCGGCGGAATCGTTTTCCCTGGCTTCGATAAATACATCAGCAAGTAGTAATTTATAGTCTGTGTTTGTTGTATCAAGTTTTACGGAAAGTTTTGAAAATTTTAAAGCACTACCGAGTTTGTTTACAGCATAATAATTTTTTGCTAGAGAATAGCAAATTCCTGCGCTGGTATCGTAGTCCAGCGCTTTATTAAACTCATTAATAGCAAGTGAATAATCCCCTTTTGATTCAGCAATTGATCCGTTTACAACATGTTCAAGAGCTTTTTGCTTTCGAATCTGAGGATCAGCAATTTCTTGATTTGAAGACGAATTAGTTTTTGTGACATCTGAACCTGAGCATCCCGCTGCAATCAGTACAATCAGACCAATTAATAAGATTCCAAGATATTTTTTCATAATCATAATTATTTTATCAAAAAATATATTACTGACAATGCTGAATAACAAGTGAATTGCCACAGGTTAACAATCCGAACCTTCGTCAGTTTTTAAATGCTTAAGTGTAAGTTCGTCAACTAA
Source organism: bacterium (assembly GCA_016716565.1). Lineage (NCBI taxonomy): Bacteria > bacterium. The sequence continues at coordinate 85,645 of JADJWC010000002.1, forward strand.
GGTTCAATCTAAACCAGTAAGAAATTTTTAATTCTTATTCTCAGTGAGTAAATTTTAAAAGAAAATAATAAGCACTATGCAAAAACTTTTAATAATTTTTATACTGTTATCTATTCCTCTTGATTCCATTCAAAGCCAGGGTTCTGCAGGTGATAAGGCTAAATATGAATACAGGTATCTCATAGATATGCCTACTGCTGGTGTGTTAGAAAGAGGAGTCGTGGGAGTTACTACTGAAATTTTACCTTACGGTGCACTAATCGCATACATAGAAGCAGGAGTTTTTGAAAATGTCAGTATAGGAATTTCCTATGGAGGCGGAAACCTGATTGGCTCAGGAAAAGTTGATTGGTATAATTGGCCGGGAGTAAGCATCCGCGGCAGGATTATTAACGAAGAAACATTTTTTCCTGCAATTACAATTGGTTTTGATTCACAAGGTAAAGGTACCTATGATGATGAAATAGACAGATTTGCAATTAAGTCTCCCGGGTTCTTTGGTGCAGTGAGTAAAAACTTTGACTTTCTTGGTTACTTGAGCTTACACGGTTCTGTCAATTATTCTATTGAAGGAAATGATGGTGACAATTTCGTGGATTTGCGAACAGGAATAGAAAAGACCCTTGGCTCCAGCTTTTCACTTATAGTTGAATACGATTTTGCATTTAATGATAATAATACTGATTTCGGTAGTGGCAAAGGGTATCTGAATGCAGGATTGAGATGGTCTATTGGAACTGGATTTACTGCAGGCTTTGATTTGAGAGATTTATTAAGCAATAAACCAGACAGTAAAAACGCTGCAGACAGATCTTTTAAAATTGAATACATTAAGAATATTTTTTAGATAGTTTTCTAATTTCTCTCAGATCAGTGTATTATATGTTATACACATCCGTTTAATAATAAATACAAATCCATCACACAAACTTCAAAAAATTGATTTTTTCGAACTCATTTTAACTCTTTAAGTAGGCTTAATAATTGTTTAAATTATTGTAGAATAATTAACGAGGGAAAAAATGAAATCAATAAATACCATATTAAGTCTGATTGCAGTTATGACTTTTACATCCTTCACCGGATGCTATACTCAAGTTGCAACTTCTGATACTACTGACCTTCCACAAGAAGAAGCCATCTCCGAATCTTCAAACTACTATTCAGAAGATGATAGTGAGATAGACTCAAATTATTATTCCGAATCAGATACCGAAATAACTGACGACGGAACCACAATCATCAACAATTATTACTACGATTATCCTTTCCCTTATAGAAGTTATTATGTTGACTACTATCCAACTTTCAGCATAGGAATTGGATTTAGCTGGGGATGGGGGTACTGGGGTTATTATCCATATTATACTTATTGGCCATATTATGCTGGTTGGTGTGGCTATGGATGGTATTACCCATACCCGTATTACTGCTATGCACCGAGTTACTATTACTACTATGATCCTTATTATTATTACCCATATTATGGATACGGTGGTTATCCTTCTTATCATGGATACAAAACCAGGACAGAATATTTATCCGGTGTTCGAAACAATTCTGGTGGAAGAAATTATGGAATGACAACAAGGGATCCGATTATATCCAGCAATAGTGGTTCTATCAGCCGTGATCGTGATGATATAACCAAAGGAAGAGACCTGACTGTTGATCGAAATCTTGGATTAGATCGAACTCGTGATATTGAAACCAAATCGGGAGACATTACAAGAGAAGTGGTCGGTCTCAATGAGATCGGTAGAAACAATGATAATACAAAAGAAGTAATCAATAGAGACAAAAAGCAGTTCGGTCTTGACAGAGAATTAACAACAAAGAAATCTCTTGGTAGAGAAAAACAAAATGATCTTACAAAAGAAGTAGTTAATCGTAACAAAAGAAATACAACCGAACAAATAAATAAGAATAATCGAATTGGAAATGAGACTCAAAAGATTTTTGAAAGACAAAATAACAAGAGCTACGATAGAAAAAATTCTAATGGGACGAATAACAAACAGCCAAATGTAAATAACAGAAATAATAACCAAACTCCTAAAAAGGAATATACTCCGAGAACAAACACTTCGAAGGAGAACAGGAGTAACACTCCGCCAAAGCAGTATACACCACCGAAGCAGAATAACAATCCGCCGAGAAGTTATTCTCCGCCAAGTGGGAACAATACTCCAAGATCATATTCACCACCAAGTGGGAACAATACTCCAAGATCGTATTCACCACCAAGTGGTAATAGTGGAAACAGAGGATCAAACAACTCGGGTTCAAGAAACAGGAGGTAAATAAAATGAAAGGGGTAATTTTTTTATCGTTTTTCGGATTGGTAGTATTTAGTCTGACTGGTTGTTATACGTACCAAGACACTATAATCATGAGGTTATAATATATTATGTCCCTGTTGATCCGCCTTATCCACCAGGACCGATTATAGACTACCCACCTCCTCCACCGAGTCCTCCGGTTTACTATCCGCCAACAACTGTCACTAATCCTCATAGAGACAGGCCTCCGGAAAAGCCAAAAGACAGTTATCAACAGAGAGATCCTTTACAAGGTGGAAGTAAGAGAGGAGATGGTACTACTAATACAGTACCACCAGTACGAACTCCTGAACAAAAGAACAGAGGTTCACAATGAATAAAAAATTATTGCCTGTTTAATTGTCGCACTAAGTACTCAATTTTTATTTTCACAAAATTATACTGATGCTCTATTATTAAGTGAGCCGGGTGTTTATTTAGGTGCAAGACCTCTTTCAATGGGTAATAGTTTCACTTCTTTGAGCAATGATTTTTCCGGGGTGCTTTTTAATCCGGCAGGACTGGGACTTATTAAAAAGTCCGAACTCTCAGTTGCAATGAATTTAAATTCCTTAAACAACCAGGCTACTTTTTTAAACTCATCAACTGGAATAAATAAGTCATCAGTTTCATTCAATCAATTTGGATTAGTTTATGCGATACCAACAGTAAAAGGCAGCTGGGTTTTTGCGCTTGGTTATAATAACACAAAAGATTTTAACAGCACACTTGAGTTTGCTGGTTTCAATTCAGCAAATAATTCTATGATACAGACACTAACTGGAGTATACAACGATCAGGTTCCAATAACAAATGAAGTAAAATTAGCCTACGAAGTGAGAGATCCTTTAACTAATAATTATCTGTACGACACAACTTTAATAAATGGATTTCTAAATCAATCAGGCAGAATCAAAAAAGAAGGCAACATTGGTAAATGGTCCTTTGCAAGTTCTATGGAATTTGCCAAAGGATTTTTCCTTGGTGGAACTTTCAATATAGTTTCAGGAAGCTATAAAAGTAGCAGAGATTATTGGGAAAATGACATTAATAATATTTACACATCCGACATCCAGCTTGTACCCGATGATAATACGACGAGAGATTTTCAATCCTTTTATTTCAATGATATAATCGACTGGGATCTTTCCGGCTGGGACGCTCAGCTGGGACTACTTTACAATTGGAGAGACTTTTTCAGATTTGGTGCGTCAGTTAAATTCCCAAGTTATATCAATGTAAAAGAAACATATTACGTTAATGCTCGGAGTACATTTGGAACAGGTTCCGAATATTCAATGGAAACACCGATTAATGATCCAATTGAGTATGAAGTAAAAACACCTTTTGAATATGCCGTTGGTGCATCGACAAGTTTTGCAATTTTCACTTTTTCTGGTGATGTAAGAATTATTGATTATACTCAGATGGAATTCACAAAAGGATTTGATTCAAATTACAGAATCGAGAGACAGAATGAAATCGATGAGCTTTTCAGAACAACAATAAATTATTATGCTGGCGGCGAAATAAAAATACCATACTTGCCAATCTACGGACGAGCAGGTGCAATGTATTTGCAGTCACCTTACAATAATGATCCAGCCGATTTCGATAAAAAATATATTACCCTGGGTGGAGGTATTATATTCGACGATGTTTTTGGAATTGAAGCAGCATATTCCCGTGGCTGGTGGACTGATTTTAGCGATAACTACGGCACAAACGTTTCAAGAACTTATCAGGATATTACTGTTGAAAATGTTATAGTAACACTATCAGCAAGATTCTAATCAAACTTAAGCCCTCAAATAAAAGGGAAGGAGTTTTCACCTTCCTTTTTTTTATGCCCTATTCCTTCAATAAAGATTTATTTGATATGCACATCTGAACATCATATTTTTTGTACACTCTTTTAAAAAGCATGGGCAAGAAATAAAAGGCACAATAACCAAAATAGAAAGCAAACATTATTACCTGATACCTGAAGGAAAGGAACAGGAAATTTTATGCTCTCTTCGTGGTAAATTCAAAAAAGATTATGAGCTCAAAAAGGATAAACTCTTTTTTACTGATTTTATCGCTGTTGGTGATGTCGTGGAATTTGAATTGAACCGGGATGGCAGCGGAGTAATTAAAAAAATTGATGGTAGAAAAAATCATATTTCCAGGAAACTGCCGAAAGTTCGCGGAGCAAGCTACAGAGGTGAAAGACTCGAACAAGTAATCGCAGCAAATATTGACAACGTAGTTATTGTAACCAGCAGTCACTTCCCTGATTTTAATAATCGGGTGCTGGATAGATTTCTCGTTTCGACCGAAAGTTCAAAATTACAAGTAGTCATTGTTCTTAATAAGATTGACCTCGATGAAGAAGGAACAGCAAGTAAATGGAAGAAACTGTATGAAGATATTGGTTATAAATTTATCTTGACCAGCATAGAAACCGGTATTGGAATTCAACAGCTTCAGAATGAAATGAAGGGTGCAAAAAATTTATTCTGGGGACATTCAGGAGTTGGCAAATCTTCATTACTGAACAAAATGTATCCGAACTTGAATTTCAAAATTGGTGAGGTCAGTCAATTCACTTCAAAAGGAACTCATACAACCGTTACAACTGTTATGAGAAAAGTTGATAAAGATACTTTCATTATTGATACTCCCGGAATACGTGAAGTTGATCCTTATGGAATTAAAAAATCTGATCTCGGACATTATTTTATTGAGTTCGGCAATTTTATAAATGAATGTAAATTCAGTACGTGCACACACAATCACGAGCCTGAATGTTCTGTAATAAAAGCGGTTGAACAGAATTTAATTTCAGAAGAGAGATATGACAGTTATCTCAGACTTCTCGACACAATTGAGGATGATATTAATTTTTAATGAATATTGATTTTGAAAATATCCGGGAAGAGTTTACTTCCTTCACCCAATCATTAAAACTATATAATCAGACTAAGCTGATTAGTTTCGCTTTTGAGCTCGATAATTTTGACCCGTTGACTATTGTTGATAGAATAATCCAAAATTTTGACGATATTTTTGTTTTCGGGACCCCGCATAATGAGAGAACATTAATCGGTATCAATTGGGCAGTTGAACTGTCAGACAGAAACTCAAAAATATTCAGAGACGCTATTAGTAATTATTCTTATTTCAAAAACAATAATATTAGAAGCCGGAATGACGCATTAACTCATTTCAATTCAATAATATTCTGTTCAGTAAAATTCGATCCTGCAAAAAATAATTCGTTGTGGAAAGATTTTATTTCTTTAAGACTGTACGTTCCCGAAATCATCTTTTCTTTCGGAAGTGGAAAGGCATTCGTCTGCTACAACTTTTTAACAAAGACTAACGAAAACTTAAGCGGGTACCTGAATAAATTAGAAGATTATTTGAATTCAATATTTGGTATTGGTACAAAAGAAAAAAGATTAAAAGACTCCACTTCAGATTTATTAGGAGGAAGCGATGAAGAGCTTAATTATTGGAATAATTCTGTAACCAGCGCATTAGAGAAATTAAAAGATGATCAATTAAAAAAAATTGTTCTTTCACGAGTCTTCAACTTTACGATAAAGCACGAAATAAAATGGTATATATTGCTTCAAAAATTGAAAGAAAGATTTCCTGATTGCTATTTATTCTTTCTAAAAAAGAACGACTCAATCTTTTTTGGTTCATCACCTGAAATGTTTTTAAAGATTACAGACAAGATAGCAGAAGTTGAATCTGTTGCAGGTTCTGCTCCACGAGGTGATAAATCAGAATCTGATAAAGAACTGGAAAAATTTTTAAGGTCAAGCGAAAAAAATCATAAAGAACATTTGTTCGTAAGTGATTTTATCTCTGACATACTTATTCAATATTCAAATGATGTACGAATAATCGAAGAGAAACAAATAAGAAAGCTTGATAATATTCAGCACCTGATCACAAAGATTTTGGCAGTACTCAACACAAAAGAAAATATATTTGAACTGATTGACTCATTGTTCCCGACACCTGCGGTCTGTGGTGTCCCAAAAGATGAAGCAATGAAACTAATCAGAGCTCTTGAAAAGCATGACCGTGGTTTGTACTCAGGATTGGTTGGAGTATTTGATTTTGAAGGCAATTGCGAACTCGCGGTTTCGATCCGTTCAGCATTGGTAAAAGGAAACCAGGTAACTGCATTTGCAGGCGCAGGATTATTAAAGAATTCAGATCCCGAAGAAGAATTTCAAGAAACTAATCTTAAGCTGAATACTATTTTATCACTGTTTGAAAATGAAAATAAAAATTAATAGAAATATTCTCTGGTCGAAAGTTTTTATTGATCAGCTTGCAGCTCTTGGGGTAAAGTATGCTTGCATTTCTCCCGGTTCAAGAAGCACACCGCTGACTTATACCTTGTCCAGGAACAGAAAGATAAAATCATTCATCCATATTGATGAAAGAAGCTCTGCTTTTTTTGCACTCGGTCTTGCGAAAGTAAGCGGTAAACCGGTTATAATTGTCACTACTTCAGGCACCGCAGTTGCCGAATTGTATCCTGCAATTGTTGAAGCATATCAGCAGCGAACTCCATTAATCATTTGCACTGCTGATCGTCCTCCCGAGTTGATCGGCACCGGTGCAAATCAAACTATTAATCAGCATAACATTTTTTCAAACCACATCCGATGGTTTCGTGATCTTGGTTTACCTTCGATTAGTGAAATAGGTTTAAATCACTTACAGAAGATTGCCATAAAAGCATATCAAATTAGTTTCAACAGCGATAAAGGACCGGTACATCTAAATTTTCCTTTCAGAAAACCACTTGAACCTAACACACATACAGACATGGTTAGTGATAAAATCATCCGATTAAAACCGCAGCGAAATTCCTTAAAGAATATTACTTCCAATCATCGGAATGAGCAAAGCATCATAAATAAAATTGTTGAAGGATTAATCAGAACCGAAAGAGGACTAATTATTGCCGGTCCAATGGAGTACAACGGAAAAGTATCGGAAGCAATTAAAAAGCTTTCAAGAATTCTACGCTATCCCCTTCTTGCTGATGGACTATCTCAAATCAGGTTCGGAATCAAAAAAAATGATGGAAACATTGTCGCAAATTTTAATTCAATATTAAGGTCAGAAAATTTCAGAAATCATTTTGAACCGGATATAATTCTTCAATTCGGAAGAACTCCGACTTCTTCTGTGCTTGAAGGATTTCTTTCTGAAACTAATGCTGAAAGATATTTAGTTAATTTCTACGGCGATAGATTTGACCCAACTGGAAATGCAAAAGCAGTAATTCAACTCGATCCTGAAAATTTATGTCAGAACTTAATTGAAAAATTAAGAGACTTAAAATTCTCAAGACAAAAATCAGACTATTTGAAAGCATTTGTTCAGGCTGAAGTGATTACAGAAAAAATTAAATCGCGAATAATTGCCAAAGCAAAATTTCCGAATGAACCTTCAATAATTCCACAAATTATTAATTCACTACCAACAAGCTCCAATATTTTTATTGGAAACAGTCTTCCGGTAAGAGACCTGGATAATTTTGTGAGTGTAAATTCCATAAGATTTAGCATTCATTTTAACAGAGGTGCAAGCGGAATTGATGGAATAACTTCAACAGCACTTGGACTTGCGTCGAACAGAAAACCAACAATTCTGATTACAGGAGATTTATCATTTATTTATGATCTATCTGCACTGATCACAGCTAAAAAATATTCCATCAAACTTGTAATAATTGTGATAAATAATAACGGTGGTGGTATATTTGAATCGCTTCCAATTGCAAATAATAATAGTAAATTCAATGAGTACTTTGTTACACCACATCATATGGATTTAGGTAAGATTGTAAATTCATTAGCTATTGATTACAGATTAATTACTAATCTGAAAAAGTTGAATTCATCAATCAAGAATGGTTTAACAAAAAACTATCCTGTAGTTCTTGAAATAAAAACAGATGCAAAAAAATCATTAGAGCTGCGGCAAAAATATTTTAATGAAGTAAAGAAAAAATTAAATAAAGAATATTTATAATGATCATACAGTACGAAAATATAAAACTTAATGTCGAACATCTTTCTGAGTTTAACCCGTCAAAGAAGACCATACTTTTCCTGCATGGCTTCACTGGCTCATCAGGTGACTGGCATGAGATTGCCCAGAAGATTGATAAAAGATTTAATAAAACTGCTATTGATATAATTGGTCACGGTAAAAGCAGTTCTCCAACTTCATTGAATTATTACCAGACTGATTCAATGATCCATCAAATTGAACAAGTAATAAATAACTTGAATTTAAAGGAAGTTATCCTTTGCGGATATTCTATGGGAGGACGGCTTGCATTACAATTTGCTGTGGTAAATCCTGAAAAAGTTATAGGACTGATTCTTGAAAGTTCTTCTGCGGGAATGAGGAATGAAAAAGAACGAAATACTCGAATGAAAAGCGATGAAGAAACGGCTGCTTTTATTGAAAGCAACAGCATAGATGATTTTTTAACAATGTGGATGGATCAGGAATTGTTCGGAACACTCAGAAGGTTTTCGAATGATCGGCTTAAAAATATTAAAGAGGAAAGAGCTAAGAATTCAAAGACAGGACTAGCAAATTCACTTCGTGGGTTTGGAACCGGTGTAATGCCCTACATCGGACAAGAACTATCCAAACTTAAAATGCCTGTTCTTTTAATTACAGGTGGACTTGACGAGAAATTCACAAAAATTAATCAGAATCTTAAAAAATCCTTTCCATCTGCAAAGCATAAAATAATTTCTACAGCCGGACACAACACTCATCTCGAGGAATCGAAAAAGTTCATTGAATCTGTTAACGGATTTCTTAGCAGATTCTAACTGAACTACTTTTTCAATATTTTTGTTTGACTAACCTAAAAGTAATTGAGAATTATCATGAAAAAGAATTGGAAAAAAGTTAAAACCGATTTTGGTATTTATAAAGACATTATATATGAAAAAATGGATGGCATCGCTAAAATTACGATTAACCGTCCTGAGGTGCGGAATGCATTCAGACCGGAAACAGTAATCGAAATGTACGACGCTTTTTCCGATGCGAGAGAAGACCAAAGTATCGGTGTAATTTTGTTAACAGGTGCTGGTCCGGCAAAAGACGGCAAATATGCTTTTTGTTCTGGTGGCGATCAGCGAATTCGCGGAGATAAAGGTTATGTTGGAAAGGACGGAGTTCCACGACTGAATGTTCTTGATCTTCAAAAATTAATAAGAAGTATACCTAAAGTTGTAATCGCACTTGTGGCCGGTTATGCAATTGGCGGTGGACACGTACTTCACGTTATTTGTGATTTAACCATTGCTGCTGATAATGCGATCTTCGGACAAACTGGTCCAAAAGTCGGTAGCTTTGATGGTGGTTTTGGATCAAGTTTTCTAGCAAGTATTGTCGGTCAGAAGAAAGCGAGAGAAATCTGGTATCTCTGTCGTCAATACAATGCAGAAGAAGCGTTGCAAATGGGTTTAGTCAATGCAGTAGTCCCGGTAAAAAAACTGGAGGAAGAAGGAATAAAATGGGCTAAGGAAATTCTTCAGCATAGTCCTATGGCCATCCGTGTGTTAAAATCTGCGTTCAATGCTTCTCTTGACGGACAGGTTGGAATCCAGGAATTAGCCGGCAATGCAACTCTTCTTTATTATATGAGTGAAGAAGCGCAGGAAGGAAAGAAAGCTTATCTTGAAAAACGTAAACCAGATTTTAAAAAATTTCCTAAGCTACCTTGACAATTAAAAATCGTCATTGCGAGGAGTTTACGACGAAGCAATCTTTATCCATAATTTTAATCTTATGTTGCTTCTCCGGCAAATTTCGGATTGCAATGACCAACTTAATTAAATATGAGTAAAGACGACAGAATTAATTCTTGGCTACTCGCCAGCAGACCTAAAACATTACTTGCCGGAGTTGTTCCTGTAATGGTTGGATCAGCACTCGCGATCTCACAGGGAAAATTTTTTCTTCTTTACTCCATTGTTGCATTAATTTGTTCTGTATTAATTCAGGTAGGCACAAATTTTACGAATGATCTATATGATTATTTAAAAGGATCGGACACTGTTAAACGCAAAGGTCCACGGAGAGTCTTAGCATCAGGTTTGATTTCAGTGAATGAAATGAGATTAGCTATCATTCTGGTTTTCGGAGTGACATTCATTCTTGGATTATATCTTGTCTATTCTGCGGGATTATTAATTCTCTGGGTAGGAGTACTTTCAATTTTTGCAGGAATAATTTATACTGCCGGACCATTTCCTCTCGCATATAATGGTCTTGGTGATGTTTTTGTTTTTTTGTTTTTCGGAATAGTTGGAACGATGGGTACTTTTTATCTCCACACACAGGAAATATCGATGCTCGCACTGATTGTTTCCATTCCTGTTGGTGCATTAATTACAAATATTTTGGTAGTGAATAATTTTCGTGATGTTGATGAAGATCGTGAAGCGAATAAAAAAACATTAGCTGTCATCATGGGAGGAACATTCTCCAAATGGCAGTTCATAATTATGATCGCAATATCATATTTAACTTCTATAATTCTTCTCTTAAAATTCAATTATAATTACTGGATATTACTTCCATTTCTAACTATACCGCTTGCTGCATTGCTTCTACAAATGTTAAATACATTTAAAGGTGAAGAATTAAACAAAACACTTGAATTATCAGCAAAGTTTGCAGGTTTATTCGGGCTTTTACTTTCAATCGGATTGATACTTTAATTTGAAATGAAGAATCTCAGTCCCGATAATTTTTTACTTCATAAACAAAATTCAAATGCAAAAGCAATAATTACTTCTTCGATTAACTATACTTTTGCTGAACTTCGTGAAAAGGTTTTTCAAAGAGCATCAATTTTAAGAGCGCAGAATATTACTTCAGGAAATTCTGTCGGCATACTTGAAAGGAATGATCTTGATTTTGTTATTAGTGTATTTGCACTCTGGCAGCTTTCTGCTGTTCCTGTTTCTATCAATACAAAACTCAATGCGTCAGATATTGAAGAACAATTGGCACTTTCTGATTGCGATTCAATTATTGTTAGCGAAGAATTTAGTGAGTTAGTAAAAAATAAAAAAAGAAATTTAATCAGTTCGAATGCAGTTAAAGCTGAGCTACACACTGAATATAAAGCTGAAGTAAATTTATCCGATCCCGCTGTTATTATTTTTACTTCTGGTTCAACAAATAAATCCAAAGGGATTGTTCTTTCTTTTGGCAGTCTATACAATAGTGCATTGAACAGCAATCAACTGCTGCGATACACGCATAGCGATCGATGGCTGGCAAGTCTTCCCTTTTATCACATTGGAGGATTTTCAACTATTACGAGATCGTTGGTATTTGGAATACCATTAGTAATTCCCGATTCACTGTCAACTGAACATTTAGTTGACTCAATGAATAAATTTCACCCAACTTTCATATCACTAGTTTCAGCGCAATTAAAAAAAATTGTTGATGAAAGAATTACTCCCAATCCTGAAGTAAAAAATTGCTTGATTGGCGGAGGTTTTTCAGACATAAAGTTAATTAAAGAAGCCAATGAACTTGGCTGGCCTGTTAACCTGGTCTACGGATCGACTGAAACTTCTTCTTTCGTTACTGCTCTTTTAAAAGATGAGATCTTAATCAAACCAAATTCAGTTGGTCGAGCTGTTCCAACGAATAAAATTAAGATTGTCGATAATGATAGAAACGAGCTGAAACCTTTTGAAATTGGTGAAGTTGCTGTTCAAACGAACGCTTTGATGAAAGGATATCTTAATCCAGAAGAAACTTCTCTGGTAGTAAGAGATGGATTTTATCATACAGGTGATATCGGATATCTGGATGAAGATGGATATTTGTTTTTAGAGGGAAGAAAAAATTATCTTATATCATCCGGTGGTGAAAATGTAAATCCTGTGGAAATTGAAAATGTATTGTTAAAACATCCTGATATCTCCGAAGCCGCAGTTTTTCCAATTAAGGATGAAAAATGGGGAGAGATAATTGCTGCAGCAGTCGTTCTAAAAAAAAGTGCTCCTGATCTTTCTTTTGAAGATATCAGGTTGTTTCTTCAGGAAAATTTAGCGGCATTCAAAATACCGAAGAAATTTTTTTTCGAAGAACAGCTTCCCAAAACTGAGCTTGGTAAAGTTCAAAAGGAAAAGCTTATTGATCGTTACAGATTAACATCCCTTTGATGTGATTCCAAACCTTTTACAATGTCATCGTAAATTGGAATTTTAACCCATCGCTTTTTGTCGACAAAAACATGGACTGTTCTTGCTTTTGCAGCGAGCTCACCTGCTTTGTTTATCCATTCGTAAGTAAGTTCGAATGAATTTTCTTTGCGAAGTGTGACTGTAAGATTTATCGAAACAGTTTCACCTGCTTTTAATGGTTTGAAATACGCTCCGTCAGTCTTTATTATCGGAACGACGAATTCATCATTGGTCCAATAGTTTTTTTTCAGGTTGAAGCTGTTTATCATTTCCTCATAAACAGAGTGACTGATTTCAAATAATTTTGCGTAAAATAAAATTCCTGCTGGATCGCAGTCGTAAAAATTAATTTTTCGTTTTATTGTAAACATAATTGGTGAATATTTTTGGATTTTTATTTTTGAGTAGAAAACTTTTTATGTATTTAACCAAAATTGCTATTTTGTAATAGTGAAATATAAGTTTAGCTAAGATTATTATCTAAATTATTAGACAATATCTGCATCAAAATTGAGATAGTTATCAATTATATACTGAGACAATAAAGAATTAAAGTAACCAGTGTCATCAGAACAAAATATTCAAGTAAAAGCAATTTCGCCAGTAGTGAAATACTTATATCTTATTTCAGGATTTCTTCTTGTTATAATAGGTGTGATTGGTATTTTCCTTCCAGTTCTTCCAACAACAATCTTCCTGATTCTTGCATCTGCCTGTTTTATTAAAAGCTCACCGCAGGCAAATGAGTGGCTGCGAAATCATAAAATACTAGGTATGTATATAAAAAATTATCAGGATAACTCAGGATTAACTGTAATGTCAAAAGTAATTAATATTACTTTATTGTGGTTAATGATTTCTGTCTCCGCATTGGTATTCACTGAACTCTGGTATATAAGATTACTATTATTTTTAATCGCAGTCGGTGTGACGATACATCTGCTGTTGGTGAAGACTAAAAGAGATTAGATTAATTTTATATCATCAAGAAACGGAAATTTCTCTCTCACCTCTTTAACATAATTTTTATCGAGTTCAACAACAATAACTTTTTCTTCATTCTCAACAGTAGCTAATTCTTTCCCCATCGGATCAAACACACTGCTGAATCCCGGATAAAATAATTTTGGATCTTTCCCAACCCGATTTATACCAGCAACGTAACATTGATTTTCGATCGCACGAGCTTTCAATAAAGTTCGCCAATGCTCGATCCGTGTATCAGGCCAGTTGGCAATATTTACGACAAGGTGATTTCTCTTCTTTCCATATTTTCTGTAAAGCTCAGGGAAACGTAAATCATAACAAATTGTTAATCCTATTTTCCAGGTTCTGATTTTTGTGTAAGCTGGTTTCACTCCTGCATTAAAATGTTTATTCTCACCTGAATAAGAAAATGGATGAATCTTCCTGTACAGTTTTACCAGATCTCCATCTGGTTTTATATGAATAAATGTGTTGTAAATTCGTTTGTCTCTGCGTTCAATTATCCCGGCAAATACATTCGAAGCTTTTTCTTTTGCTAGTAATGAAAAAAATCTGAATGATTCTCCCTGAATTGTTTCAGACATCTCCCGGGACTTCATAGTAAAACCAGTCAAAGTCATTTCAGGAAAAATGAATAACTCAACTCCTTCAATTTCCCGGACAAGCGAAAGGATTTTCTGCTTGTTTGATTCTTTATCTTCCCAGGCTGGGTTATATTGGACTAGTGCTATTTTCATATCATCAGATTGGCATTATTTATTATCTTACGCATCATTAAAATAATAAATATTTGACGAATTAAATTTGAATAACTTACAAGAAAAAATACCTGTAGCAATACTTGGTGCAACTGGCAGCGTTGGTCAAAAGTTTATTGAATTACTAGCTAACCATCCATGGTTTGAAATTACGGAACTTTGTGCATCTGACAAATCAGCCGGGAAAAAATATAAAGATGCGGTCGACTGGTTTCTTTCTGCTCCACTTCCTGAAAAAGTAAAGAATATTTTGGTTCAGAAATGTGAACCAACTCTAAAATCCAGAGTAGTTTTTTCAGGGCTAGATTCCTCGGTTGCAGGAGAAGTAGAGACTGAATTTGCCAAAGCAGGATACAAAGTAATTTCAAATTCAAAAAATCACAGGATGGATGATGATGTTCCGCTACTTATTCCTGAAGTAAATCCTGATCATCTTGAATTAATCAATTCTCAGAAATTTGGTGATGGATGTATAGTTACAAATCCAAACTGTTCAGTTATCGGACTCGTTCTTGCACTAAAACCTTTATTCGATAATTTTGGTTTGGAATCTGTTAATGTAGTAACGATGCAGGCAATTTCGGGTGCAGGACATCCGCGAGTGGTTAATCTGGATATTGATGATAATGTTATTCCTTTTATTGGCGGTGAAGAACCAAAAGTTGAAATTGAACCGCTGAAAATTTTAGGTTCTTTAAATCGAAATAAAATTGTTTATAATAATTTTAAAGTCAGTGCACAATGCAACAGGGTTAATGTCACCGATGGACATACAGAGTGTGTGCAGATAAATTTAAAGAGAAAAGCGTCTGCGGATGAGATAATAAACGTCTGGCAAGAATTTAAATCAACTCCTCAACAGCTTGATCTTCCTTCATCTCCTGTTCAACCAATTCACTATGGAATCGAGAATGCATTTCCACAACCAAAGCATCAGCGCAACGCTGATAAAGGAATGGCCGTTTCAATCGGAAGATTAAAGAAGGACAATATTTTTGATTATAGTTTTGTAATACTTTCACATAATACGGTACGTGGTGCTGCAGGTGGTGCTATACTTTGTGCAGAACTTATGAAAGCAAAAGGATATCTATAGTCAATCCGATACGATTTGCACCATTCAAAACCCTGTTTTGATTTATATTTGATAACTAATTATGCGCTCATCAGTGAATAGCAAGAAAAAATCTAATGCACATAAAACAGTTCAATTTGATTCGATGGCTGTGAATCCATTTTTTGGATTTGATCTCTTCGATTCACTGCCGGATATGTATTTTCTGCTTGATGTAAATGGTGAAATCATCAAGATGAACAGGAAGTCAAAAGAAATCATAAAATCTTTTCTTAAAAATAAACCGACAAATTTTCTTGATTTTATTGATCTGTGTAACCGTGAGAGTGTCAACAATGTATTCTTTCAATGTATAAGTTTTACCAAAACCGCTGAGATTGAAACACAATTTCTTCTCGATAAGGAAGAAATAGATGTTAAAATTTCTTTTACACATCATATGCTTCCAACTGATGGCAAAGATAAAGAATTTGTTTTTGCAGTTGTTAAAGATATTACCAAGGAGAAAGTCAAGGATATTGAGCTGCAGCGTTTTTTCAATATTGTTGAAAGCAGTCTTAATCCGATATTGATTACTGATTTAAATGGAAAAATGATTTATGTAAATCCTGCTTTTGTTAAATCCAGTGGTTATAGTAAAGAAGAACTGATCGGGCGAAATCCGAGAATTTTTGGAAGCGGAAAACTGCCAAAGAAATTCTGGGATAAAATGTGGCAGACAATCTCAAGCGGTAAAGTTTGGTTTGGCGAGGTTGAAGACCGAAAGAAAAACGGCGAACCATTTTATACTCAGTTGTTGATTTCACCGATTTTCGATAAGAACCAAAAAGTTACCGGATATTTCGGAATTCATCGTGACTTAAGTGAAAAGAGGACACTTGAAAAACAATTGATCCATACACAAAAGATGGAAAGCATTGGCACCCTCGCAGCAGGAATTGCTCACGAAGTTGGTAATCCATTAGCTTCAATTTCGGCATTGGTACAAGTAGCAGAGCGAAACACTGAAGATACTTTCATCAAAGAAAAATTGGGGCTTGTTAAAAATCAGGTCACTCGAATATCAAAAATAATTCGTGACCTTGTTGATTTTTCCCGACCATCAAATTTTGAATTACAGCGTGTCAATATTAATGAATGTCTTAAAGAATCAATCGAGATTACAAAAGTTGGTACAAAAGCAAAAAATATCTCTTTCGAAGTGAAGTTAAGTGACGATATACCAAATCTGCCGCTTGTTGCGGATCAGCTTGAACAGGTTTTCGTGAATATATTATTAAATGCAGTTGATGCTATTAACGAAAATAAAAATTCTAAGAAAGAAAACAGAATTAGCATTGAATCGGCAATGGTTAATGATGAAGTAATTATCGCCTTTACTGACTCAGGTAGCGGAATCAAAGAAGAAAATCTGAATAAAATTTTTGAACCATTCTTTACTACAAAATCGCAAGGTAAAGGTACCGGACTCGGTTTGTGGGTTAGTTATGGAATTATAAAAAGTTTTCAGGGTAATATTGAAGTTGAGAGCACACCGGAGTTCGGGACAAAATTTACAATCAGGCTGCCAATTGATAATTAAAACAAGGAACAAATGATGGCTGAAAAAATATTAGTAGTTGATGATGAAGATATAATTCGTGAATCACTCTCGTATATCTTAACAAAAGAAAAATATGAAGTCGCGGAAGCACCGAATGGAAAAGTTGCTTATGAGATGCTGAAAGAAACTTCTTACGATCTTGTAATCACAGATATAGAAATGCCGGAGATGAAAGGCATTGAACTCCTCGATGAAATAAAGAAAATGAACCTCCAGACAAACACAATTGTAATTACAGCTTATGGTTCAATGGAAACTGCAATTGCAGCTCTCAGGAGCGGTGCCAGTGATTATATTCTGAAACCTGTTGAGTTCGATGAACTTCTGATCAAAGTAAAAAAGCTTTTTGAAGTCAGAGATCTGCATCTTGAAAACAGAATTTTACGTAAAGAGTTACAACGTGAATATGATTACACAAACATCATTGGTAAAAGTCCTGCTATTGCGCAGGTATTTGAGATGATAAAAGCTGTTGCTGATACTGAAAGTACAGTTTTGATCTCCGGAAACAGCGGCACCGGAAAGGAACTTGTCGCAAAAGCTCTTCACTACAATTCAAAAAGATCAAACAAACCTTTCATTGCATTGAACTGTGGTGCCATTTCAGAAAACCTGATTGAGAGCGAATTATTCGGCCATAAAAAAGGAGCTTTCACAGGAGCAATCAGTGATAAGGAAGGTTTTATTAAAGCTGCAGAAGGAGGAACACTTTTCCTTGATGAGATAAGTGAAATGCCTCCACAACTGCAGGTAAAACTTTTGCGAGCAATACAGGAAAAAGAATATACTCCTGTTGGTACTACATTATCACTTCCTGTTAATGTCAGATTCATCGCGTCTACAAACAGGAATCTCCAGGAATATGTCGGCCAGGGTAAATTCAGAGAAGATTTATACTACAGACTTAATGTTGTGGATATTCATTTACCATCATTGAAAGATCGTGAAGGTGATATACCGCTTCTAGCGGACCATTTTCTGGACAAATACAGAAAACAGATGAATAAGAATATCAAAGGCATTTCAAATGATGCGATGAGAGCGTTGATGAATCACGAGTGGAAAGGTGAAATCCGTGAGCTCGAAAACGTAATAGAAAGATCCGTAATATTCTGTAATGAAGATTTCATAAACATAAAACATCTTCCGGCACAATTTCAGTCTGTAACCGAGCATTCGGAATATTCACCTTCAGGTTCTCTTGATGAATCTGTAAAAAGATTTGAAAAAGATATCATCACACGAGCACTTGAAGCAAACGAATTCAATAAAGAAAAGACAGCTGAAACTCTTCAGGTTGGGCTTTCAACTTTGTACAGAAAGATGAAAGAACTGGACATTCAGATTTAACAAGTAAATATTTTTTCCAATGAATGACATTTTAATCTCTGATGATAAATCAAAATTGGATATCGGAGTAATTCACCGATTTCTTACTAAATCTTACTGGGCTGAAGGCAGATCAATTGAAGATGTAAAAAAATCGATTGAACACTCTGATTGCTTTGGAGTTTATTTAGATGGCAGACAGATTGGTTTTGCAAGAATAGTAACGGATTATGTTGTCTTTGCATATTTGATGGATGTTTTTATTCTTGAAGAATACCGTGGCAAAGGTTACTCCAAACTCTTTCTCAGTAGAATCCTGGATGACGAAAGATTTAGAGGAATAAAAAAGTGGGTGCTTGCTACAAAGGATGCACACTCACTCTATACTAAATTTGGATTTGAGCCTCTTAAACGACCCGAGCGGATGATGGAAAAAGTTGTCTTCAGAAAATAATTAACCTGAGAGTTGATTTTATTTCTAAAATATGCAAATACAAAGCTTTTAATCTTCTCAATAACGAGAAGATTTTATAAGTTTAGGCGAAGTAAGCAACAATATTGAATTAGTTTAATGGTATTGTCTTTGTTAGCAATTAGCAACTAATTTTCTTAACTAATTAACTTAAAAACAAAAGGATCGTTAAATGAAAAATACATTCTTATTCGTTTTGTTTATATCAGCAATAGTTGCACTTTTCGCAATCGCTTTCTCATTTGCACAGGACCAGGGACTTGATGGGAAGAAAATCTTTGTTGATGCAAAGTGTAATAGTTGTCATACAGTAACTTCCATGGAAATTATTTCAAAAAAGGATGATGCAACCGATCTTTCCAACGCTGGAACTTTAGGCGATGCTCAGCTTATGAAATCATATCTTCTTAAAGAAGCAAAGATTAATGAGAAAGAACATAAAATGAAATTCAAAGGAACTGATGAAGAGTTAAATGCACTTGTAAACTGGTTGCTATCTCTCAAAACAGAATCTGAAGGATAATCCTGTACATTATTAAATTAAAAATTAAATGAACATAACTTATTTAAATAGAAGAACACTCATGTTATTAGTGGGTGTTCTTCTTTTTTTATTTGGCAATCTGTTTGCGCAATCTAATGATGATTGTTTGATGTGTCACGATGATGACTCATTTACAATGGATAAAAATGGTAAGGAAATCTCCATCTATGTCAGCGAGTCAAAATTTTCCGGTTCAAGTCATTCAAAATTAAAATGCGTTTCTTGCCACACTAATTTTGATCCCGAAGAAATTCCCCATGCAGAAAACTTAACACCAAAATCTTGCGGTGATTGTCATCAAAAGCAAATTGTTAAACACCTGTTTCATCCAAAGTTACTTAAAGCTTCAGGACGCGAAAAAGAAAAAGATGTTAATTGCCTGAGCTGCCATGACTATCACTATGCAAATGATCCTACAGCTAAAGGTGAAAAGTGGAGCGTAGAAAACTTACCCAACTCTTGCGGTCAGTGTCATAGTGATATAAAGGAAAGTTATCTTTCATCTGAACACTATAGTGCCTTCAAAGATGGAATGCTCGGTGCACCAAACTGTTTGCACTGTCATAAAAATCCCGTGGCGAGAGTTCATACAAATGAAGATACTGTGAGTGTTAAAATTTCCCAGGAGAAATTATGTTTATCGTGTCACCTTGATTCTCCTGAAGTTCGCGCAAGAACTGCTCCCACTGCCGGCTTTATTACAATGTACGAAAAGAGCGTTCATGGTTCTGAATTAAATTCAGGAAATCCCAAAGCGGCAAATTGTGTTGATTGTCATAATTCTCATTCAGTACATAAAAGTACTAATACTGAATCGCAGACATTTAAAACTAATATTCCAACGACCTGCGGAAAATGTCATTCGGATATTTCGCATGAATATCTCCAAAGCATTCATGGAACTGCTCTTTTAAGAGGTGTTAGAGAATCTCCTTCCTGCACGGATTGCCACGGCGAACACAATATTTTGCGACACGACGACCCAAAATCTCTGTTGCATTTCAAAATCTATCAAGAGAAGTTTGTTCTCCGTGCCACAGTTCTCTCAAACTTTCGGATAAGTATGGATTATCTAACAACAGATTTGAAACATTTTCTGATAGCTATCACGGATTGGCTGTTGAAGGAGGATCTGTTTCTGTCGCTAATTGTGCAAGCTGCCATGGTTCGCACAATATAAAACCATCATCCGATCCAACATCAACAGTAAGCAAGGAAAACCTTGTCAAAACCTGCGGAGGATGTCATCCTGGTGCAAATGAAAGATTTACTGTCGGAAAGATTCATATTACAAGACAAGAAGAAAGTGAACCAATAATTTATTTCATCGCCTCGATGTATATCGCTTTGATATTTATGGTGATTGGTTTGATGTTCGTACATAATATTATAGACTTTTTCAGAAAGTCAAAAATTAAAAAGATGAAGCAGCGCGGGCTGATTCGTGAAGAAAGACACAGCCACAGACTTTACCTGCGAATGAGTGTTAATGAGCGGATTCAGCATGCAACAATGGCAATTAGTTTTATGATATTGGTAGTTACCGGTTTTATGTTAAGCTATCCAAATTCCTGGTGGGCGTCACATATTCGCGATTTGAGCAGCGATACTTTTGAATATCGAAGTTTGATCCATAGAATTGCAGCAGTTGTTATGGTAGCCATTAGCTTATACCATATTTACTATGTTTCATTTACTCAGAAAGGAAGACAATTAATAAAAGATCTTCTTCCCAGATATCAGGATATTAGAGATGCAATTGATGTAGCTAAGTTCAATCTTGGTATCTCAAAAGTAAAACCAAAACTCGATAGATTCAGTTATGTAGAAAAAGCTGAATACTGGGCTTTAATTTGGGGAACAATTGTTATGTCGATTACCGGAGTAATTATGTGGTTTAATAATTACTTCATGGGTCTGATAACAAAGCTTGGCTGGGATATTGCAAGAACCGTGCATTACTATGAAGCCTGGCTTGCGTTCCTCGCAATAGTCGTGTGGCATTTTTACTTTGTGATTTTTAATCCTGATGTTTATCCGATGAGCCTTGCCTGGTGGAAAGGAACTATAACAGAAGAGGAAATGGCTGATGAACATGCTCTTGAGCTTGAGAAGATTAAACAGAAAGAACAGGAACAAAGTAATCCCGAAAGTTCTGAAGACAAATCCTAGTTATTATTTTTTGATGAAAATAATTCTCATAAAATTATTTGTAGTATTAGCTTTTCAACTGGCTGCTTTTGGCCAGTCAAATGATGATTGCCTTGCCTGTCATGATGACCCCGGATTCAAAGGCAAGGTTAAAGGTAGAACCGTTTCTCTGAACGTTAATCCTAAATCTTTCTCAGGTTCTGTTCACGGTACATTGGAATGTATTGACTGCCACACAAACTACAACGCAGAAGATTTACCTCATACAAAAGAATATTCCCGGGTAAATTGCGGTGAATGTCATTCAGATGTTCAAAAGCTGTATGTTGATTGTCTTCATGGAAAAGCTAAAGCTAAAGGAGATCCACTAGCTCCACTTTGTCAGGATTGTCACGGAAATCACAACATCCTTCCGGTAAAAGATCACAATTCTGCAGTTGCACCGATGAAAGTTCCATTCCTGTGCGGAAAATGTCATAGAGAAGGTTCACCGGTTCAGCTCCAAAGAGATATTCCTCAGGACAGAATACTTGAGAACTATTCGGAAAGTATTCATGGTGAAGGTCTGCTAAAAAAAGGATTAGTGGTCTCTGCTACCTGCGTTTCCTGTCATTCAGCACACAGAATCTTGCCACACACAGATTCCCGATCTACTATATCAAGACAAAACATTGCTTCAACCTGCGCAACATGCCACGCTGAAATTGAAACTGTACACAGAAAAATTATTAAAGGTGAATTATGGGAGAAACAAGCACATGTTCTGCCTGCGTGTGTGGACTGTCATCAACCGCATGAGATCAGAAGATCATTTTATGCTTATGGTATGGCAGATAAGGATTGTCTGGAATGTCATGATAATCCTAATATTAAAGCTTCTGATGATGGAAGATCATTGTTCGTGGATTATGATGAGGTAAAGCATTCAAGGCATTCCACAATATCCTGCGCTCAATGTCATACTGAAGTCAATGTATCCAAGAAAAGAGCTTGCGAATCGATACAGAATAAAGTTGATTGCTCTTCCTGTCATGCAGAAATTGGTGCTGAATATTCGGTAAGTATGCATGGAACACTTAATGCAAATCTGGACGCAAATGCACCAACTTGTAAAGAATGTCACGGTACGCACGGAACTCTCGGAAGATTGGATCCAAAGTCACCAACCTTTGCTACAAATATTCCAACTTTATGCGGCACCTGCCATCGTGAAGGTGAAAAAGCAGCAATCAGATATACTGGTTCTGAAAAAAATATAGTTAATAATTATAATGAAAGTATTCACGGAAAAGGACTGCTGAAAAGCGGTTTGACTGTAACCGCTACGTGTACGGATTGTCATACAGCTCACAAAGAATTACCTCACACGAATCCTGAATCAAGCATCAATAGGAATAATATTTCTGCTACTTGCGGTACTTGTCATCACGGCATCGAAGAACAATTTGCAAACAGTGTTCACTCACCTCTTGTTACAGATACGGATAAAGAATTGCCTGTTTGTTTTGATTGTCACAGTGCTCATGAAATTAAAAGAGCAGATACAGAAGGATTTAAACTTGAAATAATGAGTCAATGCGGAAGATGCCACGAATATATCGCTGAAACTTATTTTGATACTTATCACGGAAAAGTATCACAGCTTGGTTATACAAAAACAGCAAAATGTTATGATTGTCATGGAGCTCACGATATTCTGCCCGTTACAAATCCGAAGTCGCATCTTAGCCGTGAAAATGTGGTTGAAACTTGTAAAACCTGTCACCCAGCAGCTAACAGACAATTTGCCGGATATCTAACTCACGCTACTCATCACGATCCTGATAAATATCCGATTCTCTTTTGGGTTTTCTGGGGAATGACTGGTCTGCTTGTTGGTACATTTATTATTGCAGGATTACATACACTTCTTTGGCTACCCCGATCATTAGAGTGGAGAAGAAAGTTGAAAGAGATTCATAGTCAAAAAGAAGGCGATGAATCCGATTCTGATGAAACCAATTCGGAGAAAGAAGAAGCATGAGTCTCAAAGAAAAATATGTTTTAAGATTTACCAGATTAAACAGGATTCTTCATGTTTTTATGATCGTGAGTTTCATAATACTCTCACTGACTGGAATGAGCTTGAAATTTTCTTACACCGGCTGGGCAAGATTCTTATCCAAATTTTTTGGCGGATTTGAGATGGCCGGTTATTGGCACAGATTTGCTGCAATTATAATGATAATTGTTTTTACCACTCACCTCGTTGATCTGGTTCGTCTCCGAAAAAAAGAATTCAAATCATGGAAAGCATTACTAATTGGTAAGAATTCCATGTTGTTCAATAAAAAAGACTGGCAGGATTTTAAGAGTTCCTTAAAATGGTTCATTGGAAAAGGACCAAGACCCGAATATGGAAGATGGACTTACTGGGAAAAATTTGATTACTTCGCAGTTTTCTGGGGAATGTTTGTTATCGGTTCTACCGGAATGACACTCTGGTTCCCGGAATTTTTCACTAATTTTTTCCCGGGATGGATGATAAATGTCGCAACTATTATCCACAGCGATGAAGCATTGCTTGCTACAGGATTTATTTTCACAATTCATTTTTTTAATACTCACCTTCGTCCTGAAAAATTTCCGATGGACATTGTTATTTTTTCTGGTAGAACTCCTCTCGACGAATTTAAGTTAGACAGACCACAAGAATATAATGAGCTAGTTGAAAAAGGAGAACTCGAAAAATATTTAGTCGAAGATTATCCGCCTATAGTTATAAAAGGCATTAGATTGTTTGGCTGGACAGCTCTTATAATTGGTTTTAGTATTGTCATCTGGATAATCTATGCAATGATTTTTGCGTACAGATAATTTCACCTTCAACAATTTAATAATTATCTTTTAACAGCTTTATGAGAAAATTATTTCCGCCTATAGTATATAATCCTGTAACTCTTGTCGGAGCAGCCATTGCCGCTGTTAGCTTTGGGCTAATAATTTTTCTGTTCATACTGGAATTTTTCAGCGGTGAATCCAATCCCTACCTTGGTATAATAACCTTTATTGTGCTACCTTCTATCCTGATTATTGGCTTGCTTCTGATCGCTTATGGGATATTCAGGGAGAGAAGAAGAATTAAAAGAGGTATCGAACGAAGCGGAAAGTTCATTGTGATTGATCTTAACGATATTAAGCAAAGAAGAGTTGTTGCCACTTTCACCATTGGAACCTTACTACTACTATTATTTTCAGCTTTTGGTAGTTACAAAGCATTTGAATATTCTGAATCGGATGAATTCTGTGGAAAGATTTGTCATGAAGTAATGGAACCTGAATATACTGCATACCTCTCTTCTCCACACGCCAGAGTTGGTTGTGTTGGATGTCATATTGGTTCAGGTGCAAACTGGTTTGTGAAGTCAAAAATCTCCGGTGCATACCAGGTTTATTCAGTTCTCTTTAATAAATACTCAAAACCGATTCCAACTCCTGTAAAAGAACTTAGACCAGCAGAAGGAACCTGTGAACAATGTCATTCACCAGGTCATTTTTTCTCCGAGATAAAGTATAAGTCTGATTATTTTTTGTATGATGAAGCAAATACGAAATCAACAATTGCAATGCTTTTGAAAATTGGCGGTGGCAATTCAGAACTTGGAAGAGCCGAAGGTATTCACTGGCATATGAATATTTCAAATAGGATTGAATACATTCATCTTGACGAAAAGCGCAACACAATTCCCTGGGTAAAACAAATTAAGAGCAACGGTGAAGAAATAATTTATAAGAGTACCGAAATCGAATTCAACGAGAAAGAAGTGCCGGAAGAAAATCACAGGGTTATGGATTGCATAGATTGTCACAACAGACCTTCTCACATTTTCAATCCTGCAGATAAATCTGTAAACCTTTCATTGTCACTTGATCGAATTGATAAATCACTCCCATACATAAAGAGTATTGCAGTTGATGTTCTGGAAACAGGATATTCCTCAAAAGAAATTGCTCTTGACAGTATTAAAATTTTTATCACCGATTTTTACAGATTTAACTATCCTGATATTTTTAAAGAAAAATCATTTGAGATTGAACAAAGCATTAAAGAAGTTCAAAAAATTTATAACAGAAATTACTTTCCGCAGATGAATGTTGGCTGGCGTGCATTTCCAAATCACATTTCACATTTGTACGATACCGGTTGCTTTCGTTGCCATGATAATAAGCACGTTAGTGAGGATGGGAAAGTTATCCGCAAAGATTGCAACATTTGTCATACAATTATCTCGCAGGTAACTCCTGATGGAAAAGAAAATGTATCGCTTACAGGTATTGATTTCATTCATCCAGTACAAATAGAAGAATTCATTATTGAGCAGGAATGTGTAACCTGTCATGCTCGTGACCGCAAGCAGGATTATTACAAAAACTATCAGAAGATCACTTCTAAGTAATTTTCTACAGACGTGATAATTGACGTTGAGAAACAGACTAATACTATTTTAAATAGTTAAAGTTCCCGTCAGCAATAAGTAGAAAAATTTACCCTCCGTTGGAATTCTAAAGTCGGGAACTTTCTTCACATCATTTCAGTGAAAAAGCCTGTTAAATAAACTTCATCAACACATTCGGAGAACTGAAATGAAACAATCAATTATTTTTCTGGCTAGTTTTCTTACTTTCCTGATCATTTTAGGAGACTCAACTTACTCCAGTCAAAAGCCAACTACGAACACAGTTCAACTTGCTATCCTGCTCGACACAAGCAACAGTATGGATGGCTTAATTGACCAGGCTAAAACCCAATTGTGGAAAATTGTCAATGAAATGGCGCGCTCAAAGCGCGAAAGTATAGCCATTAGTTTGTATGTCGCATTGTATGAATATGGTAATGATGGACTTTCACCGACAGAAGGATTTGTCAGACTGATAACTCCACTGACGAACGATCTTGATAAAATCTCTGAGGAATTGTTCAAGCTTAAAACAAATGGCGGAAGCGAATATTGCGGAACTGTAATATCAGAAGCAATAAAAGATCTTAAATGGACAAAAAGTTCAGATGACTACAAAGTTATTTTCATTGCAGGTAACGAACCTTTCAACCAGGGAGAAAAGGATTACAAAGAAGCATGCAAGTCTGCAATCAGCAAAGGAATCATTGTTAACACAATTTATTGCGGCAGTTATGATGAAGGATTGAATTCCTTCTGGAAAGATGGCGCCGATCTCGCTGATGGGAAATATATCAATATCGATAGTGATCAGCAGATTGTTCACATTGAAACTCCTTTCGATGATGAACTCGTTCAGCTTGGTCAAAAAATAAATGAGACTTATATCGCATTTGGTTATGAAGGAAACGAATTAAAACTGAGACAAAAAGAACAGGACGAGAATGCAACTAACCTTGCACCATCAGTGATGGTGGAAAGGTCGGTGACAAAAGGCAGCGGACAGTACAATAATTCAACCTGGGATTTGGTAGATGCTAAAAAAGATGGCTCACTTGATTTAGCTAAAATCCCGAAAGATCAATTACCAAAAGAAATGCAGAATATGACTTTAGATGAAAAGAAAAAGTATGTTGACAAAAAAGAAAAGAGCGTGAAAAAAATTCAAACTGAAATAAATAAGCTGGATCAGCAACGAAGGGATTACATAGCAAAAAAGGTTGCTGAAAATAAGCAAGAAAATACTCTTGATGCTGCAATGCTTAATATCATTCGTGACCAGGCTTCAAAGAAAAATTATAAGTTCGAATAAAAGGACACGGCTGTTACGGACGATTCCGTGACAGCATTTCGTATGTCATTCCCGCGAAAGCGGGAATCCACTTATTATAAAATAGATTCCGCATCAAGTGCGGAATGACATTCAAAGAAATTTGAGACTAAAATGAAAGTACAAAAATATTTTTACGTTACGAGTTTTCTAATCCTTTTAATCAGTAACTCACTCTTCGCAGATGGCTTAATCATCATTCCTCGGCCTGAGCCTTTGCCTACGCCTTATCCTTTGGAAGTTCTCTACCACCATGTTGATGTTAAAATAAACGGGAATGTAGCTGAAACTTATATCGACCAGGAATTCCACAATCCATCTGATGTAATGCTCGAAGGGTACTACATTTTTCCGATTCCAAAAAATGCTGTAATTAAAGATTTCAGTATGGAAATAAACGGCAAAATGGTTTCAGCTGAACTACTCGATGCAAATAAAGCACGACAAATCTATGAAGACATAGTCAGGCAAATAAAAGATCCTGCACTTCTCGAATACTCTGGACAAGGAATTTTTAAAGTAAGGATTTTTCCGATAGAACCGAGAAGCAATAAAAAAGTCAGCATTAGTTACCGGGAAGTTTTAGATTCCGATAATGATATTTATGAATACATCTATCCGCTAAACACAGAAAAATTTTCAGCAAAACCAGTGAGGAATGTTTCAGTAAAAGTCGATTTGAAAACGAATAACAAAATAAAAACCATCTATTCCCCTACTCACCCCATTGATGTTGTTCATAAAGACGCCAAACATGCAATCGTTTCATTCGAAGAAGAAAATACAAAACCGGATATCGATTTTAAATTTTATTTCAGCACGAACAATGATGAGATTGGAATTTCTCAACTTACTTATAAATCAACTGATGAAGACGGCTACTTTTTCCTGACAGCTTCACCATCATTTAATATTGATGAGACTAAAATAGATGCAAAAGATATAACATTTGTTCTGGATGTGTCAGGAAGCATGGTCGGTGACAAAATGAAGCAGGCAAAACAAGCTCTTCTTTATTGTGTAAATAATTTAAATAAAGGTGATGGTTTTAATATTATCAGATTTTCAACTGAAGCATATTCTCTATTTGGTAAGATCGAAACAGCAAGTGAATCCAATATCAAAAAAGCAGAAAAGTTTATTGAAGAATTGAATACAGTCGGAGGAACGAATATCGAAGAAGCTCTTGGTCTTGCTTTAAAAGAAAAACCAGCAAATAACCGAACTCACCTGATAGTTTTTATCACGGACGGCAAGCCGACTATTGGCGAAACAAATGATGATATGCTGATAAAGAAACTAGCTGACTCAAATATCAAAAACACTCGCATCTTTACATTTGGAATCGGGAATGATCTTAACACTCACCTGCTTGATAAAATTACTGAAAAAACAAAAGCCTATCGAACTTATATTTCAGAAGATGAAGACATTGAGATAAAAATTTCTAGCTTCTATGATAAAGTACAATCGCCTGTCCTCACAAATCTTTCTCTGTCATTCAGCGGAAACGTAAAAATGTTTCAGACATATCCGAAGGATTTGCCTGATTTGTTCAAAGGTTCAAGCATACTTGTATTTGGGCGATACTCTGGTGATGGAGATTCAAAAATAACTTTGACAGGCTCGATAAAGGGTGAAAGGAGATCTTTCATATTAAACACTAATTTTTCTGATGATAATGACGAGTATGATTTCATCCCTCCTTTGTGGGCTTCAAGGAGAATTGGTTATCTGCTTGATCAAATTCGACTTAATGGAGAAAACAAAGAATTAGTTGATGAAATAACTCACCTTGCAAGAGAGCACGGTATTGTTACTCCTTACACAAGTTATTTGATAATGGAAGATGAGGAAATCAGGATCAGAAGAAATGAATTAACTAATCATTTCCAGACACTTCCTCCTGCTCCTGAGTTAAGAAGAAATACTTCAGAAGACTTTGATGCAATGAAAATTGAATCCGGTGCATACAGCATCAGAGCCAGTGAAGAAGTCCAGGAATTAAACAAGGCAAGTAATTACGCTGAGACAAAACAAGGATCCGGAAGATTGAAGTACAAAGATGACTCTGGTTATGATAGAAACTTAGTCCAACAGGTAAGAAACATCCAGGGAAGAGCCATTTATCAAAGTGGAAAGTTTTGGGTTGATTCAGAATTACAAAATCAAAAAGCTAAAAATCAGAAACGAATTCAATTCAATTCAACTGAATACTTCAAGCTGCTGAAAGACAAGCCTGCGACTTCTCAATTCCTCGCACTTGGACAAAATGTTAGGTTTTATTATGACAATACTTTTTATGAGATATATGAGTGAATACACCTGTCATCACGAACGAAGCGAAGTTATCTAAAAGAGATTGCTTCTCCTGACTAAAGTCAGGATCGCAATGACATAGTAAGAATCACTCTCCTCTTTTCATTATATTTACCAAAAAAAATTATATAATCATGCCTGACATATCTTCCATCGTTCAAATAATACAATTAATGCTTGCACCGGGAATCATGATTTCTGCCTGCGGTTTGCTTCTTCTAGGAATGAATAACAAATACTCCCTGGTAGTAAATAGAATTCGTACTCTCAATGAAGAGAGACGAAGAGCCCTGCACAAAATGGGTGAAAAGGAATTTACTTTACAGGAGAATGTAAGGTTTGAAAGTATCACAAAGCAACTTGAGAGACTTACATACAGAGTTGGACTTGTTCGAAATGCTGTACTGTCCTACACAATTGCAGTTGCTCTGTTTGTACTTACTTCACTTCTTATCGGAGTTGGATATCTTTTTGATATGACAAGGCTGAACAGCTTTATTACAGTTTTATTTCTATTAGGAATGACATCCGTTTTAGCTGGAGTTCTCTTCGCTGCTTACGAAACATACAAAGGTTACGAAATCGTAAAGTACGAAGTTGAGAGTGATGAATGACTTTTCAATGTCATCACGAGCGAAGCGAAGTGATCTCAAGCTTAAAGAGAGATTGCTTCACTTCGTTCGCAATGACAAAAAAATGCTAACTCACTTTTTCGATTCATCCGGAGCTGGTGGTACAACGATCTTCTTCCTCGGATTGTTTTTCAACTCTTCCAGTAAGACTTCCACCGCTTTTTCAAGTGAAGGATCTCTTCCCTGAACAACCAGGTCAGCACGGTCATCGATTTCTATATCAGGATAAACACCTTCATTTTCAATAGCCCAGTTGCCATTAGTATCTAAAAATCTAAAAACAGGAATATTAATGTTGCCGCCATCCATCAAATTAGGATTTCCGGAAATTCCGATAAGTCCTCCCCAGGTTCTGGTACCGATTATTTTTCCCAATCCTTCTTTTCTGAAATAATACGGAAATGCATCACCGCCGGAACTTGAATAACCATTTATGAGGCAAGCTTTTGGTCCGTCATGAACAAATCCCGGAACAGGAATTGGTTCAGTCCCGCGTCGTGTCCAATAGTTTAAAGTCTTTCTTGAAACTAATTCAATCATTCTATCCGGCACGAATCCTCCGCCGTTGTAACGGTCGTCTATAATTAAAGCTTCTTTGTTTGTCTGAGGATAAAAATATTTGAAGAGTTCTCTGTTCCCTTCTGTTGCGGTGTTTGGAATGTGAATGTATCCAATTTTTCCGCCTGATAATTCATCAACCATTTTCATGCGTGAATTTACCCAATCAAGATAAAACAGGTTTTGTTCGCTCTTGACCGGTTTTACTTTTTCTTCTCTTGCACCTTCTTTCGATGGTTTAGAATTAACAAGAAGTGTTACAACTTTATCTGCTTTGTTTTCAAGATATTTGTACGGATTTATGTCAGCAGACAACTCGTGACCATCGATAGCAATTATAAAATCTCCTTCTTTTACACTAACTCCATACTCTGTTAACGGTGATCGAAAATCTGAATGCCAGTTTTCACCTTTGAATATTTTTGTGATCTTATAGAAACCTGATGGATCAGCTTCAAGTTCGCAGCCAAGTAATCCACCATCTATTCTTTTAACTCTTTCAAAATCTCCCCAATCAACATAAGTGTGCCCCGCACTCAACTCACCAACCAGTTCGCCAAAAATGTAATCAAGATCCATTCTGTGAGAAAGATATGGAACAAGCTGTCCATATTTCTCCCGCATTTTGTCCCAATCATTACCATGCATTTTTTCATCATAGAACCAGTCACGCAATAAACGCCAACCGTCAACATATATCTGTTTCCATTCTTCTTTTGGGAAAATTTTTATTTCCAGATTACTAAGATCTATTCTGCCATCCGTATTCTTCTGGTTTTCTTTAACGTCAACAATTCCATATTCACCAGCTTTGGCATACAATAATTTTTTACTATTGGATGAAACAACATAGTTACCAATATCTTCAAGCACTGTTACTTCTTTTTCATCTTCCTGGTTAAAGAATTTTAATTTTGAACCTGAGTCATCGCGATAGATATAGAGAACTCCTTTTTCTGCCTGATGAAGCGAACCATAATTTCCTGATTTTCCGGGAAGGACTGCAATTCGATTTTCAAAATTTTCAGGATCGATTTTTACAACTACTTTTCCGGTATCTTTTTTATTATTCTGTTCACCATTTGTTTTTTCATCATCACTTTTTGGCTGGAATAATGCCGGGACATCATTATTCAGAGCAGCAGAATAAACTCGTGTCGGATTCGTATAAACATAATTGAATTCCCAGTTGCTGAATTTCAGATTAAAATCACGGTTTGAGAAGAAATACAGATAATTTCCATCTCTGCTGAAAACAGGATTGAATTCATTTGTCAGATCGCTTGTAAGCTGCATAGTTTTTTTCTGGTCAATTGAATATACCCATATCGAACTCATACGTGATTCACTTCCCTTTGTGTATGTCAGCCACTTACTGTCCGGTGACCATTGATAGTCTCTGATGTCATTATAATTGCTTTGATCAACTTCAGTAGTGCTTCCTGTATTTACATCGACATACCACAACTTCTGATTCTTATCTGAATATGCAAGCTTTTTGCTGTCAGGTGACCAAACAGGAGCAAATCGCCAGATAGTTCCGTCCTTTGTAATTTGTTTTTCTTCACCTTTGCCATCACTTGCTTTCATAAAAATTTCGTACTCGCCCTTACGGTCAGAAAGATATGCGATCCATTTTCCATCAGGAGACCATACAGGATCAATTTCTCTTATACCGGGAGTTTGCGTGATGTTTACTATCTCACCATTCTCTGCAGGAACAGTAAATACATCTCCTCTTGCTTCAAGTAAGGCTCTTTTTCCGGTTGGAGAAATCTCAAACCAGTTTACCTGACCCTTTAAATTTTTTATATAAGGAACAGTTCCCGGAAAATCCCCAAAAACCTTTATTTGGACTTGTTCATTTTTATTTGTTGATGGATCATATTTGTAAATATATCCCCCGTTTTCATAAACAATTTTATCATCGCCTGCACTTGGCCATAGAACATCGTAATTATCAAAATCGCTGACAGCAGAAGTTTGTTTTGAAGAAAGATCGTAAGAATAAAGATTAAGAGTACCAGTTCTGTCAGATGTAAAATAAATTTTTTCTCCAACCCACATCGGCTGATTATCAGTTCCAAGCCAGTCGGTGATTTTTTCTGTGGTATTATTTTTTAAGTCGTAAATCCAAACATCCTGTGCACGACCGCCGCGGTATCTTTTCCAAGTTCGCCATTCTCTTTCAATCGGAGTGTAAACCATTTTTGTTCCATCAGGAGATAACATTCCTCCTCCGCCTTCAGGAATTTGTAATGGAGTTTCAAATCCACCATCAACCGGAACGAGAAAATATTTTCCCATTCTTTCACCCCAGGGAAGTCGGTTCCCACGAAAAAGAACATTCTTTCCATCCGGTGTCCAGTCGAGAACCTGGTAATCAAATCCACCGCGCGGCGGCATAACTCCAACATCATTGTAGTAAGTTAACTGAGTCGGAGCTCCGCCTTCAACCGGAATAATGTGAACCTGCCGGTTCCCTGAATATTCACCAGAGAATGCAATCCACTTTCCATCAGAATAAAATTTTGGAAATATTTCAATTCCTTCGTGAGATGTTAACTGACTTGCAGTTCCACCGTTTGAATCTACAATCCAGATATCACCTGCATAAACAAAAGCAATTTTATCTTTGCTGATATCAGGAAAACGAAGAAGACGGGTTAGTTCTTTATCTTGTGAAAAAATATTAATTGAGCAACTTAAAATGAGAAAAAATGAGAATACGATTTTCATTTGGACTCCGGGAATCTGAAAGAGATTATATTTTTATTTTTGGTTGGTTCATTTGATTTTGCACATGCAATATAAGCCAATCATAGAATTTTTCTGATACCATTTATCATAAAAAAACCCCTGCTCTGAACTTGTGAGCAGGGGTGTAGGTGCGCTGTACATTTGGAAGGATTATTTCATCAGGATCATCTTCTTTGAATCGACAAAGTCTCCAGCGTTGATTTTATATATGTACACTCCCGATGCAATTGTTGAAGCATCGAAGCTGACCTCATAATTTCCTGCTGGTTTATCTTCATTTACTAACTTTTTAACTTCTCGCCCCAGCACATCGTAAACTGTAATATTTACAAAATTATTTTGTGCAATTGAATACTTTATTCTTGTTACAGGGTTGAAAGGATTTGGATAGTTCTGCTGTAGTGAAAATTCAATAGGTGCATTGTCACCGCTTACCATAAATTTGGTAATATTTGGATTATCTATAACAGTATTTTCACCAGGCTTAAGTTTCGTATTAATCACTTTCCCGCTCTCATCCATCAGTTTGATATCAATTTCTTCTACACTTACTGTAACCGGATAGACTACGCCACTCATTTCAATAGTCTGGATTGCACTGTTTATATCTTCTGCTATTCTTCCACTTGAGAACCTGAGATCATACATTCCAGATGGTGGTGCTGGAGGTAGTTCGTAATGATTTAAATCAACCTGGCCTTTTACTGAGTATAATGTGTAGCTTACTCCGGCTGCATCTGTAATTATGATTCTTCCCCAATCTTCCGGGAACCATTCTACTGATTCTGTACCTTTAGCCAAGGCTTCAGGTATTATTATCTGACCTGCACCACTGAGCTTTATCCAGTATCCATAGCCAGGATCTATTGATGTTGCTGTCAAATATCCACCTGAATACTTGTATATCGGTCCAGTCTGAAGTCCTGGTGGATTAGTAGTTATTAGTGATGCTGTTGCAGAGATTTCATATCCTCCAAATAAATTCCAGCCTGCACTTGCATTTATTGGATCGTGAGGTACTATCTGTATTCCTTCTATCGGCCATTCATCTCCGCTATTGTACGTTCTGGCTCCAGTATGCTTCATCCAATATCCGATTCCAGGGACTGCATCGGTAACGGGCAGATATCCTCCTGCATACTTAAATACATTAGCACTTTGATCTCTATATGCCCACCAGGTATTTACATTTTGATCTGGTGAGTTTAATCCAGGTATTGAAACGATGTTCCAACCATTGCTTATGTTTACTGATAATTGAAATGTTGTTGGTCGTTCATATTTAATATAAAGTGAAGTGATGGATGGATCTGTTATTGTATAACTGCTTTGATTTCTCATATCCACATTAATAATATTTCCATTTATTACATCCGTTAATAGAAAAGTGCCTGAGGGAAATCCTAGAGTATCCCAAATGAATGTCATTGGATAACCAGAAGGGCCTGGTTGAAATGCCAGTGTCCATGTTACTTCTGTTTCTGTGCTGTCTCTTATATCAATTAAAGAACTTACTTCAGGAACTGTTGGTAAAATAAATCTCGCATCAAAAGTACCAACAGGTGGTACGGGCGGTAAAATTTGTTCTCCAAAAGTTGTATCTATTCCATTTGTAGCAGTAGGTCTTTGCCCAAATTGTAACTCAATTTCTGAATCAGTTCCACCCACATCCCTCAGTGCTATTGGTATTACGTAATCTCCTATAATTGCCGGTGGCCTTACTTCAACTGTTAAAGTACATTCGACTGCTGCTGCATAATCATCTACTATAGTAAATACTATTTCGTGAAAACCAATATTTGCTGGAGTCGGAGTCCATGAGAATTCACTGCTTACAGGATTTCCGGTGATAGGCAGTGGAGGATTCATTGATGAAAGAAATGGTAAGCCGCTTACGTCAAGCACAACAAAATCTCCCGGGTCAGGGTCTCCTGCCTGGACTGTAAATGTAATTGGAGTTCCTGCTATAACAGGTAATATCTCTCCACAAGCTGGTGTTTCTCCATAGAATATCGGTATTGTATTAGAAACTGCATCTCTATATAAAACTAAATTAGGATGATGCTCTCCGCTAGCTTGAAAGAAATCTCCACCAAGATACAAGTCTGTTCCAACCCTGGTAATTGCTTTAACATAACTACCGTTGAAATCAAGATCCCAGTCTGGATCAACATTACCAGTAGTATTATTCAATTTTGCAACCTTGTTTATTGAGCCGCCACCAATTGTTGAAAAATTTCCACCGACATAAACATAGTTCCCAGCACTAAGAATGCTTTTGACATCACTGTTTGACCCTGGAGTCCAGTCAGCATCGAGTTCAGAACCAGTTTCATCTACCTCTAACTTTGCAAGACGGTTTCTGGTTTCACTTTCAATAGTTGTAAAAACTCCACCAACATAAATATGATCTTCACTATTGGCTATAGTGTTAACTGTTCCATTTGCATCAGCTTTCCAGCCTGTTACAACTTCTCCATCAGAATTTAATTTTGCTAAACGTTGTCTTGTAGTTGGAGTTATACCGATTGATGTAAAACTTCCACCTACATAAATATAGTCTCCTCTTACTGCAATTGTCTGAACAGTATTATTTGGATTTGGCTTCCAGGTAGAATTAATATCCCCAGTAGAAATGTCAAACTTCGCAAGACGGTCAATATCCGAATAGCCTCCTATTGAGGTAAATGCACCGCCAACAAACATATCATTTCCACTTATAGCCATTGTGTAAACTGTACCTCCGGTTGGGTTTGGATTCCAGGATAGAGCTGCACCGGTTGTAGGATCTAACTGGGCAAGTACCCTCCTTGGCTCACCACCTACTGTTGTAAAACCACCACAGATATAAATGTCACTTCCATTCAATACTATTCCTTCAATCTGATAATCAGTATCAGGATCCCAGGTTTCATCTAAAGTACCACCATGTGCACCACCAAGTCTAAATAATCTAGCAATATTATTTCTTGGTTCACCGCCAATTGTTACAAAACTTCCACCAGCATATATGTTATCTGCATCTGCAGCAATCTCTTTGACTTCTCCGCTTGCATTAGGATTCCAGTCTAGATCTAAGTCCACAGTACTAGTAATATTGAATTTTGCGATTCTATATCTTGAATAGCTACCAACTGTTTTAAACAATCCACCTGCATAAAGACTAGACCCACCAATTGCGATCGTTATGACTGAAGCATCTATATTCGGATTCCAGCCATCAGCCTCTCCTTCCACATTTATTCTGGCTAAACGATTCCTAGTTGTTGGAGTTTCGCCGATTGTCGTAAAATCTCCACCAACATAAACAAAGCTTTCATGAACTGCTATTGAATGAATCTTGCCACCTTGACCCGGGTTCCAATCCGGATCAACACTACCGGCGGTATTGTTCAACTTGGCAATACAATTTCTAGATACGCCACCAATTGTAGAAAAATTTCCACCGACATAAACATCATCATCATCATCACTTATTGCAATTGTATAGACAGCATTATTCGCACTTGGATCCCAGGAATCAAGAAATCCGCTACTATTGAATTTTGCAAGACCGCTTCTTGTGTATGGAGTTCCGTCCACTGTTATTGTCCAAAAGCCTCCACCAACATAAACTTCTCCAGTACTTGAAACTTCAATTGTATAAACAATTTGGTTTGCACTCGGACTCCAGGTTGGATCCAAATTACCGGTTGTTAAATCAAATTTTGCTAGACGGATTCGTGAAGTACTGCCGATAGAAGTAAATTGACCACCTATGTAAATATTATTCCCGCTAACTGCAATTGCTTCTACTGTAAGGCTAGGATCTGGATTCCAGGGATGAACTGTTCCATCAGCATTTATTCGTGCTAAGTTCTTTCTCGCAAAAGTCTCTCCATCTTTATACAACTCGTTAAAACCTCCACCAATTAACCATCCACCAGAACCATCAGGTTCAACACAATGGATGAATCCGTTTACTTTTGGAAACGTTAAATTCGGAAAGTCTGAAGCTGCTGTAAGATTAGCACCATAGCCGGTATTTGGACCTACAACTCCAAATCCTCCTCCAATATAAATGTATTCCTCGCTTACAGCCATTGATTTTACAATTCCATCTGCAATCCACAAATCCGGATCCGGTTCATAAGGTTGTGCAAATACAACCGATGTTAAAGCAGCAAAAAAAACTGCGATTGAAATAAATGTTTTCATATAACCTCCATTTAGTGATTAAATAAAATATTTGGTTAAAATTTTTACTTCTGGATCAGAAAGAGTTTGCGCACCTCCTTTCCCTGGTTTGATCCCTACGAATTATTGAGTGCGAAAATAGATTTTAATGGAGGGGTCTGCTGTTGTTATTGTAACAATCTCAGGCGTTTTTGTAACAAAAAGGAAATTATTTGAAGGAAATAGATAGAAATGCACGGTAGTCGCAACCTTCAGGTTGCGCTTGTTGGTCAATCTCGAAGGCTGGGGACTACGGTGAAGGGATTACGCTAATTATATTTTCATTGCTCTCAGCTAAAACCCAGTTCAAGCCCGGCTTTTTCTATCCCCGATCTACCCGTCTCACCTCGGTGAGCCGAGGTGGAAAGATCGGGGCTAATATTTTTTAATTAAATTTTAGGGGTTGCAAAAATTGCCCCGACTTTCAAGTCGGGGAAAACTATCAAAACCACTAGCAATTTGGCTTTAGCCTAATTCCTCAGGCTACAATATTGTAGCCCTAGACTTCAGATTGTGTTAAGATCGTTTTATGTTTACCTCAAAAGGTTCTCTCGATACATTTCATTACTCGAGAACCTTTTGTTCTACCTGGTTTTCGAGCTTGCCTGCTGCAAGCAGGTTTTTTCTGATGCAATCAGAAAAATTATCGAGAAAACATTTCTATTTAGCGTATTCGGAAGGGCTGACATTAAAATACTTTGTGAATGCTTTGCTGAAATGTGACGGGCTGTTGTAACCGACTTCGTATGCAACCTGGGTCACGGATAATCTTTTCTCAATTAGCATCTCGGCTGCACGTTTTAACCTGTAAGCTCGTATAAATTCACCCGGCGCCTGCCCTGTTATAGCCTGTATTTTTCTGTGAAGCTGCATACGGCTTACAAATAATTCTTTTGCAAATTGTTCAGTATCGTATTCAACATCATCGAGATGTTTTTCAATAATGTCGTATGCTTTTTTAAGAAACTCATCATCAAGAGGATTTGTTGTTACTCTTTCCGGTCGTGGATGAATATCCTTACCGAATTTTTCTTTTAGTCTCCTCCTTTGCTCGATAAGATTTTTAATTCGTGTAAGAAGCTCTTTTGCATCAAATGGTTTTATAAGGTAATCATCAGCGCCGGTTTCAAGCCCTTCTATTTTATTATCGTGTGATGCTTTAGCAGTTAGAAGGATAACAGGTATATGTGAAGTGAGAAATTCTGTTTTAATTATTCTGCAGAATTCTATCCCATCCATTTCTGGCATCATTACATCACTCACTATCAGATCAGGCATAATTTCTTTTGCTTTCTCAAGTCCCTGCTGACCGTTAACAGCTTCTTCAACTTTATAATGGCTATTGAGAACGTCTTTAATGTATTCACGCACATCACGGTTATCTTCAACAAGCAGAATCAGATTTTTATTTTCTCTTAGGTCGTTACCAATATCTCCAGTTACCAACTCAGTTTTCTTC
Organism: bacterium; assembly: GCA_016716565.1. Classification (NCBI taxonomy): domain Bacteria; species bacterium. The sequence continues at coordinate 124,859 of JADJWC010000002.1, forward strand.
GTAAATACAGATTCATCAATGTAAATATTTTCGAGTTCCTGAACAGAGCTCTCAACTATTTCATCATCTTTCAGATGATTTCTTCCCAACGGAAATTCAACAATAAACTCACTGCCGCTTGTCCCGACTTTGTCGGGATCGCCGACTTTACTATTCACACGAATACTTCCGTTGTGCAATTCGATGAGTTCCTTAATTAAAGCGAGACCTAATCCTGAACCTTCATATTCTCTTGTCTGTGAACTGTCAACCTGGTAAAACCTGTCAAACAGTTTCGGCAGTTCATCTTCGGATATTCCAATGCCGGTGTCACGAACAGAAATACAAATAAATTCTGTTACCTTTGTTTGACCCACCCCTCGCCCCTCCAATGGAGGGGATAACGATCTTTTTGAAGTCCCCTCCTCCGGAGGGGATTTAGGGGTGGGTGAATAGATACCCACCGTTATACTCCCACCTTCAGGCGTAAACTTGAATGCATTCGAAAGAAGGTTAGTGAGAATTTTTATCATCATTTCTTTGTCGAAGTAAAGCTCAATGGTATCTTGTTCCGATTCTATCTTAAGATTAATGTCTTTCCGCTCTGCAAGAGATTCAAAAGACATTACAATTCCTTTTACAAAAGGAACGATATTACTCTTCGATGCTTTAATTTTCAGCTTGCCTGCTTCCAGTCTGGAAAGATCAAGAAGCTGGTTTATAAGATTCATCAGGCGGTGAGCATTTCTCCTGATAATTCCCGTAAGCTTTTCAATTTCATCTGCCGGAGTATCGGAAGTTAGTTTATCAATCGGACCAAGAATCAAAGTAAGCGGTGTTCTGAACTCGTGAGAAATATTTGCAAAGAAACGTGATTTCATTTTATCTGTTTCTTCTCTTTCCTGCAATTTCACTTCATCAAGCTTAACCTGGTTTTTTAATCTTAGTCGGTTCATTTCGTATCGTCTCACTGCATAAAAAATGCTTAGCACGAATAAAATGTAAAACGTGTATGCCCACCATGTTGCCCAAAAAGGCGGCGAAATTATAATCTTAATTGATGCACCATCTTCATTCCAGACACCATCGAGATTACAGGCCTTAACTTTGAAAACATATTCGCCTGCATCAAGATTTGTATAAGTTGCATTTCTTTGAGTTCCTGCATCAATCCATTCTTCTTCATATCCTTCCAACTTGTACATATACTTGTTTCTTGAAGGATCTGCATAATGCAATCCTACATAATCAAATCGAAGATCGTTTTCATCATAAGAAAGATTTAATTCTTTAACGTTCGTTATCAATCCATCATACTCCAATTTTTCATCAGGTCTGTTAAAGAGAGACACATTGCTGATGACAACTTGCGGAGGAACCGGATCGTCTTTTATATTATCTGGATGAAACAGAATAAATCCATCAGCAGTACCAAACAACATTTCTCCATTTGAATTTTTAAAAGCACTATTGACTGCAAACCTATCGCCTTCAAAATTTTCTGAGGTCGTGTAGTTTTTTACAGTATGCGTAGAGGTATTCAACATTGATAATCCGTAATCTGTACCAATCCATAAATTGCCGTTGTTATCTTCTAATATCGACCTAACCAAATTATTACCTAGCTTAATGGTAGAAATAAAGGATTCTGAATCTCTGTCAAATAAAGCAATACCTTGATTATAAGTCCCGACCCAGAGATTTCCACACTGATCTTCATAAATTGCAAGTACAACAAGTTCATTACCATTAGCAAACCTAAATGATTTAAATGAATTAGTGGATGGATCAAATTTATTGAGCCCTGCATTACCTTGACTTGCGACCCAAATAAAACCATCACGAGCACGAATAATACCTTCCACTCTGTTATCACCAATACCTTGCTTATCATTTTCATCTGGAAGATATTTCAGGAATTTACCTGTTTTCTTATTGAATTTATTTATACCGCCACCACGTGTTGTAATCCAGAGGATATCATCACCATCTGGCAACATACTACGAATTATGTTATTACTGATTGATTCAGGATTATCAGGATTATTTGAATAGAATTTCAACTTATTACTTGCCAGATCAAATCTTACTATTCCCCTATAAGATGTACCAAGCCAGAAAACTCCAGATTTCTCTCTACAAATAAACGTTACTGTATTATCATACTTATTATTATCAAATTTGAAATTCTTAAATTCACCTGATTTTCTATTAAAACTATTGAGGCCGAGCTTAGTGCCAAACCATATTGTCCTTGTTGAGTCTTCGATAATACACTTAACTACTTTGGAATCTTTATCAGCACTTTTATTAATAGCTCGATTAAAACGTTTAAACTTAAATTTATTCCCATCCCATTTATTCAATCCACTGAAATAAGAACCGATCCAAATTATCCCGGTTTTATCTTTGAAAATTGATTGTAATAAATTGGGGTTACTAATACTAAACTGATATTCCGGATGATATTCAATGAGTTTAAAATTCTCACTAGCTGGATCAAAAATCACAAGACCGGAGTACTCTATAGATCCAAATATTAACCAGAGAAATCCATGATCGTCTTCGACCATTTTCCGAACATAATTATCATTTCTATAATTTATTGAGGGAGTTAGTTGATAGTGTTTAGAATTTAAACTTCGCAAGTCTAATTTTGTTACTCCCAATGAATGTCCAATCCATAATATTCCATCTCTTGCTTGGAGAAAAGAATTGATTGTACCAATGGATGAAATCAGATTATTAATACGATCATCTTCTGTAAGGAGTTCTTTCTCCTTATCATAAATTAATATCCTGTTTTCAGTACCTACGTAAATATTTCCCGATAACTTATCATAGGAAATAGAACTAACCCCTTTCGAAAGAACAGATTTATTATAATAAATACGACTGAATTTTTCCTTAACTATATTAAATAAGTATAAACCACTATTAGCTCCAATTAAAAAATTGCCATCTTTTACCTGAAGTATACAATTTACCCAGTTTGGCACTACACTAGATGTGTCTATAGATAACCAAGATGATCCTGGAAAATTGACAACACAGTATTTTCAGGTAATCCGTCAGCTAATGTAAAGTGTTCAAAGATTGGTTCCGGCCAGTTTGTGTCCGCATAATTCCCCTGCGAATGAATTGTGAAATTCACCAGTAAGATAAAAAGAGAAGCCAGTCTTCCAACAGAAATAATAATTGAATTCAAGTGTTACAACCAGCGCAATTGAATTTGTTAATTTAATTGAAGGAGTAAAATTCTATCATGAATATAGGAAGGAAAAACTGCAAGGCGCAACTTTTGTTAACAATGACAACTGTTTATTCGGGCATATTTCAGAATTGAATATTGATTGACATTATTTTTTCGGACTTCTCTATCAGAGTTTAGCTTCGACGTAAGATAAAACTTCACCCAATTTCTTTTGTGCCTGTTGTTTCAACTCAGCACAAGTTTTTCTCATCTCATCAACAAACTTCTGGTCTTTAATATCTTTAAGATTAATAAGCACATTATAAATTCCGCCAAGAACGCCTGTGTAAGCACTCTGTGCACCGACACCAACGTCTGTAATTGAATTCGGATTTCCATTTTTGGCAACATCTTCTGCGATTTCAATTGCACGGTAACTTTGCTTTGCAGTGTTGAGAGGGACCATTACTGCTTGTTTCAATCCGGCTTGCATTGCTTCTTCTCTAGCTTTCTTTTCCTCAGCAGTCTTGTTTGGAAGCCGGCGAGCATTCATATAAGTATTGAATGCATTTGTATCCTCATCAATGGCTCTCACTAATTCTTCTTTAATCTGTTGGCATTGTTCCGCAGCATCATTAAGAATTTTGTCAACAGTATCGCTTCCTCTTTTATTTGCGGTCAGGTTGCTCACCATAGATGACAATGAAGCACCCAAAGCACCAGCTAAAGCCGCAATTGAGCCACCACCGGGTGCAGGTGATTCGCGTGAGACTTCATCAATAAAATCTGTTAGTTTCATTTCAACTAATGCTGTTTCAAGATTTTTAGGAAGTCCTAAAACTCTTTCTTCAATTTTGAATTCAGACACATCATTCAATCCCAGTGACTGAACAGCAGTGTTCAGAATATCTCTAACCGGAACTCCAACCGAACGATGCTGCTGCCTAAGATAAAATTTTCCTGTCTCCAGCAAAGCGGGATAAGGAACCATTCCAACAATTTCACTTCCCGTAACGACAAGTCCTCTTTCCATTGCAAGCTTTCTGGTCTCTTCAATAACATCGTGCATTGAAGTCACTTTGTAGTTGGTCAGGTTAATAGAAATCTGTGCGCGGTCGTACTTCGGAACCATCCATCCTATTGCTTTCGTGAATTTAAACTTCCCCGGCTTTTTTACTGACTGACCTTCAGGCTTTTCAGGATTTATTCCGTGTTGTTCAAGAATATCAGCAAGATCGTATTGATGTTTAACTTTGCAATGATCAATCGTTTCATTTAATGTTTTTCCATTGAAGTCACAATCGCCGCAGGGATAATTTCCTTTTTCATATTTCAGAATGTCTTCACTCTTGTAATAAAAGTTTCCGTTGTTAGTTCTGCGTGCTGATCTTCCCTTTTCTCTTATTTCAAATGCAATATCGGTGGCATGATTTACTTCACGTGTATTCAGATCGATATTATAAGCAATTAAAAATTCTCTCACTCCGATAACTGTTGCCCCAGCTTTTGCATTAAATTTTGCTGGACCGAAGTCTGGTTTCCATTCAGGTTTTTTTAATTTTTCTTCGAGCGCTTCGTACTCACCTTGCCTGATTTTTGCAAGATTTTCTCTTTCCGGTTTAGCAGCAGATTTTTCGTAAAGGTAAACTGGAATATGAAGTTCTTCTCCAACTCTCTTTGCTACTTCTTTTGAAAGTTCAATACATTCCTCAGTTGTAACTCCTGTAACCGGAACAAACGGACAAACATCTGTTGCACCCATTCGTGGATGCGAACCTTTGTGTTTGCTCATATCAATCAGTTCTGCAGCTTTTTTTATTGAGTTGAATGCAGCCTGTTTCACAGCTTCGGGTGGACCAATAAAAGTTACAACTGTCCGGTTCATATCAAAACCAGGATCTACATCGAGCAGTTTTGCTCCTTCTACTTTTTCAATTTCGTCTGTTATTTGTTTTATTATTTCAGGTCGTTGTCCTTCAGAAAAATTAGGGACACATTCGATTAGTTTATCTTGCATTTATATCTCTTTTTAATGAAGCTTTGGAAAAAAGTATTTATTGATATGAAAAATTAAAGGTATTGTATCAGAGAGACAAGGTGGATTAGTTATTTTGTGGAAATGTGTACTTAATTAGAGCTAGTACACTAACCAATCGTGTTTTTCTTGCTAAACAAATAAATATATACACTTAATATTATTATAACCACCAACTGAAAATAAATCGGTGTGCTGATTAAATTTCCACTCATAAAAGCTGAGCTAATAAGCAAATACTTAATCAAATAATAAAATATCTTACTTAAAACTACACTCACCATCATACCGAACATTTTGTTCGATAATCTTTCAGACAGAAAGAAGAATAACCAGACGTTCAGTAAAAGTTCGCTAGTAATAAGAGTAGTTTTTATCAAGGATGGATGTGCAGAAATCAGAAATGAGAAAACAGGAAGTGTTAATGCAATCAGGTAAGCGTTTTTCCTGCTTGTGTGAGAGATAGCAAGTATTAACATTATGCGCATCGGCTCTAAATAATAAACTGGGAAGTTGAATAAATGAGAGATTGGCGGGACAAGGTATATTGCCGCTAATGCAACTATATCGAATACTATAAGTTTAATTTTTGAAACAGAGAATGGGTGCAATGCCGAATTATCCATATTTAATTCTCCAATTAATATTAACAATGTAAAATTAAGCTTTTCCAATCAAAGTATACACCTAGTAATTAGTCAATAATACTTTGATTAGAAATTATTAATTTTCATAATAATAAAAATAATTTTCTCATTAAGCTGAGACTAATATGGACCGCAGAGATTTCATTAAGAAAAGTATACAGGCAGGAATATTAGTTGGATCTGCCAGTTCATTAGGAAAATATTCCAATCTATTTGCTTCACAAACTTCGCTCCTCTCAAAAAACTATGTCCTCGTTGCTATCAAAGGCGGCGAACCCGATTCTATGTTTGATAAAGCCATCGAATCTCTTGGTGGAATGAAAGCATTTGTTAAAAAGGGGCAGAAAGTCGTTGTTAAACCGAATATCGGATGGGACGTAAGTCCAGAGCGAGCAGGAAATACAAATCCTGTTTTGGTAAAACGAATCGTGCAACATTGTTACGAAGCAGGAGCAAAGGAAGTGTATGTTTTCGATAATACCTGTGACGATTGGAAAAGATGTTATTCCAACAGTGGAATTGAAAAAGCAGTTAAGGATGCCGGCGGTAAAATTGTTTCGGGAGATAGTGAAAGGTATTATCAATCTGTTGAGGTCAAGCAAGGGAAGAAACTTACCAACACCAAAGTTCACGAGCTGATTCTTGATTCAGATATTTTCATTAATGTTCCAATCCTCAAACATCACTCCTCAACTGATCTTACTATCGCAATGAAAAACTTAATGGGAAACGTTTGGGACAGGGGTTACTGGCACAGAAATAACTTACACCAATGCATCGCGGATTTCACCTCCTTCAAAAAACCAGATTTGAATATTATTGATGCATATTATGTGTTGAAGAGAAACGGACCACGCGGCGTTTCCAAAGCTGATGTCGTGTTGATGAAATCCCAGATAATATCAACAGACATAGTTGCAGCAGATGCAGCTGCATCTAAACTTTTTGGATCGGAACCGGAGAACATTTCATATATTAAGCTTGCTGCTGAGATGAAACTCGGACAAAAGGATTTATCAAAACTAAATATCAATAGAATCATCCTGTAAATATGAACTTTTCTAAATTAAAGAAGATCAGGGTTTATGTTGCTCTTCTTTTCTTTGTGACTACTCTTTTATTATTTCTAGACATCATACATATAATTCCTGCGCGATTAACGCCTTATGTGCTTTACTTTCAGTTCGTTCCATCTACTGTTAAATTTTTCAACCAATTCTCACTGATTGCTTCTGGCTTTATCATCGTTTTAATAGCTACCATTTTATTTGGGAGAGTTTACTGTTCCAGCGTTTGTCCGCTTGGAACTCTTCAAGATATTATTTCAAGAGTCGCACTGACTTTCAACAAGAATAAATTTTTTCAGATGCTCAGAGACTTCAAACTGCTGAAATATAGTATTCTGACTGCAACAATTTTATCTCTATTTAGTGGTAGCTTGATATTATTAAATCTGCTCGATCCTTTTAGCCTTGCAGGGAAAATATTCTCAAACCTATTTCGTGTGCTTCTGATTCCATTTAATAATTTAGCAGCTCTCACTCTTGAACAATTCAATATTTACAGAGTATATCCAATCGAGTTGAAAGCATTAAGCTGGATTGCAATTTCTTTTTCATCAATTATTCTTTTAACAATTGGAATAATGTCTTTCACAAAAGGAAGATTATTTTGCAACACTATCTGTCCTTTAGGAACATTCCTTGGACTAACTTCAAGATTCTCTCTGTTTAAGATAAAAATTGATGAGACAGATTGTTCTGGATGTGGCGTTTGTCAAACTGTATGTAAGGCAGGATGTATAGATAACGAAAATAAAAAGATTGATTACGATAGATGCGTCAACTGTTTTAATTGCTTCACTGCCTGCCCTTCGAATGGAATTGTATATAAAAAATCGCTACAATCAATATTACTAAAAGAAAAAAAAGAAATTGATATTGATAAAAGAAAATTCTTCACAAGGCTTGTTATCGGAGTAATCGGATTATCTGACTTTTTAAAAGCACAGGTTAAAGTCATTCCCAAAAAGAAAAGTACAGTTCCTGTATTTAAAAATGTTTATCCTTCACCACCAGGTTCAGGAAGTGTAGAACATTATTATAGTAATTGTACAGCATGTCATCTCTGTGTTGCTGCCTGCCCGACTCACGTTTTGCAGCCATTATTTCTTGAACATGGTTTCTTTAATATACTCCAGCCTTTTCTGGATAACTCTGCAGCTTACTGCACATTTGAATGCATCAGATGCACTGAAGTTTGTCCAACAGGAGCGCTTCTTCCTATAACAGTTGAAGAGAAAACAAAAGATCAGATTGGGAAAACAATTTTTGTAAAAGAAAATTGTATCGTTGAAACTGAAGGAACGGAATGTGGTGCTTGTTCTGAACATTGCCCGACGAAGGCTGTGATTATGGTCCCATACAAGAACAACATAAAAATTCCCGAAGTTACAAATGAATATTGTGTCGGCTGCGGAGCTTGTGAATATGCCTGTCCAACTATTCCTTATAAAGCGATTTATGTTGAAGGAAATGAAATACATCAGATTGCAAAAGCCGCACCGCAGGAAAGGCTTCAACAGGAAATAGACTATAAGGAAGAATTTCCGTTCTGATTAAACATCCAATCCTCTTCTCTTATTTAAAATCATTAAATTTCGATTGGCGATAACCTTTAATAATCTACAAATTTATATTATCGAGCCCAGTTGACAGAATATTTAAATAAATTTTTATCCAGCTTGAGAGTCAGGGGGTTGATTCCAACCCTTAAAATAATTTCAGACAAGCTAAGCTTCGAATCAAAATGCCTCTTGATCTCTTTTAAGCTGAACACAAAGAAAGCACTTAAAAAAGGTGAGTTAATTATTGATCATGGGAAATATAAATTTATTTTTTATGGCGGTGGCGATAGAGGCGAAATTCTATATCATGCTTTCTGGGATAAAATGTTTTCAGAAGAAATACAAAAAGTTAAAAATTTTATCAAGCCGGGTGATACTGTAATTGATGTTGGCGGTAATCTTGGTTTCTTCGTTTTGATTTTAAATGAACTAGTTGGGAATACAGGAAACATTTATACCTTCGAACCATCAAAAAGACTTAAAGCAAAACTCGAATCCACAGTTCAGAAAAATTATCTTCAAAATGTTACTATTGTAAATTTCGCACTTGGAGAATCAGAAGGAGTCACAACAATTCATTACAATCCAAAGCAAACAGGTCTAACTTCGATTGTAACTGATTTTGAAACTGGATCACTCAGTGAAGAAATTCAGATCACAACACTCGATAAATATTCTGAAAATATTTCTGGAAGAGTATCATTCATAAAAATTGATACTGAAGGTTTTGAACCGCAGGTTTTAAATGGCGCAAGGAAACTTATTTCCAGGGACAAACCAACTATTTACATTGAGCTTGGCGGCGATTATCAGAACTCATCCGCACAGGCATTAAAGATTCTAAAAGAATTAAATTACGATTGTGAAGCATATAGTATCGATTTGAAGAATGTTCCCGCCGGAATAAATTTTATCGCTACTCCAAAACCTTAAAACAAATTATTTAATCAAATGAAAATCGAAAGAATTGAACTCCGTCATACCAAAATGGAATTGGTTTCTCCCTTTACAACATCAATGGGAACTGAATATGATGAAGAACATATTATGGTTAGAATTGATGCAGAAGGAATTACTGGCTGGGGCGAATCGGTAGCTGAAGGAACTCCTTTTTATTCTTACGAAACAGTTCAGACTGCCTGGCACATTCTTCAGGATTTTCTTATCCCATCAATTCTTGGAAAAGATATCAGAAGTATCGATGAAGCAATTTCTCTTTACTCAAAAGTTCGTGGACATATGATGGCAAAAGCCGGTCTTGAAGCAGCATTGTGGGATGTTTTTGCAAAATCAAAAAATATTTCGCTTTCAAAAATGCTCGGGGGGACTAAAGATAAAGTTGAGGTTGGTGTAAGCATTGGTATACAAAATTCCGAATCTGAACTTATCAATAAAGTTAGTGCTTATCTTGATGAAGGCTATAAAAGAATTAAAATAAAAATTTCTCCGGGGAATGATATTCAGTACGTTAAAGCATTGAGAAAAGAATTCCCGGAAATTCTTCTTCAAGTTGATGCTAATTCAGCTTATGAATTAAAACATATTAATTTGTTCAAAGAAATGGATAGCTATCATCTTCTGTTAATTGAACAACCTCTTGGATACGAAGATATTTATGATCACTCAAAACTTCAGCGGGAACTTAAAACCCCAATTTGTCTTGATGAAAGTATTCATTCGCTCGACGATACTCGTGCTGCAATTGAACTTGACAGCTGCAGAGTAATCAATATAAAACCAGGACGAGTTGGAGGATTTACTGAATCAAAATTAATACACGATTACTGTGCATCTAAAAATATTCCTGTTTGGTGCGGTGGAATGCTTGAATCAGGAATTGGACGGGCAGGAAATGTTGCTCTCGCTTCTCTTCCAAACTTTACTTTGCCCGGAGATATTTCTGCAAGTAAAAGATACTACAAAGAAGATATTGTTGAACCAGAATTCACAGTTAATAAGGACGGAACAATGGATGTTCCAACTAAACCGGGTATCGGTGTAGAGGTAAATATGAAAAGATTAGAACAAGTGACTGTTCGCAAGAAAACTTTTAAGTAGATTACTATAAAAAAGCCCCTCGTAAGATGAGGGGCTCGCAATAAGTCATTAACGTTATTATCTGATTCGTTTAAATTCAATCCTTCTGTTCATTCTTCTATTTTCAGGTGATGCATTCGGCACTCTCGGAAATTCTTCGCCATATCCCTTTGAAATTATTCTATCGGGTTGAATTCCCTTACTGATCAACCAGAATCTTACTGAATCAGCTCTTCGTTGTGAAAGTGATTGATTACTTGATGCACTACCAACGTCATCAGTGTGACCACTTATCTCGACGATAATATCTGAATAAGTCTGCATTGTTTTTAGCGCACCTTGTAGAACAATTTCAGATTCAGGTGTAATGTCAGATTTTCCTGTTTCAAAAGTAATTCCTTCAAGTACAATTGGTACATCCATTTTCACTACATCATCTTCAGGATTTAAAGGATTTGTACCACGATTAACTTCTGTGAAATCATCAACAGTTCCACCGTCTGTATCTGCCTTTAATGGATCAGTTCTATACATATTTATTTCTTCTCCATCTTTCAAATTATCAGCGTCCGTATCAGGATTCAAAGCATCTGTTTTGTAAAGATTTATTTCATCACTGTCTGAAATTGTATCGCTATCTGTATCTACTTTGAGCGGATCGGTTTTGTAGACATTAATTTCATCTCCATCATTTAAACCATCACCATCTGTATCAGCTTTCAGCGGATCTGTATTGTGAGTTTTGATTTCCAGGTTATCAGAAAGTCCATCTGCATCTGTATCTGATTTGTTTGGATCAGTGGAATAAGTTTTTACTTCTTCACCATCGGTTAAACCGTCAGTATCTGAATCTGTATTTAAAGGATTGGTCATGTAAGTCCTGACTTCTTCTCCATCTTTCAAACCATCGCCATCAGTATCTGGATTATCCGGATCAGTACCAAGTTCCTTTTCTTCCCTCTTCGTTAATCCATCACCGTCTTTATCCGACGAACCGCTGCCATTAACAAAAATTAGTCCTATACCTGCACTATAATAACCATCATAGTTACCCTCAGAGTTTGCTAAATTCTGATTATCATATTTATTTAAATCATCAGATAGTGAAAAAGTGTACCCACCTGAAAAATCTAATGTTATTGCCTCGGAGAGTGCTACTTCAAAACCACCACCAACAGGGAATATTGTTGTCCAACCTTCTTCTTTCCCATTGTTAAATGCATCGCTAGGCGGATCATCATTATTAAAGTACATTGCACCAACACCACCATATAAATATGGACTCCAAACATCCATATCAAACGGACTTAATATGACTCTTAGATCTAATGGAATCATATAAGTCCACCAATTATTTTTTGCTGTATCTATGCCCGCGAGTCTTCCAAATCCTCCACCTGCTTCCATTTCGACAACCGGCGTAAAGAATTCAAATCTTATAAAAAGCCTTCCCAGCCCCGAAAACTTATATTCAGGATCTTTCGGCTTATTCTCCTTATCGAATTCTGTATCAGGCAAAATTCCATTTGCCTGTAAACCAATTTTAACCGTATAGTCATTGAATTGAGCTAAAGAAACTGATGCAGATAGAAGGCAAATCAGCAAGATCAAGTTTCCTGATTTAATTGTAAATAAATTTTTCATTAGTCCACCATATGTTGTGAGATTAGTTTGTTAATCTAAAAATTAACACTTACTGACAATTAAAATGCCATCGAAAACTGGCGGTTTTATTTAATTTTCTTCTAATTTAATCTAAAATTTACCAGAATAAAGGGAGTTAATTGACTACTTGTAAAGGTCAGAGACATCAATTCTACTAAAGAAGAGATGATGTAGGGTAGCTTAATTGGGTTCTTTGAATGAGGGATCCGGTTAGGTTTTGAGTAGCCAACTGCCTTTTTTGTCGGGGAACAAAATTTGTTGACTAAAGAAAAATATTTTTATTCATACCACAACTTGATTCTATTCTAATAAATGATTATTTAAGGAATAGCAAGAGGGCAAATTTTTATAAGTGTGTCATAAACCTTTTAACCTTTCCCTCGCAAATAAATAAATTTTAATTGCTCTTCAAAGAGGAGCACTTTCTTTTATCATTCCAAGTGAGGCAAATAAAGATTGGAGTATAAATGAAACTCGCTATGATCCTTTGCTTAGTATTTCTGGAAACCACTTTTGTTGGTTCCGGAGTGGGTGCAAGCTTAATCATATTTGCATTAAGCTAAATATCCTTTTAGACAAAAAAATCTGACCAGCAAAAATCAATCTCGGGATTTTCTGGTCAGAATTTGTCTTCGATTAAGTATTCGGATTTAACCCAAATTATTATTCTATCCTTTAACAACACCGAGTGGTCTTAGTTTAACGATAGGTTTTATAAGATCTAATTCAGATTGAATTACCTCATCAATGTTTTTATAGGCAAGAGGTGACTCACCAAGATCAAACAATTCCCCACCATTTATTTTCTTTCCAAACTTTTTGAGTTTACCCCATCGATCATATACAACGTCACCCATTGCTTTATCGCATTCTTTTGCAGTAAGATTTCTGCAAGCATCCATTCTTCCCATTTTTCTGCCGGCACCGTGAGAACAGGATTGAAAAGATTCTTCATTACCTAATCCTTCAACAATGTAAGAAGAAGTCCCCATCGAACCGGGAATTATTCCCTTCTCACCTTTCTTAGCAGATGTTGCACCTTTCCGATGAATCCAAACGGATTTTTCAAAATGATTTTCCAATGCTGCGTAATTATGATGGATATTTGTTTCTTCAAGAAAATTTACATCACCAAGATTTATTAGAATGGCTTGTTTAAATTCTTCCATCATTAATCTTCTGTTTTCTCTTGCATATTCCAGAGCAAAATTCATATCTCTAATGTAATCATTTCCTTCATCCATCTCTGTTCTAAAAAATGCAAGATCTTTATCCGGTAGTTCATCATTGTATTTATCATTTATTTCCTGAGCAAGTTTATGATAATATGAGGCGATCCTATTACCAATATTTCTTGAACCTGAATGTAGCATCAGCCAGAGGTATCCATCCTGTGAAATTTGCATTTCAATAAAATGATTTCCGCCGCCTAAAGTTCCAAGATTTTTGAATGCTAATGTCCAGGTAGCTTTATCCAACCATGCTGGCAATTTTGGATTCTTGAAGTCATCAACTTCTTCACCAATACCAAGAGTTTTTAAGTAAGCAGGAAACCCATCCCATGAGTGTGGATGTTTGTGTGCATTTCCTTCACCGACCGGTACATTTGCTTTTATATCATTAAGGATTTTTCTAATTAAAGATTTATCAGTTAAATCATTTGCAGGAAAATTGGTTTTAACTGCACCCATTCCACATCCAATATCAACACCGACTGCATTCGGTATGATTGCATTTTCGGTTGCAATAACTCCACCAATCGGCATTCCATATCCGACATGAGCATCGGGCATTAACGCAATATGATTTAAAGTAACAGGATGATTAGCAAGATTTTCAGCCTGTTCAAGTGCACCTAGTTCAAGTGTTTCGCACCAGGATTTTATCGGTATTTTAAGATTTTCATCTTCTTTGATCCATTTCATAGTTTTCCTCTTTAATACTTTATTGTCTGTGTGGTAGGACTCGAACCTACATTTTCCCGGCTCCAAACCGGCACGGATAACCAATTCCCGTCACACACAGATATAATTTAGTAAACGTATTATCTATTAAAAATTCCAATTATAAAATTTTATTGCGTGACGTGTGGGATTTGAACCCCGACTCCTGATAGACAGTCAGGTGTGTTTCCGTTACACTACACATCACTTTTATAGATATTCTATTAATATTTAATTGTCCCACCGATAGGATTCGAACCTACATCATTTCGGTTAAAAGCCGAAAGCATTGCTCCTTTATGCTACGGTGGAATAATGTCTTTAAGTACTCTCTGCAGGAATCGAACCCACATCTAACTGCTTAGAAGACAGCTGCATTATCCTTTATGCTAAGAGAGCGTTGGAATCGTTATAAGGATTTGAACCTTAATCCCCCGACTCGTAAGCGGGTATCTTTTCCATTAGACGATAACGACTTGAGCCAACGCAAGGATTCGAACCCTGTTCTCCGGTTTACAAAACCGGTGCATCAACCTGTAATGCTTCGAAGGCATTCGTACAAGTAGAAGGATTCGAACCTTCAAGCCCTCAAGGGCAGTAGTTTCTAAGACTACCGTGTATACCAATTCCACCATACTTGCATTCAGGGTGTGAGCTAAGATTTGAACTTAGTCCTATTGGGTCACAGCCAATTATGCTGCCATTACACCACAAACACCATAATAATGTCGTTAAAGGAAATGAATACCTATCTTAAAAATTTTTAAATCAATCTATCTAAGAACGATAAAGTCCTACGGGTAGGATTCGCACCCACTATCTCCCGGATATAAGCCGGGTGCATTTACTAATTATGCTTCCGTAGGGTAGCGGGTATTGGATTCGAACCAATGACCTTCAGCTTATGAAACTGATGAGCTGCCGCTGCTCAAACCCGCCAAATGATTAGTGGAAAGGGTAGGAATCGAACCCACGCAGTCAACGGGCTTCAACCGCTTGCTCTACCTGCTGAGCTACCTTTCCATATTTTGCAGTCCCGGCAGGATTTGAACCTACATCTTTGGGTTCAAAGCCCAATGTGCTTACCATTGCACCACAGAACTATTGAGTCGGTAAAGGGAGTTGAACCCTCACTTCAAGTTTGGAAGACTTACGTGCTGGTTCCGTTAAACACTATACCGACGGATTGAAAAATTGATTCTCTGCTGAACAGGCAGGACTCGAACCTGCATCATTCCGGTTAACAGCCGGGCGCTTCACCATTGAGCTACTGTTCAATTAATTTTATTCAAGCTTTATCACCAATTCTTATCTGATATTGCTTCTCATTAATTTTATCGACGCTGATATTTATTGCTAAAAATTTTTTCACAACCTCAATGATTGTCATTGTATGTAAAGTTGGTTCAGTCGTAATAAAACTTCCGCCACCAGCAAGTGCCATCGGGATTATCAATTGATCAGCCAGATATTTATACACCGGAACATCAGCGTCCACATATTCAGAATATTCTCTTAATACATCATCGATTACATTTTTCAACTTATAATTTTTTCTTCCGAATCCGGTAAAGGTTTCTGTTGAATTATCATTTTCATCGATGAGAATGATAACATTTCCCGGTCCTGGCGAATCAACCATTTTTGCTATGCAGTTTACTTCATTCCAACCCAGCTTTTTTTGAATGATCTTCATCTCACTTTTACCAATGCTTTCCGGAATTAGTGAGGAGTATGCAATTGCTTTCCTGTTCAGCTGGGATCCTTTTTCAATGATTTCGATCTGGTTCAGTTCTTTAACAGGTTTAACATTTACATCAATCTTTCCACCTCCTACCGGAAAGAATCCGAATTTCCCGATATTAATATTTACTACAGGTCCCATTTTTCTCAACTGGTTAAAAAAAGAATAATTCAGAAAATCTACTGGCGGAGAAAATTCATTATGGGTTCCACCGCCTAAACTAATGTTCGATTCACCATTCGCAAGCATAAGAACGGGAACAACAGTTTGAAGCACAAGAGTTGTACTTCCTGCAGTTCCAATATCAAAATTGTAATTACCGGATTTAATTTTTGCGGGGTCAAAGTATAATTTCAAAGAACTAATTTCAGCACCTCGAACTCGAGCATCACAAATTTCTGCGGCAGCTTTTACTGCAGTGAGATGTTGCCTCATTAAGCCGGGCTTTTTTCTTCCGGCTCTTATATTCTTAATAACTACCGGAAATTGAGTATACATTGATAAGGAAAGAGACGACCTGAGAATCTGGCCGCCTCCTTCTCCGAATGAACCATCTATTTCAATGAGCTTTTTCATACTTAAAGTAAGTTAACAATTTTGTCAGTTAACCCTTTATCACCAAGCATAATTTTCAGGTCAGTTCTTGCAGCGATCTTTTCAAGAACTTCCAGCTCTTTGAGCTTCATAAGTACTGGATTGCTCTCGAGCATTTTAGCAGTATTAGCCTGGTTTCTCATTGCGGCAGTCTCCTCTCTTCTGGAGATGAGATTTGCCTCTGCTTCTTTTTTAGCAAGGATAACTTTGTTCAGTATCTCTTTCATATCACCAGGAAGAATTATATCCCTGATTCCATGACTCAGAACCTCAATACCGTACTTAATCATTCTTGCTGCTAGTCTTTCCTCAAGCTCTTTCGCAACAGAGTCCTTTTCAGCAAGTATCGCTTCAAGTTCTCTTGTTCCGATTACTTCTCTAAGAACAAGCTGAGCTTCTCTGTAGAGTGCCTGAGTAGAATCTTCAACCATTGATACAGATTTGTATGCATCTACAATTCTGTAGTTAACAAGGGTATTTAGTCTTAAAGAAACTTTATCAGCAGTCATAATTTCTTGTCCGGAAATATCGCTTGACTTTACTCTCAGATCTACCTGATAAAGTTTTACTTTGGAAATACCTATCCAGAATGCATATCTGCCTGGTTTGAGATTCCCTATGAAGTTTCCATTCTCGAAGTACAGACCAATATGGTTGTCTTCTACAATGAATTCATTTAGTACAGCTTTCGATGCACCTGCATCCATAATTATATCCAGTTTTTCATGGACAAATTGTGGGCTTTTAACATCGATCACTTCCACTAAAACTTCACGACCAACTTTCCAAAGAGCATAAATACCAGAGTAAAGAATTCTGTCAAATCTTCCGTCAATCCAAATGACTGCACGTTGATTATCTTTTAGATCAATTACTTCTAATTCATCTTTATTAATTTTATCGGACTTGATTATTGATTCGAGTTCCTTATGGACAAGCCACGCCTCTTTTACAGAAACAATATCAAGTGCTTCATCTTTAAATGGATCTGTAAACCAGTATGAACCTTCGTTGAGTATTTCAACAAATTGTTCATCCACAAAGTACAGTCCTCTTTCGTGTGCAAGGATTCTTCTTTTACCAAACATGACTTATCTCCTTTTTATTTTTGTTAATCAGTTAATTAAAAGGGCTAATTGAAGAAAGACAACTAACTCAACACATTTCTTCTGCGGAGCGTTACTTAAGCAATTCAAAGTTGTATCGTATCTGCAAACTCAAATTCAACAACACAACTTTTAAAGAGCGGTATCCGCACGCTGCAAGGCAGAATACTAATGCTGCAAACAGAATTATGCCTCCCCAATAATTTCTGTTTGCTGCTAAATCGCTCATCCTTCCTCAAAAAGCCAAAGAACAGTTCACCTTTACAGGGTGCATGAGCGGGAATCGAACCCGCGACCTATAGATCATTAGTCTATTGCTCTTCCAATTGAGCTATCATTGTGCAGTTTCAACATCGTCTTTAGAACCCGCAACCGGAACATTAAATGATAATTGATTACTCAAACCAGATAATGCCGACCGGTCAAATATCAATTCTGCATAAATTATAAGCCAATGAGTGTGCCAGCACTTCGGCTGAAAACTTAACTGGTTTATTTTTAATGACTTATGGGAATTTTTGACCTAACTGCTTGACGACATTATTAATAATCACTATAATTAACTATAATATTTTAGATTTAAAGATAAAACTATGAAGAACATACTTTTCAGTTTGTTGGGAACAACATTAGATAAATCTTTCAAGCAAGATAGATGGGAAAGATGGCGGCCATCCGTTGCAATTTGTCAACACGAGGATTTAATAATCGATAAATACCATTTAATTTATCCGTCAAACCATCTTCGCCTTGCAGAGAATTATAGAGGATATTAAAATTGTATCTCCTGAAACAGAGGTAATTCCACATGAAATTGATTTTAAAGATCCATGGGATTTTGAAGAAGTGTACACTGGTCTTCTTGATTTCCTCGAGCACTTTGATTTTCATAAAGTGGAGGATCGATATCTTTTCAATATTACTACCGGTACCCACGTTGCTCAAATATGTATTTACCTTCTAACTGAATCACGAAGATTTCCAGGTAATATTATACAAACATCTCCTGCTCACGGAAATGCTGCAGGAACTTATTCTATCATAGATTTAGATTTATCGAAGTATGATAAAATAGCAGCACGATTTGCGAAAGAAATAAAAGATGATATCGCATTTCTAAAATCCGGGATTGAAACAAAAAATAAAAAGTTTAATGAACTTATTGATAGAATAGAATTAGTCGCCTTAAGAACTAAGGATCCAATTTTGCTGACCGGTCCGACTGGAGCTGGAAAATCCTTCCTTGCAAGAAGAATTTATGAACTTAAAAAGTTGAAAGCTTCCGTCAAAGGTCAATTTGTTGAAATAGACTGCGGAACAATTCGCGGCGATGCAGCTATGTCCGCTTTGTTTGGGCACAAGAAAGGTGCATTCACTGGTGCAATCAGCGACAGACCTGGTTTGTTAAAAACTGCTGATAAAGGAATTGTTTTTCTCGATGAGATTGGCGAACTCGGCCTAGACGAGCAAGTAATGCTTTTAAGAGCGATAGAAGATAAAAAGTTTTTTAGTGTGGGTGCAGACAAAGAATCAACAAGTGATTTTCAATTGATCTGTGGAACGAACAGAAATCTTCAGCAAAGAGTAAAAGATGGATTGTTTAGAGAAGATCTACTTGCAAGAATAAACCTTTGGACATTCAATTTGCCGGGATTAAAAGATCGTCCTGAAGATATCGAACCAAATCTCGATTATGAATTAAACCGGTATGCAGATAAAACAGGTGATGTAGTGCGATTCAACAAAGAAGCACGAGATGCATTCCTGAATTTTGCAGTTTCAAAAGATGCAAAATGGCTAGCTAACTTCAGAGATTTGAATGGTGCAATCATCAGGTTATGCACACTTGCACTTGGAGGAAGGATTACACTGGACATTCTTGAAGAAGAAATTAAAAGATTAAAATCATTATGGAAGACAGAAAAAATTGAATCTGAGGATAGGTTGATAAATAATTTTAGGCATATAATAGACATAACAAGAATCGATTTGTTTGAACAAATACAGATTGAGGGTGTTTTAAAAGTCTGTCGAGAATCAAAAAGTCTATCTGATGCAGGAAGAAAACTGTTTGCCATTTCACGCCTATCAAAGGCATCTTCAAATGATAGTGATAGATTAAAAAAATTTTTAGTCAAGTACGGATTGACCTGGGAAATGACCCAAAACAATTATATCTGAAACAGAATTAGAAATATTAAGAATCAATTTAAAATTAAAAAAACCCTCAGAATTTTATCATCTTGAGGGTTTTTGAGCTGGTGAACGGATTCGAACCGCCGACCGGCTGATTACAAATCAGCTGCTCTACCAGCTGAGCTACACCAGCTTATTTTTTGTGTGCCAAAAATATTACTTTCCAATCACCTATACAAATTAAAAACTTGATCATTTCAATTTATTTATCAAGAATTGTAAGTTCTTCAACCCAGAACAATTCGCAGCTGCCACCACCTGTGTCATCCCTTTTTAGTGAACTTTTCCACCGCCAGCCATCTTCAGTGGTAACTTCAACCAAATAGCCTTTCATTTCTATCAGGCTTCCTTTGTAAACTTCGTCAAATTTATCTTCAACGCTCTCATCTTTGGGAATGATATGGATATTCGCACTATTCAAACTAATCTCTTTCATTGGTATCGGTAGTACGTCTGCTTTCCAGCGATACCATCGGTTACTTTGTGAAATATCAATTTTATCGATTACACTTTGATCTGACATCGGTCCCCAGCCAAGAGCAAGATCTAATGGAGAAATTTCACTCTCTTTTCCCAAGGAAAAATTATTCCTACTTAATACTCTTGCTTTTATTTTATACTCTGCCAATGCTTTGAAGTTGAATTCATATTTAATCCAAAATCTTTCCTCAGAAATATTAACTTGTATTGGCTGGTCAGGTGCTGTCAGACCGGGAGGAAATGTGATAACTGTTTCAGGATAAAAGAAGTAAGCAAGAACTACAATTAACAGGGCTGCAGGTATAAGAATTTTCTTCATTTGATCTTCATTATAATTATTATTCGGTCTTTTCTTTTTCCTTAAACTCACCCGTATCAGAATATATTTTGAACTGGACCATTTTTTGTCGGATCTTTTTAATCAGTTCAAACTTTACTCCTCCATACTCAACCGTTTCATTGAGACTTAAAATTTTACCTGACTGTTCTGCTATAAATCCTGCAACGGTATTATATTCATCAGATTCAGGAAGTGTGAGAGTAAAAACTTCGTTGAAATCAGTTATCTGCATAGAACCTAGAACAAAGTATTTATTATCAGGAAATTTATAATACTCTTTTTGTTCAATAATTGCATCGTTCTTTATCTCACCGACAATTTCTTCAAGAATATCTTCAATCGTTATGACACCTTCAGTTCCGCCATATTCATCCGATACAATTGCAAGACGTTCACCTCGCTGCTGCATTTCAGTTAGAATTTCAGAAATCAATTTTGTTTCAGGAATAAAATAAGCTGGTCTTATTAAACTTTTTAAAGAAGATATCGAGCCAGACTCTATCAGAAGTTTTATAACATCTTTACTATGCAGTATTCCAATTATATTATCAATCGAATCTTCATATACCGGAATTAATGTGTGTCCCCTTAAAATAATATTTCGCAGTAGTGTTTCATCTGTTTCATTAATATCAATCGAAATCATTTCGGTACGAGGAACCATTACTTCTCCGGCCTTCAAATCATTAAACTCAATTATGTTTTGAATTATTTTTTCTTCTTTCTCATCAATCGCTCCGGATTTGACACCGTCAGCAATAATATCGAGTATCTCATCCTCGGATGGTTTTGCCTGAGCAAAATTTGTTTTTTCCTTGAATGGCAGAAGAAAGAGATCACTTGTTTTATTCAGAAATCTTGCCGGAACAATAAAGAGTTTTGAGATAGGAATCAGAATTATTACAAACACTCTTCCCAGAAAATTTGAATACTTGAATCCAAGTGCTTTTGGAATAAGATAGCTGAATATTGTAAGGAATGAAGCGATTAAAATAATTGTTAGAATAAGTGATATTATTAACCGGAGCGAATCATCATAAAATCCTACTCTCGGTTCGGTTATATCCGGATTGATAAGCTTTGCGCTCAACAGGAATCCGAATACAACAGAAGAAATTATAAACGTCAGGTATAATAAAAGTATGGTTCCATAATACGGCTCTGGATTTTTGTGTACTATATGGAACTTTTGCCAGATTGTATCTCCCCTTTCTTTAAGTTCTTCGATCTTATTTTCACCAAATGATGATAGTGCAATCTCTCCAGCAGTAATTAATCCTGCCAGAAACACGGAGATAATAAATAATACAAGTTCAACTAAATATAAGTTCATTTATCAATAGAATTTAAGTATTGTCATTTGCTTCTAATATTAGAATATAATCCATTTTCAATGCTTAAAAATAAATAAGCTATAATTAATAATATATGACCAATTGAATGGTAAAAACTATTTGGTTAAAATTGATTATTCAAAATTGATAGTTTCGGAAAAACAATGGTACCCAAAACAATAAAATTAAAAGATAAATCTTCACTTGAAATTATCTGGGAGGATGATAGTTTAAGTAATATTTCATTGAAGTATTTGAGAGATGAATGTCCCTGCGCTACATGCAAAGGCGAAACAGTTCTTCTTAAAACCTACAGACCTCCGGTAAAAAAAATGATGACTCCGGAAATGTATTTGATCAAGAATATTGAAGTTGTTGGTGAGTATGCTATTCAGATTACATGGAAAGATGGTCATAACACCGGAATTTATACTTACGAATACCTGCAGGAACTTGATAAAGGTCAGGCATCAGAAAAGAAGCAGGACTATGATACACTTCTATGATCTCCAAATCTGAACTCCAATATTATTCTTCTCTGCTGACAAAAAAGCATCGCAAATCAGAAAAGAAATTTCTTGTTGAAGGAATGAAATCGGTGCTTGAGGGCATTAATAGCAACTATGAATGTGAAGTTATCTTTATAACTAACAAGTTTGCTGAACAGTACGAAGATACTATTAAAATGCTGGAAAAAGCGAAAAAGAAAACTATATCGCTGAAGCAAAAAGAGTTTGAAAAATTATCTGATACTGAAACGCCGCAAGGAATTGCTGCAGTGTTTGTGAAACCTGGGCTTGAATTTTCACCAGAATTAATTTCAGATGATAAAATTATTGTGATGCTCGATAACATTTCTGATCCCGGAAACCTTGGGACAATATTTCGTAATTGTGATTGGTTTGGTGTGAAAAATATTTTATTGAGTGAGAACATAGTAGATTATACAAATCCAAAAGTTATCCGGTCATCGATGGGTTCTGTTTTCCACGTAAACATTTTTGAAAATATAAATTCTGATAACTTGAATGCTTTGAAAAAAGATGGTTATGAAATTCTCGCTGCTGATCTCGAAGGTGAAAATGTTTTTACTTACAGAAGTGATAAGAAAAAAATATTAATCCTTTCCAGCGAGTCTCACGGTCCAACAAAAGAAATTGAAAAGTTAAGTGATAAAAAAATCAGCATACCGAAAATTGGCAATGCAGAATCGTTGAATGTTGCTTCAGCGTCTGCTGTTTTACTTGCTCAATTAACTAAATAAAAAAGGCGACCAACCGATCGCCTTTTGAATTGGTTGTCGTCCAGTATATGATTATAGCTTTTCAGCCATTTTTAACAGAGTAATTAAACCAGCAAATCCTATAACCAATCCAACTATGTTAAGAATATTTTTAATTAACTTTTCTCTTTTTTTAATCTGCTCATACGTCTTATACATATTATCGATAACTCCTACTTAAGAATTAATAATTTTTTAACTTGAACAAATTCACTACTCTCCAAACGATAAATGTATGTACCGCTTGGGAGATTACTTGCATTAAGAGTTACCATATGATATCCTGATTCGAATGTTCCTTGTACTATTGTAGCTACAAGTTCACCAAGCATATTATATAGATTTATTTTTAATTGAGTTTGCACTGGAAGTGAAAATTTTATATTTGTCACCGGATTAAACGGATTGGGATAATTCTGGTACAACTCATACTCCGTAGGTAATAGCTCGACTTCAACCTCGGTGGAATATTCGTACGCTCCGTCTGTATCAATCTGTTTTAGACGATAAACAAATTTACTTCCACCTATCGGATTATTGTCAGTAAAATTGTAACTCTTCGGTGAATTACTGTTTCCATTTCCTTGAACAAAGCCTATCTTCTGCCAGGTTGTATTTTCATTATTTAAAGTAATTGATCTCTCGACTTCAAAGCCATAGTTGTTTACCTCTGTCTTTGTTTCCCAGTTCAAATCTATCTGATCTTCAGATACTTTTGCAGTAAAACTTGTCATCTCAACTGGTAATGCCGACCACACCGTAAATGGGTTTTGAATAGTGCCTAAAATAGCTAGGTTTTGAAAGGTTACGGGAGGATAATCTGGATTTTCATCAACTTGATCCAATTCAGCATTATAGACTTTGAAAGTTACATTTTCACCAGCCTGTTGATTTGATCCAACGGTTAAAAAGAATCGGTACCCGTTAGCAGTTGAGATATTATTATAGGCAACGCCTCTGCATTCACTTCCTACAAACGCTCCTATTTTATCATTTGGATTTGAAGAGACTATTAAATTCCAAACTATTTCTCCAATGATTTGCATATTATTTTGTAAATTTCCAACAGGTACCCAATTTGGTTCTTCTAATATTTTTTCTATTGGATCATTTAAAACTAATGGAGCTGTAGTATTTGAGGGATATGTTAATACTGTCGCATTAGTAAGTTGTGTTTTATAACCATTTCCAGGATTAAGATTCATTAATGAACCTATCCATTGGCTTGAACCCTGATCATAAACAGCAAATTGATTTTGACTTACAAACCTATCCATACTAGCTGGAGTTGCTGTCATATTAGCTAAAGCCAAGTTGATTGCAATCGATGTCCGTGGCAAATAACCAATCCATGTCCATCCCGGGTCCAAACTGATTGGGTTTGTGGAGGGATTCAAAGGTAATCCCTGAAGTGTGAAATTAGCTCCAGATGCAGAATTCAAGATGTACATTTTTTTCGGATCGATTGTAACTAAACTTCCGATCCACTGGCCAGAACTTGCATCATAGATTGCAAAATTTGTTTGTCCTATTATTCTATCATTTGCTGATGCGGATAAACCATTAAATACGGAATTAATCGCCATATTTCCTGGATCAATGTTAATCGAGAACCACGTAAATCCCGATCCAAAGTTGTATGCAAGTTCAACCATACCACAGTGAAAGATAAATGGATCAGCCAACGACCCCACTAGTGCTTGATTAACAAAGTCTATTGTTTCCAATACTGATAACTCTTCGCAAGTCGATGATTTCCACGACTTGAAAGTTACAGTTTCACCAGAAAGTTGATTGCTTGATATAGTTAGAAATATTAGGCCACCGGAAGCTGATAACGGGTATGCAATTCCTCTACACTCACTACCAACAAACGCTCCAATTGCATCAGATTCATTTAGCGTCACAACGCCGTCAAACTCAAGCTGTGCTATAACATTCATATTATTCTGTTGATTAGTAACTGCTACCCACCCGTGGTTACAACTTGATTGAATTACATTTAATATTATAGGACTAGCCCCAGCAGCTGAAACAGTTACAGTTCCATTTCTTATACTTCCGGTTCCGTTTGGTTCAGCCGTAACTTCAAAATATCCGGGTGTAGTATTATGTGGAATTGAAACTGTTAGCCAGGTTTCACTCGGTGTGGCATCAAATATTAATTCATTGAGGTTACCACAATTAGTTACATCAATATTACCACTTGTACCACCAGCACTAGGTGCATCCCAACTTGTTGTGGATATACATAATGCAGGATCTGGTAAAGGAATAGCAGTAACACTAACATAAACTGGATCTTCATCTGGATCATTGGAGCTGATTGTAATCGTTCCTGTTTCTTGCGCGGAAACTTGATTCCAATCTACACTACAATTGACAACCTGAATACTACCTGGAAAAATTTCAAAAGGCGTTGTTGGATAACCAGCGGTATTCAACCACGTTTTATCACTTGTTATTGAATTAATATTTAAAATACCAGTCCCAATACTCTCGATTGAAATAAGATTGTTCGAGCCAGTTACTGTTTGCATCGCTAAAAAAGCATTCATTCTACCAGCTCCCAATTGACCAATATAACTTGGATTTTCGTTGTCAATATTATCAGCAGAGCTAGTAATAATATTTGTCACTTCCTCTGGAGTTAGAGAAGAATTTTGAGAAAGAATTAGACCTGCTAATCCAGCAACTAATGGTGTTGACATCGAGGTTCCACTTTTATATCCATAGCTATCGTCAAATGTAGTACTCAATATATTTTCACCTGGCGCTGAAATGTCAATCCAGGAACCATAATTTGAACCGCTTGATTTCGCATCAGTGGGGTCTGTTGCAGCAACAGATATAGTCTGAATAATTCCATCAATACTACTTGGAATATTACTATTGTCATTTCCTGCAGCATGTACTACTACAATTCCATTATTATAAGCATCAGTTACTGCAGTTAAAAATACTGAGCTTGCAGTAAAACTCATACTAATAACTTTAGCACCATTATCAATAGCATAATCGATTGCAGAAAGAATAAAACTTGATGAAAGATTACCTCCACCTGAAGAATTTGCCCAACCAGCTCTTAATGCCATTATTGAACAACCATTACCCATTCCTGATACACCAATACCATTATTAGTAGAAGCAGATGCAATTCCCGAACAATGCGTCCCGTGCCCTTGAAAATCCATAGGATCATTGTCAGGAGTTTCACCATCTTCCCCCGGATAAATATCCACTATACCAGTGACCCAATCCCATCCTCTGACATCATCAATATAACCATTACCATCATCGTCAATTCCATTTCCATCGATTTCATCCGTATTTATCCATATATTGCCTGAAAGATCGGTATGATTCCAGTCAACACCAGTATCAATTATTCCAATAATTATACTACTACTACCAATTCCTAAATCCCAAGATTCTGCAGCACGAACTTTTGCCAGATGCCATTGAGAAATGTAACTTGGATCATTTGGGACACTAGAAATCTGATGTATATAGTTAGGATGAACCCACTCAATTTGCTCTTTATTCATCAATTCAGCGATAACATATTCTAGATTAAAAGTTTTCGGAAATTTTATGAGAATTGTATTTTCTAAGGTAGGTGGTAATTGTTTTCTTTTGTAAATTTTTTCTACTTGATATACACCAATTTTTTCAAATAAACTATTAAAAATTGGTGCCCCTACTCCGTCAAAATTTGATTCATTCAGAACAAGATTCATACTTGCTTTGACTTTAACGATCAATTCCCCCTGTAGATAAGGCTGTGTGAGATTGATCAAACTATTCTTATCCAGTGTTATTTTTTCTTTTGATCTATTTAAATTAGTTTCGGGTAAAGTAAGCGAAGTAGGATTAACTTGAATGTCCGGTTCAGTTGTGTACAACACACTTTTATATATTCCCCCATCTGAAACTCCTGCTAATAAAACGCCATTCGGTAAAATTCCCATACTATATACATTTAAATTGTTCAATCCGCTATTCATTTGATACCAAGATAATCCATTATCAGTAGAATGGTAAACACCCGCATAATCCGTAAAGAATAAATTTCGCGCGCTAAAAAATATTGTACTTGAGTAATGGATTAACCCGTCTGTCCGCTCATCTGAGCCAGTAGTAAATTGAATCCAAGAATTACCGTTATCCGTGCTTTTATAACTAACATTGTTGGAAACTGGAAAACAGTAAATACTGTTATTAAAATAGTTTTTCGCAAAATATGCACCCCAGCTAGAGTGTACTTGAACCAGAACCCAATTATTTCCATTATTTGTAGATTTGTATATTCCTCCGGATTGGCCATTTCCAGAACCAAGAGCAGCAAGTATCTCTCCGTTCGGAAGGATTAATATTGACTTTACCAAAGTGTTCAAAAGACCAGAGTTGTTATATGACCAAGTTGTCCCATTGTTTGTAGAACGAGCCACACCTGAATTCGTTGCAGCGAAAAGATAGTCGCTAGCTAAACTTGCAATATCAATTATATTAGTTAAAAGTCCCTGTGATAGCCAACTATTTCCTAGGTCAGTAGAATAATAAACTCCTTGACTAGTTCCAGCATAAATATTTCCATCAGGTCTAATGTATATCTTATTAACTCGCTGTGGAGATAACCCTGTATTACTCTGAAACCAGTTATCTCCTGAATCTGTAGACTTTAAAATACCACCAGTTTCAGTACCTGCTAGAAGCGTGCTGGTTGTATTAGGATGAAAAACAATTGAATAGATTTTTCCGTACGATCCCGGGACATTTGTAGGTTGCCAGAAATCTTGGGGAAATAAATTATTTACACAAATTAGAAGTGCAAATAATGTGAAAGTGTAGATATTTTTCATACTGCCCTCAAAAATGAATTTGTTGAGATAATTGATTTGAAATTAAATTTTGGTCGGTGTAAAGGTGGTAAGTAGAATAGGCTAATTGCCAAATCCAACAATCAGAAGAAAATTTAATCATATAGTGTTGCCCTCTTACGGACAAAATAAATTTAGAAATTATTAGTGGCTTTGGATTCTGTAAGATGCCCTCAAAAAATCCGTCTGCTAAATAGTAAATTGAAAATTTAAAATCAAGAAGCAGTTTCTATTAAATAAATAGTCAATAATTATTCCAAGTGCAAATTCAATTAAAGAATTTTGGCTTACTCTTAAATTGCGGTTTTAGTTGATCCTAAAAATTAGACCTTATTATGGTCAAGAAACTTTTTATTGCTTTCGTAGGAGTATATAATTAAACGTCATTTAGTATATAATATTTGGAAGTGACAACAATTTCCACTTAGATATTATCTATCACCCGTCAACAATGGCGGATTAGCGGAGCAGTATCATCTTCTTAGTTTCAACAAAACTTCCACTTTCAATCCTGTATAAATAAATTCCACTTGCTAAACCTGAAGCATCGAATTGAACTTCGTAATTACCCACTTGCTTAACTTCATTTACCAGTGTTTTCACTTCTCTGCCAAGAATATCATAAATCTTGATCCGTACTAAGTCCGGTCTAATTATGCTGTAGCGAATAGTTGTTGTCGGGTTAAACGGATTCGGATAATTTTGAAATAAGTTATAATCCTCCAACTGTGCATTTTTCTCATCATCAACTGAAACTATTGGAGGAATTGGAGGAAGTGTCACAGATTGTTCTTCGGTTGAAATTGTAAACACAGCAGATCCATAAGCTGGTAACGTAACACTGAAACTTGAAAGTTCACTTCCTAACTTTTGAAAACTTGTATCAGAGTACAAATTATTTATCCAGTAAATCGAGCCCTGATTAAACCCACCAGTGAATTTCAGGTTAGCAGTCGTTAAATTCATTGTAACTGTTTTACTTGCATTACTAAAGTTGACAACAGTTAATCCATTCGAATCGTTAAATGGTCTTAAGAAAGAATAAACTAATCCATCTGAAGTTGTTATTCTGTCAAAGTCAGATTCATCTGAGCTGTTCACTTGTCCATCGCCGTTTGTATCCAGCTTGTGCTGCGAAAATGCAGGAAACTGTGTTCGTATTTGTGCGATTCTTTGGTAATGTGGGGTAAGCAAATCTCTTCCGGCAAAATTCCAATCGATTATTCCTCTTCTTCTGACATTCAAATCAGGTTCTCCCGGATTTCCTAAACCTTTTCCCCAGCCGACTTCCTGCCCGTTCATCATCATCGGCATTCCAGGTGCAGTGAAAATTGCGGTTGACATAGGCATTGTTTTTTCAAATGAGTTATAGATGTAACTGATACGATCTTCATCCTGTGATTCCATAAATCTCATGAAGTATGAATTTTCTCCTGGATGAAAACCACCATTGTCCAATCTCGAATGTAAAGTATTAATTCCGCTGATGTTGAAATTGAAGTCGCGTACAGCATTAAAGTAAAATGCAAAATCATATGCAGCATCCAATCCTCCGTTCCTATCTGCGTACAGGACTTCAGTTCCAACCCCTGTTCCATCATCTTCGCCAAGAAGCAATATTTCTGGTTTAATATCTTTTAAAGAATTTCTAACTGGAATCCCCATATTGCTTTCACCATATTTTCTGTGAACACCCCAATAAACATCAAAACGGTAACCATCAATTCCGAACTCATTGATCCAGAAATTGTAAACATCAATCATATATTTTTTTGCATCAAGATCGCGCCAATCGTAATTCAGCAATGCATCACTGAAACCGCAGTAATAATAAATTCCCTGCGGTGTAACACATTGACCTAATCCATTATCGTTATGAGGGATGAATTGTCTCTGATAATAATTCCAATACTGCGAGTAATCTCTGTAAAGCAAAGCTTCCTGTGCAAAAGGATGTTCTCTTCCGGTATGATTTGGAGTAATATCCTGGATTACTTTCAATCCAAGTTCATGAGCCGCATCAACAAAATCTTTGTAATCCTGATTTGTTCCTAAAGATGTTTCAACTTTCAAAAAATCAATTGTGTTATAACCAATATTAATTTGATTATCAATGTTTCCGGGAACTTCAGTTACAGGCAGAATCCAGATAGTATTGAAACCCATTGCTTTTATATATGGAAGATTTGCAATCGCAGCTTGAATTGTTCCTGCAGGAGTAAATGCTTTGAAGAAAAGTAAATATATTCTTGCATTCTTTACCCAATCGGGATTATCGACGTATCCTGCAACCGTTACATTTTCACTGTCAGGAATAACAACAAAATAAGTTCTAGTTGAATCAATATTTTCATCGGGATCTTCAACAGTGAGCGATAAATAATATTCTCCCGGCAGCGAAGGTTTTGTTGTCATCACTTCAACATTTGTCTGTCCGTTAATTCCAAGTGATTGCGGATTGTTTGAATCTTCTTTCCATAGAAAAGTCAAATTTTGTCCATCAGGATCAGTACTGTTTGCACCACTAAGTGTTAATGTATTTCCATTTTGAGTGATGTCAATCTGAGCCTTCGGAATATGATTTACTTTTCGGATGATATTTAAAGTGTCAGATGTTTCTGTTTGACTTCCGATAACAGCTTTAATAACAAATTTATTTTCGCCTTCAAGTAAATAAACAACACGGTTCAGTTTCCCACCAACAACCGGAACTGTCCAGGTAGAATCAAACCGTATGATTTGAGCAGAAGTTACAGTAGTATCATATCCACCGCTTTGATTGAAAATTCCTCCCTGCAGCTTCCAGTTATTTTTCCACGTTTCAGAAGGCAAAGTAAAAAACTGAATTACATCTGCCTGGACTGTAAATGTTGATGTGTCTGCGCTTGAAGTTCCAATTGTACTTTCTGCATACAGAATCAATTGATGTTCTCCATCACCAAGTGGAGCCGGAGGAGTGAACGAAATCTCTTTAGTCACAGGATTATACAAGTCTCCGATTCCTGTGTATTCATTGCCGTCAATCATTATCTTGAATGAATTTGTATCAACACTAGAAGAGATCGAAGGGAAAAGATAAGCAGTAATTTCTGGAAATCTTGTTCTTATGACACCTGAAGCAGTTGTCGAATTTGGCAACAGGTAATGAATGGTAGGATTCCTAATGAACAGGTACGAATTATTATTATCATTTGGATTTTGTCTTGGATTCAACGGGTCAGGAAACCATTGTCCATCATTAAATTTATATTGATAGGCACCGGGAACACTCACAGGAGCAGGTAATGGATTAGGTCCACCTACTCTCAGCTTAATAGTTTTAAACCAGGTATTTGTACTCGATTCGTAGGTCATTAAAGAATTTGCATTAAGCACCCATCCATTAAATTCTCCGGGAAGATATACATTTGTCGGAGTATTATTCGGATGATAATAAAAAGTTACGAAGACACTGTCATCCTGCTGCGTAAAAATATTCTGACTAAAAAAGAATAATATGCTAATCGTAGTTAAAAATTTCATTTAGAATCCTTTGTTAAAATTTATTTTTTCTTTCCAGTGATTTGAACTGTAATTTCTCTTTTTCTCGAACGATTATCGAAATCAACAAAAATTATCTGCTGCCAGGTTCCCAATAATAATCTTCCTTTTGTGAAAGGAACGGTTAAAGATGCACCCTGAATTGCTGATCTTATGTGAGAATGTCCGTTACCATCGTGCCAGGTATTATCGTGCTCATAATTTAAGTTGACAGGAGCAATTCTATCAAAAAATTTCGGATAGTCTTTCAGCAAACCGGGTTCATATTCAATCGTTGTTACCCCGGCAGTTGAACCGCCGGCAAAAACAATCACATTTCCTTCAATAAATTTTTGCTGATAGATCAGATCTGAAATTCTATCTGTCAAATCAATAATATCACAATTTCCTTTGGTTGTAATGTTAATCGAATGGGTTTCGATTTCCATAAATAACTCTTCATAAATTATTGAAATTTTAACTATTTAAAGTTACAAAATTTCTCACCAGTGTGATGACAAACATCCTAATTACATTGGAAGTCTACCACTTCCCTCTTAATTTTGTAGAATAAATTTTTAATCAAAAACAAGGAAACGATATGACTTCACAGGATTTCATTAAGCTTGAAGATAAACACGGAGCTCACAATTATCACCCAATCGACGTTGTAATTGATAGAGGAAAAGGTGTTTGGGTGTGGGATGTTGAAGGTAAAAAGTATCTTGATTTTCTATCAGCATATTCCGCAGTTAACCAGGGACATTGTCATCCAAAAATTGTTAACGCTTTAACTGAACAAGCACAGAAACTTACTCTTACTTCAAGAGCATTTTATAACAGCTGTCTCGGTGAGTATGAAAAATATATAACAGAATATTTTGGTTATGATAAAGTTCTTCCAATGAACACCGGTGTTGAAGGTGATGAAACAGCATTTAAACTTGCACGCAAATGGGCGTATGCAGTGAAAGGAATTCCTGAGAACAAAGCAAAAATAATTTTTTGTGAAGGAAATTTTCACGGACGTACTATGATGGCAGTCTCAGCTTCTAACGATCCTGATTGCAAAGATGGCTATGGACCTTATCTCCCGGGAATCGAATTAATTCCGTTTAATAATATTCCCGCTTTAGAAAAAGCTCTGCAAGATCCAAATGTTTGTGCTTTTCTGGTTGAGCCAATTCAGGGGGAAGCAGGTGTGATGGTACCGGATGAAGGATATTTGAAAAAAGCGTATGAACTATGTAAATCTAAAAATGTTTTATTCATCGCAGATGAAGTTCAAACCGGATTATGCAGAACTGGAAAATTATTAGCCTGTGATCACGAAAATGTAAGACCGGATGTTTTAATACTTGGCAAAGCTTTATCCGGCGGTGTAATGCCAATTTCTGCTGTTTTAGCTGATGACGATATTATGCTTACTATAAAACCAGGTCAGCACGGTTCAACGTTTGGCGGAAATCCTCTTGCTGCTAAAGTTGCAATTGCTTCACTTCAGGTTCTCAAAGAAGAAAAACTTGCTGAGAATGCTGATAAGCTTGGAAAATACTTCAGGCAGGAAATGCAGAAAATAGTTGACGAGCTTGAGATTGTTACTCTTGTGAGAGGTAAAGGTTTGCTGAATGCAATTGTAATAAAACCTACAAAATCCGGTAAGACTGCGTGGGATGTTTGCGTAGAATTTAAGGAGAACGGATTACTCGCAAAACCAACTCATGGAGATATTATCCGCTTCGCTCCTCCGCTTGTAATAACAAAAGAAGAAATCGATTTTGCAATTGATACGATCAGAAAAGTGTTAAAGAAGTTTGAACACGAAGTAGTCGCTGTAGAAGCTTAATTAAAAAGCCCTCTTCGAGAGGGCTTTTTAGTTTTGGTTGATGTAGTTCTGAATTTCCTTATTAGTCTCTTCTATGATTTTATTAAACCTTTCTATTCTCGCATTTATATTCACCCAATCTTTATTTTTCCCTGAAAGTTCGATCGCATAAGCTTCATCACCAACTTGTATCGCACCTATTGAATAGCTCGAACCTTTAATTGAGTGAACAGTCTCAACTATTTTCGCCAGGTCGTGATTTGCCAGCAGTTCATTAAGGTGATTGTATTTATCATCCAGATCTGATAGAAAAGACAGGAGCAGATCTTTTTCGAATTCCTTATCTCCAAGACTAACATTTTTCAACCTGTCCTTGTCCAGAACAGGACTATGCTTGTGCTGAGGCTCATTAACGACTGAAGTATTTTCGTCTTTACGGATATCAAGCAACACATCTATTTTTTTTACAAGTTCCTGACCGGATACCGGCTTTGAAATATAATCTGTCATCCCGGCATTCAAACACTTTTCTTTATCACCCATAAGTGCATGAGCAGTGAGTGCAATAATAGGAATATCACGTTTGGAATTTGGGAATGAACGGATTTTTTCCGTTGCAGTAAACCCATCTACGTTCGGCATTTGTAAATCCATAAGAACAAGATGATAGCTACCGTTTGATACTGCATTCACAGCTTCCATTCCATCGCATACCGCAGAAACATTAAAACCAAAGGTGCTTAATATTTTCATGGTTACTTTTTGGTTTATGAGATTGTCTTCTGCAAGAAGAATATTAAATTTTTCACGTTTCTTTTTAAATCCGTTTCCACGGAAGCTTTCAATACTGCCGAGAAACTGATTTTCAAATGTTTCTTTTTCAATCTGACCTTCAGTTAATGCATCACGCTCGGTCTGAATCCTGCAATTGATTGTAAAGCTGAAAGAGCTTCCTTCACCTTCTTTACTGGTAACACTAATTTTACCGCCGAGAAGTTCCACATATTCCTTACTTATTACCAATCCTAGTCCCGTACCATGAGCGAATGATTCATAAAAATCACCTAACTGAGAATAAGGTTTGAACAATTCTTTTATTTTCGATTCAGGAATTCCGATACCTGTGTCAGTAACAGAAATTGAAACTTCGACTTCATCATTGCTTTTTCTTTTTGTTTTTGCAGCTATTATGATTTCACCATCCGATGTGAATTTCACGGCATTGTTCAATAAGTTGATCATTATCTGCCGGAGCTTTACCATATCGCCAATCAATAAAGAATCAATTTCTGCAGGAATTTCCTTTTTGATCCTTACATTTTTCTCGTTCGCTTTTAATGATACAACGGAAATAGATTGATCTACCACATTAATCAAATTGAATCTGACTTTTTCTACTTTGGCTTTTCCGGCTTCAATTTTTGAAAGGTCGAGGACCGAGTTTATAATATCCAGTAATGATTCAGATGATTGACGTGCATTTGTTGAAAAGAATTTTAATTCCTCTTCACTTGAATATGCACCGGCTTCAATCAAGGAGAGAAATCCTAAAATTCCGTTTATTGGAGTTCTGATTTCGTGGCTGAGATTTGCCAGGAATTTACTCTTTGTTCCGCTGATCCTGATAGCTTCCTTAGCGAGTTTTTCATTCTTCTCTTTTTCCTCTTTCAACATTTTAGCAACTAATTTTCTGTCTTCTTCTATTTTAACCTGTTCAGTGATATCATAAATGTTACCTTCGAAATAAATATTTCCAAATTCATCTTTAACAACTCGGTCATTCAGTCGCACTACGGCAATTGATCCGTCTTTCTTTTTTAATCTTACTCTGTAATTCTCAACTTTACTATTTGTCATCAATTCTTTTATAAGTTTATTCCTGTCTTCCTGATCAGCATAAAGTTCTTTAATATTTTTTTCCATTAACTCAACACTGTTAGAATAGCCGAGTATTTTTGTAAAAGTCTGATTGATAGTGAGCAATTTACCTTCAGCGGTTGATTGGAATATTCCTTCAAGTGAGTTATCAATAATCGCTCTGTATTTCTGATCCGATTGTTCTATTTGAAGATTTCGTTCGGCTAGAAAAAAACGCATCCTGAAATTGACTGCACAGGCAACAATAGATACCACGCTGAGGCACAAAACAAATATCACAGATTCTTTCATATTTGGAAGGAAGTAAATGCTGTGATTGTTGAAAAGTATTGAGGCGGCGAAAGTCAGGTTATAATATATTGCTACAATTATCTGGTGTTTAATCTCCCAGCTTAAAAAAAGTGCGGAAGAAAATATCATCAAACCAACTATACTGGAATTAACCAGAATTGTTGACGGTAATAGATAAATCATCAAGCCGGATGAGATGATAATGCTTAGTAATAGTAAATGAATTAGAAAAATCGATCTTTTAACCGATGTGCCATTACTGGATGTTGCAAGTACCAAAAATGCTATCAGTGTTGAAGAGAGTCTGATAAAGTAAATCTCAATTGAATTCTCCGGAAAGTATCGCACTTCTAATATCATAGCGAATGATCCGAACAGTGCTACCAGCACAGCCATAATACGCAGCGGTACATAAAGCAGGCGTTCAAGTTGCTCTATCAACTCCTTGTATTTCTCTTTTGAGAGCGGGAATTTATTCTTAAAAATAAATTCAAAAATTGAAGAGCTTATAGCCGAGGTAAATTGAGAGCCTTTATTTATATTTATTGAGTTCAATTATTGCCTTAATCAGCAAGTATAAATCGTTATGTCACTAAATTTTATCAAGATTATTCTTCACATTTAATGCCATCATGGACTTCCTGTATTCAATAGATTTATCAATATTTTACTTCTTCAATCATACCATTTCTACCGGATTTTTGAATAAGTTCTTTTCCATAATTACAGATGTAAATAAGTGGTATATAGCTTATGTTATTCTTGTTGGAATTGCTTTCTTTAAAGGCGGAAGAAAAGGCAAGATTGCCGTCATCGGATTAATTCTTTTGATCATTGTTACGGATCAGACTGGTTACAGATTACTCAAAGAATCTATCGAGCGAATAAGACCGTGCAATGCTCTTGCTGATGCAATAACGCCTGTTGGTTGCGCAGGAGGATTTTCATTTCCATCGAACCATGCACTTAATAATTTTGCGGCAGCTGTATTTCTATTAAGATTGTTCCCTGCATACAAATGGACATTTTTAGTTGTGGCGACTTTAGTTTCTCTGTCGAGGATTTATCTCGGTGTTCATTATCCTTCAGATGTTATCGGTGGTGCATTAATCGGTGCCGGGTTTGGCTACTTGTTCTCAATTGCGGCGATAAAAACTGATGAATATTTTCAAAAGAGATCAAATGCTGTTTCATCACAATAAAATTGTTTTCAAGCGATTATTTTTTTTCTCGGCTGTTATGATAATTTGTTTGTACACTGGTTTAAATTTTGGTCAGGAGACACAAAAAAGTTTTGGAAACCTTATTGTCATCATCACAGGTTTCTCAAACGAGGAAGGCAATTGCAGGTTTGCACTGGATAATTCAAAATCAGTTTATGAGCGAGAAGACTCTGTTTGGATCGGAAAGGTTTTACCGATAATTAATAAAAAAGTTGTCGTTGAAATAGATTCCTTATCGTACGGTGAGTACGCTGTGAGAGTGTTCCATGATGAAAATGAAAATGAAAAAATTGATACTAACTTTCTCGGTATACCGACAGAAGATTATGGATATTCAAACGATGCTTCAGACTGGTTTGGACCACCTTCCTGGGAAAAAGCAAAATTTATTTTCAATAAACCTGAAATGACAATAGAAATTGAAGTAGATTCGTTTCTTTAAATATTAATTATTCTTGTGAGATTATGTCTTCAATTGAAGAAAAAATAGTAGAAAAATTCTTTTCAAAGCTCGACAAAAAACTAACGGGCTGGATGGCTAATTACGGATTGTTAGTTCTGAGGATAAGTCTTGGAATAGTTTTTTTCTGGTTTGGCATATTAAAATTTTTTCATGGTTTAAGCCCGGCTGAAGATCTGGTTAGGAACACAGTCTATTTTGTTGATCCTGATTTATTTCTTCCTGTGCTTGCAACTTGGGAATCTTTAATCGGCATAGGATTGATCACAGGAAAATTTCTTCGCTTTACAATTCTTCTTTTATTCCTGCAAATGCCGGGAACAGCATTACCTCTTCTCATTCTTCCTGAAAAAGTGTGGACGGTTTTCCCATACGGTTTAACTCTCGAAGGTCAATATATTGTGAAAAATCTTGTTCTGATTGGCGCGGGTCTGGTTATTGGTGCCACAGTTAGAGGTGGAGGAATTTTGAGTGACTACAAAGTTTTGCTAAAATCAAATGAATAAAAACTAGCAGGTATTAAACCATATTTATGAAATCTTTAAAGCAACTATTTGAGAACAATCGCAGATGGTCATTAAGCCAGACACAATCCGATCCTGATTTTTTTAATCGGCTCGTCCATCAGCAGACGCCGGAATATTTGTGGATTGGCTGTTCCGACAGTAGAGTACCTGCAAATCAAATTGTTGGATTAGCTCCAGGTGAACTTTTTGTTCACAGAAATTTGGCAAACCTTGTGGTTGATAACGACCTCAACTGCGTGAGTGTAATTCAGTTTGCGGTTGAAATCCTAAAAGTAAAAAACATTATTGTCTGCGGTCATTACGGCTGTGCAGGAGTAAAAGCAGTATTGGAAGGCACTAAGCTGGGAATCACAGATGACTGGCTTTCGCATTTAAAAATCATTAGGCATAAACACGCCAAATTAATTGACTCAGGAAAAGAATATTCTTACCGTCTTAAAAAACTTTGTGAATTAAATGTGATTGAACAGGTATTCAACGTTTGCAATATAAGTGTTATTCCGAATGCCTGGCAAAAGAAACAATCACTCACTATTCATGGTTGGATTTATGACATTAAAGATGGATTGCTGCAAGATCTTGATGTTTGTATATCGAACTCAAACGAATTAATGGAAGCTAAAACAAAAGCAGTATAAGAACTATTCAAACAAAATTAAAAATGAATCCAAAGGAAATAATTAATTCACTGAATAATCTTAACCCGGAACAGAAAGCACTATGGGGAAAGATGACTCCGCAGCATATGGTTGAGCATCTGTTTATTGCTGTTCAGGCAAGTATTAATGAAATTGAAGTGAAGGTTTACACCGAAGAAAGAAAAATTCCTGTACTTAAAAGATTGTTCTTTCGGGATGGAGAATTTCCAAAAGAATTTATGAATCCTGCTATTGGTCCTGATTTATTGAATCTTAAATTCAATGATCTCCAATCAGCAATCAAAGAAATTGAAAGCGTTTTAATGAGATACAACAAATTTTTCGAAACAAATCCTTCGACAAAAACCATTCATCCGGTATTTGGTTACCTGACGAAAGATGAATGGGATATTTTCCATAAGAAACATTTTAAGCATCACCTTTCCCAGTTTGGAATATCCGATTAAACAACCCTGCTTCCCTTCCTCATCAGGTTTGACGTTTTATTAATAACTGCTTTCATTCCATCAATTATTATTTTAGTATTGGTAAGAACAAAAAAAGTTTTCCGATGAATACTTACAATACATCTCAAAAATCCGAACCCCGAATCCGGCAAACTATCCGAAGCGATTTCCGGCAGACAAAAATCAAAGAAGAATTCAAATCCGAGTATAAAGATCTGAAGCAATATTTTCTGACTGAAGAGCGGAAGAAAAAGCTTGAGAGCATGAACGCATTTAAGAAATTTTTTGTTCTTCCGTGGTGGCTCCTAAAAGCGATGTATCTCCGGCTGACTCCGTTCAGAAGAATTCTTTTTTTCATAGGGTTAATAGTATTAATAACATCTGGAAACATCCAAACAGATGGAAGTGAGACAACACTGTCCTTGAATATATCAGCTATACTTGTCGGAATAATTTTTTTATTCATACTTGCGCTTGAATTAAAAGATAAACTATTGGCAAAAACAGAGCTTGAGGAAGGCAGAGCAATCCAGCAGGCATTGATGCCGGAACAATCACCAAAAGTAAATGGATGGGATATCTGGCTGTTCACTCGTTCGGCGAATGATGTTGGAGGTGATTTACTTGATTTTATTCAGGTTGGAGAAAATAAATTTGGTGTTGCTGTCGGTGATGTTGCTGGCAAAGGATTGAGTGCTGCACTGCTGATGGCAAAGCTGCAATCAACTATCCGCGCAATAATTTATGATCAGCTTCCTTTGAGTAGAATGTGTCAAAAGTTAAATTCGATTTTTTACAGAGATAGTCCTTCCAAAATATTCGCTTCACTTGTTTATACTGAGATATCAAATTCATCCGGTGAGATTAATTTTATTAATGCCGGACATTATCCTCCTTTGGTTGTTAAGAAGGAACAAATCATAAAGTTAAGTAAAGAATCGCCGGCACTTGGATTAATGATTAATGCTGATTTCTCAGAAAAAAGTATTTCTCTTGAAAAAGATGAATTTATGTTGATTTATTCCGATGGATTGACTGAAGCACAAAATGTTTCAGGTGATTTCTTTGAAGAGAAAAGGCTGATTGATCTACTGAATAAGAAACACTATTTAACTTCCCGGCAGCTCGGAGAGATGATAATTGAAAATGTAGACTTCTTCAGGGGAAAAGTGCCAGCACACGATGATTTAACTCTTGCGATTTTGAAGAAGGTTTGAAATTTCCACTCCCCTCCTCTCCGAGGAGGGGACGAAGGGGTGGTGCGACAAAGTTATTTCCGAATTTTTAACTAAACACCACCCCGTCCGGCAACTACCGGACACCCCTCCTCAGAGAGGAGGGGATAACGTTTTATTTTATTATTCTTTTCTGAAATGGCTTTTTATTTCTTTAAGCACTTTATCAAGATTTAATAATACTTCCTGATTTTCAAATCTGATTACTTTTATTCCTTCAGCTTCAATCTGCTTTGTTCTATTCTCGTCATCTTTAATTGCTTTTTCGTCGAAGTGAAAATCTCCATCGAGTTCAATAACCAGTTTTTCTTCCGGACAGTAAAAATCAACAATAAAATTTTTTACGCTTGACTGTCTTCTGAATTTTCTTCCTTCAAACTGACTGTTCTTCAAGTATCCCCACAGAAATGCTTCAGCTTGGGTTGCATTGTTTCGAAGATGTTTTCTTTTATCCTTCAGATTCTTTCTGTTAAAAGTCTTCATACTTAAAATTATAAAAAGTGCAGGTTTATCCCCTCCTCTCCGAGGAGGGGATGAAGGGGTGGAGGGAGAAAAAGTAGTTATTGAGTTTTAAGTATAAGCACCACCCCGTCACTTCGTGACACCCCTCCTCATAAATGAGGAGGGGATATTAATTTATTTTATAATTATTATTTGAGAAGTATCATCTTTTCTGAATCGGTGAACACAGGTATATTTCTTTCGTCTATTACTTGTATCGAATAAATATACATTCCGCTTGACATATGACTGTATGTTTTTCCCATCATCACTTCAAACTTTGTAATCTTACTTTTGTCTTCTGCATTCGGCTGAAAGACTACTTCATAATATCCTTTCTCCTGCCATTCGTTCACTAGTATTCTTACCAACTCTCCTTTCAAATCATAAATACTTAGTCTAACGTGTCCCCTTTCTTTTAACCTGTATGGAATTTTTGTGGATGGATTAAATGGATTCGGGTAATTTGCCAGAAGTCTGTATCCGTCGTATCCTTTTGGAGGATGTTCTCCTAATCCTGTTACCAATACATTTATCTCTTCACTCGGATAGCTCTGGTTTCCCTGGTTGTCGAATGCTGTTATCACATAATAAAATCTTGTCTCTTTGTTTACCGGTGGAAGCTGATCGTAGTAAAATGTATCCGGTGTTTCTGCTATCATTTTTGTTGAATCGTAGATAAGAATTGTAACTGTATCCCTGTAAATCCTGTAATGAGAGAAATCTGCTTCTGTGTTTTTATTCCAGGTTAGTTTTACAAGTCCTTCTTCTATCGTGGCAGTTACATTATGAGGAGGGCGGGGAGCCAAATCCTCATAAGTATATGTCCAGCCGTAAGGACCACCATAAAGCCCGATGTCGCTTCTGCTTCCGTCTCTGTCAAGAATTGTTGGATCGCCTGCATCTATTAAAGGTGAATATTTCTCAAGATGAAAATCCAAATCTCCTTGTGTTGTGTCATCATTTACTACCATCGGGTCAACTGAGAGGTTTGTTGTGTCTGGTGTGAAGCCATAATAATTAATATCGTTATTCCATACGTTGTTGTATTTAAAAATCAGATTCTGTGTGCCCCAGGCTTCTATTCCTCTTTCTGCATTCGTAACAACATTATTTTTTACAGAATGATTGGGACCAATACTAATCACATATTCCAAATCTTGAAAGTTCCCTGTCGCATAGTTATTGACTATATATAGATGATTGCTTCCATTCGTATAAATTGCATCTATTCCCTGCTCTGCATAAATTTTATTATTGAATACCCAGTTAGAGTCTGAAGCAAAACTATGCAGGAAAATGCCATCAATACCACCTTTCAGAATTATTATATTGTTTGTTATTGTTGATCTGGTACCGGGTGATTTAGTTATACCATTACTTTTAGTTTCAATATAATTAGAATCTATTACCGGTTTATAATTTGAATTATCAGCTGTTATATAAATACCTTCACCGAGTGTCTCGGCTAATGTAAAAATATCATTTCTGCTTATTCTAGAATTAGAATTATATAATAAAACACCAATTCGTAGATTGAAATAATAATTTCTATAAGCTTGAATATCGGAGAACCAAAGCAAAATACCTGTATTAGAATTAGAAAATTTGTTTTCTGTTATCAACCCATTTTGTCCTGTTGCGTAAATACCATATCCATAATTAAAGTCATTAGAAGTTCGAATATAGAACCCTGTCACAAGACAAGAATCTTTCATCGTAATTGTTTTATTGCCAGAAGGAGGGTAAATCCTGCTATCCACGACGCAGGAATCTGTTCCTGCACCAATGAGTGCTAACCCCGGTATCATCACAACCTGTTCTTGGTAAACTCCGTTGGCAACATAAATGGTATCGCCAAAGACAGAAATGTTAATACACTTTTGTATGCTGTCTGCGGCGGTTTCCCAGCTTGTGTAGGGTGGTATGCTGCTTCCGGTTTTGCTGACAAATCTAATCGTAGCGTTAAGCGGTAAGCTGTAAGCGATAAGAAGGAAAAATAAAATCAGGAAGAGAGTTTGGTAATATTTTTTGTAGTCGTTCAAGTGCACACTCTCAAATTCGTTT
The DNA here is from genome assembly GCA_016716565.1 of bacterium. Lineage (NCBI taxonomy): Bacteria > bacterium. The sequence goes on from JADJWC010000002.1 coordinate 167,571, forward strand.
ATATAAATATTTTTTAAAATAAAAGAGTAATAACACTATTCCCCTCCTGCCAGAGGAGGGGACGAAGGGGTGGAGGGAGAAAAATCATTATCGTGTTTTTAACTAAACACCACCCCGTCCGGCAATTGCCGGACACCCCTCCTCAAAGAGGAGGGGATTTTTATTTTTAAATTTTTATTTAATCAGCATCATCTTTCGCGTCAGCTCGGTGCTGCCGGAAATAATTCTGTACAAATACAATCCGCTGCTCAGTTTTTCAGCATTAAAATTAACTTCGTGAACTCCTGCAGGATATTTTCCTTCTGCTACTGTTGCAACCTCTGTTCCTAATGCATCGAATACTTTCAATGTAATATATGAAGCTTCAGGCAGTTGGAAGCTAATTGTTGTTGTTGGGTTGAACGGATTGGGATAGTTCTGACTGAGTGCAAATTCTTTCACAGTAAATAAATTCACTTCCAGCTCATTTGAATAATTTACAGCACCATCATAATCAACCTGCTTCAAACGGTAGTGATATGTTCCGTCATAGAAAAGTCTGTCTTCAAACTGATATAAATTTCTTTCGGTTGAGTTGCCGTGTCCCTCAACGAATCCAATTTCAATCCATTCACTCTCTTCTTCTGCTTGATTCAAATCTCTTCTTTCAATATAGAATCCGAGGTTGTTTAGTTCACTTGAAGTCTGCCAGGATAAAAAGACTTTTCCGTCTTCTGCATTTGCAGCAAAATTATTCAGCTCAACCGGAATTGTTATTGAGTCTTCAATGATTGAAACCCAAACACTCAGACTGGTCTGAAGCCGCATCCATATCGGATAAATCTTTCCATCTAAAGCCGCAATGTTTGTGTAATCACCAAAGAATACTCCGGATGTTGGTGTAAAAGAACTTTCACTGATCTTGAAGTTATCAAAAGTAGCGCCGCCGTCAGTTGATTTTGCAACAAAGACATCGGTTGCAGCACCGGTTGTGTTTCTTCTATCATAAAAAACAAACCATAAATGACCGGTTGAAGGATCAATGGTTGACCAAACAAAAAACTGATGACGGGTTGTGTTATCGTTGTTGACTTTTATCGGAGAAGTCCACGTATTACCACCGTTTGTTGATCTTGCCATAAAAATATCAGTATCAGTTGCACCATTTCTCTGATCTGACCAAACCACATAAACATTTCCTCTGTAAGGTGAATTGCTGATATCACACATTGTAATCGGGAGTCCGTTGCATCTGTAAATTCCTGAAACCTCAAAATCCCAACCGCCGGGAATATCGGAAACAAAAATATCCTGTCCCCAAGTTTGACCACCATCAAGTGATTTATCGAATACGATTCCAACCGGACCAGCCCACGCAACATAAACTTCGCCATTTGGTCCAACACAAGGAACTGCACCTTCAGTTGTATGATCGCTGTCTATACAATTTCCACTGACATCACTTATTACTTTTGTCGGGCTCCATGATAAACCATAATCGGTTGATTTTGAAAATCTTATTCTCGAACTATCCGACTGATTTGAACTGCCATAGTCATCGAACTCAGTCCACGTGGCATATATTGTTCCCCTGTATGGAGATTGCGAATGATCTACCGCCAGCCATTCCTTATCCTGTGCTTGAGGTGAGATACCCTGATAAATTCCTACTCCACCATTCCAGCTGAGTCCGTTATTAGTTGACCTTTGCACAACTATTCTATCAATCCACCAGCCTGATATCGGGTTAGAAAGATGTGAATAATAAAGATTACCAAGGCTGTCAAATAAGACGACGGGATCGCCCCAGACTCCGAGAGAACTTGAAACCATTTGAGATTCCGTCCAGGTTAATCCGCCATTAGTTGAGCGATAAAAACAATTAATGTTTGCTCCTGCGGCAAGTATATTCGGATTAAGAGGATTGATGGCAATCGTAACTTCGTTTGGACTGCCGCTGTTATCAACCAGTATATTTGGATACTGAGAAAAGAGATTAACCGAAGTTAACAATACAATAAGAAGAGAAATGTTAAGAATTTTTTTCATTCTGATTCCTGTTGAAATTTAGTTTAAATTTAATTGTTAATAAATATCTGATAGATCTATAAAAGTTTTATTCCTTTATCAATTTGTTTTTAACCCGTCCGCCTTTTTTCATTGGATCGTCAGGATATCCAAGTTCTTTCCAGTTGAGCAATCCTTCACCGCCTTTTCCGTGGCAGGAAGTACATTTAAGAGCGTTGTCTGCACTCATCACCATATGATTGATTGGCCAGTACATTTTTGTTTCAATGAAATCTACCGTACCGGAAAATTCCTGATTTATCTGCTGCATTCCTCTTGTCGACGCAGTGACCCAATCAGATGTACTTGCGTAACTTTCTTCTCCAAAAATTCTCGGGATGATAAGATTTTTATTTACAGGATCGTAAGGTTGTTTAGATTTAACAACTTTGAAAGGAGAAATTTTTGATTTTGGATTTGAAATTTTACCTGCTGGTTTGTTTATGTCAATCACTTTTGACTTTTCAATTTTTTCACCAAGCTCATAATAATCTGAAGAACCATCACTCCAGTAATACTCCGGTTTTATATTTTTTGACCATACGAGTTCGCCGAAATTTTTAAAGTAAGTTTCCTGACCGTATTCATCTTTTGTTGATTCCCTGTCTTCACCTGCTTTTGACCAATCCCAGAAAGTAACTGTTGGTTCTGTTCTTGCATAAGTTGGAATATGACAGGTTTGACACGCAACCGCTGATGAATGATTGTTCAAGTTTTCCTTTTTGTGAGGATTTGCATCGTGACAATTTTCGCAAGCTACAGGACTTTCTCCTGCTTCATTTTTAAGTGAGATATTATGCGCTTCACTTTCGTGACAATCGGAACAACCGAATCCCAATCCGCCGAGATGATAATCAATTTCTTCGGACGGACTGAGAAGACTTGCATCCATCGCTCCGCTTCGTAAAAGAACTCCCCCGCTTCCACTGAAATGACAGGTCGCACAATTTTCTGTTTTTGGTTTACCAACACTTTGAGCCACTGCAAGTAAGTCAACATCTGCTTCAGAAATTCCTGAACCGAACGGCAATCTCTTGTAAGTACCCGTTTGATCATGACAAACAAGACAATCAATATTTTCCGCTGAATTAAACTCAAATGATTCATCCATTCCTGCAAATGGAACATGGCAGGATACACACTGACTTGAACTATCAGTGACAAACAAACAAAAATTATTTATCGGTACATATTTCCCGTTAACTAACTCTGGTTTGAATTTGGCCGATGTTGCACTCGAAAGCCAGTTCCAATGATTGGATTGCAACACTTGCTCTCCCATATCATCGTGACACATCAGACATTCAGCAGTGACATCCATTGGTGAATCATAAGGTCCGGAAACGTTTTCTTTATGATCCTGGGAAAATGATGATTGGGAAATAATCAGCAGTGGGATGAGAAACAACTTTTTCATATAGATTTAATATTTGTCAATTATTATGAAAAATTATTAAGAGAAATTTACCAACTTTTTTAGGTTAAAAGTATCTTAATTTCTTTTATTTATTAAAGAAACAAGAGTTATTGCAGAAGTTTCAGTGGAATAAATATTGCAATTCACAGTTATTTGGAATAAGTTTTAAGAAATAATTATTCACAACTGTGCAAATAATAAAAAACATATTGCTGCTTTATTTGCTTTTATCCTCATCTGTTGTACTTGCTCAGAATTCTACAATACCACATCCCGGATCTCCAATATTTTCTTCATCGGCAAGCATTTATTCCGATCATTATTTTTCAACACTAATTGATAATGAAATAAATGCATCACCCAAAATGAAACTTGCGATGGCAAGTCAACCAATTTTTGTAAACAGCGAAAGCCCTTTGATCGATGGTACAATTTGGAGAGCAAATTCCGACATCGACTATTTGAGATTAAGTTCTATCGGCGGACTGATGCTTGCTGCAAATCTCATTGCACTTGATTATCAGATGGATATCTGGTATAGCGAAAAAACAACAGGCTTTCATTCACTCGATTTAGTTGAGGATTGGGGAAAATACCAGCAGATGGATAAGTTCGGTCACTTTACTGATGCATACTTTACAAGTGATCTTTCCGGAAAAATTTATCGCTGGTCAGGAATGTCAGGCAACACTTCTGTCTGGCTTGGTGCATTGACCGGATGGTTGTGGATGCTTGAGATTGAGTTGAACGATGCATTTATGGCTGAATGGGGCTTTAGCTGGGGTGATATGCTTGCAAATACCGCAGGCTCAACATTCTATGTGCTTCAGCAATTCAACTATGATCTGCTTGGCGGAATTCATCCAAAATTCAGCTGGCATAAATCCGATGCCTGGAAAGAGATGAGATACAATCGTGATCCAAAAGCTCTGATTGAAGATTATGAAGGGATGACTTTTTGGGTAACAGTAAATCCACATCATTATTTTCCAGATAGTTGGAAGAAAACTTACCCTGAATGGCTTGCACCGCTTGGGCTTGCTTTCGGTGTCAGTGCAAAGATATCGGAATTAATCCATGGGGCGGATACCAGGAATATTTCTTCGGACTCGATGTTGATCTTAGAAAATTACCAATCTGGGGAGATTCCGGACTGATGAAATTTATTGTGAGTGAAGTTAACTTCCTCCGTCTGCCTATGCCGACAATTCGCTTTTCACCACAGGGAACGTGGTTCGGATTTTATTTTTAATAACACACTTTTAACGCAATCCTTACAAGCTGTGCTCACTGCAATATTAGTTTACTGATTTATTACTGATATTTACTTTCAATAAAAAATATTTATTGGAAGGGATTAAAAATGTCAGTAATGGATGCAAAAAAAAATCAATTCAACAAAAAAGCTTTTAGAGATTATATTTTTATCACAATCGGTGCCGCAATTATGGCACTCGGTATTGGAATTTTTCTTGTTGATGCTAAAGTTGTACCAGGAGGTGTCAGTGGATTATCAATGGCAATTTATTATCTGACAGGCGGTGCATTCCCGATTGGTGTTACTATCTGGCTTCTTAATATTCCACTATTCATCTGGGGAGTGAAAGAGCTCGGGACACAGTTCGGTGCAAGAACATTTTTTGGATTTACTTTGAATTCATTCTTTATCGATTTCTTTAGGGGTGAACTTCCGGGATTCAGTTTTATTCAGCTTCAAAACACCGAAACAATAATGAGACTGCGACAAGATGATTTTCTATTTTTGATTTTGCTCGGTGCTGCACTACTTGGAATTGGATTAGGTCTGGTTTTCAAATTCAGAGGATCAACTGCTGGAAGTGATATTGTCGCGGCGATAATGCAAAAAAGATTCGGCATCAAACCAGGAATGGCAATTATGATAATTGATTTCTTCGTAATTGTAATTGCAGGATTTATAATAGAACTAAAAGATCTTGCTGGTGACAGAAGTGCAATGACACTTACACTTTACGCTTTGTTTCTGCTTTTTGTTTCGGGCAGACTTGTCGATGCGATCATTGATGGCTTTGATTATGCTCGTGCTGCATATATAATCTCTGATAAAAACGATGAAATTGCCAAAGTAATTATGAAGGATTTTAGCAGAGGAGCAACGGCTGTTAAAGCCCGTGGTCTTTATAGAAATGTTGACAGAGAAATTATTTTTACCGTTGTGGCTTTAAGAGAACTCGGAAAACTTACACATACAATTAAGCAAATTGACCCTCAAGCTTTTGTTACAGTCAATAATGTTCACGAAGTATTGGGAGAAGGATTCAGAAGAAGAATTTAGTTTTTTATATCCAACGGAACATACTTCTCTCGCAAACGTCTGAAATTTATAATTCTATTTTGTCTTTAACAATCGGAGGATCAAATGGGAAAATTTTATCTAAAATTAATGCTTGGCTGCCTTAGTTTATTCTTCATCTTCACTAACGCAAATGCACAGGAAAACCTAAAAGAAAAATTAAACAAAATTGAAGGTTCAGTCGATAAGATCACTATCACAGCCGATGGCAAAGAGTATTCATTTGAAGGTGATGAGGCTGAAAAACTTTTTAAAAATTTAAAGCGGAGCTCAAATCACAGTTTTATGTGGAATACTTCGGAGGACAAATCGGGAAAGAAAAAAGTAATAATACTCGATGCAGATTCAGATAGTGATGAAATAGAAATTGAGAGCGATGATGATAACATAGTAATCGTAAAAACTGATGGTGATTTTGATGATGTGTCAGACGGTATTCAGAAAAAAGTAAAAGTAGAAGTTGAAGACGGAAATAAAACCGTTACTGTAACGACAAAAGAAAATGGCGAAGAGAAAACTGAAGTTTATTCAGGAAAAGAAGCTGACGAATATATCGAAAAGATGAAAGCTGAGAACAAGGATTTTGATATCTCAATTGAGAAGAAAACTGACGGTAAAAAAGTGAAGAAGATTATAATAGAAACCGATAAGGATGTAGAATAATTTTAGAAATCAATTAAGAGGCGGAAACTTTTTTAAGATCTGTCATCACGAGTCCGGTATTTACCGGACGAAGTGATCTCTAATATGAATATTAAGCAAAAGATTGCTTCGGTCGTTCCTCCCTCGCAATGACAGATTAAACGGAAACCACTCGCACACTCAAAACGTAAAATGCTTTATGTGCTCGCCCTTTTCACCGATCTCGGTCATTGCTTCAATTCCAATTTCAAGATGAACATCCGAATATTTCTGAGTTACTTCTTTATCTGATTCTTCCGTCTTGATTCCTTCAGGCAGCATCGGAACATCCGAAACTAAAAGCAAAGCACCACGCGGAATTTCATTTACCAATCCAACGATAAAAAGAGTTGCTGTTTCCATATCGATTGCAATAGTGGAAAGTTTGCGCAGATAATTTTTGAATTCATCATCCCATTCCCATAATCTTCTGTTGGTTGTATAAACAACTCCTGTTCTGTATTCAAATCCTCGTTGAACAATTTTATCCGAAACAAATTTGTGCAGTTTAAACGAAGGCAGTGCGGGAACTTCCGCTGGTTTGTAATCATTGCTTGTCCCCTCGCCTCTTATTGCGGCTGTTGGAAGAATAAAATGTCCAAGCTCAGTTGATTTTTTTAAGCCGCCGCATTTACCAAGAAATAAAACACCTTTTGGTGCTCGTGCAGAAAGTAAATCCATAATAGTCGCGGCGTTTGCCGAACCAATTCCAAAATTTATTATTGACAAACCATCTGAGTTTGTTGCTGTCTGCATTGGCTTACCGAGACCTTTAATATCGGTCTTAAATTTAATTGCAAACTTCTCTACATAATCATCGAAGTTTGTGAGCAGCATATAATCGCCGAACTCATCTATCTTTGTTCCCGTGTAACGCGGAAGCCAGTTTTTTGCTATGTCAAGTTTTGTTTTCATTCTGAACGAAAAATAAACAAAATTAATCTAATCCTTGCTTTTACAATTATTATTTATTTAGTTTGTAAAAAAAACTTGGGGTCAGAAGTGAAAACATTGAGTTATTTATCACTTGTTACAATCATTTTAGTCTCTTCAGAATTATTCTCACAGTCTACCTATCTTGGGTATATGTTCATACCGACCGAGTACGGAAATTACTATTATTCAGAAATTATGGGCGGAACAATCAGTTCTGCAACAGGATTTGATGGAGCGGAAAATATAGACCTACCTTTTCCTTTTGAATACATGGGGGTTACATATTCTACTGCGAGAATTTCTGTCAATGGTTGGATTGAGATGGGACAAACTTACACTGGTCCTGGTGCATTTAATGAACTTGAGAGTACTGTGAAGAAACCTTTGATTTGCCCATTATGGAGTGATTTGTATGCTGATGCACAAAGTGAGATAAGATATGAAACTATTGGAGAATATCCTGCTAGAATATTTGTTATTCAATGGAAAGACTTAACCTGGTATGGGAGTAGTACATCTAGGAAAAGTTTTCAAGTTAGGATTTGGGAATTGGATGGAACAATTGATTTCGTGTATGGTCCGGGAACCTCAGCCAGTTCTTTCTTTTCAGTTGGAATGAATAATCATATCGGTGGTATGGAAACTTCATTAGCGTTACACCGATGCCATTTCCCTATGGTTTTACTGTATCAACTGTAACTGCCAACAATTCTAACTACGACCTTTCTCTTTTACCAGAAAACTTGATTATTAGCTTTGTACCTCAACTATATCACTATTACGGATCAAAAGTACCCAAACGCCGGATAGTGTTTTTGTTGGAAATCTAAATCAGAAAATTCTAGCAATTATAATTCCAAGTCATGACGGAGGAGTGTTGACTCCACCACAAGTATTAAAATTTTACTTAAGTACCTACGGAACAAACAATCTAAATGATATTGTTAATGCCAAATTATTCTCTACAGGTTCATCACCTTATTTCAACACCAATCATCAGATAGGTGAAACCTTTGCAAACCCAACTGGTTTGTTTGAAATAAATAATATGACATATGAATATCTGATTAATAATGAGCCCAATTATTATTGGTTAGCTTACGATATTTCTGTTGATGCAACTGCTGGCAACTATGTTGACGGGAATTGTTATAGAATTGATTTGACCGGACCGCAAATTTATCCGGATTCTTTACTCACGGGTCCAAAATTGGTTGTCATTGAAAATACACTTCCAACCAATTTAACAGTTGGATTAGGAGGCAATTTCAATAGCATAACAGAAGCTTTCCAAGCTTTAGAGAATCAATCGATTAGCTCACCTACGATTTTAGAAATATTAAGTACATACAATCCCACAAATGAAATTTTTCCAATAGAGATTCCTTTAATAAATGGAAGTTCACAGAATAATACTATCACTATTCGTCCAGCCATAGGTGCAACTAATATTAATCTCATTAGTAATTCAACAATTTTACTTTTCACAATAGTACTTTTACAACAATTGATGGCAGGTCGGGTGGAACTGGTGAAGAGAAGGAATTATCACTTATAAATACATCCTTAAATTCCAGTACAATTCTTTTCCTCGATGGCTCTTCTTTCAACTCAATTATGTATTGTAACATTCTCGGTAGTGATACAAGTTCAACAGATGGTGTGGTTTCATTTAAACCTTACAATAACACTAATAACACTTTAGCAAATTGTCTAATTGCAAATTATGATAATAACTTACCTTCGTTTGGGATAAAAATCTTTAATGATTACCAAAGTGGTCAGGGTGGTTCTCATCAAACTGTAATAGATTGTGAAATTAAAAATTTCAAAAAAGCAGGAATAGAAATTCACATAGCAGATAATTCGTCGTTAATCGGGAATATTATCCACAATGAATTAGAAGTATCAAGTAATTCATTATCAGGAATTAATTGTTACGCTAGGCATGTGACAATAAGTAAGTGTAAAATCTATGATTTGATTTCCAGTGAATTAAATTCAAATGATGTATATGGGATAAAGATTTTGAGAGGTTGGGGCGGAGTTGTTGACAATAATTTTATTTCTCTCTCAGGTAATGAACAATCATCTATTACTGGAATTTATTTAAAGGGAGAATTATTTATTGGTTATTATTTCTACTATAATTCAATTAACATTTTTGGAAATTGTGAAAATTCTGAGGGTAGTAGTTGCCTTAAAAGGGATTGGACTTTGACTGAAAATCCTTCTTTGTACCCACCATGGTATTTACTCAATAACATTCTTGTAAATAAAAGAGTGAATACATCAGGTAATGGAATACATTTGGCTATTGATTCTAATGATCCTTATTATTCAGCAGATTATGACTACAATAATTACTATGTAGCACCTTCAAATAATTATATCGGGAAGTGGATAAACACTTATGCTTCAAATATCGAAGAATGGAAAATATTGAGTAACCGAGATCCGAATTCAGTGAGTACGGATGTAATTTTTATTTCTGATACCGATTTGCATTTGACTGGGAGTTCTATTGGAGACAGTTTGTTAATTGGAATTCCAATAAGCGGAATAACTCATGATATAGATGGTGAATTAAGAGATCCCATTTCACCATATAAAGGTGCTGATGAAGTGGATAGTCCAGTCGTTATTACAGAGACTATTAAAAAACCATCGAATTATTCTCTTTTTCAAAACTACCCTAACCCATTCAACTCATCTACAACAATTGCTTATGGATTGCCTAAAGCAACATATGTTTCGCTAATCATTTATGATTGCTTGGCGAACAATGTTAGAACATTAGTTAATGAAGTTCAAGCAGCTGGGACACATTATGTAGTTTTTGAATCAAATAATCTTTCCAGCGGAATATACTTCATGAGAATTCGAGCAGAGAATTGGGATGAAACGAAACGAATAATTATCTTAAAATAAGAGTAAGGCGCTGAATAAATCTTACTCTTTCTCTTACTCATACGCTGAGTGCTTTACTCGGTATACTGTTCAATTACTTTTACAATGTGTGCTTCACAAACTTTACAGAATGGTCGCTCCCCTTTTGAGAACATAATGCAATCAAGCATTGGTCGATACATTCCATTCGCAACATAACCTGCACCTTCAAAAGCACCAACTTTGCCGTAGTTGGCATTTTTCCTGAGGTATGAATCAACAAGATCGGAATGTGCCTTATCTTTTCTTGCGTAAGCATCTTCAGCAGCTTTTATTAAATCAGCAGATTGGCGTTCTCTTTTTAACTGTGCAGTTCTTTTATTCATCTCTCTTCTTTCTGCCTGCCATTTGTAATCCATTGAATCGTATTTTGCTTTGTCCCATCTGGATGGAATTTCAATTCCCGGAGTTAAAAATTCTTTCCACTTGATATTTACAGGATCAATGAGTGCAGTAATGTTTGGCTCTAGCGGATCAAGTCCAACCGGATAAAAATCATTATACTGAACATCTGACGTATAATATTCATCGGCAAGTCCAGAAAACGAATGACCAAACTCGTGAAGGAAAAGATAATCTCTGAACTGATTATCAGTGGTAAACGTGCAGAAGAAATTATAAATACCTCCGCCGCCGTAACGTGGATGATTCACCATAATATAAATTGCATCGTACGGAACGTGAGCAGCTAAATCTCTCACAGCCTTGTTATCTTCAGTCAGAATATATCTTTCCGATCCCATTGAATTAAAAGTACAGTTCAAAATAGTATTGCTGTACTGATCTGCAGGTGGTTCATCAATACCGCTGTCACCCGATGGTTTGTAAACACCATGAATATTAAACTTGTTTTGATTTGAATTGTATGGTTCTAAACCAAAGAAAACGTTTGTAAAATATTTGAGGTCCTTTTCGAATTTAGTTTTCTCATCAATTGTATAGCCTTCTCCGAGAATTACAACATCAACCCTGTTATGCGGATCGCCATTTGTTTCCTCATTGTAGACTGTCACCATCTTGTCTTTTATCTGATCCCTGATGATCATAATGTTAGCCGGATCGATTTCTTTTTCAAAAAATTCAAAAAGATTTTGTTTAGCATCCCGTCTTTCCATTACAAAGATGATTTTATTTTTTGGATAAGGAATAATTGCTGATTCGTGGAAAGTTTTTTTGATACCCTCTAATCCTTCTGTGCTGGTTTTGTATTCGCCGAAGTAACTATCGAATCCTTTTGAGTAAATTAATTGATTCGAAGCAGCATCGTAAATTTTGACGCAATATCTTCCAAGATTCATTTCATCAATGAGATGAACTCTGCTACCTGCCCAGATACCGTATTTGTAAATCTGATCGAGAGTGATGAACTCATCTTTGGCGTCACCAACGTGGTGGTAATCAATCCGCATCGTTTCATCCAAAAAATATTTATTGAATTTTGCGAAATCCTGACTGATTGAAGGTGAAATTAAAATTGAAGTTAGGAATGCAATTATGATCAGCTTTTTCATTTTTGTTCCTCTCTCTTTGATAAATCGATTTTGATAATGCAAAGATATTGAAATTAGTTGAGATGAATACTTGATACCGGACCTTGCCTACCGGCAGGCAGGTTCCTGATTCCGTATGTTGGAATGCGTTTAAGTTCTGAATTCGCATAAAAAATAATTTCATAATTCTGATTCTGAATTCTGTCTCCTGACTCCTCAAAAAAGCGGATTTTCTCGCCAAAAAGCCTTAAATTTGACAATGATTTTATAAGATTTAATCCAACCAAAAAACCAAAGGAGATTCTTTATGGCTCGCAAAAATGTTTTGATTATGGGTGCGGCTGGTCGCGACTTTCATAACTTCAATGTGTTCTTCAGAAACAACAGATCATACAACGTAGTTGCTTTCACTGCAACTCAAATTCCGAATATTGAGGGAAGGACTTATCCCAAACAGCTTTCCGGAAAACTTTATCCCAAAGGAATAAAAATTTACGAAGAGAAGGATCTCGAAAAATTAATTAAAGATTTAAAAGTTGATGAAGTTGTGTTTTCATATTCAGATGTTCCGTTTGATTATGTGATGGCAAAAGCTTCGATTGTAAATGCTGCTGGAGTTTCATTCAGACTTCTTGGTGCAGGAGAGACACAAGTGAAAAGTAAAAAACCAGTTGTCGCAGTTTTAGCTGTTAGAACTGGCGCGGGAAAATCCCAGACTTCCAGAAAAGTTGTAAAAGTTTTAACCGAAGCTGGAAAGAAAGTTGTTGCAATCCGTCATCCAATGCCTTACGGCGATCTAGCAAAGCAAAAAGTTCAACGCTTTGCAACTTATGCCGATCTTACAAAACATAAATGCACAATAGAAGAAATTGAAGAATACGAACCGCACGTTGCCCGCGGCGGTGTTATCTATGCAGGAGTTGACTACGAAGCAATTCTTCGCGAAGCAGAAAAAGAAGCGGATGTTATTTTGTGGGATGGAGGAAATAATGATTTCTCATTCTACAAAGCTGATGTAACTTTCACTGTTGTTGACCCGCACAGGCCGGGACACGAGCTTTATTACTATCCGGGAAATACTTCATTAAGAATGGCTGATGCCGCCGTTATTAATAAAATTGATTCGGCAGATAATGATGACATCCTCGAAGTAATTGAAAACACAAAGTTGATAAATCCCGATGCAACAATTATTGAAGCAGCCTCGCCGATTACTGTTGATAAACCATCGGTAATAAAAGGAAAAAAAGTTCTGGTTGTTGAAGATGGTCCAACATTAACTCACGGTGAAATGCAGTACGGTGCCGGAACAATCGCTGCGCAAAAGCTTGGTGCCAGGGAGATTGTTGATCCGAGACCATACACAGTGAAAACAATTTCAGATACATTCAAAAAATATCCGAATATCGGTACGCTTCTTCCTGCAATGGGTTACGGACCTGCACAGATGAAAGATCTTGAAACAACTATTAATAAAACTGACTGCGATTCAGTTGTAATCGGTACACCGATAGATTTGAGCAGGTATATCAAGATAAACAAACCATACACTCGGGTTAATTATGAGTTGCAGGAAATCGGGCAAAACACGATTGAAAGCGTACTCAGAGAAAAGAGAATAATTAAATAAAAATGGCATTCAGGACGGTCCGGCAATTGCCGGATCGATCCGTAACTATTCTTTATAAACTAGCATTCAACAACTTATAACTCCACTCATCAAAATCTTTTTCCGAACAATTGTAATTAAACATCTTTCTGCTTTAATTTATCACAGTTTAATAAACAATTTTCCTACAATCAGTAAATCAATATATCATACAATACTTCCTGCTGATGCACTTCTGCAGCGGAATATTTTTTCATCAATAATTTCGGATTACTTCTATGCAAAAGTTATTTAACATTTTCGTGTCAATAATTTTCCTTGCACTCTCAACAAGTCTGTTTTCTCAGGAGAGTAGTGGATCAGATTCACTAAAAAATATATCACTTACCGGACTTTCATTCAGAAGCATTGGTCCTGCGGTAACCGGAGGACGAGTAGTCGACATCGCAGTAAATCCTTTTAACTTCAGTGAGTATTATGTTGCTTCGGGACACGGTTCACTTTGGAAAACGACCAACAGTGGAGTTACATTCTCTCCTGTGTTTGATGCGAATAAATCTTATGCAATCGGTTGTGTTAAAATTGATCCGACAAACACAAATGTAGTCTGGGTCGGAACCGGTGAAAATAATAACCAGAATAATGTGATTTTTGGTGATGGTATTTACAAAAGTGAAGACGGCGGGAAAACATGGAATAATATGGGTCTGAAAGAATCACATCAGATTGGTGGCATTGCAATCGATCCGAATAATTCAAACATTGTTTATGCAGCTGCTTATGGTTCATCGAGAGTCTCAGGCGGTGACAGAGGTATTTATAAAACAACTGACGGCGGAAAAACATGGGAAAATGTATTGAAGATTAGTGAATACACAGGCTGTTACCAGGTTCATATGGATCCAAGATTCTCAAATATTTTATATGCAGTTGCTCATCAGAGGATGAGAAATTTATACACAGGAGTTTATGGTGGACCTGAAAGCGGTATATACCGAAGTCTTGATAATGGAGTAACCTGGGATAAATTGAAAGGTGGTTTACCTTCGGAAGATGTTGGAAGAATTGGAATGGCAATCTCACCGGTGAATCCTGATTATCTTTTTGCAGTTGTTGAAGCGACTGAAAAAAATAAAGGGACTTATAAAAGTACTGACCGTGGTGCAAGCTGGACGAAACTAAATAGCTACAATGCATCGGCTGGGTTTTATTATCACGAACTTTATTGTGATCCTATTGACTTGGAAGGAGTTTACAGCGATGATACATTCCTTCAGGTTTCTGTTGATGGAGGAAAGACGTGGAAAAATCTTGGTGATGATAAAAAGCATGTTGACAATCACGCACTATGGATTAATCCAAACGATAACAAACACATTCGTGCTGGCTGCGATGGAGGAGTTTATGAAACTTTTGACCAAGCTAAAAACTGGGATTTCAAATCAAACATTCCCATTGCTGAAATTTATAAGGTCACAACCGATAATGCCGAACCATTTTACAATGTTTATATCGGGACACAGGATAACAATAGTCTCGGCGGGCCTTCACGAACAATAAGTTCTGCCGGTATTGTGAATTCAGATTGGCTATTCACAAATTCAGGTGATGGTTTTGAAACACAGGTTGACTGGAAAGATCCAAATATAATTTACTCGCAGTCACAGTTTGGTGGACTTGTCCGCTTTGATAAACGAAGCGGAGAAAATCTTTTCATCCAGCCTCAGGATTTTGCGGATACCGCTTATCGTTTCGATTGGGATGCAGGATTTATTCTTTCAAAGTTAGATAACAAAAGACTTTACTTTGGTGGAAATAAATTAATGCGAAGCGATGACCAAGGAAGTACGTGGAAAGAAATTAGTCCGGATTTAACCAGAGGTGTTCCTCAGGAAATGCAAAAGTTAATGGGACAAAGCTGGAGTATTGATCAGCTTGCACGTAAAAGTGCAATGGCACAAATTGTAACTATAGCTGAATCTCCTCTCGATGAAAATATTTTGTTCGTCGGTTCCGGTGATGGATTAATTCACGTTACAAATAACGGTGGAACAAACTGGACAAAAGCAACTACTTCAGGGTTGCCCGAGTACACAAGAATACATCACATCGTTGCCTCAAATTTTGATAAGCTGGTTGCATATGCTGCCTGCCATAATTACGTTGGCGGCGATTATAAACCTTATATTTATAAAACTTCTGATGGTGGTAAGAGCTGGTTTTCGATCAATAACAATCTTCCTGAACTTGGAAGCACTTATTCAATAGCCGAAGATCACGTCGATAAAAATCTCCTATTTCTCGGAACTTTGTACGGAGTTTATTTCTCTAATGATTGCGGAAAGGAATGGATACCTATAAATAACGGAATGCCTCCGGCCTGCGTAATGGATCTTGATATTCAGAGAAGAGAAAGTGATCTGGTTGTTTCCACATTTGGAAGAGGTGTTTTTATACTTGATGATTATTCCCCACTTCGATTTATGTCAAAAGAAACTTTACAAAAAGAAGCCGAAATATTTCCGGTTAAAGATGCTCTAATGTTTATTCAGTCAAATCCATTGGGATTCAGAGGTGTTGCATTTATGGGTGCAAGTTATTATTCAGCACCAAATCCGGAGGTGGGAGCTGTATTTACTTATTATCTGAAAGATGAATTTAAAACTCTCAAAGAGAAACGAAGAGATGAAGAGAAGAAGAAACAGAAGAATAAAGAAGACATAAAATATCCTTCGTATGAAACATTAAAAGCTGAGCAGGAGGAACCGGAAGCTTATCTTCTATTTACAATTTCAGATGAAACAGGAAATGTTGTTCGTAAAATAAAAACTGATGCTGTAAAAGGTGTTAGCCGAACTGTTTGGAATTTCAGATATACTTCTCCTACTCCAATTTCACTTGAACCATTTGATGATTCTGTTCCGTGGATTGAAGCTGATAAAGGTTATATGGTTGTTCCGGGCAAGTATTTTGTTTCACTATCAAAGTTTCAGGATGGGAAATTCACTGAATTAGTTGCACCAAAAGAATTTATTTGTAAATCGCTCAACAACACTTCTCTGCCTGCTGAAGACAAGATTGCTCTTGACGCATTCAATAAAAAAGTCGCTGAACTAACAAGAACTATCACAGGTGCAGATGCATTCAGAGGTGAGCTTGTTGATAAAATCGCTTATCTTAAAAAAGCAGTTTTAGATGGAGCGGAAGTGCCCGCATCAACTTACAATAACATTATTAGTTTAGAAGCTGATCTTAGGGATTTAAATAAAAAAATAAATGGCGATCCTTTAAGAGCAAGATATGAAGGAGCCTCTCCAACTTCTATTAAAGGCAGAGTCAATTTAGTTACTGCTGCACTTTGGAGTACGACAGCAGCGCCGACGAACACTTTTATAAAATCTTACGATATTGCAGCAGCAAAGTGTGAAGAAATTTTAGGCGATTTAAAATCAATCGATGCTTCGATTAATCAAATAGAATCTGAATTAGAAAAATCAGGAGCACCATATACACCGGGAAGAATTCCTGAATGGAGAAAAAATTAAAAGTAAATTCGTGAACCTGTCCCGACTCTTGACGGGATTAGTAGCAATAAAATTAGCCACGAATGCACGAATAATAGACTGGAATAATATTTAATTACTTAAAAATAAATTAAAAGAGGGTAAAATGAAAAATCTGATTGTAACTTTCCTGCTAACGATGTTGATTACATCATTGTCTTTTTCGCAGACAGTAGATGAAATTTTAGAACAGCACTTTGCTGCTATTGGTCAGGAAAAACTGCTTGCAACAAATACAATGTCAGCAAAAGGAAAGATTGTTCAGGGACAATTTGAAATTCCTTTCACATCATTCCAGAAAAGACCATTCAATTTCAGATCGGAAGCTGAGTTCCAGGGAATGAAAATTTCTTCAGGTTTTGATGGAATGCAGGGATGGTCAATCAATCCAATGATGGGCTCGACTGATCCTCAGCCGATGACTGAAGAGCAAGTTGATCGTATGAAAATTCAATCGGATTACGATGGTCTATTCTACAATTATGCAGAAAAAGGTTACACGGTTGAATTCACAGGCAAAGAAACAATTGATGATATTGAGTCGTACGTTTTGAAACTGACAAGACCTAATGGTGATGTTATTACTTCATACATTGACGCTGAGAATTTCGTCATGCTAAAGATGAAATCCAATTTGAAAATGCAGGGAGTAGAAACAGAAGCTGAAACTATTTTCAGCAACTACAAGTTTGTTAATGATGTACTTATCGCTCATTCAATGGAAACTAAAATGAACGGTGAGACAATGATGCAGATGGTCCTTGAAGAAATAACATTCGACTCGGAGATGCCGGATTCATTATTTATGATGCCGGAAGTTTTAGCACCATCGGATTCGACAAAATCTGAATAAAATTTAAGGTGAGTAAAATGAAAAGAATATTTGTTTTTGCTTTATTTGCAATGCAGGTCATTGCTTTTCAAAATTTACACCCACAAACCACAAAACTTACTCCAAGTTTCTTTGGTTCGATGGAAGCAAGAGAGATTGGTCCCGCAGTAATGAGCGGAAGAATTACTGCAATCGATGCTTTCAATGCAGATTATAGAGTAGTATACGTTGGTGCTGCCAGCGGCGGTTTATGGAAAAGCACAAATGGCGGAACAACTTTCAAAGAAGTGTTCAAAGATCACGTTCAGACAATCGGTGCAGTTGCTATCAACCACAAGAATAAAGACATCGTTTGGGTTGGTACCGGTGAAAGTCGCACACGAAACAGCATTAGCATCGGAAACGGAATTTATAAAACTACAAACGGCGGTGAAAAGTGGGAACACCTTGGATTAGAAAACACTGAGCACATCTCTAAAATCGTCATCAATCCTGAAAATACTGATGAAGTTTATGTTGCTGCACTTGGAAAAGTCTGGGGTCAGAATGAGGAACGTGGTGTGTTCAAAACAACAGACGGCGGAAAAACCTGGAACAAAATTCTATTTGTGAGTGACGGAACGGGCTGCGCTGATCTTGCTATGGATCCTTCCAATCCAGATGTTCTTTATGCAGGAATGTGGGATTTCCAGAGGAAGGCTTACACTTTCAGATCAGGCGGACCGGGAAGTGGTTTGTATAAGACTACTGATGCGGGAAAAACCTGGAATAAAGTTGATGTCGCATCAGACAGAGGCGAACTCGGAAGAATCGCCATTGCATTCTCTCCAGTTAATCCTAAAATTATTTATGCTTTAATTGAATCAAATAAAACCGGACTTTATCGCTCGACTGATTCCGGCCAGACATGGGAACTCAGAACAACTGCGCAGGTAGTAGCAGACCGTCCATTCTATTTTTCGAATATAGTTCCCGATCCTGTTGATACAAACAGAGTATATAAACCTGGATTCTTTCTTGTAGTTAGTGATGATGGAGGATTTTCTTTTACTTCTCCTTTTATTGAAGGCGGAAATGTTCACGGGGATCTTCACGCACTCTGGATAAATCCAAAAAATAATTCTCAGATGTATCTCGGTACTGATGGTGGTCTCTATATCAGCTATGATAAAGCAAGCACTTGGGTTCATGCACAGAATTTACCTATCTCACAATTTTATCATGTCGCAGTTGACAATGAAAAGCCATACAATGTTTACGGCGGATTGCAGGATAATGGTTCATGGGCTGGTCCTTCTGAGGGAATTGGTGGCATTTCAAATTCTGATTGGCAAAGCGTTGGATATGGAGATGGTTTTAATGTTATACCAGATCCTTCAGATAAAAATATCATCTACTGGCAGTATCAAGGTGGCAACCTGATGCGTTATTATAAAAATACCGGTGAAATAAAAGAAGTAAAACCTTTCTCAGAAAATGCTGATGAGAAACTTAGATTCAACTGGGATACACCGATCGCCTTCTCACCAACCAATGATGGAGTTATGTATGTTGGTGCTCAATATCTTTATCGAACTTCAAACAGAGGCGATTCCTGGCAGAAGATTTCTCCTGATCTCACAACAAACGATCCTGAAAAACAAAAACAGGAAGAATCAGGCGGTCTGACTATTGATAACTCGACAGCTGAAAATCATTGCACAATTTATACAATCAGCGAATCGCCAAAAGACAGTAAGATAATCTGGGCAGGAACTGATGATGGAAATCTTCAGGTAACTAATAACAGTGGTGAAAACTGGAAAGTTGTTACATCAAATATTCCCGGACTTCCGAATAGCACCTGGTGTGCAAAGGTTCAGGCAAGCAATCACGATGCGAATACAGCCTATGTTGTTTTCGATGGTCACAGAAACGGCGATAAAAATGTTTACGTTTATAAAACAACGGACCTCGGTGAAACCTGGATATCACTCGCAACAGAAAATATAGAAACATTTGCAAGAACAATCACTGAAGACTTCGTTAATCCAAATTTATTATTCCTCGGAACTGAATACGGTTTGTATGTTTCTATCGATGGAGGAAAAGAATGGGTACGTTTTGAAGGAAAAGTTCCAAAAGTTCCTATTTATGAAATGGTAATTCATCCAACTGAAAATGATTTGGTTATTGCAACTCACGGAAGGGGCATTTTAATTATAGATGATATTGAACCATTACGTTTATTAACTCCGGAAATACTTGCTTCAGAATTAACTGTATTTCCATCAGAAACTTTCACAATTTCCAATCCGAGATATGCAACCGGTTTATCGGGTGATCAGGAATTCTGGGGAAGCAATCCAAAATCTTCAGCACTGATAACTTATTATATGCAGAAGCGTCACGTGTTTGGTGATATGTCTGTTGAGATTTATAACTCAAGCGGCGAACTTATTAAAACACTTCCAGCAGGGAAAAACAAAGGCATTAATTATGTTGAATGGGCTGTAAGAAAAAAACCACCGAGAGTAAAAGCAACTTCTCCAACACTTGCTTTCAGGACTGCATTCGGACCAACATTTCCGCCGGGTGAATACACAGTGAAAATCAAGAAAGGTGAAAATGTTTACGAAGGAAAGATAACGCTTCAAACTGATCCATCGACAGGACACTCAGCAGAAGATATGAAACTTCAATATGAGACTCTAAACAAAGCATATTCTCTTCTCGAAGATATTTCATTCACTGATCGACAAGCAACTGACTTGATGGAAAAGCTCAATAAAGCCAAAGAAAAAGTTTCTTCAGATGAATTGAAAAATTCAATGACTGATCTGGCAAATAGACTTGATAAGATGCACAAAGAATTGGTTGCTACAAGCCCGAACCGATTATCCGGGGAAGTAAAGTTAGCTGAAAAGTTGCAGATATTTATTCAGGGATTATCAGTTACTCGGGCAAACCGACTGATTCTCAGATGCAGGGTTTGAATTTATACAGCGGAGTTTATGACAATTACCGTGATCAGATGAATAAAATACTTAGCGAAGACTTGATGAAGATTAATTCAGAACTTAATAAATCAGACTTAGAAGAAATAAAAGTTATCACAAGAGAAGAATACGATAAGAGTTAATACTTATTCGTAACATAAATATTCACAATATATTATAAGAGTTACTATCCAAACGGTAACTCTTTTTTATTTATATAGTAACAGGCAACAGTTTATTATTGTTAATTGAAACTTCAATAAAAATATAATAAGTTAACATTGCAAGCAGTGAATTATTTTCACAGCTAAATTCTTGCATAACTTGTAAGTTAAAATTATAGGAGGCAAAAAATGTTAAATAGAAATTTAACTTTGCTTTATTCTTTCTTCTTAGTTCTCACCATTTCTTCTATCCAGATTTGTTTTGCACAATTGCCGGATACAATCTGGACAAAAATATACGGCGATACCGATAATGAGTATGGATATTATGCGGAGCAGACTAATGATGGCGGATTTATTTTAGTAGGATACATGGATATTTCCGGGAATGACGACGTATGGCTTATTAAAACCGATGCTAGTGGCGATACTCTTTGGACGAAAATGTACGGAACTTACCATTACGACTATGCATCTTGTGTTCATCAAACGGCCGATGGAGGTTACATCATTTTTGGTGAAACTGATTCGTTCGATCCAAATTTTTGGGAAGGCTGGCTTATCAAAACAAATTCTTACGGCGATACTATCTGGACAAAACATTTAGGCGACTATGCATATTACTTTATTGATGACGGTTTAGAATTGCCTGGAGGAGGTTATGTTTTTGTTGGATCCACAAAAATTAGTGCAGGTGCTCCTGAAGATATTTGGCTCGTTAAAACTGATTCTTACGGCGATACCATCTGGACAAAAACTTTTGGTGGTTCCGAAAATGATATTCCCACATCCATTTGCAGAACTTCAGATGGCGGTTTTATGATCGGCGGAGTTACTAAATCATTCGGTTCGGGAAATTATGATGCATGGTTAATAAGAACAAATTCTGATGGAAATCTGGTCTGGACAAAAACATACGGAGATGATAGAAGTAATCATGCCAGTGATGTTAAGCAAACAGATGACGGAGGATATATTATCGCCGGCTCAACAGAGGCATCAAATCACTATAACGATGCCTGGCTTGTTAAGACTGATTACAATGGTGATACTCTTTGGACGAGAAACTGGGGTAGCGATGAGCACGATGGAGCAATGTCAGTTGTTCAAACTTCAGATGGTGGTTATGTCTGGACAGGTTATAGAAAAATAAGCACTTTCACCCAGGATCTTTGGATTCTTAAAACAGATGAAGATGGAAATACTTTGTGGTCAAAAACTTACGGTGGAACTTTTAACAATATCGGCAGATCAATAAATAAAACCAGTGATGGTAGTTTTATAATTGCAGGTGATTATTATTCAGAAGACACAAATACACGCGATGTCTGGCTGTTAAAAGTTGATCCGGATATAAGTGATGTTGAACGAGATGAGCAAGCAGAAATTCCGGAGACAATCATTCTAAAGCAGAATTATCCTAATCCTTTTAATCCTTCAACAACTTTTGAATTCGGAATACCTGAGATTCAATTTGTCTCGTTATCAGTTTACAATCTGCTTGGTGAACAAGTTGGATTATTAGTAAATGAAATTCTTTCTGCCGGAAATTATCGAGTAGATTGGGATGCAGGTGATTTACCAAGCGGAATTTACATTTACAAACTAATTGCTGGAGAATTTAGTTTATCCAATAAAATGATTTTAATGAAGTAAGGAATTACATTTCGGTAAGTAGTGATTGAAACAGTTTTGGTTTTGTCATTCCGTGCTTGACACGGAATCCATATAAGTAACTAATTTATAGATTCCGGTTCTTCGCTTTGCTCGACCGGAATGACAAACTGCATCTAATCTCTACTCTGATTCGCTCTTCTTCTTTCGTTCGGATCGAGATAAAGTTTTCGCATTCGAATTGACTTTGGTGTTACTTCAACAAGCTCATCATCTTTTATGTACTCAAGTGATTCTTCAAGACTGAACTTTATTGCTGGTGCAATCTTCGCGGCTTTATCGGAACCGGATGCACGCATATTCGTCAACTTCTTTCCGCGTTGAACGTGAACTTCAATATCATTTTCTTTGTTGTATTCACCGACAATTTGTCCCCGGTAAACAACATCTCCCGGATCAATAAAAAATTCACCGCGATCCTGGAGTGAATCAATTGCATAAGCTGTTGATTGTCCTTCGTGCATTGAGATCAAAACTCCATTCGATCTTTGCACAATAGAGCCTTTAAAATATTCGTACTGGTAAAAACGATGATGCATAATTCCCTCACCGGCAGTTACAGTGAGAATTCTATTCCTCAATCCCATCAAGCCACGTGATGGAATATGAAACTCAAGCGTAGTCAGACTCCCTTTCTGCTCCATCTTCGTCATCACTCCCCTTCTCTGTCCAACAAGCTCAATAACTTTTCCAGTCATATCATTCGGCACATCAACAACAAGTATTTCAATCGGCTCTGCTTTCTTTCCGTCAATTTCTTTATAAATAACTTTCGGCGGACCGACAGCAAACTCGTAACCTTCTCGCCTCATATTCTCTATTAGAATTGAAAGATGAAGCAAACCTCTTCCGGAAACTTTGTGTGTATCGGGCGAGCCGGTTTCTTCCAATCGCATCGCAACATTTTTCTCAAGCTCTTTGTATAGTCGGTCACGGAGGTGACGCGATGTAACATATTTCCCTTCTTTCCCGTAAAAAGGAGAAGTGTTCACAGTAAAGTTCATGCTTATTGTCGGCTCATCAATATCGATGATTGCCAGTGGCTCAGGATTTTCTGCATCCGAAATTGTATCGCCGATATCAATATCTTCAACTCCAACTATTGCGCAAATATCTCCCGAAACAACTTCATCAACTTCTTCGCGTTCAATTCCTTCAAACACAAAAAGCTGTTTAATATTTATTGGATGAATATTTCCATCTCGCTTGATGATACAAAGAGAATCAGTTTTTCGAAGTGTGCCGCGGAAAACTCTTCCGATACCAATTCTTCCGACATAATCGTTGTAGTCAAGAGAAGTAATTTGCATCTGCACAGTTCCTTCTTCAACTTTTGGCGGAGGAATTTTTTTAACAATCTTTTCGAGAAGCGGAACCAAATCTTTTCGTTCATCTTTAAGATTTTTAACTGCCCAGCCGTTTCTTCCGCTTGCATAAACTACCGGAAACTCAAGCTGTGCATCGTCTGCACCGAGATCGATGAACAGATCATAAATTTCATTAAGCACTTCTGCAGGACGGTTATCCGGTCTGTCAATTTTATTTATCACAACAATCGGTTTCAAATGAAGATGCAAAGCTTTCTCAAGAACGAATCTTGTCTGTGGCATCGGTCCTTCAAAAGCATCGACTAAAAGCAGAACTCCGTCTGCCATTTTAAGAACGCGTTCAACTTCACCGCCGAAGTCTGCGTGTCCCGGTGTGTCGATCAAATTAATTTTTACATCTTTGTAAGGAATGCTGATGTTCTTTGCAAGAATAGTAATTCCTCTTTCACGTTCGAGGTCGTTTGAATCGAGAAAGCAATCCTGCACAACCTGGTTTTTTCTGAAAACGTTGCTTTGTTTTAGAAGCTGGTCAACTAAAGTAGTCTTGCCGTGGTCAACGTGAGCAATTATGGCTATGTTTCTTATTTGTGTCAATTTTTCCTTTAATAATCATTAAAAAGTGAGGCGTAAATATGTGGTTATTTGGAGGAGAATACAATGGAAAATACAGGTAGAATTGAAGCTTTAGTCGATTTGATTTAAGTTTCAGTTGTTATTCAAAACGAATATGGGAAAGCAATGAAATATTATACAGATCTTTTCTCCCCAGAAACATACCAAGCATTTTCAAATTCCGATAGAACTATTTCAGGTTTTAGAAAAAGACAAAAAAGTTTTGTTCAAAGATTGGAGGTTGGTGACAAATTAATATGCTATGTAACAAGAATTTCTAGGTGGTTTGGTGTGCTTGAAGTTATTAGTGAGTGGTTTGAAGATGATAAACCATATTTTGTTGGGCAAAATGATCCATTCGTTATGAGAGTAAAGGTGAAACCATTGGTTTGGTTACCACTTGACCAATCTATCCCTATTCATGAAGATTTTATCTGGAACGAATTAAGTTATACTAAAGGACTACCTAAGAATTCAACTCATTGGACAGGTATGATGCGAAATAGCTTAAACGAATTAAAAACGAGAGACGGTTCTTTTCTTTTAAAAACGTTGATTGAACAAAGTTCATCAACTAAAAATTATAAATTAAATGATAATGATTTGGCAAAGATAAAACGAACTACGGTGAGAACTCACGATAAAGAAATTGATGTGGTTGTCCCAGAAGATGATGAAAAAGTCGAAGATGAAAAAGAGACACCCGAATCGATTAGAATTCAAGCTACTATTGCAAAAATAGGTGAAAGAATGGGACATAAGATTTGGTTACCTAGACGGGATAAAGGAAGGGTTATGCAACACTGGTCTCCAGATAAAGAAGAAAGTCTATTAGAAAATTTACCACTTAACTATGATGATACCACATTAAAGACGATAGAAAACATAGATGTTATATGGATCAAAGGAAGATCAATAGTTAGAGCATTTGAGGTTGAGCATACGACTTCAATCTATTCAGGAATTTTGCGAATGGCTGATTTGATGGCACTTCAACCAAATCTAAATATAAAGGCACATATTGTTGCACCAGAAGAACGAAAAGATAAAGTACTAGATGAAATCCGAAGACCTGTTTTTTCACTTTTAGAAAAGGGTCCACTCGCAGAGTCTTGCACCTATCTATCGTATGATTCAATTAAAAAAATTGCGAATGATAGAAGCCTTGGTCATCTGAAAGATACTGTGTTGGAAGATTATGAAGAAATAGCTGAAGAGTTCTAATTATTATAATTGAAGAGTAAACTAAATGAATGACATTTCAACAAAAATTGCGTTTCAAGAAAAAGTATATGAGACACTTCATAATCTAATTTCATCATCTGACAACAAGGCAACTCTCGCACTGACGATTCAGACATTTTTATTAGGGTCTATTATTGGGACTTCAATTATTACTGATATAATAGAAAAGAATATTTGTGTTAATTTTCTTTTTATCGATATCAGTTTAAAATCATTGATCATTCTATTTGGCATTTCATCTATGGTTGGCATTGGAATTTCCATTTTAGTACTCTATCCAAGAAAACCTAAGGAAAAAAACGAATCAACGAGACAAGGTCTAACATATTACTTGCATATATCTAATTATGAATCTTCCACGGAATATTCTACAAAATTGAAAAATCTAAATAACGAAGACATCTTGGAAGAATATAATAGACAGAATTTTAACCTAGCTCATATAGTCAAAAAGAAAATGCTATTAGTTAGAATAGTATTTATCTTAATTCTACTGAACATAGCACAATCTATCATCATTATTTTTTTAATATAAATTTTGGAAATATCAAATATGGGATTGCTCACTGATCTTAATAAAGAAGTTGAACAAATCTTGAAAGAACAATGGAAAACAAGAGAAGGCCAAGTTGTTCCTGAATCTGAAGACTTAAAACTTTCAAATGATGCTGTAATCCTAGAAGGAACTGTTCTATATGCCGATCTTTCAGGATCAACATACTTAGTAGATAATTACAAGCAACACTTTGCAGCTGAAATATATAAAGCTTATTTGCATTGTGCAGCAAAAATTATAAGATCTGAAGGTGGAGTTATTACAGCATATGATGGGGACAGAGTTATGGCTGTTTATATTGGGAATACTAAAAATACTTCTGCTGTGCGAACTGCACTAAAAATAAATTATTCCGTACAATACATAATTCCTCCAGCGATGAAAAAAGTCTACCCCGATGAGAAATACACAGTCTCACAAGTTGTTGGCATAGATACTAGTAACTTATTTATAGCACGTACAGGTATTCGCGGATCAAATGATCTTGTTTGGGTTGGACGAGCTGCTAATCATGCTGCTAAACTAACCTCATTGTCAGCAACCTATTCGACATATATAACAAAAGAAGTTTATGATGTCATGCTTGATTCAGTAAAGACTTCAAATGGTCGATCAATGTGGGAAATTGTTCGTTGGTCTGAAATGGATAATAAAACTATTTATCGATCCAATTTTTGGTGGACAATCGAATAAATATTGTCTAATAAATTTAGGCTAATAGTTGTATTACTTCACCAAATACAACGGTCCATCTGGCCCTAATGGCAAACCGAGAAGCATCCAGATAATTAATAATATTATCCAGAAAACTAAAAAGACAACCGTGTAAGGTATCATAGTTGAGATGATTGTGCCTATGCCGTACTTTTCATCGTACTTCTGTGCAAATGCAACAATGAGTGCAAAGTAGCTCATCATCGGTGTAATAAGATTTGTAACGGAATCCCCTATCCTGAAAGCAGCCTGCGTTAATGCAGGATGATAATCGAGAAGCATAAACATCGGCACAAAAACCGGAGCCATAATTGCCCACTTTGCAGAAGCGCTTCCCATAAACAGATTTATAAATGCAGAGACAAACACAAAAGAAACGATCAAAGTAATTCCTGTAAAGCCAATGCTTTTTAAAAATTGTGCGCCGTCAATTGCAATGATAAGTCCAAGCTTGCTGTAATTAAAAAATGCAACGAACTGTGCAGCGAAAAAAACAAGCACAACATAAGTAGCCAGTGTACTCATTGATTTGATGATGTGCTTCATCATCTCCGAATCGTTCTTAATTGATTTAGTAACTATGCCGTAAACAAGTCCGGGCACAAAAAACATAATGAGAATACCTGCAATAATGCCATTTAAGAATGGTGAATGACGCCAATCTTTGGTTTCGGGATTTCTGAGTAATCCATCTTCGGGAATAATTGTGATTGCTAATGCGACAATAAGGATAAAAAGCCATATCCCTGCCCACTTTAAGCCTTTCTTTTCAAGTGAAGAAATTTCGTCAACAGGGATTTTATCTGCGTTGCCTTCGTATTTTTTCAATCGAGGTTCAACTATCTTTTCTGTAACAAGGGTTCCAAGTATTACAATCATTATTGCTGAGACGAACATAAAATAAAAGTTTACAACAGCATTGACTTTCATAGTTGGATCGATAATCTGTGCAGCTGATTGAGAAAGCCCGGCAAGAACAGGATCAATTGAACCAACTACGAAGTTCGCACCGAATCCGCCGCTTACTCCGCAAAAAGCCGCTGCAAGTCCAGCCATCGGGTGTCTTCCCAGAGCATAAAATATTACAGCCCCAAGTGGAATAAGAACTACATATCCAGCCTCAGAAGCTACGTGAGAAAGAACTCCAGCAAACACAACTGACATTGTTATCAACCTTTTGGGAGCTTTCAAGACCAGTGCTCTTATCCCTGCATTAAAAAGTCCTGAACCTTCTGCAACACCAATTCCTATCATAACTGCAAGTACATATCCTAGTGGAGGAAAATTTACGAAGTTGTGAACCACATTTTCGTAAATCCATCTTAAGCCATCCCCGTTAAGAAGATTCTGAACTTTAACCACTGAACCATCTGCAGGATGAATTGCTGTCAATCCAACCCAGCTTCCAATCACAGAAATTATTGCAACGATGACAGCAATCAATGCAAACAATGTGGCGGGATGTGGTAGTTTGTTACCAACTTTTTCAATGTAGTCAAGCGATTTGTTGAATATTCGTGAAGCAAGAGACTTCAATTTTTCCTCCGATATCTGAAAAAAATATTGGCAAAGATAGGGGTGTGAATTTAGAATAAAAAGAAAAAATTAGTGTTATTGGACCGTCATTCCTGCGGACGCAGGAATCCATCACTAAGTGGATTCCCGTTTTCACGGGAATGACAAAACGTTGTTGTTAAAGTTTAAGAGTAAGATTAAGTTTAGCAAAAAGAATTAAGGAATAATTTTATGAACTACTACGCACTTAATTATCATCTTACCGATGATTATATGCAAAGACGACCACAATTCCGCGAAGAACATTTGAAGCTTGCAAAAGAATCAAATGAAAAAGGTGAAATGATTCTCGCTGGTGCTTTCAGCGATCCACCGGATAAAGCATTGCTCATCTTCAAAGTTGCAGACAAATCTGTTATTGAAGATTTTGTAAAAAAGGATCCTTATGTTAATAACGGTTTGATAGCGAAGTGGGAAATCAGACCGTGGACGGTAGTTATTGGTAAATAAGCAAATCGTCATTCCGGCTTGTCCGGAATCTGAGGCTAAAGATGGTTATCAGATTCTGGACTCACTCGTTGATACGAGTTCGCCAGAATGACACAAATTATTTTTTCATTTAATGCAAAAATAAATATGATGGGTAAAAAAAAACTTTAAAAGATGGCAGAGAACACTAATAACATTCCGGGTATATTTAATTACTGCGACCGATGGTGTGAGCGATGTGCTTTTACTTCACGGTGTTTGAATTTTCAGATGAGTGAAGAAATGAGAGAAGGAAAAGAAATCAATGATTTAGAAAATGAAAAATTCTGGGAGGATATGGACAATATTTTTAACATCACTCACGATATGCTCGATGAAATGGCAGAAGAACAAGGAATTGATTTGACGGAGATCGAATGGACTAAAGAAGATAAAGAGCACGAACAGGAACTTGAAGAATCGGTAAGGAAACATCAATGCGTAATTGCATCTAAAAAATATTATGAGTTTGTCAGCGGATGGTTTGAAATAAATGAAGGAATCTTCAAAGAAAAAGAAGATGAGTTGAACGAACAATTGATGCTTGAACTTTCCTCCGCCGAACCTAAAAAAGAAGCAATTACTCTTAAAGATGCAATCGAAGTAATTACATATTACCTGCATTTTATTAATATAAAATTAATGCGGGCTATTCACGGACAAATTGAAGACAGATACGAATTGCCGGATGATCTTCCCAAAGACTCAGATGGTTCTGCGAAGATTGCACTTCTTGCTATTGACAGATCAATATCTGCATGGGGAAAATTATTAAAACATTTAGAAGAAAGTGAAGACGAAATTTTAGAATTTCTAGTACTCCTCGAGCAGCTGAGGAATATGACTGAAAAAGAATTCCCTGATGCGCGGAAATTTGTAAGACCGGGATTTGATGAGTAAATCTCTGTGGTGCTGTGTGCTACTTGGTGATCTCTGTGTAACTTTTTTCTTACACAGAGAACCACTGAGAAAACACCGAGAACCGCAGAGAAAATTATTCCATAAAAAATCCGCTCACTATTGCATAATTATTCCGGAGGCCTTAACTTACAATTAAAATTTCGGGACTAACTCTTCCGTCATAGCTTTGTTTTCTCTCGCATCTCCGAATGCGTATGAAATAGGTCACAAAATCTTCATTTCAAAAACATAAGGAGGAATAGTTATGTTCCAAACAATTTACAAATCCGCATTTTTTTTAATTGCGGTAATTCTACTAAACTCATCGGATATTCACTCTCAAAATCCTGATTGGATTGTCTTCGATTCATCAAACTCAAATCTGTTGGATGATCGTATACTGCAAATCGCAGATGAAGGTAACGGTAATAAATGGCTCGCAATGGCTTTTGCTGGGGTCAGTGTATTTGATGGAGTTAACTTTACAAATTATACTACTGCTAATTCAGGGCTGCCATCAAATGCAGTTTATAATGTCGCTATTGAAAGTAATGGTGTTAAATGGTTTGGGACTCTTGGCGGCTTAGTAAGTTTTGATAATTCAACATGGACGGTTTACAGTACATTAAATTCAGGCTTACCTGAGAACTCGGTCCTGGCACTTGCTGTTGATGCAAATGGAAATAAATGGGCAGGCACAGATAGCGGCCTGGTAAAATTTGATGGAGTCAACTGGACTGTTTATAATACGTCAAATTCGGGTTTACCTCATAACAGCGTTTTTGCAATTACTATTGATGCAAACGGAGACAAATGGATTGGAACTTTTGGTGGTGGTATTGCCAAATTTGATGATGTAAATTGGACAGTTTACAATACCTCCAATTCAGGATTACCAAACAATTTTATTTGGTCGATCGCAATAGACAGCAATGAAGATATCTGGTCTGGTAATACTAATAGTGGATTAGTCCACTTCAATGGCACAGACTGGACGATATATAATACTTCCAATTCCGGGTTACCACAAAACCAGGTAAGAGCAATTAATTTTGATGATAATGGTAACAAGTGGATCGGAACTAATGGCGGTGGCGTAGCAATGTTCGATGACAATAACTGGACAGTCTTTAGAACTTTTAATTCAGATTTGCCCAATGATTACATTCGTGATTTTTACATCGATTGGAATGATAATAAATGGATAGCAACACACGGTGGTGGGCTTGTAGTTTACAGAGCAGGTGGAGCAACATCTGTTGAAGAGATCTCTGATAATGTTTTGCCAGAACAGTTTTATTTAGCACAAAATTATCCTAATCCATTTAATCCATCTACAAAAATTCAATTTCGAATTGTGGGATCAGGATTTGTTAGTTTGAAAGTATTTGATGTATTGGGTAATGAAGTTGCAACACTAATCAGTGAAGAGAAACCAGCAGGTGCTTATCAGTTCAACTTCGATGCATCTAACTTATCAAGCGGCGTATATTTTTATAAACTGACGAGCGGTAACTTATCCGAGACCAGGAAAATGATATTGTTAAGATAATTTTTATTAACTAATCTCTGAGGTTCTTTGTTGACTCTGTGTTACTCCCTCTTTTTGTTACACAGAAAACCACGGAGATACACAGAGAATCTCAGAGGTGATTAATCCAGATAAATCCTTGGAACACGAGTGTTAATGTTAGTGAGTATTTCATAAGGAATTGTTCCAGCCCATTCTGCAAGATCTTCAGCAGTAATAGAATTTTTTCCATCAGTTCCGAGTAATAATACTTCGTCACTATTGTAAGCTGAATCATTCTCGATATTCACAACGATCTGATCCATTGAAATATTTCCAACAACCGGATAAAGTTTTCCGTTCAACAGAACTTTTGCTTTGCGCGACATGCTTCTGAAATATCCATCTCCATATCCAACAGGAACAGTAACCGCTCGAATGTTATGATCTGGTTTCCACGTCAATCCGTAACCTACAGCATTTCCTGCTTTAATCACTTTAAAGTAAACAACAAGTGATTTCCAGGTTAATGCAGGTTTAACAGGAATTGCTTTCTTAATATTCTTCGACGGATAAACCCCAAACAACATTATTCCCGGGCGCACCATATCAAAATTTGCTTCGGGTTGTTGAAGAATCGCACCGGAATTTGCAATGTGTTTGATTGTTGATTTTATTGAATGTTTATTAAAATGTTCCAGAACTTCATTAAATCTTTCAAGCTGAAGTTTGGCAAATGTCAAATCATCGGATTCAGCAGTTGCAAAATGCGAGTAGATTCCTTCAACAAAAATATTTTTATAAGAAAAAGCTGCATCAAGAAACTTTTCTGAATTATAGTAATGAACACCAATTCGTTCCATTCCCGTATCGATCTTCAGATGAACGATCGCTTTCTTTTTCATTTGTCCTGCAGTTTCATCAATCTGTTTTAGCTTATCGATGGAAGAGGCAGTGATGGTCAAATTATTTTTCAGGAATAATGGGATCTGATTTCCCCAAACTCCTCCCAAGACAAGTATTGGAATTTTGATTCCCATCTCACGAAGCAGAATTCCTTCTTCAACAACAGCTACTCCAAGATAATCAGCTTTTAATTCTTCATAAAGTTGTGCAACTCGCACAAGTCCGTGTCCGTATGCATTCGCCTTAAGAACAGGCATCATTTTGGATTTGCCAACGTGAGCTTTTATTGCTTTGAAATTATCAGCAAGAACCTTTAGATCAACTTCGACTCTCGTTGGGCGAACAATCTCATCAACACTAATTACAGGATGGTTTGTATGTTTCTTCACTTAATATTCAAAGAATAATAATAGTTTGTGCTCCAAAGATAAAATATTTAACAGTTAAAATATCAGATACTCATTGATGATTTTATCTATTTTGTTTACGTTATTATCAGTAATAATTTTTTATTAATTCTATCCCCTTCCGGAAGTAGTTTAACAATTAATAAACAGGGAGTAAATTATGATCGAAGTAGCATTCACTTATGATTTCATTCCAAATTTTGATGTGGCGGCTTACACCAAAGTTGCAAGAAGTGCAACCCAAATTATGGTTTCATCAAAAGGATTTATAGAATTCCGGGCTAACAGAAATATTATGGGTTCGCCTAATGTCCGGAGAACTTCTGTCTGGCAGAGTCTTTCTGATTATGCAGCGATGGCTCAGACACCGGAATTTCAGAAAATCACAGAAGATTTCAGAAAGTTTGTTACGAATATTGATGTTCAGATATGGGGTCCGTCGCCTATTAGTCCTGAACCGATTCGTCCCTGAATAATTTTCAAAGAAATATCAGATAAACTGCAGCATTTTATTTTTCACTGGCTGCAAGTTGAAAAATTATCTAAAAATTTCCAGCAAGAAATTTATTTTGCAATAATATGCCGACAAATCTTCCACCGGAATATTTCAGAGCCGAGCAGACCTTTAGAGAAGCTGAATCGACTTCTTCTAAAGTTGCAGCGCTTGAAGAAATGATGAGCACAATTCCAAAGCACAAAGGAACTGACAAGCTACGGGCTGAACTGAGAAGAAAAATATCAAAGCTGAAAGAAGATCAGCAAAAGAAAAAAGGTGCGGGCAAACACGAATCGGAATATCACATTGAAAAAGAAGGTGCAGGAAGAGTCGTTTTAATTGGTTTTGAGAATACAGGCAAATCATCCATAGTTGCTGCACTGACTCACGCAGCGCCAAAAATTTCCGAAGCACCGTTTACAACCTGGCAGCCTATACCCGGAATGATGGAATTCGAGGATATCCAGATACAACTGATTGACACTCCGCCAATAAGTAAAGAACATTCGCAGCCGGAATTATTTGATTTAATCCGCAGCTCTGATTTAATTCTAGTTATCGTTGATCTGCAAACAATTCCATTCCAGCAGCTTGAAGATTCGCTTAGTATTTTAAATCAACACAAAATCATCCCGAAACAATGGGAAGATAAAACTAACGATGAAAGAAGAATTGAGTTTATTTCTGCTGTGGTCATTGTTAACAAGGATGATGATGATAAGTTTGATGAGGATTTCATTGTTTTTAAAGAGTTGACGGAAATAGATTTACCGCTTTTACCTATCTCCGTAACGAATAAAAGAAATTTCAGTAAGCTTAAGGATGAAATATTTGAAAGTCTCGGTATCATCAGGATATATTCAAAACCACCAGGAAAAGAACCTGATTTATCAAAACCTTTTATCCTGAAAAAAGGAAATACAGTAGATGAACTTGCAGGTAAAGTACATCACGATTTTATTCACAACCTAAAAACGGCGAGAGTTTGGGGCAAAAATGTTTTTGACGGACAGATGGTTGGAAGAGACCATATTCTCCACGATAAAGATATTGTTGAGCTTCATTTGTAACAATGTTACAAATGTTATTCCTTGCTTGACACGGAATCCAGAAAATAAATTACTAAATAGATTCCGGTTCTTCACCCGATAAATCGGGATCGACCGGAATGACGAGCGAGCTAAATAAATTTAAGTGAAACTATTTGAACATTATTATTATTTTACTTACGTTTTGAGTGAAATAACGGAGGACAAAGCAGATGGGGATAATAAAGAAGTTTATAGGTCCATCTTCAAAATATGATGACAGCATTCCCTATACTTACATTGCAAAAGTAAGAATTATTGACCGGGATGATAATCTTGTAAACCACTACTTTTCTGATACAATTTGCGGTTTGGTTGAATACCTGAGCAACAACAATATTCTGCCAGAGGATGCTGAGTTATTCGCGTGCTATCAGAAAAAAGAAATCCCGATAGATAAAAAATACTGTCTATCTGAAAAAGGCAAATGGCTGGAGCGACCTGAAATCTGTCATTCACTTGAAGAGCATTACAAACAAACTATGGAAGAACAATTCAAAGGTCATGTTGAGCTTGGTGAATGTTCTTTCGAAGACCGAGACCGTGAAGGAAGCGGTCCGTATTAAATTAATTTCAGCAGTGAATATTTGGAAACATTTACTTCAATACTTCTAGGAATAGGACTAAGTGCTGCGACCGGATTCAGGATATTTGTTCCGTTTCTTGTTGCAAGTATTGCTTCAATTACAGGATATCTTCCCCTTTCATCTTCATTTGAATGGATTGGTACCTATCCAGCGTTAATTTTATTTGGCGTTGCAACTATCATTGAGATTGGTGCTTACTACATTCCATGGCTGGATAATTTGCTTGATTCTATTGCAACACCTGCAGCTTTTATAGCAGGTGCAATTTTAATGGTTGCAGTTGTAAGCGGATTACCGCCATTAGCAAAATGGGCATTGGCAATTATTGCAGGAAGTGGTGCTGCAGGAATTGTCCAAACCGGAACAACAATAACTCGAGCAGCATCAACAACTACCACGGGAGGATTAGCCAATCCTGTTGTGTCGACTGTTGAAGCCGGATCATCATTTGGATTGTCATTGCTAGCGATAATGCTTCCAGTCGCTGCAGGCTTGATAACTATCGTACTGCTTGTCTGGTTAAGCAGCAAGGTGATAAAGAAATTTATAGCAAAGAAAATCTGATTTCTTTTTAAAATATCTATCAGTAGATCATATCTCAGAACAGAATTTCCGAAATATTTGTCATTTATCAATTATATTTTTAGTTTCCCTTCGCAGACTCATCAGATAATATAAATTCACATCTGAGGGCTTAATAATTCACTAACAAAATTATAGGAGGCATTTATATGCTTAAGCAAAAGCTTATTTACTCACTACTTGCCGGGTTACTGTTTTTTTCTGCTTTTACACTAGCTCAGGAGGAGCCGAAGGATCAGCTATACTGGGTTCGGGAAGAAGTTGCTAAAGTAGATATGTGGGATCAATACGAAAAAACTTCAAAAGAGTGGGTTGAAATGATGACTGGTGCTGGTTTGGATCTACCCTACATGTGGGCGTCGCAAAGAGATGACGGACATTATTATTATCTTTTTCCATTAGATAATTATGCGGCAATAGATAAGCTATCAGGAGTATTTGGTGCTGCCATTGATAAAATCGGAAAAGACAAATGGGCAAAATTTATTGCAGAGAATGAAGCAAGTATGGAAACCCATAGAGATTTTATTGTGACAAGGTCAGCTAAATATTCATACTGGCCTGAAGAACCAAGACTAAAACCTGAAGAAAGAAAGTTTATC
Source organism: bacterium (assembly GCA_016716565.1). Lineage (NCBI taxonomy): Bacteria > bacterium. Next base: position 203,818 of record JADJWC010000002.1, read on the forward strand.
CACTGGATGTTTTTTCATTACAAAATGGAAAATCGAAAAGAGGTAATGGATATAATGACAGAATGGAAACAATTATATCAGGAAAAGAATATTAAAAACGGGTACACTATCTGGCTTATGGAATTGGGTCGCGATAACAACATGATAGTTCTGACAGAAAATTACAAAGATGGTGCTGATTTCTATGCTGAGATGGAAAAAGATAACGCAAGCATGGAGGAAGAAGCCAGTGCACTATGGGCAAAGATGTCAGTCTTTATAACTTCTGTTGAAAATAAATATGGTAATCAAAGACCTGATTTAGGATTTGTAAAAGAATAATATTTTATTTCAAAAACATTCTTAAGCCCTCTGATTGAGGGCTTTTTAATTCTTTCATACCGATCGAATGGTAGAGTTAAGATTTTACACTTTTCAACAAATAAAATTCATTTATGTTTGTAGTTAGAAAAACGGATTACTCTCAACAGTTTTATAAATAATGACGTGGAGATTATTCTAATGAAAACTTCATCATTCCTCACCTGCATCGCTTTTTTAAACTTATTTTCAGTCACTAACTTTGCGCAGGGAGAAGCAGCAGTCCCATTTTTGTTGCTAAATCCATCACCATCTCTTAGTGCAATGGGTGCAACTGGAACAGCATTACCGACTGAAGACCCATTTGCATTTCTTTGGAACCCGGCACAGTTGGGATACACAAGCCAGACAAATAATCTTTCATACATTTTCTATCCTGCAAAATTAGAATGGCTTCCAGCTTTTAACTTAGATTTAGAATTAAGATCAATTGCATTCAACGCTGGATATAATTTCAAAGACTTAGTTGGCTTGCCGCTCAGTTTTGGTTTTGGTTATTCAAATTTTGAAGTCAATTTTGGGGAATTTGTCAGAACTGATGAAAATGGAAATGTTATTGGCACTTTTGAAGCGAAAGATTATTACGATGCATATTCTTTTGGATTGGGTTTTGATATCGGCGTGCAGTTAAGTGTGGGATACACGATAAAAGATGTAACCTCAATCCTCTCCGATCAACCTACTGGTGAGGAACAAGGCACTGGAATGGCTGAAAAAACTGTAAATGATTTAGGTTTACTATTAACTGTTCCGGTTCTAAAATTAATCGATGATAAAATGCAGGTTCAGTTGGATGAAGACCTTTTCGCTCAGCCCAAATTTAATTTTTCTTTAGGCTATTCAAAATCCAACATTGGTGATTCTATTTCATATATAGATCCGGCTCAGGCTGATCCGCTTCCACGGGTAGAAAGAACCGGTTATGGCATCGCAACGGGTTTTGATCTAGTCACTGATGACTTTAGTATAAACGCATTTAATCTTTCATTTACTGTCGAAGCAGAGGACATTCTGGTTTCAAGAAGTTCAATGAATCAAACTCATTGGGAATATCAGGATGATCTGGATTTCTGGAAAAATATTGTGCAGATTGAAGGTGATGAGAAAATTGTTTCCCGGACAGGAACAAAGCTAGAATTTGCAGAGACAGTTACTTTAAACTTTGGACACTTTTCTGGTAAAGGCTATGGTCAGAGAAAGACAAATGGATATGAATTCAGATTAAAGGGTTTGTTAAAAGTAGCAGCTTTGTGGGCAAACGAACCCATAATGGATTTTATAAAGGACCACTTTGACATCCGATATTACAACACAAATTATTTTGCCGATCACGACTTGGAAACAAATATGACCGGGCTGGCATTTTATGTTCATAATTTGAATGAGTTGTTTTAAGTTAAAATCAAAGTTTGTTCAATCAAGTCAATTAAGATTTTCAAGGAGAATCTCGATGAAAACTAGATGCTCTTTAACCATCCTTATTCTATTCCAATTATTTTTAGTTACAAACTTTGCGCAGGGCGAAGCTGCAGTTCCATTTTTATTGCTAAATCCTTCTCCATCACTTAGTGCAATGGGTGCAACCGGAACTGCATTACCAACAGATGATCCATTTGCATTTCTATGGAATCCAGCGCAATTGGGATACACAAGCCAGACCAATAATCTCTCTTACATTTTCTACCCATCAAAAGTAGATTGGCTTGGATTTGGTTGGCTTGAATTAAATGGAATAGCATTTAATGTAGGTTATAATTTTAATGATATAATTGGATTCCCTCTGAGTTTTGGTTTTGGGTATGCAAATTCTGATTTTGATTATGGCTTCCAAGGAATATTCGAACCTCCTTTAGGAGAAGTCAAAGATTTTTATAATTCATATTCAATCGGTTTAGGAATTGATTATTTCGTTCAAATTAGTATTGGATATTCTATTAAAGAAGTAAGTTCAACAATAGTTCCAGATCTTGGTGAACCAAGCAGTCTAACAAGAAAAACAACTGTGAATGACTTTGGGATTCTATTAAGTATTCCCGTATTAAGATTAATCGATGAAAAGCTACAGTTTCAGTTAGATAAAAGTTTTTTTGCAAAACCAACTTTTGACTTTTCACTTGGCTATTCGAAATCGAATATCGGAGAAGAATTTTATTACATTGATAAGAATCAGGCTGATCCTCTTCCTAGAACGGATAGACTGGGTTATGGAATTTCAACTGGCTTTGATTTGGTATCAGATGATTTCAGAATTAATGCATTCAATCTTTCATTTACAGTCGAAGCAGATGATATTTTGATTAAAAGAGAATCAATGACAAGTGATTGGGAGTATCAACCAACTTTAAGCGATCTGAAATTCTGGAAAAACATAGTTCAAATCGAAGGCAACGAAAAAATCGTAACACGTACAGGAACCAGGCTCGATTTTTTTGAAACATTCACTTACACTTTTGGTCACTTTTCTGGTCGGGGTTATCCTGATCTACAAAAAACAAATGGATACGAGATAAGAGCAAAAGGATTGCTGAAACTCTATGCATTGTGGGCTCGAAATCCTATCACAGATTTTTTAAGAGATCACTTTGATATTAGATATTATAATACAAACTACTTCGCTGATGCATGGAATGAAACAAAAATGACCGGGCTTGCATTTTATGTTCACAATTTAAATAAGTTGTTTGAATAGGAGATAAATGGAACCTGTCATTCCCGTGAAAACGGGAATCCACTTTATTTCTTAGATTCCTGCTTCCGCAGGAATGACACAGACCTACTGCGGCGCATCAGCAGTGTATTTCTGTTTGATTTTTTCTTCCGCTTCGATATCCTTCACACCTGATATTCTTTGAGCAAGTGACTTACCATCCAGTTTATGAAATTCAAGAACTTCAAGCGGAGTTCCGCATTCGGGATATTCTTTTAATCCGAAGTTTATAAATTCTTTGCCACTAATTGCACGAATTGACACTAATTCGTTTAGTAATCTATCTCCTAATCCACCAACAGCAGAATGATCTTCCAATGCAAATATTTTCTTTTGATCACTGACAACTTTCTTCAGCCATTCTTTATCAATTTTATTAAGCCATGGCATATTAACAACCTTCAAACTGAATCCAATCTTTTTCAAATAATCTGCAGCAACTAAAGCTTCGTGAAGCATTACCGGTCCGTATCCAAATAAAATTGCATCGTTGCCTTGAGTTAATTCAGCACCAACACCGACTTTGAATTTATAATCTTTCGGTAACTGAATTCTTTCTGGTGAAGGACCAATTACCAATCTAAGCACACAATTTTCTTCTGAAATATTAATACAATAATCGGTTGCCCACTCTGTTTCTTCAGCATTGCACGGTTGAATGATCGTAACATTAGGCAAAGCTCTAAACAAGGAAATATCACGTACACTTTGATGCGACTTTCCCGGTCCTGCTGGAATCATCCCTGAAAAATGACAGGTGTAAATAATTTTAGTTTTCTCACCTGCGTTATTATAAATCTGCTCATTGGCCCTTGCCGCAAGAAAGCTGGCAAATGTATTCACAATCGGTATCAATCCCATTCTTGCTAATCCGCCAGCCATTGAAACCATATCCTGTTCAGCAATTCCATTTTCAATAAATCTATCCGGATAAGTTTTCTCGAAGTTACGCAGTTTGCAATCCGCAGAGAGATCACCGTCGAGCACAACAAATTTCTTGTTTGTCTTTGCAAGTTCAACCAACGCTTCACCATAAGCTTCTGTGACAAATTCTTTATCGAGCTTTGTTATTGGTTTACCCTCTGATTTGTTCTCCGGAATCTGAATTTTTCCAACTCCAAGTTTTTCAGAAAGTTTGTTAATTGTTTCAGTCAGTTCAGCCAGACCCTTTTCATAGCTTTCATCATCCGGTGCACCTGAATGCCATTTGTAAAGAGTCTTTCCCTGGAAAGTTTCAGTAAGAGGTTTTTCCATAAAGGAAACTCCCCTTCCCTTAATTGTATCTGCAATAATCATTTTTGGTTTATCAGTTAACTTCTTCATCGCATTGAATGTATGCTTGAGCATATTATAATCGTGTCCATCAATTCGAACTACATACCAACCAAATGCTTTAACTTTTTCAACAACATCTTCAATATTATTTACATCTGCAACGAGCATATCAGTTTGATACTTGTTATGATCCATAATTGCAATTACATTATTGACTTTTTGGTGTGCAGTTGCCTGGAGAGATTCGTAAATCTGTCCTTCCTGGAATTCACCATCACCTGTTAAAACATAAACGTGACCTTTGCTCTTGTTATAATTTTTTGCCCAGGCCATTCCTTTTGCTTTAGAGATTCCCATTCCGAGTGAACCGGTACTTGCTTCAATTCCTGGCTGACGAACTTCAGGATGACCGTCAAGACCATGCAATCTTCTGAGCATTAATAATTTTTCTTCAGGAATAATTCCGAGTGCATAAAAGAGAGAATATAATCCTGGTACATCGTGACCTTTCGATGAGAAATAAATATCTCTGTCATGCGAATCGAGTCCAACTTCTAAAACGTTCATTTCATTTAAATAAAGATAAGTTGTAATATCCATCGCACTGAGTGAAGAGCCAAGATGACCTGAACCGGCTTTCTTTACTGCAACGAGAGTGTTGTATCTGCACATATCGGCAAACAATTCCATCCTCGTTGCCCAAGCACTGCTGGATGATTTTACTTTATCGAATTCTGATTTTTTTATGAGGTTAAAATTCATTGAAATGCTCCAATAAAATCGTCTGTTTTGTAGTTAAAAGTTGAATAAAAACGCTTCGTAAAATTACCATAATAGACGGTTAAAATGTAATCTTTGTCGCTTTAACAGATTGTTAAGTTGCTGAAAATCACTTCTGGTTAAAATATTTACTCCTTGTGATCTGGTATTCTAATTGTCTTCATTAAATAATATATAAAATGGAGAAAGCATATGAAATCAAAATTACAAATCATATTAACGATTGCTCTAATTGCCAGCTTAAGTTTCACCACTTATTCAACGAATTATTATGTTTCAGAATCAGGAAGTAACAGTAATAATGGATTAACTCCTCAGACTGCATTTGCAACTCTGCAGTATGCAGCGGATATGGTTTCTGCGGGAGATTTCGTCTTAGTGCTTGAAGGAAATTATGTTGGTTTTGATATAAGAACAGATGGAACTCAAAACTCACCAATAGTTTTTAAAGCGATTGAATATAATGTTGTAATCGATGAAAGAAATTCTGTCACCCCCGATGGAATAAACATTGAAAATGCTGATTGGATTGTAATTGATGGATTTGAAGTTATGGAACAACCAAGAGCAGGAATAAGAATAGTACTTTCAGATTTTGTTGTAATCAGAAATAACGACTGCCACAACAACTATCGATGGGGAATTTTTACTGGATTTACAGATGATATCATAATCGAAAATAATTCGTGTTCTTTCTCTGAAGATGAACATGGAATTTATCTTTCCAACAGCAGTGACCGGGCAATTATCAGAAACAATCATTCATTCAACAATAATGGATGCGGCATTCATATGAATGGAGATATATCTATGGGCGGCGATGGAATTATCAGTAATGCGGTTGTTGAAGGCAATATTATACACGATAACGGATATGGCGGCGGTTCAGCAATAAATATGGATGGAGTTCAGGATTCCGAGATTTTCAATAACCTGATTTACAACAATCACGCAACAGGAATTGCAATGTATCAGATAGATGGTGGTGATGCTTCGAAGAATAATAAAGTTTATAACAACACTGTCATTCAGCCTTCCGATGGAAGATGGTGTATCATTTCTGTTAATGGTTCAACCGGAAATACACTCTACAATAATATTTTAATTAATCATCACAGTTTCAGAGGAAGCATTTCTGTGGACGCTGCTTCGATGAATGGATTTACAAGCGATTATAATATTCTTGTAAACAGGCTGAGTGACGATGACGGAAATTCAAATATGAGTTTGTCTCAATGGCAATCGCTAGGATATGATCTACATTCAATGTTAGCTGATCCGGAAGATCAAATATTTACTGATCACGCGAATGGCAATTATCATCTACTGCAAAACTCGCAAGCTGTTGATGCAGGGACAAATTTAGTTTTACCGACAGTATTCGAAGATCTTGATAAAATTACACGTCCCCAGGGAAGTGGATTTGACATTGGCTGTTACGAATACACAAGCACTACAGAAATTATTGAAGAAAATTTTCCTCAATCATTTCAGTTATATCAGAATTATCCTAATCCGTTTAATCCCAGAACAGTGATCGGTTATCAGTTATTGGTGAGCGGTAATGTAAATTTAAGTGTTTATGATTTACTTGGAAATTGCGTCGCAACTTTAGTAGATGAATACAAACCTTCTGGTAGTTATAAAGTTGAGTTTAATGCTGTTGATCTTCCAAGCGGGATTTACTTTTATCAATTAAATTGCGGAGATTTCAGACAGACAAAAAAAATGTTATTGCTTAAATAAGCAATCATCAAATTATTAAAGATACTTTACTTTGAAATTTTCACGCATAAGTTTTCATTTCACAATCTGGGTACTATCCATTTCGATTTTGGTAACTGGTTGTCATACATATTTCACTATACCAAAAGATGATTACAATAAAATCGAATCAATGGAGGATATTAAAATTGTCTATATGAACGGAAAAGAATTCGTTGTTGAGAAAAATGATACTAACTATGTGAAAGTAATTAGAGATTCATTAACAGTGCATAAAGGGATCGAAGAGACCTCTATAGATATGGACGAAGTCGATAAAATAAAAGAAATGAGATTTGATTTGGGCGGAACCATTACTTTAGTATTATTAGGACTAACACTGATAGTGATTGGGTTCTACTCAACTTTTGATACAGGAGGCTAATTAATTTTTGCATATTTGAGCTAATGATCTCCAACAAGTATCGAAGTACTCTTCTTTAATTGATATTCACCGCAATAATTACATCACCACGCTATTCTTTCTTTGCTTCACCTAACAGCTGACTTTCAAAAATTGTGTTTAAGGATGATTTTCACACGAATTACTGTATCAAAATAAGCAGCAAAGCTGGTATTGTTATTGAATAAAATTGCTCGTGGTTGAGTAATATTTTTTAAGAAGAGAACAAGGATGCGGGTTTCCCGTAAATTAATTTCATTCTATTTATTCTTTGTTTTAATTCCTGCGATTGGAGTTTTAACAGCAGAAAACAAGATTCAGAACAATCCAATTGAACCTGATTCAAATTCCTTTTCATTTTTTTCTTCGGAAGAATCCGGATTAATTTTCGAAAAGGAATTTACTTACCGCTCAGATGACAGTTCTTATACTGATATAATTCAATTAAAAAATCTTACAGGTTATGCCCACGCCATTCAGTTTCGAATTCAAGTTAATAAAGTTGAAAATGATAGTACAATTCTGGTTTTTCAGGATTTAGAAAAAGGTACGGACCTTCAACATATAGGGTGGATATTAACTTATAATATTATCCGGGGTACAATTTTAGAGAATGGTGCTTCCAAGGACGAAGTATTAATCCTGATTTATAATTTAAATCAAAATGGCTCACTGCAACCAGGAGACTATAATGAGCTTGTTAAAGTAAATTATAGAGTAGCTAATATTGCGGTATTAGAAGATAGCGTAAAATCATCAATGAGAATCACTGATGCTCTGGCAAGCACACCTCAGGGTCAGCCAATTGACATAACTCCTTCAAGAGATGAATTCAAAGTAGTTATTAAAGGGATTCCAACTATACCGACCCAGGGATTAATTTTTGTAGAAGATACTGTTTATCGGCTAGAAGATGATTCATATGTAGATCTTTTACAACTTAAAGGATTATCCTATAAAGCTCAGGCAATACAATTCAGATTATTAGTTAACCAGGTCATCGATGATAATGTAATTCTCACATTCCAGAATATTCAGAAAGGTGCTGATGTAATTGATCCGAGCTGGGTGCTAACTTACAATGTCATCCGTGGACCTCTTACCGGCAATGGAGCATCGGTTGATGAAATTCTGGTTCTATTGTTTAATCTCAACCAGAACAACGGATTGCCTCCAGGTGACTACAACGAACTGCTGAAAGTTAAATATCGGGTAGCTGATTTGCCTGCGTTGCAGGATAGCGTTAAATCTTCAATAAAAATTTCTGATGCAGAAGCCAGTACTTATCAGGGTTTTCCGATTGATATAACTCCATCAAGAAATGAATTAACGGTAATCGCACTTAACAGAGTAGCTGCTTATGGTGATGTTAACGGCGATGGTTGTTTAGATATTCTTGATATAATTTTAGTTGTTGACCACATTGTAGGAAGAGATTCTCTTGATGCTGATGAATTTATCCGGGCAAATATAGCTCCATGGATTCCGGGAGAACCAGCTCCAAACCCGGATGCTTACGTCAATGTGCAGGACCTTTCCCTGCTTCAAAATATTATTTTAAATGGTGTTTATCCAAATGGCGTTTCTATAAATGCATGTTCATTTACAAGCCTGCCTAAATCGAATGGAGAAGAATATAAAGTAACATTTTATATTCACGATAATGGTATTTCTGCTTACCTAAATTCAACCGTAGATGTTAGAGCCGTTCAAGTCGAGTTTAATGGAAATTTTCAGGTGTTGAACAATATGGAAATCAAAACTGATCTCGGGCATGGCTATTATACCAAGGATGATGATCTTTTGAGAGTTTTACTTTACGATAGAAAAGGATTAAAAACCATAAAATCAGGAGAAAATTTTATTTCTGATATCCCATTATTTATAAGCAATCCTGCCGAAGTAAGCATTGAAAAACTAATTTTGATCGATATCAACAGACAAAGGATTTTTGATGCTGAAATCGAAATAGTTTATGGAACTCCGCTCTATATTCCTCTGGATTACATTCTTTATCAGAATTATCCGAACCCGTTCAATCCAACAACAAGTGTTAAATTTGAAGTACCCGTTGACAGTAAGGTATTAATAAAAATTTATGATATACTGGGACGGGAAATAAAAACATTATTCAATGATGAAGTGCAAAGAGGCCAATATACAATGGAATGGAATGGACTAGATGAATCCGGAAACCAGATGAGTTCGGGAACGTACATTTATAGAATGATTGCCAATGAATTCGTACAATCGAAGAAGATGCTTCTCCTAAAGTGATCAGATAAGTTTTTTCGAAGTTATATAATCTAATAGCACTTTATCCCTGTCATAAACATCCGCTCTCAATTGTAAAACTCCATCTTCGTTAATCCAGGCAGTGTAATAATCGATGTAGAGAGATGTTTTTTGTGCAAGCATAACGTCCGTAGTTTCACCAAGACTTGCATATTTTCGCAACGACTCCCGTTTCTGCCAATATTCTGAAACGATTGTTTTATCATTGACCTTTTGTCCAATCTCAATTTTCAGATAATCAATATTCCACTTTGGATGATTTCTCAAGAGGAATTCTGCCAGATGTAATGGTTTTTCAACTCGCACACAGCCGTGGCTCACTGCCCTGTTTGATAAATTGAACGGAGGTCTGTTGGGAGTATCGTGAAGATAAATACCAAATGGATTGTTAAACATGAATTTAATTTTTCCGAGAGCATTTCCCGCACCCGGATCCTGGATAATTCTATATGGAATTTTATCGGAATACAATTCATCTAACGTAACTTCGAGAGGATTTATTTCAACTCCATCTTTATATACTTTAAAATTTTTATCAACTAAATACGTGGAATCCTTTTTTATTTTATAGGCGATCTCTTCTCTCATTATGCTAGGCGGAACATTCCATGTCGGATTGAGAACCAAATACGAAATTTCTCCGTACATATTCGGAGTTTCCCAATCGTCAGGTTTATCTCTCCAGCGTTTTGTTTTTTTGTAGACCTTCATTCGCTCCTGAAAATGAATGGAACGTTTTGAACCTGTACATACTTTTGTGCTGAAGATTTTTTTACCATTATCAACTATAAACAGCATAAAATCCGGGATGTTCACTAAAATATATTTTCCGGTATCGGCATATTCATTCCATCTGAATCTTTCAAGGTTCAATTTTATTGTTTCCAGATATTGCTGCGGTGAGATGCTAAAACGCTCGATAGTATTTTTCCCTATAATTCCATCGTCTACTAAACCATTGTTCCGCTGGAAAGCTTTCACTCGTTCGACAAGTACTGAATCATAAAAAGTAAAGTCACTGATTTTAATTTTGGAAGTATCAAGATACTCCAGTGCAATAAGTTTTTCTATTATCTTAGATACAACTGAGTCTTTATTCCCAGGTTCAATCTTTTTCGCAGGAATTGGAATGATAGCCCATTGAAGATCTTTGAATTTACTGTAATGTGTCAGAGCTGTTTGCAGTTCCGTATATCTCTTGCTTTTAGGTTGAATATCAGCCAGGTATTGTAAAATGTTTTCCTGCCTGAGAGGTTGGAACAAGTCTCCTTTTGAAGAATCATCCAGTGGCAGGTAGTAAGAGTCAGAAAATATTTCCTTTGGATTGACTGCACCATATCGAAGGTGATAGCTGTACTTTAATACTGCATCACTCAATAATACTTCTACATTAGCTAGCTGTGAATATCTTAAATTGTTCGGCAATGTGTCTATTGCATTCGTAAACTCACTTGATATGCTGCTAAAATGATATTGTTCGGGATTTAATCCGTGTTCAGGAGCTTTTTCTAATACAGATAATATTGAATAAACAATATCAGCATCATCAAAATTTTTTACAAAGAGTGGTTCAAAGTTCCTTGAGAGGTAAAAGCTTCTAAGAGTATCGTAGTATTGGATAAGTGTATCAAGCTTAAAGAGACTGGAATCAATAGCGATCAACTTTTTTCTGAAAGCTTGTGAATATTCAGTGCTATTAAAATTTAACTTTTCATTAAGAGTCTTACTTTCTTCCGATACTTCTTTAGTACAGGAATATAGAAGAATGAACAGTAAAATGGTTAAAACGGAATATTTTGTAAATGATTTTATAATTATACCCTGATACGATTACTGTAATTTCAGAAATTAAATGACACGCAGGAAACACTAAAACAACACTAAGTAAAAATACTAAATTCCTTCGAATGAAGTTTTGATATTGGACAATCTCCTTGAATACCGATTTAAAAAATAAAGGCTCACTACAGAAGTGAGCCTTAAAATAACACAGCAAACTAATTTAACGTAGTAAGACCATCTTCATAACATTGACATAATTACCGGCACTTAATCGATACAAATAAATGCCGCTGGACAATTGACTACCCGCATTATTCTTTCCATCCCATTGAACCTGATAATATCCGTTTTCCTGTATTTCATTTACCAGAGTTTTAACTTTTTCACCGAGTGAATTATAGATTTCCAGAGTAACAAATTCACTCTGCGGAATCTGATAAGAAATTACCGTTGACGGATTGAATGGGTTTGGATAATTCTGTTTTAAATCAAATGTTATCGGTAAAGTTCCTTCATTGTCGCCCTCAACTCCAACAGGTTGATCTGAAACATAGGCAGTAACCATAATATCTACATTCGTCATTTGAACCCAACCACCTGAGTTTGTGTAATACATACTTCGTGAATCTATTGGAGGATCAGCATCTGCACCAATACCAGGAGCACCCGGAGTAGCTTCTAACCAATTTATGAGTACCCAAAAATCACCTTGAGTGATTTCCGGTGGATCTATACCAGGAATATTTTTAATTATAGTACCAACTGTTGCAGGACTTGTATCAAATACTCGATATGGTCCAGCAATAATATCTCCTGGAATACCGCTATTATCTTTATTGATTGTAAAATCAAATGGATCATTACCATTTACAATTGTTTCGAGTTTTCTTACGTAAGCCGGATAACTGGTTGGTGTAAATCGAATTCCGAATTTATTTTCATACCATGTAAAATCAACGACATAAAATACATCATATTCACCATCATCATAACATATTGGAACAAGTGTTGGGTCCTGACAAGCATAAGCCCCAAACGGTGCTGTCATTGGACCGTTTAGTGTATCGCTTCCACTAATTATATAGGCTTCGAATTGGTACTCATACCAGGCAACACAATAGACATCGTTATCAAGATATGATTCAACACCAGTTTGGAATGATGTTATGAATTCACCGTTCTTATACATATTAATCGTAGGTGAAACTGTTAACGGGTCATTATTTATTCCTAGTGTCGGATCGTCCCACGTAATTAGTAGATCCTGACCTTGTCGTGTTACAGAAATATTGGACGGAGGTTGTGGTGCTGCCAGCAATGAGACATCAATACCAACATCACCGAAGTATTGCGGATTAAAAACGGTATTCATAGTCTGTGGCCACCAACCGCTGTAAACAGGAGTTGTTCCTTGTCTCGCAATAAGAAATGCTCCTAATCCAACAATTTTATCTGGACCAAAAACCTGAAGTTGATAGCCTTCTATAAATCCCATAGGAATACCGAATTCGCCTTGCAGATGACCATTCACATCTGAAAACTCTACTTCAGCATCAAATAAGGGAGTGATGATGTATGTCGGAATTTCTCTGAAACGGAGATCAGCTCCACCCGGATGCCAGTATGCCCAGAAATTTCCTTCCCTGATAAATGGTGGTTGGCCATCAAAAACATTATTATTGTTGTCATCGATATATAAACCAAAGCCTTCATTATCATCAAGCGTTGGGTTAAGAAAATCTTCACCAGCTACATACAGCATATCGGTTGCATCATCAAATTTTAAGTAGAGATATGCCGAACCCTGCGGTCTTGGTACACCACCACCATAACCAAATATATCTGAAATATCAAGCTTGAATGCATCATCCCATTCGCCGGGTGATAATACTCCATCAATGTTTGGAATGGATGCTTCAGGAACTTCGAGACTAAAAGTTAGCAGAGAATCACTGACTTTTCCCATAGCTTCATTTGAATATATGCTTTGACCTGTTTCATTAAAAACATTTATGACATAGTAATAATTTCTAAGTGCAAATACATCCATATCATTATAACTTGTTTCTGTTGCAGGAACTCTTGCAATTCTTTGATATGGTCCTCCTGAAACTAAGCTTCTGTAGATAGCGATACTATCTGCTAAAATTGCATCAGGTAACTCGCTGATAAAATTAATTTTGTTTTCTTGCTGAAGTATTGATCTGGTATCAGATTGTAACAAATCCATTCTCTCTGTATCACCAACCATGAGTGCAATTTCTTTTTCTCTTTCAAGATTTCTAAATAATGAGCTCCAACTAAGTAATATCGTCTCTGTGAGATTTGTTGAAGCACTAAGTGTTGGTGGTTGAATGGTAAACGGAGTCAGTGACATGTTTACTCCCGAAGTTGTTCCTCCTTCAGTTACAACAACATTTGCAACAGATCCAAAATTGTATCCGGGTTTTTCTGCGTGAACTGTATATGTACCTGCCGGAACGTTTTCTAGAATATAATTTCCACTCATGTCAGTAATCGCAGTACGAGTTGTTCCTACCGCTTTAACTAAAACACCGCTGTCGTCACCTGTATTTGTCAGATTTACTGTTCCGCTGATTGTTCCTCCACCGAGTAGTATTTCACAGAGATATATTCTTCCACCACTTCCCATTTCACGTGCATGGACTGCTTTTCCTCCAGCGAACATTCGCTTACCGTCCGGGCTTAGATCACAAGTAAAAAATGAACCTGGTGTAACTACATTAAATGTTAATTCACCAGTTTGCGTATCGAACACCATCAGGTCCGGGCGTGTATGTGCCAAATCACCCCATGTAACTGCAGTTGCAACCTTCCCATCATCGGAAACTTTTATATCATCTACGAGATCTCCTCCACCAGCAAAAACCCATTTAGGTAAGCCATCACCATAAGTGTCAAAGCATATAACAGTACCATCATATACATTGTTTGCAGGATCGACAAAAATTAAAGAACCAGCAACAATGGTTTTTCCATCAGCAGAAATCCCTACTGAAGAGGCCCAGTTCGTAAATGCACCAACAGGAACACGATATTGCCAGAGTTTAAAGTATTCATTTGTTAAAGAATCAAAATGCCAGGTTTGAACGAAGCCACTGTTATCAGCTGTGGCCACAACTTTACCATCTCCACTAATTGCAGGCGCTGATTCTGTGTTATCAAGAAAGTGTTTCCAGATCAATTACCATCAATGCTATTAAACATATAAAGATGATATCGACCTGTTACTGCAACATTAGAACCATCCGCTGAAAAGTTAGCACCTGCCCAATTAGTAATTTCACTTCCCGGTACATCATAAGTCCACTTAATTGATGGTGTGCTTCCTCCAAGATCAAATGCATACGCTCTATAGGTAGTAGAGCTCCCAGACGCATTTGCAAGAACGACAGCCAGTAAACCATCACGGGATACTGTCACCGATGAAGCATAAAAAGAATCAGGCAATTCGAATTGATAATCAATATTTCCATTTGCCGGGTTTAGCAGATAAAAATCTGAGCCTGCAGTAGCTGCTATTATTGATCCATCACCTGAGATATCTATGTAAGGATCAACTTGTCCGGTTGGAAATTCCCATATTGGATTGGAATTAGCATCAGAGTAAAGAGAAACTCTCATATTATTCAGTCCCCATCCCGTTAATGCCGAGGTACCAGCTGAATTAATTCCAACAACATTAGCTATCGCTACAGCATCCTGTGTAGACCAGATAACATTTCCACCGAGAACATATTTATCACCCTGAGCTTTATTCATACCATATATATGGTCATTGAGGTTCTCTAGCGTACCAATATTTTTTTCAGGGATTGTTTCAAAGGCAAGATTGCCATCCTGATAGATTGATTTGGTACCTATAAAATTTTTATCCTGGGTAAATGCATTGTTGGTGAGAAATGAAAATACTGCAATCCCTACTGCAACAACTAAGAAATGTACAGATTGAGATTTCATACGAACCTCCATAAATTGAATTGAGAATTTGTGAGTACGCAGAATTTATTTAATCGACCTTATCAAACTTATATTTATTCGTTATAAATTAAAACCGAAAGCAGATATATCGGATATGTCTTCCCTGCTTAATATAATGTGATTCAAAACTTGTTTTTATATTATGCGAAAATTCTTCCGCACGATCTTGATATAAATTGCTACTTGTAAATACAATTTTGCATCCAAATTCCGAGATTGTCTTTAATGCGTAATCATATAATTCTTTATTGTCTGTTTTGAAATGAATTGTTCCGTTTGGTGTTAATAATTTCTTATAAATTTTGAGAAAATCCGGAGAAATTAGTCTTCTATTATGATTCGCTCTTCGAACATGTGGATCGGGGAAAGGTATATAAATTTCTTCAATGGACTTTTCGGGAAAGATTTCATTTAAATTTTGAGCTCGGGCAACAACAAAAGCTACATTATCCAGTTTAAGATTTATTGCTTTTAATGCTCCGTTATAAATTCTGGCCGCTTTTACATCAATTCCAATAAAATATCTCTCCGGGAATCTCAAAGCTAATTCAACAGAATACTCTCCGCTTCCACAGCCTATTTCAAGTGTGAACTTTCCTGATTTATTAAAAAAATCGTTTAGAGATTGTCTTATATCATGATTTCTTGTGTTGAATACATTCTTAAGTTCTTTCGCAGCTTCTATTCTTTTATATTTTGTTCGTGCCATCAGTAAGGATTTAGCATTAACTCAGATGCATGATTATATTTTTTATTAATAAGTATTGCAAAAACAAATATAAATTCTAACTTTGTATTAATAGAATATCAGATTTCATATCTTTTAGACAAAATAAATTCCTTAACTTAAATAGCGGGAGGAAACATGTCATTCAAAATAAGAAAAGTGGATTATTTTTATTGCTCAGTTGTAGACCAGCCCGGAGAAGCTTATAAATTGCTTTCTCAACTGGAACAAAGCGGAATTAACCTGCTTGCATTTACAGCAATACCTGTTGGACCTAACAGAACCCAGCTTACACTTTTTCCTGATACTCCCGATAAACTCGTTGCTGACGCAAAGAGAGCGGGACTATCTCTTGACGGGCCGCATCCCGCAATTCTGGTTCAAGGAGATGACGAACTTGGTGCTTTAGCTGAGCTTCACCAGTTACTTTACCGTGCAAATGTTAATGTATACGCATCTAACGGTGTGACTGATAACAGAGGCAGTTTCGGGTATCTGCTGTATGTGAGACCAGAAGAATATGAACGAGCAGCTGCTGCATTAAAAGTGTAGCCTTACCTTATTCATCTCTATAAATATTTATTATTTATTCACTAAAGGATTCTATGAAAAACAGAACCCCCTTCCCTTTCGTATTCTGGATTGCAAATGGAATAGAAGTGCTTGAAAGGTTTGCTTATTACGGAATCTATCTGGGATTTGGCATTTATATGGAATATCTGGGATACAGCAAAGGTCAGCTGGGGATAGTTCAAAGTATATTTTTATTATTTTCTTATGCCACTCCAATATTCTCAGGAACATTTGCAGATAAATATGGATTCAAAAAAGTTCTGATCATTTCTTACCTCGCCTATTTACCGACGATTCTTTTACTCATAGTCACAAAATCATTCACAGGTATCGCACTTACAATGCTTGGGATAGGATTAGCTGCTGGAATTTTCAAGCCGCTTATATCGAGAACTGTTAGAGTTACAACGGATTCAACTAATAAAACACTTGGCTTTGGAATTTTTTATGCAATGGTAAATATCGGTGCATCATTTGGACCTGTGGTCGCCGGAAAATTAAGAGCAATATCCTGGAATCACGCTTTCATTGCTGCTGCAATCGGGATTGGGTTGATGCTTCTGATTACAATCTTTTTTTATAAAGAACCAAACCGGGATATCGGAAATGTAACACTTAAACAAAAATTCAAGGATATGTATGTTGCTCTATCAGATGTAAAATTCCTCATCTTTTTGATTTTACTCGGACTGATGTTCTGGCTGCCGTTATGGGCATTCTTCAACCTGGTTGCAGTTTATATTGATAGAAATCTTGATACCGTGCGATTGTTCATAATTATAGATAATATTTTTCCAACGTGGTTTTCAAATATACTTTCTGCGGAAGATGAGAATGGGACAAGAAGACTATTAGGAGAAACCATTGCACATACGGGATATATAATTATGATATTCCAGATTTTCATCTCGAGAATTTTTGAAAAGTTTAAACCAATACCATCATTTAATATTGGATTGTTTGTCGCCGCACTTGGAATGTTCACGATCGGGTATGCTTATTTATCTGTTCCCGAAGTAGTCTTTCTCGGTATTTTTTTATTTGCAGTCGGAGAAATGATTTCATCACCACGTATTCAGGAATATATAATGTGGCTTGCACCAAAAGAAAAAGCGGGATTGTATATGGGCACAAACTTTTTAGCTACCGGGCTGGGTGGTGCATTAAGCGGGGTAATTTACACTTCCTTATACGGATATTTCAGGGATACAGGCAATCCTGAGTATGTGTGGTTTTGCCTTGCTGGAAATTTTATTTTAGGGATAATATCTATTTATATTTTTACAAGAACTGCTGGTGAATTCAAAGAATTGGAACACTAATTAAGGATTTTATTTATGCCTAATATTATTTCAACACCAACAATAATTGAAGCTGCCGGTAACAAACCAAAAATCATTCAGGAATTTTTTGGAAGAGTTAACTCGAAGACAGGAAACGTAAGCATTGCTAAAATGACGAGTCCTGCCGGTTGGGAAGAACCCGGACAAACTCCTGAGTTCGATGAGTATACACTTGTATTGAAAGGAATGTTAAGAGTTCAAACTAAAAATCAAACATTTGATGTAAAAGCAGGACAAGCAATTCTAACCCAGGCAGGTGAATGGATAAAATACAGCACACCAGATCCTGAAGGTGCAGAATATATTGCTGTTTGCATTCCTGCATTTTCACCGGATACAGTTCACAGAGATTAATTAATTCATTTAATCATTATTAAGGAGAAGCTATGAAAAAAATAATTCTTGTTTCGATTCTTTTACTTCTTGCATTTGCAGCATCATGTTCAGAAAATAAGATACAGAATTCAAATTTAGTTGAACAGGAAGTCGAATACGTTTCGGATAGTACAGTTTTAAAAGGATTCCTGGTCTACGATAATAAACTGGACGGGAAGCGACCCGGAGTTCTGGTAGTTCACGAATGGTGGGGTCATAATGAATACGCACGCAAACGTGCAAGGATGCTTGCAGAATTGGGATATACAGCTCTTGCCATTGATATGTTTGGTGATGGCAAACAAGCTAATCATCCGGAAGATGCACAAAAATTTACCTCGGCTATTTTCAGTAATGTGAAAATGGGCGAAGACAGGTTTTTAGCAGCATACGATTTCCTGAAAAAACAAGATACAGTTGATCCGGAAAAAATTGCTGCTGTTGGCTACTGCTTTGGTGGTGCTGTTGCTCTACATATGGCAAGAATCGGTACAGATCTTAAAGCTGTTGCAAGCTTCCACGGCGGAATTCAACCGATAGTACCCGCAGAGGAAGGTAAAGTTAAAGCATATTTACTGGTTTGCAACGGGGCTGATGATCCATTTGTCACTCAGGAACAAATAGATGCATTCAAGCAGGAAATGGCTAATGCAAAAGTACAGTATGAATTTATCAATTATGAAGGAGCCATTCACAGTTTTACAAATCCGATTGCAGATAGTGTTGGAAAGCAGTTCAATATGCCGCTTGCTTACAATGAGAAGGCAGATAAAGAATCCTGGGAGGAAATGAAAAAAGTTTTCAGTCGGGTTTTCTCTAAATAAGACCAGGTAATTGCAAACGTGAAAAAATCGGCAAAATCTTAAGCGGAATTATTTGTTTGTAAAAAGTTGCGTCGAGTAAATTAATTTGTTGACGAAATTCTGCCTTTATTATTAATACTTTTTCACCAATATTTGGATTAGAGAAAAATAATTCTCCTCCCAAGGGTCTGATTACCTCTTTTTATAAAGAGTAGCCTCCTAGTAATCAGATTCGGGCGGTCGGGAAACTTTCCAACAATGTTATGCCCTCACTTTCATTGTGATAAAAATTTCCGACCGCCCATTTTTATTTCTTATCACTTTTTTGTTCAAATATTGAATCCGGCAATCCTTTGTTTACCTTATAATTGGAATAAGTGAGATAAACTTTTCCGGTTTCAACCTTTTTTGAATCATCTTTCTTCTGTTTGTCATTTGAACCCCGGTCATCTCCAAATCTTTTTGGTAAACCGGAACCATCGATTGAAAACTCAAAAAGAATTGATGATGGCAGCCAAAACCCATCCGTGGTTTTCAGATAATCGAGATTGACAACAAAATTACCCTGCGGCTTTCTTGACGATTCAACTTTAAGAATAATATTTCTTTGAGTATCAACCCAGAGTG
This sequence comes from bacterium, assembly GCA_016716565.1. NCBI lineage: Bacteria > bacterium. Next base: position 223,634 of record JADJWC010000002.1, read on the forward strand.
TGCTGATTATAACCTCAGCACTGCCTTCCAGCGGAATTACTTTTATTACTGAGACAGGATTTCCTTTGATTGTATCCTCTCTTTCGTAGAAAGCTGTGTATTTATAATTGAGAAAACCGAGTGGTGAGAAATTCAGTCCTGACTTCGGAAGCATAGCAAAATTTTCTGTATCGATGTGAAACTTATCCGGTTTTTTATAATAGATTGTTGCTTTCCTGTCAGGCATTTTCAGAAAGCTTACATCAATTTTTGTCTGAACATCAACCTGGTAATCTTCTACTTTATCGAATTCAGCTTTAACTTTTTCCAGAATCGCTTCCGGATTTTTTGTCTGGTTGAATACTGTTGCATATAAAACTAAGATCAGTATAAATATTTTATTAGTCATTTGTCTATTGAATTTATTAGCTGAGAATATCTTTTTTATTAAATATGAATGAGGTTGCTGAAAAGAACACCACTATGTGACCAGCAAGAACAAATACTGATTTCATTATTTCGCTATAATTCATTGGATCATCAAAAAAATCTCTCCAATTCATCATATAACTTGTGAAAAGATACGGTTTTAATTCCCTGAGTATTTCAACATCAAATGCAGACAGAATAATAAAAATGATGATTACTGCCATTGTTGCAACTATCGGACCGATGGCATTTTCGACAAGTGAAGAAAAGAAGATTGCAAGACTTGCAACGACCATCATACTCAAAATTGCAAATCCATAAGCTAAAGCAAACCTCCACAAAATATCGCTTTTCTCGAAAATTATAATTGCCTGGCTTCCTGCAACAATCAATTCCCCGCTGCCGAAAATGATTAGCCCGATTACGAGACTCATAAATGCCAGGAAAAGGATTAATGAGCTTGTATAAATCAACCCTCCAAGAAACTTTGAGGTTACAATCTGCATCCTTGATACAGGTCTTGTAACAAGCAATCTGTATGTTCCGGCTGTAGCTTCGCCGGCAAGCAGATCACCCGCAACCAATGTTATTAAGAAAGGAATATGAATAGTTAATGCATTCAGTATTATGTACGAAATCCAGTATCCGTTAAGAAGATTCCCCACCAGCACGAATGAATCCCGCAAACCTCTCGTGACAAAATTTATTGATTCTTCCCCTTCCAGATACATTGCCAGATGAAGTAAAGGAACAAGAATTCCGATTGCGATAAATCCAATGTAGGTGCGCCATTTCCTGAAAATTTTTAACAGCTCAATTCTAACAAGTGTGTTAATCATTTGGCACCGGATGTTATGCTGAGGAAATAATCTTCAAGCGAACGAACAGGAACTAGTGCATTTACCATAATTCCGTTTTCAACGAGATATTTATTGATGATCGGAATTTCATTTTGTTCAAGATTTAAACTGATTTTATTTCCGGTGAATGTTTCAACTTGATTTATCCATTTAGTTGTCTCAAGAATTTTCTTCACAGATTCAACGTTTTCAACTTCGATTGTTACTTTAAGCTTGTTTGAATTAAGAAGTTTGCTTACTTCTCCCTCAACAATCTTTTTACCTTTGTTAATAATTATCATACGGTTAGCAACGAGCTCAATCTCAGATAAAATATGCGATGAAAGGAATATTGTCTTGTTTTCTTCTTTACTTAAACGAATAATTAAATCTCTGATTTCCTTCATCCCTTGTGGGTCAAGTCCGGTTGTTGGTTCATCAAGAACTATAAGTTCGGGATCGTGCAATAAAGTCTGAGCAATCCCTAATCTCTGCTTCATTCCGTGCGAATAAGTTTTGACTTTGCTTTTTGCCCTGTCTTTTAATCCGACAAGTTCCAACAATTCCATTATTCTCTTTCGGGATACCTCTTTTCCTGAGATTTTAGCCAATATTTCAAGGTTTTTGATCGCAGGCAGATATAGATAAAAATCTGGTTTTTCTACTATCGCACCGATGTTAGTGAGAATCTCTTTTCGATTTTCTAAAAGAGATTTTCCAAAAATATTAATAGTTCCCGATGTTGGAGAGATTAATGAAAGAATCATTCTGATTGTAGTGCTTTTACCAGCACCATTCGGGCCAAGAAATCCGAACACGTCTCCTCTGTTTACATTTAAATCCAATTCATCAACAGCGAGTACGTCTTTGAACCTTTTACTTAATGAAGAAATCTCAATTACTTTTTCAGATGAACTCAATTATTCACTTAATATTATGGATGTCAATTCAAAACTAATGTAAAATTTTCTGGCACGAAACTAATTTTAGATGAGCGGCAAACGGTCTCCATAAAAATTTTAGATTCAAATCAAAATTTAAAACGAGAAAACAGAAAAAAAATTTTTCCAAACGTGGCAAATTTAATTTGCAATTTTTAAAAAATATTATGAAGTTAGCATTGCCTTGTTGGAGTAAAAAAATTTTGAAAACTTGTTATGCTGTTTCTTCTTCAAAGAAGTTTTACTTCCTTTAGACTCCAACTCAAAATCAATTTAATAGTTTTTTTGTTATTTTAAAATAATTACTTATTAAGTGAATATCCTTCTTCTTTTAAATAACTTTTATTCAATAATTTTTGACCAACTAAAAACCGGGAGAGTTTGATGCAGGTAAAAAGACTTTTCACTACAGCTGGTAAAGACCCTCTTTCAACAATCAAATTTGCAAAGCGCAGATCCGAGATAAAAAATCCCGATGGCTCAATTGTATTTAAAATGGAAGATGTATCTGTCCCTGAAAGCTGGTCACAGGTAGCCACAGATATCATCGCACAAAAGTATTTCAGAAAAGCCGGCATCCCGAAACTCCTGGTAAAAGCTTTTGAAGAAGGTGTTCCTGAGTGGCTGCAGCCATCAGTAGCTGACAAAGATCGACTTAATACTCTCCCCGAAGATGACCGTTTTACCTCCGAGCGTGATTCCCGCCAGGTTTTCCACAGATTGGCTGGCTGCTGGACTTACTGGGGCTGGAAAGGCGGTTATTTTGATACAGAAGAAGATGCCAAAGCTTTTTATGATGAACTAATGTATATGCTTGCAAACCAGTATGCCGCTCCAAACAGCCCACAATGGTTCAATACGGGCTTAAATTGGGCTTATGGAATTACCGGACCTTCTCAGGGACATTATTATGTCGATTACCAAACCGGTGAATTGGTTTCATCGACAGATGCTTACACTCACCCTCAGCCGCACGCCTGTTTCATTCAATCTGTGAGTGATGACTTAGTAAATGAAGGCGGAATAATGGATCTCTGGGTTCGTGAAGCCAGGCTATTTAAATATGGTTCCGGAACTGGTTCAAACTTTTCCGATTTAAGAGGAAATAACGAGCCTCTGAGCGGCGGCGGCAAATCCTCAGGTTTGATGTCATTCCTGAAGATAGGTGATCGCTCTGCTGGTGCAATTAAATCAGGCGGAACAACCAGAAGAGCAGCAAAAATGGTCACACTTGATCTTGATCATCCTGATATTGAAGAATTTGTTAATTGGAAAGTGGTTGAAGAACAGAAAGTTGCTTCACTTGTTGCAGGATCGCAGCTCGCTAATTTCCATTTAAATAATATTATGTCAGCCTGCCATTCCGAGCATCCTGAAAATGACAGATTCAACAAGCATGTAAATAAAAGATTAAAAGCAGCAGTTCTTGAAGCCCGCAAAGCAATGATACCAAATAATTACATTGAGCGGGTTATCCAGCTTGCAAAACAGGGTTTCAAATCAATTGAATTTCCTGAATATGACACTGATTGGAATTCAGATTCTTATGCTACTGTTTCAGGACAAAATTCAAATAACTCCATCAGAGTTACTAACGATTTTATGAATGCAGTTCTTGATGATAAAGATTGGAATTTGTACTGGAGAATAGAAAAACGAAAAGCAAAAAATGAAAACCGGAATCCAAAGCCATGTAAAACTTTAAGAGCAAGAGATTTATGGAATGATATTTCATTCGCTGCGTGGTCTTCTGCTGATCCCGGAATCCAATTTCATAATAACATTAATGATTGGCACACCTGTCCTGAAAGCGGTGAAATTCGTGCATCAAATCCTTGCAGTGAGTATATGTTTCTTGATGATACTGCGTGCAATCTCGCTTCACTCAATCTTGTTAAGTTCTACAATATCAAAGAAAAGAAATTTAGTGTTGATGAATACCGTCACGCTTCGAGGATATGGACAATAGTTCTTGAAATCAGTGTTACGATGGCGCAATTCCCGAGCAGAAATATTGCAAAATTAAGTTATGAGTACAGAACTCTTGGTTTAGGTTATGCAAACCTCGGAACTTTACTTATGCTTCAGGGAATTCCTTATGACAGTAATGAAGGATTTGCGATCTGCGGAGCTTTGACTGCAATAATGCATATGTCAGCCTATACCGCTTCCGCAGAAATGAGCAAAGAACTTGGATCTTTCCCGGGTTTTAAGCAGAATAAAAAACATATGCTTCGTGTAATCAGAAATCATAAACGAGCAGCTTACAATGTTCCAAATGAGGAATATGAAAACCTAAAAATTTATCCGGTTGGAATTAATCCCAAACACTGTCCATCAGATTTGTTGAAAGCAGCAAGAGAAGATGCTGACAGAGCGCTGGAACTTGGTGAGCAGTTCGGATTTCGTAATGCACAGGTTACCGTTATCGCTCCAACAGGAACAATAGGACTTGTGATGGATTGCGATACTACCGGTGTTGAACCAGACTTCGCACTTGTGAAATTCAAGAAGCTTGCCGGCGGTGGTTATTTCAAAATTATCAATCAGTCCATTCCACCTGCCTTGGAAAGATTAGGATATAATAAAGACCAGATAAACGAAATTGTGAAGTACGCAAATGGTCAGGGAACGCTGCAAGGTTGTCCATATATCAACCCGGAATCATTGAAAGCTAAAGGTTTTACTGAAGAAGCCATTTCCAAAGTTGAAAAGACGCTACCAACAGTATTTGAAATCAGCTTTGCTTTTAATCAGTTTACGTTGGGAAGAGATTTCCTTCTCAACAATCTTGAAATTGATGAATCTAAAATTGACCGCTTTGATTTCAACCTTTTAGAAGAAATTGGATTTTCCCGGCAGGAAATTGCATCTGCAAACGATTACGTCTGCGGGACTATGACGATTGAAGGCGCTCCATTCCTAAGACACGAACACTACCCTGTTTTCGATTGCGCTAACAAATGCGGAAAGAAAGGGACAAGATTCATTCGTGCATTGGCACATATTAAGATGATGGCTGCAGCACAGCCGTTTATTTCCGGTGCAATTTCAAAGACAATCAATCTTCCTAACCAATCAACAATTGAAGATGTAAAAGATGCTTATATGCAATCCTGGAAGTTGGGAGTAAAAGCTAATGCGCTTTACAGGGATGGTTCAAAGCTTTCGCAGCCGTTGAATACTTTGAGTGAAGAAGATGTTGAAGCATTGATTGAAGACAAAGAAAAGCACGATATGGTAAAAGTTGCGGAAAGAATAATACACCGCTATATAGCAAAGAGGAGAAGGTTACCGGACAGAAGATCTGGTTATACACAGAAAGCAAAAATTAACGGGCAATCCGTTTACATCAGAACCGGTGAATATGATAACGGACAGATTGGTGAAATATTTATCGATATGCATCGTGAAGGCGCAGCATTCCGAAGCTTGCTGAACTGCTTTGCAATTTCAATTTCGCTTGGATTGCAGCACGGCGTTCCATTAGAAGAGTTCGTGGATGCATTTGTATTTACAAGATTTGAACCGAGCGGAATTGTAACCGGCAACGAAAAAATTAAGATGGCTACTTCTGTAATTGATTATATATTCAGAGAGCTTGCGGTTACTTATTTAAATCGATTTGATCTCGCACATATTGAGCCTGAAGAAATTAAATCAAAAGCTTCTCCGGGGATTGTTAAGAAGTTTGCTGAACCTGATTTTATAAGCGAAGAAATCGTAAGTGAAAGACTTGTCGAGCTTGATAAAGATAATGTGGATGATTTCTCTAAACCCACAAGACCTCAAAACTCACACTTAAAGCGTGATATGCCAACTGCAACTAGTAAAAAAGCTGAATTGAATACACAAGTTAAAATGGCAATTGAACGCGGTTACACTGGCGATATCTGCACAGAATGCCAAAGTATGACAATGGTAAGAAACGGAACCTGCCTGAAATGTATGACCTGCGGCTCTACTTCGGGTTGTAGTTAATTTCTAAGAAATATTAGTTACGTAAAAGCCATTCTCAAAAGGAATGGCTTTTTTATTAACGGTGTTGTGCCTAAGCTGCTGCCCATAACAAGAATGCAGAACTAAAACACAACAGCCAATGATTAAGCAAACTGTGCTTATCTTTCTTTGCAAGCACGGTTTGCAAGTTAATTAATTAGAACGAACACCTTGAACAGCAAACTTTACACGAAACGACAAACCCGAAAACCTCTAAAATGCCAAATGCGAATTGGCAGTCAGCTTGAGGCACGGGTTAGGTGTTTATTTAATATAACCGTTTCCATTCTATACAATTAAAAATTTCTGTTAATCGTCCTACATAGTTTAAGCCAGTTTCACTACTATCTACCACGTTTGATGGGTTTGGTAAATAAGTTAAATCTTTATTTAGGTTGTTTACTAATACACAGATGACTTGCTTATCAAAGCAATCTGATTTGATTTCATCGACAGTTTCGTAATATGTGTAAGTCACACCTTTTTGATGATCAACGCTATTAGGATCATAAACTAAAACGTATTTACCTGTTGTATCATTTTTAAATTTTTCAATCTCAACTGTTCTTAATGCAATACAACTATTTAATTCAACCGTGTCTAATTAAGTCTTACTATTGTTATTTTGTAAAATATCATTTGATAATGAATTTATTGAATCAACAATAATAGAAAAGTCTGATTGTGATAAACTGGCTATGCCCTTGTAAATGAATTTACCGTGAGATTCAGTGGCTAGATTAAGTATAAAAAGAGAATCTTTTTGTTGTGCTAAAACTGTCGTGAATTTTGAGAAAATACCATAAGGACCTAAAAGTGCAGCAAAAAGAATGTGTTTATCATTGTAAAATGTATCAATAAATTCATACTCATTCGGATAATATTGATTTGGCAAGTATGAATCCAAATAACATATTTTATCAGTTGGTTCCGCGGTTCTGATTTCATCAAACCAGTATTCTTTAATTTCCTTTTCGGTTTTAGAAGAAACCATATTACCTATTCTCTTAAAAGTACAACAAGCAGAAATTAGAACTGAAATAAGAATTAAAATTGAGATTGGTATTTTCATAAACACCTAACTAATACTTATACTGCAATGATTTATTGCTTAAAGAACGTAGATATGCGTACAGTTGCATATCAACGTTCCATTTGTGTTAAAATTTCCTCAAAATCTTAATATTTAAAAATAGTTCGTGCATATCTATCATCCGGATTAATTTCAGTAATACAAACCAAATAATCAATTTGAATTTACAATACCCATCATTGCGTTTTCTCCGTCAACCCATTCGATTCAAACCGTCTCGCACCCATATAGGTTCTTGAGTAATAATCATAATCAAGCGCAGTTATAGTTACACCTTTTTTTGTGCTTGCGTGCGCAAAGAGATTATCGCCAATGTAAATACCAACGTGCCCGGGCTTTACTCTTTTTCGTGTGTTAAAAAATACAAGGTCACCAACTTTCAGCTCTTCGCCTTTATCAATTACGCTTCCCTGTGTGTACTGTAATCTCGCAGATCGTTCGAGTGGAAGATTGAAAACATCCTTAAAAATTATCTGAGTAAATGCAGAACAATCCATTCCGGCTTTTGTGTTCCCGCCATATTTGTATGGAGTTCCTAGGTATTTGATAATTTCCATTAGCATCTTTTCCCTAATAGTCGTATAATCATATCCCGGAACATCAAATGTGTATTCAGTTTCTTTTACTGCGAGAAGACTTGAAACGTCAACATCCGGTTCTTCTAATGGTAGTTCGCTTGGATCTTTTAAATCCAGGTTAAGATCTACGATCATTGAGTCATCTTCGGAAGTAAACCTTACAGAAGATTTATCTTTGTCTTCGTCGGGAGTTTTTTTACCAAAACGGATAGTGTTGCTTGATGAGCAGGAGAAAATAAGCAGCAATGAAAAGAAGAAAATGAATATTTGCGCAATTGGGATTCTCAACTTCAGCCAAGATATTTTTTTAATTCCTTGCTTCGGGTTGTATTTCGCAGCCGTCGAATGGCTTTTTCTTTGATCTGGCGGACTCTTTCACGAGTCAGATTGAACTTTTCACCAATCTCTTCCAGAGTTAGCGGTTCATCACAATCTATTCCGAAATAAAGTTTTACCACTTCTGCTTCTCGCGCTGAAAGCTTGGATAAAGCTCTCTGAATTTCTTCTCTGAACGATTCATTCATTAAAGTGTCGTCGGGTGAAGGTTCGTCCGGATTTTCAAGTACATCAAGAAGACGATTTTCTTCGCTTGATGAAAAAGGTGCATCCATTGATAAGTGTTTTGCTGACAAATTCATTGCTTCAGAAACTTCCTCAACGTCCATTTGGAGTTCTTCTGCCAACTCTTCGGGACTCGGTTCTCTTTCGAATTCCTGCTCCAGATTACTGTATGCTTTACCGATTTTATTTAAAGCACCGACACGATTCAAAGGAAGTCTTACAATTCGTGATTGTTCTGCAAGCGCTTGCATAATTGATTGGCGAATCCACCATACAGCATACGAAATAAATTTAAAGCCGCGCGTTTCATCAAATCTTCTCGCAGCTTTAATTAGTCCGAGATTGCCTTCATTTATCAAATCGCCAAGTGAAAGCCCCTGATTCTGATATTGCTTTGCAACACTAACCACAAACCGCAAATTTGCCTTGGTTAATTTTTCGAGAGCACCTGCGTCGCCTTCTTTGATTTTTCTTGCAAGCTCTATCTCCTGCTCGGCAGTAAGCAGAGTAACTTTCCCGATGTCGTGGAAATATTTATCCAGCGCCTGCGAATCTCTTTGTGTAAATTGCTTTGTGATTTTCACGACTTGCTCTTACCCGATTTTTCAGAGTTAACTGAATCAACAATTCCAACAATTGATGCGTCAACTGGAGCCATGTCAACAGGCAACGGAATCACAGCTTCAGATGCTGTTATGTAATAAATAATTTCACCTGGACCTGAACCAACTGTATCAACAGCAATAATCGGATCTCCGGTTTTCTCCAGTTCACCATTTAACGGTTGTACTATCATCAGCTTAAAATTGCTCAATGACGGATGCTTCCGCGTTGCCCAGATATTTCCAATTACTTTTCCGAGGAACAATTTCTGCTCGCTAAATTTTAAATTTATTTTTCTGCCACATCAAGCTTATCTACAATGCCCATAATTACTGCATCAACAGGCTTATCTTTCGTAAAGCTGGTCATTCTTGAGGAACTTCCTGTTGCAACCAGAACAACTTCTCCTTCTCCGGCACCAACACTGTCTACTGCAACAACGAATCTATCTTTCTCTTTCAAATCAATAGTAAGTTCACGGACAATTAAAAATTTTGCACCAACAAGATTTTCATCTTTTTTTGTTGACCAGACGGTCCCAATAACTCTTCCAAGAAACATTTAAGCTCCCACTTCTTGTGGATGAATGATTTTTAAACCTGTTTTAATGTACCGATCTGGATTTAAAGTTACAATCGGCAGTTTATTTATTGACGAAACAACAGCAAACAAAGCATCACGATCATTAGTGGTTTTACCGGCAAAATCCGGAACACTTAACGCATATCGTGAATGCAGACCAAGCACCTTTAATGAATCCAGAACGCTACGAACTGCAGATTTCTCTTCATCGATTTTGCAGACAGCTAAAATTTCAGCAGCATTCAAAACGGTAGTAAAGCAAATTCCGGTCTGCATCAGGTTCATTAAATAATTATTTTCATTTGATACCAGATAATCAACCAACACATCAGTTTCTAATAGATACTTAGTCATTCAGAAACCGGTCTTTAAAGCTGCTTTCTCTCAATGAACCTGCAGCAAGAATTAATTTAATTATAACCCAATCCGGTAAGTCCTGGATTTCTTTTATCTTTTTGAACTGAATCAGATCCAATTCAATTTCGTTCTCTTTTTTTTGAAAAGTAGACCTGATACCCAGCTTTACTGATTTATAACCAGAGCTTATTAAATCACCAATTCTTTCGGAAATAGTATTATCAGAGCTTTTATCATCTATATCAATGAACAATTCCTGCTGTTGCATTCATTCCTACCTATTCATTTAAGAAACTGACGCCATTCAGATTATTTTTAACGCTAAAAAAATCTGCTGCTGTTTTTGCTACGTCCGAAAACGTTTTTCTTACACCAAGATTTTTTCCTGTAACACCTTTTTTGTAATAAAGCAAGGGAACATACTCCCTGCTGTGATCAGTACTTGGAGTAGTCGGATCGTTACCATGGTCAGCTGTAATAATCAGTCTGTCACTCTCATCAAGCTTATCTAAAAATGCTGGAAGAAACTGATCGAATTCCACCAGCTTTTGCGCAAAACCTTCCGGATCATTTCTATGTCCGAAATACACATCGAAATCTACAAGATTTGCAAAAATAAAACCACCCTTTGATTCGACTGCACATTTCAATAGTTGTTCACAGCCTTCTTCGTTTGACTTCGTCAACAATTGTTTCTTAATTCCTTTATAGTTGAATAGATCGTTTATCTTACCGATACCTACTGTGGTAATATTATGAGTTGAAAGAATATCAAGAATTGTTGGCTCAGGTGGATCCAGTGAAAAATCTTTTCTGTTTTTAGTTCTGGTAAAATTTCCGGGAGTTCCTATAAAAGGACGAGCAATCACTCTCCCGACTTGCAAAGGATATTCTAAAACTTTTTCACGAGTAATGGAACAGATTTCATAAAGCTTCTTGAGTGGAATGACTTCTTCGTGTGCTGCGATTTGGAAAACAGAATCTGCTGAAGTATAAATTATCGGGAAACCAGTCCCGATATGTTCCTCACCAAGTTCATCAATTATTACAGTTCCGGAAGCAGGTTTATTGCCTAAAATTCCTTTGCATCCAGTCTCCTTTATAAATCTGCTAACAATATCGCTGTTAAAACCTTTTGGGAAATAAGAAAAATCAGTAGTAACGTGGAGTCCGGCAAGTTCCCAATGACCTGTTGTTGAATCTTTTCCTTCAGATATTTCAGCCATTTTGCCGAAAGATGCTTCGGGTTTGGTAACTGTTCGGATACCTTTTACTCGCTCAATATTTCCAAGACCGAGTGATTCCAGATTTGGAAGATGTAAACCATTGACCGCTTCAGCAATATTGCATAATGTGTTGCTGCCTTCATCTTTGTATTTATGAGCATCAGGAAGTTCGCCGATTCCAACTCCATCAAGAACAATTACAAAGAAGTTTTTCATCTCAGTGAACGAAATATTTAATTTACATTGAGGACGGCGTTTCCGCCTTTTTCGAGAGCTTTAGTAAGAGCGAGATTAGCATTGTGCAGCACTTCATCGACATTATCTTTATTTGTAGTTGAAGCAATGCCAATAGATACTGTGAAAGTTGTTTGTTTGGAGACTACTGCTATTGGTTTGCGGGCAATCTTAACACGAATTTTTTCAGCCCAGACGAACACATTCTTTGTTGAAGCATTAAAAAAGTAGATGGCAAAAATCCTGTCATCAAGTCTTCCAAAAAGATTCAAGGGAGTCATTTCATCGGAAATAATTTCTGAAATTGTCGATACTACTTTTGGCAGCGGGTTATCATCGAAGAGAGATTCCTGTTCAATAAAGTCATCAATTTTAATCAAAGCAATAGTTCCAGGGACTTCCAGCTGTTTTGATTTTATTAAATCAACAAGTAATCTTTCTTTGAAAGAAGAGGCATTGAGTGCTCTTGTTTCAAAATCAACCGAAGTCAGGTTCTTCAGCAGCTTTTGAGTGGAATGCGTGTAAATAATGTAAGCCAGAACATTGAGAGATTTTTTGAGGAACTGAACATCATTATTACTGTAAGCATTTTTCTTTAAGCTCTCAAAACAGATTACACCATAATTCTGTTTATTGTATATCAATGGTATTGTAAGAAATGAACCATCAAACGAAACATCTTCTGCGCGAGAGAACCTCTTATAGTTCCCTGTTGAAGTATCATCAATTTTCACCGGAATGCCTGTTACAATTGATTTACCTACCAAAGTCCCGTTAATATCAATCTGTAATTCAGTCCCTATATATTTTAGTGCGGTTGTGTTTTCAACTTTTATAGTTTTAAAGATTTTCTCAATAGGTTCAAAATAGATAAATACGAATGCATCCCATTTGATCATGCTTTTCAACGCTTCTGGAAGTGCATTAATCATTTCCTTTTCATCTTCAAATTCATTCTCAGGTCCTAAGATTTTCAACAGCCCTTCAAGTCTCTTCTGTGAAATCGTATCACTGTATTTTTCTTCAAAGATTCCAATCAGCATTGTTATTAGTCTTATAAACCTGCCGAGAGAATAAATAGTTTCTATACCAAATGCATCTTCAACTTTAGAATCAATTGCTATTATTGCTACCAGCTCATTATTGTAGAAAACCGGCACACCGGCAAAACTTTTTATTCCCTGCGGTGCGTCATAATACCTGATAACATCGGCTTCGGCAGCACGTGATATATCCGTTAATAGTTCTGGTTCACCTGATTCAACTATTTTACTAAGTACATCATCCTCGATATCAAATTTTCTTTTTGTAAGCTGGTTGGAAGATGATATTGATTTTTCGATAATTAATTTTTCTTTTTTCTTATTATACCAGAAGTATATCGCGGAATGAGCGTTATAAAGTTCTGTCATTACCGTGAGCATTCTTTCAATCACAAAGCCAAACTGCTCATCGTGGCCGGTACCGGGAGGCAGTGTTTCTTTTACTATTTCGTCAAATCGCTCTTTAAGATCATGAGGTTTTAAAGTAGTCTTGGAAACACCGTATTCAGGTCTATATGTCTCATCAGTTATTACATCAATGTTTCTGTTCTTTGACACGATTTTAAAAGACTCTTCGTGATCAGAATGACCTGTCGGTACAGTTTCTGGAATTGTCTCTTCGGCTTCTGAGATGGAATACCCGCCAGAAAATCTAATTGAGTCACGTAAAAAGATTATAAATGCAACATAAATTACGAGCAAACCAATTATGATCAGACGGATGATAAGATCGTCACTAAAGAAAAGACCGGACGCAAGTATAGGAATTACAAGGAAAATTAAAATTCTTTTGCGTTGTCTTTTATCCAGCATGTGACGATTAAATAGGAAAAAATAATTTGTAGAATAAATTTAACAACTAAATGTTAAAAAATAACATTCACTTCAAATTAAAAGAACAGTTCGGCAATTTTTTTTTGAACCGGCTTCTTCCACTTACCGGTTACAGATGAATAAAGAAACAGATTTTTATTAAGCTCAAGCTCGGGGAAAACAGAAATAATTTGTTTAACCGCTCTATGATTTTCAGACTGGTTGAGCTTATCTGCTTTGTTAAGAATTACAGAATAATCTTTTCGGGCACTTTTCAGCCATAAATTCAGTTGCTTATCCAGCTCTGTTGGTTTATATCTCGGATCAATCAGGTGAAAAGCATGATGTATTTGCTTCGATTCAAGTATGTATTTTGAAACAAGTTTCCCCCACTTTTCTCTTTCCTTCTGACTGGTTTTTGCATAACCAAAACCAGGTAAATCAACGATTAGAAAAGTTTTGTCCGCTTCATAAAAGTTTATTGATCGTGTCTTGCCCGGAGTTGAGCTTGTCCTGGCAAGTCCTTTCCTGTTAGATATGCTGTTAATGAATGAAGACTTGCCAACATTAGATCTGCCACAGAGTATCAGCTGAGGTAATTCAATCTTCGGCAAATCAAAAGTTTCAAATACCGATTTTACAAAATGAATATCTTTAAACATTATTAATAAAAAAAGAGTAACCGGAAATTCGATTACTCTTATAATACAAAAAATATGTTAAATTATTTTTTAGGAACTTCAGCAGCTTGTTCTTCAAGCATCTGATTTTCTTTTTCAGACTTCGCTTTTGCTTCTTTCTCTTTAGCCTTTGCTTCACGTTTCTCTTTCTGCTGCTCCGCTCTGGCTGTAACTACTTCATTGTAGTCAACAAGTTCAATTATCGCCATCTGAGCTGCATCACCCATCCTATGACCTAATTTAATAACCCGTGTATATCCACCGGGTCTTTCACCAATCTTTGGAATAATTTCAGAGAATAATTCTTTAACTACCTCTTTATCCTTTATTATATCCATCACCTGCTTCTTTGATGCAAATCACCTTTGCGGGCTTTTGTTACAAGCTTCTCAGCAAAAGTTCTGGTCTCTTTTGCTTTGGCAAGCGTTGTCTTTATTCTTTTATGCTTTAAGAGAGAAGTTATAAGCGAATTAAGAGTAGCTTTCCGATGGCTGGCAGTTCTACCTAATTTTCTTCCCTTAACATTGTGTCTCATCTGATTACCTTTATCGTTTTATTTAGCTTCTGCTTCTACTTTAAGATATTTATCTACATCCATTCCGAATTCAATTCCGAGGTCTTCAACAATTTCCATAAGTTCAGCCAGAGATTTTCTTCCGAAATTTCTGAACTTCAACATTTCAGCTTCATCTTTTTTAACCAAATCTCCGAGTATTTTTATGTTTGCTGCTTTCAGGCAGTTATGCGATCTCACACTCAATTCGAGATCATCAACGGGTGTAAGAAGGATCTTCTTGATTCGATCAAATTCAGTATCCTTTTGAATAACAGGCTGCTCTTCTTCCTGTTCAATATCGAAATTAATAAACAACTGCACATGTTCACGGAGAATTTTTGCTGCCTGTGTAAGTGCGTCATCAGGAGTGATTGAACCATCAGTTGAAATTTCGAGCATAAGTTTTTCGAAATCATTCTTATCGCCAATTCTAACATTTTCAACTGTCATCTTCACATTTCTAATCGGGGTGAAGATAGAATCAATCGGGATAACACCGATTGCCTGATCAGGTGAAGAATTTTCAACTGCAGGAACATAACCGGTTCCTTTACCTACCCGAAGTTCGACGTCGAACTTAGCACTCTTACTTAATGTGGCAATATGAAGTTCAGGATTAAGTATTTCAATTTCGTTGCTTGCTTTTTGAATATCAGCTGCAGTCCAGTTTGTATCGCCATTAAATGATAGATCAATCTTATTAGGCTTTTTTGTTAAAAATTTCATTCTAACCTGTTTCAGGTTCAAAACGATTTCAGAAACGTCCTCAACTACACCCGGAATGGTTGTAAATTCATGCAAAATTCCACTGAATTTAACTGAGGTGATTGCAGCACCAGGCAGAGATGATAGAAGCACTCTTCTTAAAGAATTACCTAAAGTAACTCCGAATCCTCTTTCCAGCGGTTGAAGTGAAAATCTACCAAATGTATTTGAGTAGTTGGCTTCATCTAAAACCACTGACTCCGGCATAATTAAATGTGATGTATTCATTAATAAATCCCTCTAAGATTTCAAAAATTAATTATTTAGAATAGAGCTCTACAACCAATTGTTCATTGGCGTTTAGAGGAACATCTGCTCTTTCCGGAACCTGAAGAAATGTTCCGGTCAATGTTGCTTTATCGATAGTAAGCCAGGGGTACGCACTTTCTTTCACACGCTTAAGTGAGTTATGAATTGCGTCGAGTTTCTTACTTTTGTCTTTTACTTTAACAATGTCACCTTGTGATACGAGATAAGATGGTACGTCTACAAGTCTTTCATTAACTATAAAATGTCTATGCTTTATAAGCTGTCTTGCCTGACTTCTGGAAGCAGCAAATCCCAGCCTGTAAACAACGTTATCCAATCTTCTTTCAAGTATCTTAATCAGGTTTTCACCAGTAATACCTTTTTGCTTATTAGCTTTCTCAAAATAATTTCTGAATTGAGTTTCCAGCAAACCGTACATTCTTTTGATTTTCTGTTTTTCTCTCAGCTGTAATCCATATTCAGATACTTTTGCCCGTCTGCTGAGGCCATGCTGACCTGGTGCATAATTTCTTGATTCAATCGGGCACTTTTCAGTATAGCATTTCTGACCTTTAAGAAAAAGTTTTTGTCTTTCTCTTCTGCATAATTTGCAAACTGAATCTGTGTGTCTTGCCATTTAAAAATAACTCCTTCTTTAAACTCTTCTACGCTTTGGTGGCCTGCATCCGTTATGAGGTATTGGTGTTACGTCCTTAATAGATGTAATTTCCAATCCGGCAGTATGCAAAGATCTGATTGCCGCTTCTCTTCCTGAGCCTGGTCCTTTTACTTTTACTTCAACTTTCCGAAGACCAAGATCATATGCTTCTTTAGCTGCAGCTTCGGCAGATACCTGTGCTGCAAATGGTGTATTTTTCCTTGATCCTTTAAAACCATTTTTACCTGCAGATGACCAGGATAATGTATTTCCATAAATATCCGTAATCGTGACAATAACATTATTAAATGTTGCTTTAATATGAGCAACACCGTTCAGGTCGACCTGCGTTTTCTTCTTTACTTTTTTTACCGATTTAGCCAATCAAAATCCTCCGATTAACAAAAATTATTTCTTAGTTGGTGTTTTCTTTTTGCCGGCAACAGTTTTACGTTTGCCTTTCCTGGTTCTCGAGTTTGTTCTGGTTCTCTGACCTCTTGCCGGAAGTCCTTTTCTATGTCTTATTCCTCTGTACGCTCCGATATCCATCAAGCGCTTAATGTTCTGCTGTACTTCTGAACGAAGTGCACCTTCAACTTTAAACTCAGATGTAATAACAGCTCTGATTTGAGCAACATCTTCTTCTGTCAGATCACCAACTTTTTTGTTCGGATCTATCTTTGCTTTCTCCAGAATTTCAGAAGATGATGTCGGTCCGATTCCATAAATGTACTGCAGACCGAATAAAACTTTTTTATTTTTAGGTAAATCAACACCTGATATACGAGCCAAAATATAACTCCTCTTTTAAAATTTAACCTTGTCTTTGCTTGTGCTTTGGATTAGAGCAAATTACTCTAACAACGCCTTTGCGTCTTATTATTTTGCACTTATCACATATTTTTCGCACTGATGATCTAACTTTCATATTAACACCTGTTATTTATATCTGTAAGTAATTCTTCCCTTGGATAAATCATAGGGAGACATCTCAATTGATACTTTATCACCAACCAGAATTTTTATAAAATGCATTCTCATCTTGCCCGAAATATGAGCAAGTATTTCGTGGCCGTTATCTAACTTTACCCGGAATGTAGCATTCGGTAAAGTTTCAGTTATTACGCCATCTATTTTTATCGGACCTTGTTTTGCCATTAACAAACAGTTAATATTTCCGGTGAATTATCCATTATCAAAATTGTATGCTCAAAATGTGCTGATGGTGAACCATCTGCAGTTAAAACAGTCCAGCCATCCGAAGCAGACATAACCTCATACCCACCAGCATTAACCATTGGCTCGATTGCTATCGTCATTCCTTTTTTCAGTTTTGAGCCTGTGCCTCTTTTCCCGAAATTTGGAACTGCCGGATCTTCATGTAAAAACTTTCCGACTCCGTGACCACAGAGGTCTCTGACGACTGAAAATCCATTTTGCTCAACATAATCCTGAACGGCTGCTGATATATCGTGGATTCTGTTTCCACTTTTGGCTTGCTCAATTCCAAGGTACAATGATTTTTCCGTTACTTCAAGAAGTTTTCTTTTTTCCTCGGAAATATTTCCCACTGCAACTGAAATAGCCGCATCGCCATAAAAATTATTTTTAAGAACACCAACATCCAGAGATATTATATCTCCGTCTTCAAGCTTTACCTGTCCCGGAATTCCATGAACAACTGCATCATTGATTGAGGTGCAAACTGATCCCGGAAAACCAGGCAAACCTCCCTGCGAATATCCTTTAAATGCAGGGCTCGCATTATTACTTCTTATATAATCTTCAGCTATTTTATCGAGTTCAATTGTCGTAACACCAATTCTAACCTGACTTTTAACTAATCGAAGCGTTTCAGCAACAATTCGACAACTTTCCTTTATAAAATCAATTTCCTTTTGAGTCTTTAAATAAATCACAAGTGCTAACTAAGCTCTGCGTCCTCTGAGTTTACCGGACTTCATAAAGCCATCATAATGTCTCATCAGCAAGTGCGATTCTATCTGCTGCAAAGTATCCAAAGCAACACCAACGATAATCAGCAAGCTTGTTCCTCCAAAGAACTGTGCGAACTGTGGTGATACGTTGAATCCGGATATGAATGCCGGTAAAATTGCAACAATTGCCAGGAAGATTGAACCCGGCAGAGTAATTTTCGTTAAAATATTATCAATGAACTCAGAAGTCTGTTTTCCGGGTCGGATACCTGGAATGAAACCTCCCTGCTTCTTCATGTTATCGGCAACGTCTTTCGGATTAAATGCGATTGCTGTATAAAAATAGGTAAAGAACACAATCATCAAAGCATAAATCACGGAATATACCGGCGAATCATAAACAAAATAACTTGATAAGTTCTGTAAAAATTCGTTCTCAGGAAAAAATGATAAAACTGTATTTGGAATAAACATTATCGATTGAGCAAATATTATCGGCATTACGCCGGCTGTATTAACTCTTAAAGGAATATACTGGGTAACACCACCGTATATTTTTCTTCCGACAACTCTTTTTGCATATTGAACAGGTATCCTTCGAGTACCCTGAGTGACAAGAACAACTCCAGCAATAATGAAAAACATAAAGATCAGAATAATTATCTCAATAATAATTGATCTCTGTCCAACACTGATTAATCTAATTTCATCAATTATTGAGTGCGGAAACCGAGCAATAATTCCAATAAAAATTATCAAAGAAATTCCGTTACCTATTCCTCTTTCTGTTATCTGTTCTCCCATCCACATCATGAAGATAGTTCCTGATGTAAGAATAATTATTGTAGAAAGAACCCAGGCAAATCCATTAACAGCCTCAGGAACAATCGGTAAACCCTGAACTTGAATATTTAATAACCTTATCGTTACTCCCCAGGCTTGCATACCCGAAATAGCTACGGTCAAGTACCTGGTCCATTGGGTAATCTTCTTTCTTCCTTCTTCACCTTCCTGCTGTAATTTCTGCAGATACGGCCAGACAGCACCCAGCAACTGTAAGATAATAGAAGCTGAGATGTAAGGCATAATACCAAGTGCAAATATAGCTGCATTTGAAAATGCACCACCAACAAACAGATCATACAAACCAAAGAGGTTGTCGCTGGTTGCATTTTTCATGCTCTCAGCAAGGAGTGTTGTATCAACACCCGGGATAGTAATATGTGCACCTAATCGAACAAGAAACAACAAAGCCAGCGTATAAAAAATCCTCTGGCGAAGTTCATGTATCTTGAAAATGTTCCGGAAAGTTTCTGTAAGTCTCGACATTTAATACCGCATTAAATTAACTTTATTGAACCGCCAGCTGATTCGATTTTTTCTTTAGCGCTTTGACTTATAGCATTAACCTCAAGGTTTAGTTTTACTTTAAGCTCGCCTTTACCTAAAATCTTAACGGGTTTTTTCGTTGTTGAAATCAGACCTAAGTTCTTCAATTCCTCAATATTTATAACGCCATCAAGTTTACTATCGCTTGCAACTCGTTGCAAAGCATTAAGATTAACTACCTGATAGGTTTCCTTAAAAATATTCGTGAATCCGAATTTCGGAATTCTTCTTTGAAGAGGCATCTGACCACCTTCAAACCATGGTTTTTTCTTTGAGCCAGAACGTGAACGCTGACCATTCATACCTCTTGTCGCCTGACCGCCGTGACCTGAACCTTCACCTCTGCCGACTCTCTTACGTTTTTTCTTTGATCCTTCAGCGTATTTTAAATTACTTAAAATGTCCATCTTTTAGTTTCCTTACTCCTTAACTTCTTCAACTCTAACGAGATGTGTAACTTTGTTTATCATTCCCCGGATCTGCGGAGTATCGTTATGAATTCTTTCCCAGTTTGGTCTTCCCAAACCCAACGCTTCGATAATCCTTTTCTGTTTCTCGGGTCTGTCGATTACACTTTTAGTTTGTATAATTTTTAACTTTGCCATAAATCCTCTATTAAGAAGCAAAAATTTCCTGAATAGTTTTTCCTCTTTTATCTGCCATAGTTTTTGCATCAATCTGCATCATCAATCCATTTAATGTCGCTTTAACCTGATTATGCGGATTGCTTGATCCTAATGATTTTGTTAAAACATCCTGTACACCTGCAGCTTCAAGAACTGCTCTGACTCCACCGCCAGCAATAAGCCCGGTACCTGGGGAAGCTGGTTTTAGTAAAACTTTCCCGGCGCCGTATCTGCCGATAATTTCATGCGAAACTGTTCCTTTACGCACTGTTACCTTAACAAGACTTTTCTTTGCATCATCAATGCCTTTTGAAATGGCATCAGTTACTTCGTTAGCTTTGCCAAGCCCGACTCCAACGGTTCCGTTTCCATCGCCAACAACCACAATAGCATTAAAGCTGAACCTGCGTCCACCTTTTACAACTTTTGCAACACGATTGATGTGAACAACTTTTTCTTTTAATCCTTCTATCTCAGTGGATTTAACTCTTTTCAATTTATCTCCTAAAAAAAACTTTCGTTAATTGTATGGAAGCTGCCGGGAGAGGATTCGAACCTCTACAGACGCCTCCAAAGGGCGTAGTCCTACCATTAGACGACCCGGCAAGAATCATTAGAATGCAAGTCCTCCCTCACGGGCACCATCAGCTAAAGCTTTTACACGACCATGATATCTAAAGCCGCCTCTATCAAATACAACTGATTTGATATTTTTTTCCAATGCTTTCTTTGCCAGCATTGTTCCTATCAGCTTACTCTTATTTATTTTACCTTTGACCGAATTTACTTCAGCTTTAGCTTCTTTATTTAAACTTGACATTGCAACCAATGTAGTTCCTGTTGAATCGTCAATGATCTGAGCATAAATGTTATCAAGACTTCTGAATACTGAAAGACGTGGTTTTTCAGTAGTTCCCGAAATCTTTTTCCTGATTTTTATTTTTGCTCTTTCTCTTGATGTTTTCTTTTTCATTACAAAATAAACTCCTAAAAATTATGCACCAGCAGTCTTACCGGCTTTCCTGATGATTCTTTCATCAGAATATTTAATTCCTTTACCCTTGTATGGTTCTGGTTTCCTGAATGATCTGATCTTTGCAGCAACAAGTCCGACTAATTCTTTATCATTTCCTGAAATGTTGATCTGTGTCGGTGCCGGCACTTCGAGCTTAACTTCATCCGGCGGAACGAAATAAATAGGATGAGAATAACCTATAGTTAGAAGTAAATTCTTTCCTTTTAATTCTGCTTTATAACCAACTCCAACTATTTCAAGAGATTTTTTATAAGAATCTGTTACACCAACAACCATATTCTGGACTAACGCACGTGTTAAACCATGAAGAGATCTTGTTTCCTTCAGATCATCAGGCCTGCTAAACTTAATTTCGTTATCCACGATTTCAGCTTTGATAGATGGATGAATTGATCTATGCAATTCGCCCTTTGGTCCTTTAACTTTAATCGTCTGACCATCCAAAGTTATTGTAACACCCTTCGGAATCTCTATTGGTTTTTTACCTATTCTGGACACTCTTTAATCTCCGACTTTAAAAATTTACCATATATAACAAACTACTTCGCCGCCAACGAGGTTATTCCTTGCATCCTTATCGGTCAATAAACCCTTCGGAGTAGAAATAACAGCAGTGCCTAATCCGTTTAAAACTTTAGGCAGCTTATCAGCTGATCTGTAAACACGAAGACCCGGTTTACTAATTCTCTTCAATCCATTAATAGCTGGTATTCCGTTTTTATACTTGAGAACAATATTCAACTTTTTCTGCTTATTATCATCAACAACTTCATAATCTATGATGTAACCTAAATTCTTCAGAATTTCTGATAATCCTATTTTAGTTCTCGAAGCCGGAATTTCGACACGTACTTTTTTAGCTTTAGTAGCGTTTCTTATTCTTGTTAAATAATCTGCAATGGGGTCTGTAACTGGCATTTACACTTTCTCCGTTTACCAACTTGATTTTTTTACGCCTGGAATTTCACCTCTGAGAGCCATCTCTCTGAATACCAATCTTGAAACTCCAAATTTTCTATAATAGCTCCTGGCTCTTCCTGTAAACATGCAACGATTTTTCAATCTGGTCGGAGAAGAGTCACGTGGGAGTTTTTGCAGCGCTTCGTAATCACCGGCTGCTTTCAAATCCTCGCGAATTTTCTTGTACTTTTCGTAAAGTCTGTGTCTTTTATCTTCTCTTGCTATTAAACAGGTCCTGGCCATTAAAATCTCCTAAGCTTTTTTAATTTCTTTTTTAATGAAAGGCATTCCGAATGCTTTTAAAAGCTCGTAAGCTTCGTTGTCACTTCTCGCTGAAGTAACTATTGTAATATCCATTCCGAGAACACGTGTTATTTTATCGACATTGATTTCTGGGAATATAATCTGCTCTTTTACACCGAGAGTATAATTACCTCTTCCGTCAAAAGATTTATCTGATAAACCTCTGAAGTCACGTACTCTTGGTAAAGCAACATTTATGAGACGATCAAGAAATTCGTACATTCTGTCTTTACGAAGAGTTACCATTGCACCAATGCTGATTCCTTCACGTAATTTAAAGTTTGAAATTGCTTTCTTTGCTTTCCTGATGCTCGCTTTTTGCCCGGTTATTGATTCCAACTCTCTAACGGCTTCTTCAAGAATTTTCGGTTCGGCAACCGCAGCTCCAACACCCATATTGACAACTACCTTTTCAATCTTCGGAACCTGCATCGCATTTTTATAACCGAATGTCTTTTTAAGACCAGGAACTACATCACTGTGATAGAAATTAAAAAGTCTGCATGGAATTTTAACATCCTTTACAGCGGATGGTTTTTCAGCATCTTTTTTTGGTTTCTCTTTTTTCTCTTTTGATTCTTTTACTTGCTTTTTTTCTGCCATCTTACTAACAATAATTTAAATTCTTATTGAATCATTTCGCCGCTTGCCTTAGCAACACGGGCGATTTTCTTTGTACCAGTTTTTTCATCAAGAATAACTCTTGAACCAATACGAGTCGGTTCATTAGTCTTAGGATCCAAAATCATCACATTTGAAGCATGAATTGATGCTTCTTTTTCAAGAATTCCGCCTTGCGGATTTTTCTGATTTGGTTTTGTATGCTTTTTCCTGAGATTTATTCCTTCAACTATAATACGATACTTCTGAGGAAATACTTTTAAAACTTTTCCGGTTTTACCACGGTCGTTGCCGGATATAACCATTACCATATCATTTTTTCTGATTTTCATTTTAAACCTTTTACAATACTTCGGGTGCTAATGAAACGATTTTCATAAATTGTTTATCTCTAAGTTCACGAGCAACAGGTCCGAAAATTCGTGTACCTCTTGGTTCATTCTGCGGATTAATCAATACTGCTGCATTTTCATCAAACCTGATATATGAACCGTCTTTTCTTCTTACTTCTTTTTTAGTTCTTACAATCACCGCACGGGAAACTTCACCTTTTTTACTGTGCCGTTTGGCATTGCAGTTTTAACGCTAACCACAATTGTATCTCCAACAGTAGCATATCTTCTTCCGCTTCCGCCCAAAACACGAATGCATCTTACTTTTTTTGCACCCGAGTTATCAGCTACTACCAGATTTGTTTCTTCCTGAATCATCGCCGTAATTCTCCTGCCTACTTGGCTTTTTCAATAATTTCAACTAATCGCCATCTCTTCTTTAAGCTGAGCGGGCGTGTTTCCATAATTTTTACTTTATCACCAATGCCGCATTCCTTCTTTTCATCGTGAGCCATAAGTTTTGTAGTCTTCTTAAAATATTTTTTATAAATAGGATGAGCTACTTTTCTTTCGATGGCAACAGTGATAGTTTTATCCATCTTATTGCTTACGACAACACCGATCCTTGTCTTTCTTAATCCGCGTGTTTCCATTTTTTTAAGCGTTTACTCCTTTCGCTGAAGTATCTGCAGCTTGAAATTCTCTTTGCTTAAGAACGGTCTTCAGTCTTGCAATATCTCTTTTAACATTTTTTATTTTTGAAGTATTTGTCAACTGTTTCAATTGATGAGAAAACCTTAAATCTACTAAGTTGCGTTCTTCGTCTTTTATTCTTTGAATTATTTCTTCAGTTTTCATTTCTTTTATTTCATGAATCTTCATTTCAATATCCTTGCTTATTCAAAATCTGGTCTGGAAACCACTTTAGTTTTAATGGGTAACTTGTGCGAACAAATTGTAAGCGCATCATTTGCAACTTCTCTGGTAACGCCGGAAACTTCGAAAAGAATTCTTCCCGGTTTAATTACAGCTACCCAGAATTCCGGGGCTCCTTTACCCTTACCCATTCTGGTTTCCAAAGGTTTTTTAGAAACTGGTTTGTCTGGGAAAATTCTAATCCAAACACGACCATCTCTCTTCATTTTTCTTGAAAGAGCAACACGGCAAGCTTCAATCTGCCTGCTGGTTATCCATGCTGGTTCGAGAGACTTTAATCCAAAATCTCCAAAAGCAACCGAACTGCCACGTTTCGCATTACCTTTTCTTCTACCTCTATGTGCTTTTCTAAATTTTACTCTTTTCGGCATTAACATATTGTTAGCTCCTGCTCAAAATTATTCACTAGCTCTCTTGCCGAGAATTTCACCACGGCAAATCCACACTTTAATTCCAATTGAGCCATAGATAGTTTCTGCTCTGCCATTTGCATAATCTATATCAGCTCTTAATGTGTGAAGCGGTATTCTTCCATCTTTATATTGTTCAGTTCTTGCGATTTCAGCGCCACCTAATCTTCCAGCACACATAACACGTATTCCTTCAGCACCCATTCTCATTGAAGCTGTAATCGCCATTTTCATGGCTCTTCTAAATGAAACTCTTCCTTCAATCTGACTTGCAATATTTTCTGCTACAAGATAGGCATCGAGTTCGGGTCTTTTTATTTCCGAAATCTGAATTTTAACTTCTTTGTTAGAAATCTGTTTTAATTCTTCTTCAAGTTGAGTGATTTCTTTACCACTTTTACCAATTACAACACCCGGTCTTGAAGTGTGAATATTCAGTATAATACTTTTTGATGTTCTGTCAATTATAATTTTCGAAATTCCTGCCTTCTTCAATCTGTTCCTTACATAATCACGAAGCTTATTATCTTCTTTCAACTTTGTAGCATAGCTTTTACTTTCATACCAATTCGAATTCCAGCCTCTTATCAAGCCTACTCTTAAACCTACCGGATTAGTTTTCTGTCCCAAAAATTCCTCCTGAAATTATGCTTTTTTTGCTACAACAATTGTTAAATGACAGGATCTTTTTCTTATCCTGTATGCTCTGCCCTGCGGTGCAGGTGATATTCTTTTCAAAGTCGGGCCAACATTTACATAGGCTTCTTTTACAAAGAGATCGGCTGGCTCAACTCTCACAGTTTCTTCTTTATTATTAATCAGATTTGAAACTGCTGATCGTAAAGTTTTTTCTGCATCCTTTGACGAATGTTTTGGAGAGAAGTGAAGTATCTCCAATGCTTTATCAACTGATTCACCTCTTATTAAATCGATTACCAATCTCATTTTTCTAGGAGATGATCCAATAAATCTGTTTCTTGCTCTTGCTTCCATCGTAAATAATCTTTCTTAATTAACCTGCTTTTACAGCTTTTTCTGCTTTAGTTCCCGGGTGACCTCTGAAAATCCGGGTGGGTGCAAACTCGCCTAATTTGTGCCCGACCATATTTTCAGTTATAAAAATCGGAATCATTTTATTTCCATTGTGAACTGCAATTGTGTGACCTACAAAATCAGGAGTAATAATGGATGCACGTGACCATGTTTTTACTATTTTCTTCTGATTTGCATCATTAAGCTGCTTGATTCTCTGTAACAGCTTGTAATGTATAAACGGTCCCTTTTTTACCGATCGTGGCATAGGCTAAACCTAACTTTTCCTTCTTTTAATAATGTATTTATTAGATGGATTTTTTCTCTTTCTAGTTTTCAATCCTTTTGACTTTTGACCCCAGGGAGAAACAGGATGTCCGCCGCCTGAAGTTTTTCCTTCACCACCACCCATTGGATGATCAACAGGATTCATTGCAACACCTCTAACATATGATCTTTTACCAAGCCATCTCGTTCTACCTGCTTTACCAAGACTGATATTTTCGTGCTCTGAATTTCCAACCATACCATATGTTGCGAGACAGTTAACGTTTATAAGTCTAACTTCTCCGGAAGGCATTTTCAACTGTGCAAAGTTTCCTTCTTTTGCCATTAGCTGAAGAGAACTTCCGGCACTTCTTCCAAGCTGACCACCTTTACCCGGTTTAATTTCTACGTTATGAACAAAACTACCCAATGGCATTTCCTTTAGAGGCAAAGCATTGCCAACTGAAATTTCACTTCCAGAACCTGAAGAAATTTTGTCGCCAACTTTCAATCCATTTGGTGCAATGATATATCGCTTCTCGCCATCAGCATAATGCAGCAATGCTATTCTTGCTGACCTGTTAGGGTCATATTCTATTGAGAATACTTTTGCAGGGATACCATGCTTATTTCTTTTGAAGTCAATAATCCTATAGCGTCTTTTATGACCGCCACCTATGTGACGTGCGGTAATTCTTCCAAGGTTATTTCTTCCGCCAGATTTTCTTAAAGCAACAGTAAGAGATTTTTCAGGTGTAGATTTAGTTATCTCTTCAAAAGTATAGTCGCTTTTGAATCTTGTTCCTGGTGTTACTGGTTTTAATTTTTTAATTCCCATTTACTTACCTGTTCCTATCAGCTATACTGCTTCAAATAGCTCAATTTTTTCCCCTTCTTTAAGGGTGATAATTGCTTTCTTATATTTTGCCGTTTTTCCGGTGAACCGTCCACTTTTTCTAAACTGCGTTTTGGTTTTCCCCTGATGATTAATAGTCTTTACATCGGTAACATGAACATTAAACTTCTCTTCAATTGCTTTTGCAATCTGAATTTTATTTGCTTTTGGATTAACGAGAAATCCATACTTACCTTTATCAGCAGTTATATTCGTCATCTTTTCAGTAATGAGAGGACTGATTAATATTTGGTGCATTAGTTCACCGCCTTTTCTTCTTTTTCACTGAATGTCTTTGAAATAGCATCAACAGCCGTCTGCTGTAAAACCAGAATTTGGTTATTAAGTATGTCATAAGTTGAAGCTTTGCTCGCTTCCATCACACTAACCTTACTAATATTTCTTCCTGATTTATAAACATTGGTCTCATTTTTACCCGTCAACAAAAGAATTTTTTTACCGCTGAGTTTCAAAGCATTCATCATTGACACAAATTCTTTTGTCTTTGGTTTATCAAACGAAAAATCCTCAACTACGATTAACTGTTCATCTTTTGCTTTATAGCTCAATGCAGATTTACGAGCAAGTTGCTTTACTTTTTGAGGAAGCTTCTGACGGTAATCTCTTGGGCGAGGTCCGAAAATAGTTCCGCCACCAATCCAAAGAGGTGAACGAATCGTACCTGCTCTTGCAGTTCCTCTTCCTTTTTGTCTCCAAGGTTTTTTACCACCACCGCGTACTTCAGATCTCTCTTTTGCTTTGTGAGTTCCCTGTCTCTGATTTGCAAGGAATGCTTTTACAGAAAGATAAATCGCATGATCGTTTGGCTGAATACCAAAGATTTCATCATCAAGCTTTACTTTCTTACCTGAAGGTTTGTTATAAATATCTAAATTCATTTTTGTTCAGTCATTAATTCTTTATCAGTTCAACTATCGAATTTATTGAGCCAGGTACAGCGCCCTTTACCATTATCAGATTATCTTCGGGGATTATTTTAATCACCTTAAGATTGCGGACAGTAACATTTTCAAATCCTTTTCTTCCAGCCATTCTCTGTCCTTTAAATACTCTTGAAGGCCAGGAACTTGCACCAATCGAACCAGGAGCTCTTAATCTATCGCTTTGACCGTGTGTGGTTCCACCAACACCGCCAAAATTGTGACGCTTCATTACACCCTGAAATCCTTTTCCCTTGCTCTTTCCTCTAACCTTTAATGTATCACCTTCCCGAAATATATCGACTTTAATATCATCACCAACTTTGAGGCTTTCAATATCGAATCCTTTAAATTCTCTCACAGTTTTTTGAGGAGTAACATTGCTTTTCTTAAACTGTCCTAAAACAGGTTTACTTACATGTTTTTCTTTCTTCTCTTCAAATCCCAATAGAGCAGCAGAGTAACCATCTTTTTCTTTGCTGCGAAGAGAGACAACTTTGCAAGGGCCCGCTTGAATTACAGTTACTGTAACCAAATCACCTTCAGCATTAAAGATGCTTGTCATTCCTATTTTTTTACCTAAAATTCCAGGCATATCAAACTCAGCGTTATATTATAATTTAATTTCTATATCAACACCCGCCGGAATATCAAGCTTGCTTAATGAATCGACGGTTTTGTTATTTGAGTTATGAATATCAATTATTCTTTTGTGAGCGCGCGTTTCAAATTGCTCACGTGATTTTTTATCAACGTGCGGAGATCTGAGAACAGTATAAACTGTCTTTCTGGTCGGAAGAGGAATTGGTCCTGAGACCACTGCTCCTGTACTCCTTACAGTTTTAATGATCTTTTCTGTTGACTTATCAATCAATATATGATCGTAAGATTTCAACTTAATTCTTATTTTCTGACCAGGCACTTAGAAACTCCTTTAATTTTACAAATGAAAAGGGAGATAAGGTCTCCCTTTTCTTAAAAGAATATTTGTTTATTATTTATAAATTTTAGTTACTACACCAGCACCAACGGTTCTTCCACCTTCACGAATAGCGAATCTTAATCCTTCTTCCATAGCGATTTCAGAAATCAATTCAACTTTAAGCTTAACGTTATCACCAGGCATAACCATTTCGGTTCCTTCAGGAAGAGTAGCAACACCGGTTACGTCAGTAGTTCTGAAATAGAACTGAGGTCTGTAACCATTAAAGAATGGTGTATGTCTTCCACCTTCATTCTTTGACAGAATATAAACTGAACCATCAAATACTGTATGAGGAGTAATCGATCCTGTTTTAGCCAGAACCATTCCTCTTTCAATTTCATTTTTATCAACACCTCTTAAAAGAATACCAGCGTTATCTCCAGCCATTGCAGAATCAAGTTCTTTTCTAAACATTTCAATTCCTGTCACAACTGTTTTCTTGTGAATACCTAATCCAATAAGTTCAACTTCCTCTTGAATTTTCACTTCACCTCTCTCAACTCTACCTGTAGCAACTGTACCACGTCCAGTAATTGAGAATACGTCCTCAACAGGCATTAAGAATGGTTTTGTAGTTTCTCTCTGTGGAATAGGAATATAGGAGTCTACAGCTTCCATAAGTTTCCAAATGCAATCAAGTCTAGGATCATCAATTTTAGTTTCATTACTTGATGCAGCTTCCAAAGCTTTCAATGCAGAGCCCTGAATAATTGGTATATCATCACCAGGGAATTCATAAGAAGTAAGAAGGTCTCTAAGTTCAACTTCTACAAGTTCAAGTAGTTCAGGGTCATCAACCATATCAACTTTATTCATGAAAACAACAATTTTAGGAACACCAACTTGTCTTGCAAGGAGAATGTGTTCTCTGGTCTGAGGCATTGGACCATCTGTAGCGGCAACAACCAGGATTGCACCATCCATTTGAGCAGCACCTGTGATCATATTCTTAACGTAGTCAGCGTGACCAGGACAATCTACGTGAGCGTAGTGTCGATTTGCAGTTGAATATTCAACGTGTGCGGTAGCAATCGTAATACCTCTTTCCCTTTCTTCGGGTGCATTATCGATACTATCGAATGTTCTTACCTCTGATAAACCCTTCTTATTGAGGGCCATAGTGATGGCGGCAGTTAAAGTGGTTTTACCATGATCGACGTGACCAATTGTTCCAACGTTAACGTGCGGCTTACTCCTGTCAAATTTTTCTTTTGCCATCGTATTCTCCTTTTAGTTTTGTTCCTTTTTTTGTTTATTCTTTTGTTAATTAAACTGCTGTTGACTTCTTACCTAATGATTTTTCAGCGATCTCCTCTGCTATTGATTGAGGAACCTGCTGATAATGATCAAACTGCATTGTGTAAATTGCTCTTCCCTGTGTCATAGAGCGAAGTATTGTAGCATATCCAAACATTTCAGAAAGAGGGACAAGTGCTTTAATAACCTGTGCATCCTTCCTTGCATTAAATCCTTCTATTTTTCCTCTTCGTGAGTTAAGATCTCCCATCACATCACCTAAGTAATCTTCAGGAGTTACAACTTCAACCGACATAATTGGTTCGAGTAAAATTGGTTTGGCTTTTTGAGAGCCACTCTTGAATGCCATTGAACCAGCTACTTTGAAAGATAATTCATCGGAATCAACATCGTGATAAGATCCATCGTATAGTTTGGCTTTAATGTCTACGACTGGGAAACCAGCAACTACACCGTTACGCATTGCTTCCTGTATTCCCGCAGATACTGCAGGTATATATTCTTTAGGTACTGTGCCACCGACAATCGCATTAATAAATTCGAATCCTTTACCTGGTTCATTTGGTCCAAGTTCAATTTCAACATGACCATATTTACCACGTCCGCCAGATTGCTTTATAAACTTACCTTCTACCTGAACAGTATCAGTAATAGTTTCTCTATAAGCAACCTGAGGCTTACCAATATTTGCTTCAACTTTAAATTCTCGCTTCATTCTGTCAACTAGAATTTCAAGGTGAAGTTCTCCCATTCCACTTATCAATGTCTGACCTGTTTCCTGATCAACATTCACACGGAATGTAGGATCTTCATCTGAAAGCTTTGCGAGTGATTCAGATAATTTATCCTGATCAGCTTTCGTCTTTGGTTCGATTGCGATTTGAATAACTGGTTCCGGGAACGACATTTTTTCCAGAATTATTGGATCATGCTCATCACATAAAGTATCACCAGTCCGTGTATGTTTTAACCCAACGGCAGCGGCTATGTCACCAGCTTTAACTTCATCGATATCCTCACGATGATTTGCATGCATCTGCAAAAGTCTTCCAATACGTTCTTTCTTCTGGCTTACTGAATTATAAATATATGAACCTGCTTTCAGAGTTCCAGCATATACACGGAAAAAGCATAATTTGCCAACGAAAGGATCATTCATAATTTTAAATGCCAAAGCAACAAACTTTTCCTTCTCATCAATTTTTCTTGTAACTAAATCATTTATTCCGATGTGATGAGCTTCTATTTCCTTAAAATCAACCGGTGATGGAAGAAGTTCAACTACATAATCGAGTAATTTTTGAACACCTTTATTTTTAAATGCAGAACCGCACAGTACCGGGATTATTTTTAGTTCAATGGTAGCTCTTCTTAATACTTTGAGTACTTCATCCGCAGTAATTTCTTTACCTTCAAGATATTTTTCGAGTAGCGTATCATCAACATCAGAGACAGCTTCCAGCATTTGAGTTCTGTACTTTGTAGCAACTTCCATCAAATCTTGAGGGATTGCTATCTCATCGTATGTTGCACCAAAAGTTTCTTCGTGATACATCCGAGCATTAAAATGGATAAGATCGATTACACCAACGAACATATCACCCTGACCAATTGGTAAATTTATCGGAACTGCGTTCGCTTTTAATCTATCTTTCATCATTTGAACGGCGTTATAAAAATCAGCACCGATTCTGTCAACTTTATTAATAAAGGCAATACGTGGCACACCATATTTATCTGCCTGTCGCCAAACTGTTTCGGATTGCGGCTCAACGCCACCAACTGCACAGAATAGTGCAACCGCTCCGTCTAATACTCTCAGTGAACGTTCAACTTCCACTGTAAAATCAACGTGTCCAGGTGTATCAATAATGTTTATCTGATGATCGTTCCAGTAACAAGTAGTTGCAGCGCTGGTAATTGTAATACCGCGTTCTTTTTCCTGTTCCATCCAATCCATAACTGCAGCACCATCGTGCACTTCACCTAATCGATGAAGTTTTCCGGTATAAAACAAAATACGCTCAGTCGTTGTGGTTTTACCCGCATCGATATGCGCCATTATCCCAATATTTCTTACTTTTTCTATTTTTACTTTCTGAGACATAAATTCTTAGCTTATTCTTACCATTTAAAATGAGCAAAAGCTTTATTAGCTTCAGCCATTTTGTGAGTATCATCCTTTTTCTTTACAGCCGATCCTTCATTGTTAGATGCTGCGATTAATTCTTGAGCTAGTTTCTGTGCCATTGTTTTATCACCACGCTGACTTGCATAAGTTTTAATCCATCTCATTGCAAGAGCTGTTCTTCTTTCAGGTCTAACTTCACTCGGAACCTGGTAAGTTGCTCCACCAACTCTTCTGCTTCTTACTTCGATAATAGGCTGAACATTTGAAAGTGCCTGTTTAAAAACTTCCAGCCCTGGTTTTTTAGTTTTGCCTTCTATTAAATCAAACGCACCATAAATAATTTTTCTGGCTGCGGATTTCTTTCCTTCATTCATCAATACATTGATAAACTTAGAAACTGTAATATCGTTAAACTTTGGATCTGGTTTTATATACCTTTTTTCTGCTCTTCTTTTTCTCATACTTCATTAAGATTTAGGTTTTTTAGCACCGTATTTTGATCTTCCTTTTTTTCTGTCTTCAACACCACTTGTATCAAGAGTTCCACGAATAATATGATATCTTACTCCGGGCAAATCTTTTACACGCCCTCCCCGTATCAACACAATCGAATGTTCCTGAAGGTTATGTCCTTCACCGGGGATATAAGCAGTCACTTCCATATGATTAGTAAGCCTGACTCTTGCTACTTTTCTTAAGGCTGAGTTTGGCTTCTTAGGAGTCGTTGTATACACACGTGTACATACTCCACGCTTTTGAGGGCAAGCACTCAAAGCCGGAGCTTTATTCTTTGATAATATCTGAACTCGTCCTTTTCTGACAAGTTGATTAATAGTTGGCAATACTTTCTCCTAAGTTTTATTCATATTAAAAAATTCGGATTTCAAATATACTTGTTGATAACTATTAAGTCAAGAAAGACAGTTAATCAAGGTGCTATTCAACACCGCTTTCCTCAACTTTTATTTCTTCTTCCTTAACCTCAACCACCGGTTCTAACTCACTTGATAACTTCAAATTCTTATATTTCTTCAATCCAGTTCCAGCCGGTATTAAGTGTCCCATCACTATATTCTCTTTAAGACCAATCAATCTATCAATTTTAGCCTGAATTGCTGCGTTTGCAAGAACTTTCGTTGTCTCCTGAAACGAAGCTGCCGATAAGAAACTTTCGGTTGAAAGGGCAGCTTGAGTAATTCCAAGAAGTACGTGCTCAAAAGTAGCTGGCATTGCATCTCGTATTTCCATCAACTTTTTCTCTCTCTTCTTGAGATCCACGTTTATTTCCCGTGCTTTAGTTTTAGGAAGGATTGAGCCATTCTTTAATCTAGAATCACCTTTTTCCTCAACTACGACGAGATTCGACATTTTATTGTTTTCTTCTAAGAATTCTATTCGATCAACCAAATCTTCCTCAAGAAACCTAGTATCACCCGGCGATACTACCCTAACTTTCTGAAGCATTTGTCTAACGATTACTTCTATATGCTTGTCGTTTATCTTAACACCCTGCAATCGATAGACATCCTGAATTTCATTTACCAGATATTCTTGTACTGCACTTGTTCCTTTAATTCTAAGAATATCATGAGGGTTCATTGGACCGTCGGTAATTTTTTCACCTGCCGGGATATCATCACCTTCCTGAACCAATATATGTTTCCCTAAAGGAACAGCATATTTTTTTTCATCAGATTCATCATGAGCTATAACTGAGATTTCTCTTGAGCCTTTCTTTCTACCACCAAACTTAACCAGTCCTTCTATATCCGAAACAATCGCCGGATCCTGAGGGCTTCTTGCTTCAAATAATTCTGTAACTCTTGGTAAACCACCAGTAATGTCTCTTGTCTTTGTCGTTTGCTTTGAAATTTTTGCAAGCACAGTACCGGCAGTAATTGATTCACCTTCTTCCACAGCTAAATAAGATCTGGTTGGAAGATTAAACGATTTCTTATCTCCATTCTCAGCAACGATAACTATACTGGGTGTCAGAGTTTTATCTTTTGAATCGGTTACAACTTTTTGTACGTGACCTGTTTGCTCATCCGTAACTTGCTTCAGTGTTGATCCATCCACTAAGTCAACAAAACCAACTTTACCTGGTATATCAGAAATAATTAATGCGTTGTACGGATCATGATGATAAAGAGCTTCGTTTCTTTTAACAACCTGACCATCATTTACAGTAAGTTCGGCACCGTAAGGCACATCATATTTCTTTAACTGCCTATTATTTTCATCATAGATTCCAATCGCACCTCTTCTTCCTGTGACTACTTTTACCGAAAAATCTTTCCCGGAAAAAGGGTCCTGAATAACTTTTTCTACAAAATTTACTTTTTCAAATTTTGCCGTTCCTTCAATATTTGTTTCAACTTGCGATTGAGTTGCAATTCTTGATGATGTACCACCAAGGTGAAACGTTCGAAGTGTAAGCTGAGTACCTGGCTCGCCGATAGATTGTGCAGCAACAATTCCAACAGCTTCACCTACTTCAACGAGTTTGCTTGTCGTGAGATTTCGGCCATAACATTTTGCACATACACCTTTCTTCGATTCGCAAGTTAATACAGTTCTAATATAAACCGAATCAATATTTGCATCTTCAATTTTTTCAGCGATATCTTCAGTGATTATTTCACCAGCTTCGATAATTAATTCTTCAGTAATTGGATGATAGACATCTTCCTGAACTACTCTTCCGGTGATACGTTCGCCCAAAGGCTCTCTTTCCTGTTCGACATCTTTAAGTGCTTTTACTTCTATTCCGAGAATTGTCCCGCAATCAATTTCAGTTATAATCACATCCTGCGAAACGTCAACTAATCTTCGCGTCAGATAACCAGCATCTGCTGTTTTGAGAGCAGTATCAGCAAGACCTTTTCTTGCACCGTGAGTTGAAATAAAATATTCAGATACGGTCAATCCTTCTTTAAAATTAGCAACGATTGGATTCTCGATAATTTCGCCTGCTTGACCGGATAATGTTTTCTGAGGTTTCATCATCAGACCTCTCATACCAGCAAGCTGTCGTACCTGTTCCTGCGAACCTCTTGCGCCAGAGTCAACCATCATATGCAAAGAGTTGAATCCGCCTTCAGCTCTTTTAATTTTTTCCATCAATGCCCGGGATACATCATTCGTAGTATGAGTCCAAACGTCAATTATTTTATTATATCTTTCTGCATCTGTAATTACACCTTGCTCGTGTTCATTTAGAATTCCATCAACCTTTTTGTTAGCCTTACCAATAAGATTTTCTTTTTCTTCAGGGACAACCATATCTGCGTAGCTAACGGATAATCCACCTTCGCTCGCGAATTTAAATCCAAGATCTTTCAGATCATCCAAGAATTTAGCAGTTACTTTGTTACCCAATTGGATATACATTTTTCCAATTATTCCACCAAATACTTTTTTGATAAGAAGCTGGTTGATGTAACCCATTTCTTTTGGAAGTATTTGATTGAATATTACTCTTCCAGTAGTAGTCTCTATAAAATTCCCATCTATTTTCACTTTAATCTTTGCATGCAGACCAACCTTTTTATTATCATAAGCGATAATCACTTCCTCCGGTGAATAGAATACCATTCCTTCACCTTTATCACCTTCTCTTTGTTTCGTCAAATAGTAGCATCCGAGAACTATATCCTGAGTAGGGACAACAATCGGACTTCCATTTTGTGGAGAAAGAATGTTATGACTGCTCAACATTAATAATGCAGCTTCGAGCTGAGCTTCGTAGGAAAGAGGAACATGCACTGCCATCTGGTCACCGTCGAAGTCAGCATTAAAAGCAGTACATACCATGGGATGTAACTGAATAGCTTTCTCATCAATTAATATCGGCTGGAAAGCCTGAATACCGAGTCGGTGCAGCGTGGGAGCTCTGTTTAAAAGAACAGGATGTGCCTGGATAATTTTTTCAAGTATATCCCAGATCATCGGGTCTTTTCTGTCGACAACTTTTCTGGCACTTTTAACTGTTTTGTTATGTCCTCTTTCAATTAATTTTCTAATTAAGAAAGGTTTGAATAATTCAACAGCAATATCTTTTGGAAGACCGCATTGATGAAGTTTTAATTCGGGTCCAACAACAATTACAGAACGTGCAGAGTAATCAACTCTTTTTCCCAACAAGTTCTGACGAAATCTTCCCTGCTTACCTTTAAGCATATCACTTAAAGATTTTAGAGGACGATTACTGTCACTTCTAACTGCACTTCCTCTTCTTGAATTATCAAAGAGAGCATCGACTGCTTCCTGAAGCATTCTTTTTTCATTTCGAAGAATTACTTCCGGGGCTTTGATATCCATCAGTCTTTTCAGACGATTATTTCGAATGATGACCCTTCTGTACAAATCATTCAAATCACTTGTGGCAAATCTTCCGCCTTCAAGTGGCACGAGTGGTCTTAGTTCAGGTGGTATTACGGGAATAAAACTTAATACCATCCACTCTGGTTTATTTTCAACTTTGATGTTTTCTAATTTGAAAGCTTCGATAACTCTTAATCTCTTAAGAAGGTCAGCCTTTTTTTGCTGAGATGTTTCTACTTTGACTTGCTCACGAAGTTCTTCAGATAGTTTTTCAATATTCGTATTCTTAAGAATTGTCTTTACCGCATCGCCACCAATTTTAGCAACAAATTTATCGGGATGAGTATCTTCAAATCTTTGGTTTTCAGAAGGCAAGGAACTCATCACTTCAAAGTATTGATCTTCAGAAATCAGATCACCTTTTTTCAAGCCGGTTGGTCCGGGATTGAGTACGATATACGATTCATAATAAATAACTTTCTCAAGCTCTTTAAGGCTTAAGCCGATGATGTTTCCGATCTTAGATGGCTGTGCTCTGAAGAACCAAATGTGTACTACAGGAACTGCAAGACCAATGTGTCCCATTCTCTCGCGACGCACACTCTTCTGAGTTACTTCAACACCGCAGCGATCGCAAATGATTCCTTTGTACCTGATCCTTTTATACTTTCCGCAGAAACATTCCCAATCACGTGTTGGTCCAAATATTTTTTCACAGAAGAGTCCGTCTTTCTCCGGACGGAATGACCTGTAATTAATAGTTTCAGGCTTAGTTACTTCCCCATAAGATCTTGATAAAATATCATCGGGACTTGCAAGACTAATAGTAATGCTGTCGATATCCATCATTGCGTGTTCTTGGATTCTGAAAGCCATATTTTATCTCCTAAGTTCTATTAAAATTCTTTTTAAATAATTCAATTAGTTAATCGTAACATCGAGCCCTAATCCCTGGAGCTCTTTAATTAAAACATTAAACGATTCAGGGATATTCGGCTGCAACAGGTTATCACCTTTAACAACTGCTTCGTACGCTTTTGCTCTTCCAGCAACGTCATCACTTTTAATCGTGAGGATTTCCTGCAATGTATATGCAGCACCGTAACCTTCAAGTGCCCAAACTTCCATTTCACCAAAACGCTGACCGCCAAATTGAGCTTTCCCACCAAGCGGCTGCTGCGTAATTAATGAGTAAGGTCCAATTGAGCGGGCGTGAATCTTATCATCAACGAGATGGCTTAGTTTCATCATATAGATAAATCCACAGGTAACTTTCTGATGGAATTTCTCACCTGATCTGCCATCATACAAATCTGTTTTTGAACCCAACTCGAGCCCAGCTTTTCCAAGCCATTCTTCGACGTCTTCAACTTTGGCACCGTCAAAAATCGGAGTTGCAAATTTTACTCCGAGTTTGTGACCAACCCATCCAAGTGCAGTTTCGTAAAGCTGACCGAGGTTCATTCTGGATGGTACACCAAGCGGATTCAAAATAATATCAACCGGTGTTCCATCTGGTAAGAAAGGCATATCTTCAACAGGAACTACTTTTGCTACTACACCTTTATTACCGTGTCTTCCTGCCATCTTATCACCAACGGAAACTTTTCTTTTCTTAGCAACATATACTTTTGCAAGCTGAACTATTCCTGGTGGAAGTTCATCACCGCTTGCAATCTTAATTTTTTCGCGCTTGTAGTCTTCACCAATCTCGGCAGATTTATCGAAATAATTTTTAAATAAAGTCTTTATATGCTGATTGGTTTTTTTGCTGTCGAACCAATCAAGAGTATAATCGAGCTTTGTTACATCTTCGATAGCAGAGAATGTGGTATCTTTTATTGTCGTATTAGCTCTTAGCGCAACAGTACCATCGAGATCTCTTATACCTGTAGTAACTAATCCTTCGCAGAGCTTAGTAAGTTTTTCAACAAGTTTTGCGTAATGTTCTTTTAATCTGTGATTGTGTTCGTGTTCGAGACTATCGAGCATTGCTTTCTCGGCTTTCTTCGATTCAGCATCTCTTTTCTTTCTGCTAAATAGCCGGGTTTTAATTACAGTGCCTCTTAGCCCGGGAGGTGCTTTCAATGAAGCATCTTTCACGTCGCCGGCTTTATCTCCGAATATTGCTCTTAGTAATTTTTCCTCCGGAGTTGGATCCGATTCACCTTTCGGAGTAATTTTTCCTATTAGTATATCACCTTCTTTAACTTCAGCACCTTCTCTAACAATTCCATATTCATCAAGATTTTTAACAGCTTCTTCGCTAACATTAGGAATTTCCCTTGTTAATTCTTCTTCACCGCGTTTGGTCTCGCGAACCTGAAGCTCGAATTCTTCAATATGCAGAGATGTAAAATCATCATTCTTAACAAGATTTTCGCTGAGTATTATAGCATCTTCAAAATTGTAACCACGCCAGGGCATAAATGCTACGAGAACATTCCTACCAAGTGCTAGTTCTCCTTGGTCGGTTGCCTGACCATCGGCTAATACATCACCTTCTTCAACTCGTTGTCCTTCTGAGACATAAGGTTTTTGATTTATGGATGTTTCCTGGTTTGTACCATGAAACTTTATAAGATTATAAGTAACTCTTCTGACATCATTGAAAGAAGTAATTGCTTCAATGCTGTTTGGATTAATATCGTATCTGACGGTTATTTTTGTAGAATCGACAAACTCTATTACGCCACTGTTTTCAGCAACGATTATTGTTCTTGAATCACGGGCAACTCTTCCTTCCATACCAGTACCAACGATCGGTGTCTGTGGTTTTAACAGAGGAACGGCCTGACGTTGCATATTTGATCCCATCAATGCTCTATTCGCATCATCGTGTTCAAGAAAAGGAATAAGTGCAGCAGCAGGGCTTACAATTTGTGCTGGGGCAACATCCATGTATTCTACCTGATCGGGAGCTACTATCGGAAATTCACCTTTTAATCTTGACTTAACTCTTTCTCTAACAAATCTTGACTGTTCATCTAGTAATGCATTTGCCTGAGCAATTGTAAAAATATCTTCCTGCTCAGCACTTAAAAATTCAACGTCCTTTGTTACTTTACCTTTGCCAACTTTTCTGTAAGGTGTTTCAAGGAAACCATAACGATTAACTCTTGCAAAAATCGTCAATGAAGAAATCAGACCGATGTTTGGACCCTCAGGTGTTTCAATTGGACATAGTCTGCCATAATGTGTGTAATGAACGTCTCTTACTTCAAAGCCTGCTCTTTCTCTTGTCAATCCACCCGGTCCTAATGCTGACATTCTTCTCTTATGTGTAAGTTCAGCCAATGGATTTGTCTGATCCATAAACTGCGAAAGCTGGTTCGTACCAAAGAAAGCATTTATCACACTCGTAATAGTTCTTGCATTAACAAGATCCTGAGGAGTAAAGTTTTCGGTATCACGCATGTTCATTCTCTCCTTGATCGTCCTTGCCATACGCGCCATTCCAACATTAAATTGTTGACTCAATTGTTCACCAACAGTTCGGACTCTTCTATTTCCTAAATGATCAATATCATCGACTGGCTCTAAACCATTTTTCAATTTGATCATATATTTTATTATTTCGATGATATCCTGTACAGTAAGAACTGTTGTTGTTTCGGGAATATCTAATTTCAATTTGTCATTCATTCGATGACGACCAACATCACCTAAATCATATCGCTTATCGTTAAAAAATAATTTTTCGATCAACTGTTCAGCAGTGTCAAGATCCGGTGCTTCACCTGATCTGAGCTGTCTGTAAATAGCATACAGAGCTTCTTCCTTTGACTGGGAAGTATCTTTCTTTAATGTATTTACAATCAGGTCCTGTTCCGGTGATGTATCACGCGATAAAAATCTTATAGTTTCAATTTCGGCTTCTGTAAGTCTTTCAAGATCTTCTTCTGTTAAATAACTTCCGCCACTTAAGAAGATTTCACCGGTTGACATATCAAATACATCGCTGGCAATTGCTCTTCCGATGTAAGATGTTAAATCAGTTTTATTAACTTTTACTTCTTCAACAAGATTAAAGAGATTGAATATCTCATCGTTGCTTGTATAGCCAAGTGCTCGAAGCAAAGTTGTTGCGGGGAATTTCTTTCTTCTATCGATATAAACATTTAACACATAATTAATATCGGTAGCAAATTCAACCCACGAACCACGCAGAGGTATTATTCTTGCTGAATAGATTGGAGTTCCGTTCGGGTGAACGGTTTCCGAAAAAGCAACACCAGGTGATCTGTGAAGCTGAGACACAACAACTCGTTCAGCACCATTAATAACGAAGGTACCTTTTTCTGTCATGAAAGGAACACTTCCTAAATAAACTTCCTGTTCAACACTGTTTACAAATTCTTCTGTGTCAGGGTCTTTTGCTGATAATCTTAATTTTGCTTTCAGAGGAGCTGCAAAAGTCAAGCCTCTTTCCATGCATTCTTCAACTGAAAACCTTGCTTTCTCAACGCTGTAATTGATAAAATCCAGTCGATAATTTTCTTTATTATCGAAAATCGGGAAGTTATCAATAAATACTTTTTGAAGACCTTTATTCTCTCTATCTTCAGGGAGTTTATCGAGCTGAATAAATTCTTCGAAAGTTTCAGTCTGGATATTCAGTAAATCGGGCACATCCATAACTGATTTGATAGCTCCAAAGGAAATGCGGTTATTGTTCAATTATCCTACTCCTTTTGTTAAAAAACTTGTTTTTTTTAAGCATAAAATTGCAACATCCTAAACGCAAAAAGCGATAGAACGGAAAACCGTACTATCACTCTTTACAAAAAGGATTTAATATCGGCTGTAAAATGATTATTTCAGTACTACTGTAGCGCCGGCTTCTTCAAACTCTTTTTTGAGCTTTTCAGCTTCGTCTTTTGAGATACCCTCTTTAACTGTGTTTGGGGCACCATCAACCAGATCTTTTGCTTCTTTTAATCCTAAACCGGTATGAGCTCTTACAACTTTAATAACGTTTATTTTCTTCTCACCAGCATTCTGTAAAACTACTGTGAATTCTGTTTTTTCTTCAACAGCAGCTGCTTCGCCAGCACCACCACCCATTGGTCCAGCCATCATCATTGGTGCTGCAGCAGTTACTCCGAATTCATCTTCGAGAGCTTTCTTTAATTCAGCTGCTTCCATAAGGGACATACCCTTAATTATATCTAATGCTTGTGTTACTTTTTCTGACATTTTATACTCCTGATTTTTAATTTCTATAAAAATTTATGCTGCTTGCTTTTGAGAAATTTGTTCGACGACACTGACAAGATCTCTCATTACTGCATTGATGGCTCCGACAATTCCTGATACAGGCGAATTTAGAGAGCCCATTATTCCTGCTATCAATTCATTCTTGCTTGGAAGTGTTGCTAATGCTTTTAGCTGGCTTCCATCGAAATACTCGCCCTCAACGTAGCAGGCTTTGAGAGAAAGTTTTTCTTTATCACCAAAATATTTACTGATGATTTTTGCCGGTGCGAGCGGATTCTTTGTAGCAAAAGCAAATCCGGTCATTCCAGTTAAGTGATCTGCAATTTTATCGTACTTGCCTGATTCATCAAGAGCTCTTTTAACAAGAGTATTTTTAAATACCTTATAACGAACTCCTTCGTTTCGAAACTGCGTACGAAGCGAACTAATATCTTCGACATTAATTCCGTGATAATCAGTTAAGTACACTGCAGAAGAACTCTCCAGGAGTTCTTTTATCTCAGAAATTATTTCTGACTTTTCGTTTCTGTTCATTTACTCCCGTTTTCATTAATAAGTTTACGTGTCGGTTAGAAGCATTTATTTTTTGAGTGCGTAAAACTTTTTAAGCCTGACGAACGGTATATTCATCCTTTGAAATTCTTAATCCCGGTCCCATTGTGCTGGACAAGAATAAACTTTTAACATATTGTCCTTTAGCTGAAGCAGGTTTCATCTTTATTATAGTATTGATGAAAGCTTTCGCATTGTCAACCAGTTTATCATTTTCAAAATTTAATTTACCAACAGAAGTATGGACAATTCCTGTCTTATCCACTCTGAATTCAATTTTACCAGCTTTAATTTCTTTCACAGCCTGAGAAACATCCTGAGTAACTGTTCCACTTTTCGGATTCGGCATTAAACCTTTTGGCCCCAGAATTTTTCCAAGTTTTCCTAGTTCACTCATCGAATCAGGTGTTGCAATAATCACATCGACATCTGTCCATCCACCTTTTATTTTTTCAAGATATTCTTCAAATCCTGCGTAGTCAGCTCCTGCGTCCAGAGCATCCTGAGCTTTAGCACCTTTTCCAATAACCAGTACTGAAACTTGTTTGCCGGTACCATGCGGAAGCGAAACTGTTCCTCTAAGCATTTGATCAGCCTGACGCGGATCAACTCCGAGACGCATAGCACAATCAAGCGATTCAACAAATTTTACTTTTGAGGCTTCTTTAAGAAGAGCTACAGCTTCCTGTAAAGTGTACTCTTTATCGCTTTTTACTTTTGTTTGAAATTCTTTTTTTCTTTTTGAAGTTTTCATGTTAGAACTAAAAATTTATTAAATTATAATTAATCTTCGACTGTAAGTCCCATACTCCTAGCAGTTCCTGCAATCATACTCATTGCATGATCAACATCGAAAGCATTTAAATCTTTCATTTTAATTTCAGCAATTTCCTTGAGCTGTGCTTTGGTAACTTTGCCAACTTTTTACGATTGGATTCGGCAGATCCTTTTTCTACTTTCGTCAATTTCTTAAGAAGAACTGCAGCTGGAGGAGTCTTTGTAATAAACGTGAAGGACTTATCTGAATAAACTGTTATTACAACCGGAATGATCATTCCATCTTTATCCTGAGTTCTTGCATTGAACTGTTTACAAAACTCCATAATGTTTACACCTTTTTGACCAAGTGCTGGTCCAACCGGTGGAGATGGATTAGCTTTGCCTCCGGGTATTTGCAATTTTATAAAACTATCTATTTTTTTTGCCATAACGTATTACCTTATTCGAATAAAATTTATTTCTCTAATTCTGCTTGAACGAAATCGATTTCAACAGGAGTTTTTCTTCCGAAAATAGAAACCATAACTTTCATTTTCATTTTCTCTTCATTTACCTCCTGAACGGTTCCGCTAAAATTGTTGAATGGTCCATCAATTATTTTGACTATATCACCATTCCTGAAAATTGTTTCCATTCTTTCAGTGGATTCGTTCTGAGTAATTCTTCCTACAATTCTTCTTACTTCTTCCGGTTGAAGAGGATTTGGCACATTACCCGTTCCTAAAAAACCCATTACGGATTGTGTTCTTAAAATGAATTCTTTAACCTGATTGTCAAGCTCAGCTTGAACGAGTATATATCCCGGGAAAAAGTTTTTTGTTTTACTCCGTTTCTTTCCATCTTTCACTTCAAATACTTTTTCCGTAGGAACAAGGATTTCCTTGATCTTCGACTTTAACTGTTCGTTCTCCTGAAGTTCAGTTTCGAGCATTTGCTTTACTTTATTTTCATGCCCGGAAAAAGTCCTGACAACATACCACTTTGCTTCCATCAACATTACCTGTTAAAAAATTCCTTGCATTACCTGACTAATGAGCATATCAATTACATAAGCAAATCCAGCTAAAATAAGGCAAACAACAATTACAATTTTTGTTGATTCCATTAATTCTGCTTTTGTTGGCCAGGTAACTTTTTTCATTTCCTTAACCACATCTTCAAAAAAGAGTTTTATTTTTTCTTTCATATCGAATTACTCTGATTATTGCTCGCACGTCAGGAGGGACTCGAACCCCCAACCTGCGGTTTTGGAGACCGCTGCTCTAGCCAATTGAG
The DNA here is from genome assembly GCA_016716565.1 of bacterium. Taxonomy (NCBI): domain Bacteria; species bacterium. The sequence goes on from JADJWC010000002.1 coordinate 268,030, forward strand.
CTACTGACGTATTATTTAGTTTCTTTAAATATTACGTGCTTACGAACCACAGGGTCATATTTTTTATATTCAACTCTTGCAGGATGAGTTCTTTTATTCTTGGTTGTAGTATATCTATAACCAGTTCCTGCTGTGCTTTCTAATGTTATAATTTGTCTGATGTTACTTTTCGCCATAAAAAACTCCTACTTTTTTTTTGAGCTGACGACCGGGATTGAACCGGTGACCTCATCCTTACCAAGGATGTGCTCTACCAACTGAGCTACGTCAGCGATGGTGTAGAGCGGGAGACGGGACTCGAACCCGCGACCAACAGCTTGGAAGGCTGTGACTCTAGCCAACTGAGTTACTCCCGCCTGGAAATAAACAAAGAACCAAGCATTCAAAAGAAGGAATTGAGCACAAAAATTTACCTCAAAAAATAAATTTTGAGAAAAAATAAAATTCAATTCAGTTTTGAAGCGAGTAAAAGGAGAATTAAAAATTTTGTGTAAAAAATACACTCAAAAACTCCGTGGGCGGCGAGGGATTCGAACCCCCAAAGGCATTCGCCAACGGATTTACAGTCCGCCCCGGCTCTCCAACTCCGGCGTCCGCCCGATTTTTCAAAAATCGAGCATCAAATATATTTCATGGGTTGTAAAAATGCAAATAATTCGCAGTTCATTATTTAATCGCTTAGTGTTTCCACAATTCCCTGTCTAAACTGCGATATTGGATTGCTTCACTAACATGTTGGGGTTGGATATTTTCTGAGCCGTCCAGATCTGCAATGGTTCGACTAACCTTCAAAATTCTATCATATGCCCTCGCAGATAGCCCTAATTTGGTCATAGCCATTTTTAGCAATTCTTCACCAGAACTGTCTAATTTGCAATATTTTCTAACTTCTTTGGAACCCATATCTCCGTTATTAAAAATGTGTTTTAATTCCTGAAATCTTTCAATTTGAATCTCACGGGCTTTAAGAACACGATCTCTGATTACTTCAGATTTCTCTGCAGATGATTCTGTTGCTAACTCTTTATATTTAACCGCTGGCACTTCAATATGAATATCGATCCTATCTAGCAATGGTCCAGAAATTTTTGCCATATATTTCTGGATCGAAGGAGGTGTGCATGTGCATTCTTTATTAGGATCTGTAAAGTAACCGCAGGGACATGGATTCATCGCAGCTGCTAACATAAAATTCGCAGGAAATTCCAATGATAATTTTGACCTACTAACAGTTACACGAGAATCTTCCAGCGGCTGTCTCAATACCTCTAAAACATTTTTCTTGAATTCCGGTAATTCATCAAGGAATAAGACTCCGTGATGTGCAAACGATACTTCTCCTGGTCTTGGAAAACTTCCACCGCCAACAAGTGCTGCATCTGAAACAGTGTGATGCGGACTGCGAAATGGACGCTCTGTAACAAGTGCAGTATCTCTCGGCAATATTCCTGCAATGCTGTGAATTTTAGTTGTCTCTAATGCCTCATCGAAAGAAAGAGGTGGAAGAATAGTTGGTAAACGTTTCGCCAGCATTGTTTTTCCGGAACCGGGAGGTCCGATCATCAGGATGTTGTGCGCACCTGCTGCGGCAACTTCGAGGGCACGTTTGACATTCTCCTGCCCTTTTACATCAGAAAAATCCAGATGGTATTTGTTTACTCTCGAAAATATTTGCTGTCTGTCAGATTTTACAGGGACAAGATCCACTGATCTATTGAGAAAATCTACAACTTCATTCAATGTAGAAACGCCAAACACTTCTATCTCATCAACGATGGAAGCTTCAGCCGACGATTCAACGGGTAGAATAATTCTTTTGATTCCTTTCTTTCTAGCTTCAACTGTAATAGGTAAAGCTCCTTTTACAGGTCGAAGTTTTCCATCAAGCGAAAGTTCCCCTAAAAAAACTGTGTCATCCAATTTATCTGATTCGATCAGTCCAGTCGCTGAAATCAAACCGATTGCAATGGGAAGATCAAATGAGCTGCCCTCTTTTTTAATATCTGCCGGAGCCAGGTTAACAGTGATTTTCTTCAGCGGATAGTCGAGTCCGCTATTCTTAATAGCTGCAGTAACTCTTTCTCGGCTCTCTTTTACAGCACTATCCGGGAGACCGACAATAATAAAACCCGGTATCTGTTTTTCTACATGAGTTTCAACCTCAACAAGATATGGATCAATTCCATATGTAGCACTTGATAATATTTTCGAGAGCATTAAACGGTGTTAGTTATTTTAAATGAAATTCTGGTGTTTGATTATTTAGCTAATATCATCTTTCTTGTTTGAGATGATAATGTAGTTTTAATCTGATAAAGATATATACCGGACGGAAGGCCTGTCGCGTCAAATTTGAATTTGTGGGAACCCGAGGATAAAAAACCTGTATAGAGTATTGCAATTTCTTTACCGGCTAGATCATATATTATTACTTCCACATCGGAATCCTGCAGAAGATCAAACTCAATTGTAGTAGTTGGATTGAATGGATTAGGGTAGTTCTGACCTATTATTAAATCTTCAATTAATCCCTGACCAACTTTAACAACTTCAGAGCAAACAATAGACCCATCCTTATTCACCTGCTTGATTCTGAAATAAATTATTTCTGTTTGATCAATATGTTCACTCAAAAGCGAATAAGTTTTTTCCCTATCGTTGACTGCATCGACTTTACCTGTTTCTGTAAAAGCACCGTTGCCAACTGCTTTCTCGAGCACATAATAATCGGCATCACTGAAACTTCCACCGCTCCATTCGACTTCGTAAAAATTATTCATCATTTTCACATTGGCCTTTGGTCCTCTAAGGAAAACCGGTGCATCAGACTTTATAAATTTGATTTGTTCATATGATATTTGTTTATCAGTTCTCAATTCATTCATTTCAGTTTCTGAAAAATCCATCTGGAAAATAACTTTAGAACTATCATCATAATAATCTTCATAATTACTGTTCCTGACAATTCCGGAAGAAGATCCATTACCTTCAACTATGCGAAACTGCTCCAACAATATCTCTCCTGATGATTCATTATTCTGAAAATGAAAGACAAGATTATCTGGATTTATATAGTTCCTGATTCTCGTTTGAGAAAGCTGAGTACCATTAATGTAAAAATTGAGTTCATTTGTAATCCTGTTAAGGCTTAAGTGAAAATGGTACCAGATATTATTTGATACGAAGTATGGTTTTATGGGAAGTAATTCTTCATCTTTTGAGTCTATAGCTAAAATCTGATTATCATTAATTGAGATTGAGTACTCAACCCAATTCGTTTCCCAATCTATTATTTTGAAAAAATCTGATCTGAAATTTTTTGCCTTCAACCAAAATCCTATCTCTAAAGTTTTTTCGAAATTATACATCTGTGCGATGTTCAGATAAGAATTGTAACCTAAAGAGATAGCATTTTCTGCAATGGATGATTTTTGATAGTATTGAAGCGAAAGAATGTAAAAATCTGAAGTGTTAAAGTCTGTCTCTAAATCTGAATTAACCAGCCGTCCAATGACCTTTTCATCATTAACATATTCACCAAAAAATTTAAGTGAGTTAGATTTTGTGTTTCCTGGTTTTAAAAATAAAACCAACTGGAAAAATTTTTCCTGATTGAAGATGCTGGTATCTGAAAATTCCACCGTCATCTTTTTGAATTGTTCAGAATAATCTGAAATTAATTCACTGGTTATTGGAAGTTCCCTTTTAATATTGTCAACCCAGAATTCAATTTTAGTTATAGTCAGATTTTGTTCTGCGAGAAAGTAAATATTTAATTTATCAGCTTCGGAAAATTTATTTGATGTGATGATGGATACTTCAAAGCCGGCTCTTTCAGGAATGAACTTTGGAATAAAAATTTTAAAATTATCCTGAGAAGATATTGTATCAAAAGCGAAGATAACAGAAAGCCACAGTATTATGTTTATTCGTTTAAACATACTGCTAAAGTTAACTTAATTAATTTGATTAGTCCAACTACTTGTATTGACGCAGGAAGTCAATACGATCCTGCAGCTGTTTTACAGGCACTAAAAGCTTATCTTTTCCATAGATTGCATCTTCCCGGTTGGTAAATGCTAATTCATAATCTTTACTCATTACAATCGCTTCTTCCGGACAAACTTCTTCGCAAAATCCACAGAAAATGCATCTTAGCATATTTATTTCAAACTTTTCCGGATATCTTTCCTTTTCCAATTCAGTTTCAGAAGCCTGAACTTCAATGGCCAAGGCCGGACAAACTCTTGAACACAAACCGCAGGCAACACATCTTTCAACTCCGTTTTCTTCCTGAACAAGTACAGGTCTTCCGCGGTACGAACCCGATGGTTCGAACTTCACTTCCGGATATTCCATAGTGAATTTCGGTCTGAACATAGTTTTCAGAGTAAGTGAAAGCCCTTTAACGATTTCCGGGATATAAATCTTTTCCCAGAAATTTAAGTTTTTAATGCGTCGTCTTTTTGTTTTGGTTTCCATATTGAATTATAATTTTTTCAATTATATAATTATTTAGTCATCAACTCAATACAATAATTTATTACTAGCCAAATATCATAATTAGTACAGCGACCCAGACAATATTAATAAGTGAAAGAGGAAACATTACTTTCCAGCCAAGATTCATTAGTTGATCGTACCTGAACCGGGGTAAAGACCATCTTACCCACAAGAAGAAGAAAAGTAATGCAGCCATCTTAAATAAAAATGCACCGAAACTTAACAGAGTGAAAACGATTGGTGGTAATCCTAATTTTTCAAGATAAGGAATTTGCCATCCGCCTAAATAAAGTGTAACAATGAATGCACTTGCAATGATCATATTTGCGTACTCTGCAAGGAAGAATCCTGCAAACTTCATACTGCTGTATTCGGTATGAAATCCACCGACAAGTTCTGGTTCAGCTTCGGGCAAATCAAATGGTAGTCTGTTAGTTTCCGCAAATGCTGAAACAAGAAAAGTTATAAATCCTATGGGTTGAACAATTGCATTCCACATCCAACCTGATTGCGATTCAACAATTGCTACTGGTCTAAGTGATTCAGATAAAAGCAGAACTCCGGCAACTGAAAATCCCATTGACACTTCATAAGAAATCATCTGTGCAGAGGAACGAATTCCACCAAGTAAAGAATATTTACTGCCTGATGACCATCCCGCAAGTGTTATTGCATACACACCGAGCGATGTTAAAGCAAGAATAAATAAAACTCCAATGTTTACATCAGCGACGACCATCGATATATTATATCCGGCAATTTCCAAATCGGGTCCGAATGGAATTACAGCATATGTGGAAAGTGCAACAAGCAATGCAATGATTGGTGCAATTGCATGAATTCTTCTGTCAGCATTGTCAGGCACTATATCTTCTTTAAGTACAAGTTTAAAGAGATCAGCAAACGGCTGAAGTGCACCATGCCAGCCAACTCTGTTTGGACCAATTCTATTCTGTGCCCAGGCACTTACCTTCCGCTCAAAGTAAACGAGGTAAGCAACAGAGACTAGCATTACACTTACAATGAGCACTATTTTTATTAATGCTACAATTAGTATTTCAAGAATTTCCATTATTAAACTTTGACTTTATTTGAAATATCTGATTTTATTTTAGTACCCAGTTCACCGATCTGATCATAATCCAATCCCTTGAATGCATCGATTGAATTTGAGATTTCAGCAAAAACTTCCTCTGCCATATTAAACTTTATTTTGCTTCCCATAGCTTTTGAAATCGCTATTAATATTTTCCAGGTTGGAAGCGCATCTATTTTTTTACCCGAAGCCCATCGATCCCACTTGGTTCCAAATTTATCCAGCCTGCTCATACTCATTCCGTCAAGTGCACGATCCGCCTCAACAACAGAAACAGCAGGACGAATTCTTTGAACCATTCCATTCACATTTACGAAAGTCCCGTTCTTCTCAGCATAAGTTGCAGCAGGAAAAATAATATCAGCCAGTGCGGTACTTTTATTTTGATTTGTTGAATGCATAATGAATAGATCAAGTCCGGCAATAGCATTTTCAAATTCAGGATACGCTTCAATTATATCATCTTCAATTAAATAAAGAGCTTTTATTTTTTTCTCTTTGATTGCATTGAGAATTCCGTGAATATCCATTCCTGATTTTGATGGTTGAATCCCAATCAATTCTGCACCGAGTGAGTTTGGAGTTACATCTTCCGTTCTAAGGATATCATCAGCAAAAAGAGGATCAATGTGCCGAATGTAATCGAGATTAGCTGTCTGCAAAACTGTCCGCGCAAACTTCGCAACAAGATAATTATCTTCACAAGATGCATAAGGAGAACCGATGACAGCAATCTGATCCTTGTTGAAAGTTTTTAATCTTGCTACTGTTTCATTAACTGCTTCATCCATAGTAACATCGTTCAACTGTCCGTTTTTTCTGATTTGAGGAGAGGTGATCCTTGTATCGGCATTTACAAATTTGAATGTATTTAATCTTCCATGATCACACATCCAATAGCTGTTAACATGCTCGTTGTGGCGGGGAGTTAATCTTAAAATCTCATTATTCCTGACCCAGATTTCCGTATTGCATCCTCTTGAACATCCTATGCAAACGGAATTTGTTGATGACATATCCCATACACGCGCTTTAAATCTGAAATCGCGGCTTGTTAACGCGCCAACAGGACAGATGTCAATAACATTCATCGAGTATGGATTATCCAGTTCTTCACCGGGATAAGTTACGATCGTAACCTTGTCCCCTCTTTTCACAAATGTGAGTTCAGGATCTTTTGAAATTTCATCACAAAATCTGATGCAGCGTGAACAGGAAATACATCTTTCACCATCGAACATAACTCTCGGACCGAGTGCAACGCGTTTATCTTTATGAACTTTTTCTTCCACAAATCTGCTTTCACCTACACCATATTTGTAAGCATAATCCTGAAGTTTGCACTCGCCTGCTTCATCACAAATAGGACAATCGAGCGGATGATTGATCAGTAAAAATTCCATTACTGCATTTTGTGCTGCAATAACTTTCTCGGATTTTGTATGAACAACCATTCCTTCAGATGCAAGAGTTGAACACGCAATTACAAGCTTCGGCATCTTTTCAACTTCGACTAAACAAATTCTGCAGTTGCCTGAGACAGAAAGTTTCGGATGCCAGCAGAAATGAGGGATCTCAATTCCGTGATCGCGTGCAGCCTCAATTATTGTCTGACCTGATTTGAACTCGATGGTTTTTCCATCAATATTAATATTCGGCATAATATTTTTTGTTTGCTAAAATTATTTTGAGTCTGATTTTAAAATTACTTTAATAAGTTTTGAATCATTCAGCAATTCATTCGCTGTTTTCTGAACATCTTCAATTGTTATTTTTTCAATTTTCGAAAGATAATCTTCAACAGAAAAAATTTTATCGTAATACAGTATCGAGTTTGCGATTCTCATCATACGGTTGGTTGTGCTTTCAAGACTGAGAAGCACTCCGCCCTTTAAATATTCTTTTACTTTCTTCAGTTCCTTCTCCGAGATTGGAATGTCCTTCAACTTTTTGAATTCTTTATAAACGATATCAATTACTTTCGCATACTGATTCTGATTTGTTGAAAAATAAACTCCGAATGCTGAAGTATCGTTGTATGAATTCAGGAAAGAATTAATCTGATATGTGATTCCAAGCTTTTCTCTTACAGCTAAAAACAGACGTGAGCTGCTTCCCTCACCGAGTAAGGCAGATAAAAATCTTACCGGAATTCTTCTTTTATCATTATAACCAAAAGTAGCTCTGCCGATGATCGTATGAACCTGCTGAACATCTTTTTCTATAAAAGTGTCTTCAACTTTTTTTGTTTGAAAACGCTCTCTGTTCTGTCTTCGTTTTGTTTTTCCTTCAGTAACATATTTTTCAGTAAGCTTTATCAATTCATCGTGCTTTAAATTTCCTGAAGCGACTATCAGTAAGCCATCCGTATTATAATTTGTTCTGTGAAAGTTAAACAGATCATCAGAATTGAAATTTCTGATATTATTTTCTTTGCCAATTACGGGATAACTGAGCCTGCTTCCACTGAAAATAATTTCTTCAAACTTATCGTAAAGTAGCTCTTCGGGATTATCATCAATATCTTTAAGCTCATCAATAACAACTCCGGCTTCTTTCCTGATATGAGTTTCTTTGAAAAGTGGATTCTGAATTAAATCTGATAAAACACTGAACGTTCTTCCAAGATTTTGGGTTAATCCTTTTGAATAATAACAAGTGTGTTCTTTGGAAGTAAAGGCGTTGAGATAACCGCCGTAAGATTCAATTTCTTCAGCAATCATTTTTGCTGAACGCTTTTTTGTTCCTTTAAATAGCATGTGTTCAATGAAATGCGAAATTCCATTGTTACGCAGCGATTCATCACGGGCACCAACGTTGAACCAAAAACCAAGCGTAAATGACTGAACGTGCGGAATATATTCCGAAACAATTTTCGTTCCGCTGGGAAGTGTTGTTAGATAGTAATTGTCCACAAATTTGCTGATTAGTAATAGAATTTACGGGCAAATATAAGCACAAATGATATAACGGGAAACGGATTTATCAGCCAATTAGCTTCTTGATTTTTGCCGGGAGAAGGGTAGTAAGATTTGGATATATTTCCACCAATCGCATAATATCTGCCAAATCTTTTTGCCGCTTACTTTTCCTTCTTTCTTCATCTGAATAAGCCCAGATTTTGCCTTGTAATAAATCTTCCAATGAGGCTACTTTCATTTCGTATCCAAGGACTTTTTTAACTACAGCATTCTTAATAAACGGTTGATATATCTCGTCGGTCTGAATTTGAATTCGCAAATCTGAATCGGGATGCTCTAAATTTAAACTGTGAGAAAACTTCTTAATTGAAAATTTTTCTTTAGACAGTTCAATCTGATTCAGCAATTTTTCAATATCTCCAATTGTCAACACTAAATCCAGATCAAGGCTGGCAACAGGTTCAGCATATGCATTGACTGCAAGTCCGCCGATCACACAATAATCTAACTTAAGATTTTCCAGCATATCCAGAAATAACTGAATTACGTCGCTCTTTCCATTTGCAAGACTATTTAGAAATTTTTTGCCTGTCATTTAGCTTCCATTTTGACTGGATACTTCTTCATATACTTTTGCAAAAAATCTCCAATTGAATTGTATGCCTTCTCCAGAATTTTTTCATTCGGCAGAAATACAACTCTGAAATGATTCGTACCCGGAACTTGCCCGAATCCACTTCCGGGGACAACCACTACACCTGTTTCTTTAATCAACTCACTTACAAAATGTGCATCCGATTCAATTCCGTGTAATTGCGGGAAAGCATAAAAAGCACCCTCAGGTTTTACGCAGGAAATTCCGTCAATCGAATTCAACATTTCAACAGTCATATTTCTTCGTGAAGTTAATTTTGAATTTGCTTCAATGAGATGCGATTGATCACCTTCTAGAGAAATTTTAATTCCATACTGCTCAGGATGATTTGCAGAAAGTCGTGCTCGCAAAATTTTATTTATTGCTTCGATATAGTCAGATAGAATTTCTTTTCTGCCGCTGACAATTCCCCAACCTATCCTGAATCCCGGGACCATATAATTTTTTGAAAGTCCGCCAAAAGTAATACAAGAAACATCTTTATTCATAGATGCTATTGAGATGTGCTTCTTGCCATCAAATAAAAGTTTATCATAAATTTCATCAGCAAAAATTACAAGATCGTTTTCAAGTGCAAGATCAATTATTGCCTGAAGATTTTCAGTTGTATACAGTGAACCTGTCGGGTTGTTCGGATTTATGAGAATAATCGCTTTTGTTTTTTTGTTTATTTTACTTCTGATGTCATCAATATCTGGTAGCCAGCCATTTGATTCATTCAAATAGTATGGGTTTTCCATCATTTGCAACTTGCTTGCAATCGCAGTGTAAAGCGGATAACCGGGAGTCGGCGTTAAAACATTTTCCCCATCGTTTACAAGAGCAGTAAGACAAATATCAATCGCTTCGCTTGCACCGGTTGTTACAAAAATATCGTGGACATTCGATATTCCTTTTCTATGTGCTTCACCTTCAATTGCTCTAACGGCTTCTTTAATTCCTGAAGATGGGGCATAGCCATTGAAATTTTTTATCATCGCATCGTAAGTTGCTTTTACAAGATGCTGCGGCGGCTGAAAGTCGTAAAGATTCGGATCGCCAATATTCAGATAAAGCATTTCCTTTCCTGACTTAGCAACTTCATTTGCGAGAACGACTATGTCTCTAACTGCATACGTGATATTGTCTGTTCTTATTGCGGGAATTATTTTTCTTTGGTCCATGACAACTCCAGGTTTACAAGACTTGAATTAAATTCAGTACAAATTTAAGGGAAATAATTTAGTAATGCGATTAGCCAAATCACATCGGGCAGAATTAAAATTATTTGGAGAGCATCAACTAATTAAACTGTAATACTTATATTTGCCTCAAATTTTACTAAGGAGTAGAACAGACTAAATGAAAGTTCTTAAATTCGGCGGCACTTCGGTTGGTTCTGCAGAGAGGATGAAGGAAGTTGCCAGATTAATTAATAGAGAAGAAAAACAACTTGTTGTTCTTTCCGCTATGTCCGGCACAACAAACGCACTTGTTCAGATTGCTGAACACCTGTATTCAAAAAAGAATTCAAAAGCCAACCAACTGATCAATCAACTTGAAAAAAAATACAAGCAGGTTGTGTCCGAATTATATTCCGATCCTGTTGTCAGCAAAGATGCAACGGCACTGATCGATTCTCATTTCAATTACATTAGATCGTTCACACAGGATATTTTTACAATTCATGAGGAAAGAGCAATACTGGCTCAAGGCGAATTGATTTCGACGGCACTTTTTCATCAGTATTTAACTGAACAAAAAATTGATTCAATTCTACTCCCCGCTTTAAATTTTATGAGGATTGACACAAACGGCGAACCGGATAATTATTACATAAAAGAAAATCTCGAAAGAGAATTAACAAAACAACCGGATAAAAAATTGTTCATTACTCAGGGTTATATATGCAGAAATCTTTACGGTGAAGTCGATAACTTAAAACGTGGCGGAAGTGATTATAGTGCTTCGCTGATTGGAGCTGCAATCAGTGCAGAGGAAATTCAAATTTGGACAGACATCAGCGGTTTCCATAACAACGATCCAAGATACGTTGAAAATACTTATCCAATCGAACGATTGTCATTTGATGAGGCAGCTGAGCTTGCTTACTTCGGCGCAAAGATTCTTCATCCTTCAAGTGTGCTTCCAGCAAAACTTGCAAACATTCCGGTTCGCTTAAAAAATACAATGAAGCCAGAGGATCCCGGTACCTTAATTTCCGCTGAATCAAACGGATCAGGAATAAAAGCTGTCGCAGCAAAAGACGGCATCACTGCGATCAAAATTAAATCAGGCAGGATGCTTCTTGCTTACGGATTTTTAAGAAAAGTTTTTGAAGTATTTGAGAGATTCAAAACACCGATTGATATGATTACAACTTCGGAGGTCGCTGTATCGGTCACAATAGATGACACAACTTATCTCGCCGAAATAACGGAAGAACTAAAATATTATGGTGCAGTTGAAGTTGATTCGGATCAAACAATAATTTGCGTTGTTGGAGAAAATCTGATCGAGCAAAAAGGAATCATCAACAAAGTTTTGGAGTCATTAAAACGTTTTAATCTGAGAATGATTTCCTACGGAGGTAGCAGACACAGCATTTCAATTCTGGTCAATTCGTCAGATAAAAAAGAAGCCCTCATTTCATTGAATAAAATCTTTTCCAACTAATATCGACAAGAAAAATGTTCAATAAAGCATTAGTTGAAAAATTTGAAAAGTTGGAAACACCGTTTTATTACTACGATCTGGAATTGCTTAATTCAACTTTATCACTTTTAATTAAGGAAGCATCAGCGAGAAATTATAAAATTCATTATGCACTTAAAGCAAATTCGAATGACAAGATTCTGAAAATAATCAGTGATTCAGGTTTAGGTGCTGATTGTGTTAGCGGAAACGAAATCACAAAAGCCTTCTCAACAGGTTTTAAAAATGATAATATAGTTTTTGCTGGTGTAGGAAAATCGGATAAAGAAATACTAACCGGACTAAACAAAAACATTTTCTGCTTCAATGTGGAATCTATCCAGGAACTGGAAGTAATAAACTCATTCGCGTCTTCACAAAATAAAATGCACCATTAGCAATTAGAATTAATCCGAATGTCGATGCAAATACACATCACTACATAACAACAGGTCTCGAGGAAAATAAATTCGGAATAAATACCTGGGAGCTTTCAACAATTATTGAGAAACTTTCATCATTAAAAAATATTAATTTGATTGGATTACATTTCCATATTGGTTCTCAAATAACTGATCTTAATGTCTTCAAGGGATTGTGCGTACGGATAAATGAAATTCAAAATTGGTTTGACGAACACCATCTGAGATTGAAGAATATAAATGTTGGCGGCGGATTAGGAATCAATTACGAGGATCCCGACGCCGAATTGATTCCGGACTTTAAATCATACTTTGATGTATTTGAAAAATTTCTTGAAATTCGTCCACAGCAGGAAGTTCATTTTGAAATTGGAAGAGCAATAGTTGGGCAGTGTGGTTCATTAATATCAAGAGTGCTATACATAAAGGAAGGTGTCAGTACAAATTTTGCGATTCTTGATGCAGGGATGACAGAATTAATCAGACCAGCATTATATCAGTCATATCACAAGATAGAAAACATTACTAAATCCGAAACCTTGCCTACCGGCAGGCAAGCCAACAATCCGAAATCCGAAATCAAGAAATATGATGTAGTTGGCCCGATCTGCGAATCATCCGATACATTCGGTAAATCAATCCTTCTTCCGGAAACAAAAAGAGGAGATTTGATCGCCATCAGATCAACAGGCGCGTACGGTGAAGTGATGTCATCTGGATATAATCTTCGAGATAGGATTCAGACCTGCTTTTCTGATCAACTGTGAAATCAAACTATTTTCTTCCGAATCATGTAAACCACCAGGTAAACGTAAATATATTCATACAACGTATCAGTTTAATTTGTTCAAAATTTTATAAGTCCAAAATTGTCGCCTTACGAATTTATTGACGGCTGAAATCAGTCACTATTATCCACAAAATTTGATTTTTCGTAAATATTACAAACGAACTTATTATTTCATTTTAATTTTTAGTAATAATAGTTGACCTACCTTGGCATAGATGGTGCATAATCACATAATAATTGACGACAAAGACAAGAAATAAATAACAATGGATCTTTTCGAACGACATAGAATTTTTATATCAATAACACTTGCAATGGTAATACTTGCAGTTGTCGGTGTTACCGTTTCAAGTTTCTCGCCTTCAAAAAAATCTGAATACTTCCGGGAGTTGAAAGAGATTTATACTACCGTTAATAATTATGACAAAGTAATCGACAGCTGGGAAAGTGCAAGAAATACTTTGGTTGATTTGAATTATTGGTTTGATTTTATTCCGAGATATGATGCGATTAGTGAGGAAGACAATGATGTTCTAATTATGCAGGAAAAGGTTAAAGAATTAGCTATAAAACACCAACTGAGATTTCTCCCTGAAATACGGAAATATTTTGGTGAATATCTTAGCGATAGATTAAACGGTCTAGATTACAAGATAACAATCCTGAATGATGAACGGAATAAGATTGTAGTCTTCACGCATGACAGTTTTACAAAACGCAATCTGTTAGAAAAATTTCACAACACCGTTACAAACGATTTGAGAGTACTTGGTTTCAGGCAGATACGTTACAAGTGGCATGAACTGGAAAAATTGCAGGATGAAAAGTATATACTTTACAACTTCAGCGACCTACCGGATAACGAAATTAGAAAGTATACAATCACTGCAATAAAAAACTAATTCCCCTGAACTTCTAAATTACTCATTAATTTTTTTTCTTTTGTCCAAAAACTCCTTCAATAATTCTATGGAATTACAACAAGGTATAATCCCCAGGTTGTACTTCCCCAGGCAGTAACTGATTGTAATATTGAACCTGATAAAACTGCATCATCAATGTTAAAACCTAAGCCTCCATTCCAAGTACTATTGATGTTTTCATTAACAAATTCTACCCAGGATTGACCATCCCAGTAATATACGATCATATTTTCGACAATTGTGGTATTTTCATCAACATCAACGTAATCATCTCCATTACTTACAAAGTGACTGCCTTTCGGATTAAGCGAAAGAGTACCAACTCTAACAATTCTTGATTGACCATTATTTTCATCTGCGTTATATGATAAAGTTCCTGTACCAAAAGTTACTTTACCATACTTATCAATATGAACATCAACCTGTGTAGTTTCATCAAATGATGGAAACTCATTAGTAAACCTCAATTGTAAAAATCCATCGTATTCAACATTAAAAACCTGAGGTGGACCGGCAGGGTCCTCCTCCGAGCAGGCAATTGCAAACAATACAGGAATCATTAATAGAATCAGGATTACCTTTTTTGTAAACATTTTTTTTCTCCTAACTTTTTTATTAAGACCTTTTCATCAAATTGACGATAATAGACAAAGTACTGATGTGTTGTTTTTCGTTGCTATAATTCTCTGCATTAAAATCCCGGCATTTCCGAAAATTTTATGTTCTTCGGTATTTCAAAATACTTGGAATCAACAGGCACGTTAGTTTTTATTGACGTAACTTCCTGACGTGATTTCATTCCGCCATAGTTCATGTCCATCAACATAAGTATTCCGTTCCAAGTTAATACCTTTCCCATATCACCTTTGAAGCAGACACAATCTTTATCCAGAAATTTTTCGTTAGCCGATCTTTTCATACCCATTTTTGAATATAGATCCTCTGCTACTTTATCATAATCCTGTTTATCCATTTTCATCAATGATTCAATCATTGGATTTTTCATCTTTAAGCCTTCGTCAGGTTTTGAAGGATCGAATATGTACTGATATTCTTTATATGAGATTACCCAACCTTTATTTAATTCTTCTCCCCTTTTAGTATCGAGATTCATTGCTGTTTTCGTTCCATATTCATCGAAATACATAACACCTTTTCCTGTTTCGGAGCCGGTATATTTATATTCGATTATTCCTGATTTGATACCGTATGGTTTAAGAGAAATTTCTTGTGCATGCAATTGAGTCCCAATAATGAATGCAAACAAGTGGAATAGTATTGCTACAGAACATTTTGATAAATTTTTCATTTTAATTTCCTTCCTTTGAAATTATTTTTTAATCAGTTCGACTCTTCTGTTTTTTGCTTTACCCTCTGCGGTAGAGTTATCAGCAATCGGTTTTTCCTCTCCAAAGCCTGCCGAGCTTAATCGTGCAGCATCAATACCTCCTTTAGTGATCGCTTCCACAACTGCCTTAGCGCGTGCTTCAGAAAGTTTTAAGTTGGATTCATTACTCCCCTCTGAATCCGTATGCCCCTCCACACTTATTTTAATATCAGCAGCCTGTTTCATCATTTCAATTATCTGTTCAACAACAGGCATTGATTCTTTTTTTATCGTTGATTTTCCTGAATCAAAATTGATATAAAGAATTGCTTTCCCTGTTTCATTGAGTTCTTTGAGAATTGCATTTGCTGTTATTTCCTGTTCAACCTCGCCTTTTTCAACTATTGTCAGATCATAATAATAGTCGCCTGCATAAACTTCTGCCCATGTTTCTTTATTCCCCTGCTTTAAAAACATATAACCACGGTTTTTGAAAGGTTCATAAATTTGCCCGCCAATATTTTTCATTGCATTAGTAAAGTTCCTTACAATCTTTAGCGGAGCTTCTTCGCAATCGCACTCATAATGAATTGTAGTTAATGTGCCTTCAACAATACTCTCAGTTTCACCATCCAGTGTAAACGTGTAAGTTCCGAATTCTTCAACATTATATTCCGTAATATTGAATCCGGATATTCTGTTGAACATAGGATGATCTTTACTGCCGGAAATATCTTGTGAGAATGATGGTGAGTAAAGGAGAATAAAAAATAGACAGATTAAAACAGTGATTCTCTGTTTCATTTGATGACCTCCTTAAAAATGTTGAAAAAGTTATTTTCAAAACTTCTGTTTCGGAAGAGCTGGCTGGAACTGAATCTCTACTTGTCCTCCCGAAGCAGAGAAAAATTATCACTTGTTAAAATGATATTTTTTTGATAAAAGTCAAGCAGAATCGATTTGTAATTAGCAAACAAAACTGCTTCAAGCATTTACTGAAAGGAGTTTAAGCATAAAATTATTTCGCTCTTATTTTAAAAGTATCATCTTCTTCGTTTCTTTAAAATCTCCCGTCTTGACTTGATAAAAATAAACTCCACTTGTTAAGGACAAGTCGCAACCTGTCCCTACAGCATTAAATTTAACTTCATAACTCCCTGCTGGCTTGTACTCATCAACGAGTGTCGCGACTTCATTTCCCAACAGATCATAAACTTTCAAACTGACATATCCGCCATCGGAAATCCGAAATCCGATATTTGTTGTTGGGTTAAAGGGATTTGGATAATTCTGATGCAGAACAAAATTTTCAGGAGATTTTTCTTCGTTAACAACAAATACAGGATCGCTTGTGTTAAAGAATAAATAATTTCCTTTGTTCTGATCCCAGTTTGTAACTCCCATATCAATATCCCATGAAACTACTGCTTCAACAGTTATCACTGCCCCGGAATCAGGTTGTTCGGCAAGCATTATCCATCCGTTCTCAAGATCGTAACAATATTCGTTCAGTTGGAGAGTATCTTCATCGACAATCACCTGATGGATTGCCTGAACTGGTGTACGCTGCAGGTAAAATATTTTCTTTGTGCTGTCACTAATAAATACTTCCTGAATATTTTGAAGCGCATCGTTATCAGCATCACCCATAACAATAACTTCAACGACACTTGTGCTGGTCGATGTGTACTGCGGAGTTGCTGAGAATGTACCGCTATTGTTCAAATAGATTCTTATTGGCTGCCACCATCCGCCTGTTATTAAATCCAGATCGAGATCATTATCAATATCTGCAAGATTGATACCTGAGCCATATCCGGAAAATGATGATGTCCAGTATGGAGTTGTGCTTAAAGTGCCGTTGTTATTCAAATAAATTTTGAATTTACCCGAGCCGCCAAGCTGATTATTATCTGAAATTGCCAGATCAAGAAATCCATCGTTATTTACATCACCCACAAAAAGAGAATTTGCGTACTGACTTGCATCAGTTGATTGCCAAGTTGGAGTTGTGCTTATCGACGTTCCCGAGTTCGCAAAAATAAAATTTGGGTTGCTTTCTCCGGCAAAGACTACATCAAGATCTCCATCATTGTCAAAGTCTGCCCAATTTACATCATAACTATAAATCGAAGCAGTTCCTTTCCACGAAGGTAGTGTTTCAAGCATACCACCATTGTTGTAGTAAATTCTTGGTTGAGCAGGATTGTTGTAGTATGCTTCACCACCTGCAACTGCAAGATCGAGATCACCGTCTCCATCAGCATCTCCAAATGCACAACTGAAAGTATAAAAAAGGTCACCTGAAATCCAATCGGGATTTGATGATAGAGTTCCGTTGTTGTTTAAATAAAGTTTTACTTTTCCCGGAGTACTGAAACCTCCTGTTCCGATATAAACGGAAACTGCAACATCAGGCCAGCCATCTCCGTTGATATCGCCAAAATCAAGATGACCGTGATAATCTGAATCCGTTGCTTGCCAGTTTGGAGTCGAAGGAAAAGTACCATTTCCGTTATTGTAATAAACGACAAGTTTTTGAATTGAAATATCATTTCCGTTTGCAACAACAAAATCCAGCCAGCCATCTTTATTAATATCTGCGAAGGCACCGCCGGTAGATACACTTAAAATATCAGTCGATATCCAATCAGGATTTTGCGGGAAAGGTACTTGTGAATAATTGTATGAATACAGAAGCAGGAATGAAATAACCGAAGTGAACTCTTTCATTTTAAACCCCGAGTTGATGTTTAATCTGAAATCTAATTTAATCCAATGGTAAATTAGTGATTTTCTGTATTAAACTCATTTAAAAATAAAAAACCCCTCCTTTTGGGAGGGGCTGATCAAAAAAATGCAAATTATTTTATGATTATCATCTTCTTAACATCGACAAATTTATCAGCTTCAAGCCTGTAGAAGTAAATACCTGAAGTTAACGAAACGGCATCAAAATCTACTTCGTGATATCCTTCTTTCAATCTGCCATTCAAAATTTCAGCTACTTCCTGACCAAGTGTGTTATAAACATTTAACCTTACATCTGTCTCAACAGGAATCGAAAACCTGATTGTCGTACTTGGATTGAATGGGTTAGGATAATTCTGCTCAAGCGAGAAGGTGCTCGGGGCAGTTACTTCCACTTCAATAACATTCGAATAGCTGAATGAACCATCGTAATCTATTTGTTTTAATCTATATGAATAATTACCTGAACCTGGTTTTGAATCAGTGTAAGAATATGATTTTGGTTCAGTGGTTGTTCCATATCCAGGAACAAATCCGATCATCTCAAAATCACCTGAAGAAGTTATTCTCTCTACTTCAAAACCTTTGTTGTTAGTTTCAGTTGCAGTTGTCCAGATCAATTCAACATCTGCCCCAAGTGCGTTTACTGTGAATGCAGCTAATTCTACAGGAACTACATATTCTAGGCACATATTATCCCAGTAGACATTATCGTAATTAAATGAGTATCCATTGTAAGTAATTTCAATTTGCGTATTTGCCGCTCCTGAAGCTGGAGTTGTAAAATTACCACTCATAACAATTGGTCCAATGTTCCCAGTTGCATCAGGCTGGTTGTAGAGAATTGTACTTGTTGCACCACCATCATAGGTTACACCAACTGTGATGGTTCCGCTTGGATTAGCATACCAATCAAAGTAATAATTGAACGAATAAGTCATCGATTGATTATCAGGTAATGGAATAACAACCGATCTTATTTTCGAAACACCAGTAAATGAAGGCGTCCAAGTCAATCTCAGTTCCGGAGCCGTTCCTCCTGCAGAACCAGAGTTATTTGCAGACCAGTTCGTTGTACCGAGTGGACCAACAATTGTCCAGTTATTCATATTTGTAAATGCATCACACCACTGTACTAAATTTGGATCCTGAACTGTTGTAAAGCTCCATACAGGACCATTTGTAGAACAAGTATCTCCAATTTCAACAACTCTCCAGTAATAAGTTGTTCCATAAGTAAAAGTCACACCGGTTATTGTCCAGCTTGTTGCAAGTGTACCACTCTGCACAAGATTTAATGAAGAAGGATTTGTACCAAAGTAAAGTTCATTGGTCACCGCACCCATCCCGTTAAGCCAGGTTAACTGAGCTAAATTAAGAGGAACACCTGTTGTGCCATTTGGAGGACTAGGATCAGTAGGTGGTTCGACAGGGCATCCACCAGCTCCCTGGTCTACTGCTGCCCAAAACGCAGTGTGAAAAAGACTTGTTCCGTTATTGTTTCCACCGCTGGATGTACAGCCTCCGTGTGTATGAACACCAACTGCTACATTTGTTAAACCATCAATAACAGGGCTGCCTGAATTTCCACCCTCAGTATCTGTAACATATCTCATCGTAGTTCCACTAGAACCAGCATTTGGTCCAATATGAGTTTGCTGGGTTTGATTAGCGGTACCATCATCAACTCCATAACCAGTAATCCTGATTGAATCCGGGCCTAAATCCTGAACCAGAGGCCAGTAAGCATTCTGTGCCTGCTTTGGCATCAATCCAGTTATAGAGTTCGGAAAAACTTCGAAAACTCCCCAGTCATTACCTACACCACCGTTAGTAAAAATTTTAGTTGATACATTTACAGAATACTGATCTTCCGGACCCGGATGCTGAAGTGTTCCGTTTGGTAAAGAGAGTGGAACGTTAAATTCAACTACTGTTGAACTGCTTCCGTCCAGACAATGACCTGCTGTAGCGAATTTCCCATTTGGAATAATCCAAGCTGTACAGCCAACACTTAATAATCTTGCAGTTGCAGGCTGATTGGAGGCTGTACGGTCATCAGTCGGACCGCACTGTGATTCAGTCGGATCACCTTCAAACCATTCACCTACGACAATCTCATCAATTTTTATATAAACCTGCCTGTCAGTTTGTGCAAGGAATAATTTTATTTCAACAGCATTACCGTTAAAGAACGCGCTGAAATTATTCCATTGTTTCATTGAAACAGCATCGAGTTTCTGCCACTTGTCATCGTAGAGCGATCGTATTATCAAATAACTTTCATTTCCAAGGTTCACATCAGAAAAATGCAGCTGCAACCATGGAATATTGTGTAGTTCAATTTCACCTATTATAATCTCTGATGGATTTGATCCCACAGTTCCGTTCCCATCATAAATTTGAGATTCGAATTGATAAGATTGAATGTAATATTGTAGCGGAGCTGTCTGAGCAAAAATATTCCCTATAAAGAGAGATGAAAAGACCAGAACTACCGCAAAGCTAAAGGATAGTATAGTTTTATTCATATTTTACCACCTGTATTTAGTTGATGAAAAAGATATGATTAATTGCTTCAAAAAAGAATGAATTTGATGCTCAAACTAAAAAAATATTTCGGCAGTATCAACTTTTTTGAATTAAAAATTATTTGATCAGAACCATTTTTTTTGTTTGAACAAAATCACCAGCACGAAGCTGATAGAAATAAATTCCGGAAGATGGATGATGGTTGATGGATGATGGAATAAACTCAACTTGATATTCTCCTGCAGGTTTTTCTTCATTTACAAGAGTCGCAACTTCATTACCAAGTACATCATAAACTTGCAATGTAACATTACTGATTACAGATAACTGATAACTGATTACCGTATTCGGATTAAATGGGTTCGGATAGTTTTGAAACAGTTCAAAACTCTTAATTACATCCTCGTCTGATGTAACTTCAACTACCGTCTCATTAAATTTTAATGAACCAATCCAGGTACCCCACGTATTGGTTGCCTCAACATATTCAATGCTGATCCAAATGCTTAAACTATCACGAGGATCTATCCACGCACCACTATAGTCACCCCACCTGCTTCTTCCTGAACCATTATCCCTGTTGAAATAACTATTCCCGCCCTTCAATTCATGAATTCCGGATGGCATCCCGGTTTTTTTCGAAATTAAAGTATAAAATCCTCCTGCAAATTCTGAAGATGCTGAACAGCTGTAAGAAATAAGAACATTATTATTCTTATCAACTGCTAATGCAGGATAGAAAAAAAATTTTTCACTGTTTCCTATCGCTATATCTTTTAAAACAGTATTTTGGATCGGATTAACAGCTAAATAGTGAAGACTTGACAATTCCGAATTATTTGGATTACGAATACAGTGAACAGCGTGAAGAACACTATCCTTAAAAAAAGGTTCATTTCTCAAGGCAGAAAACCCACCCTGTATCAACACATCACTGCCGCGCTGTTCTGCATCCGGAGAAATTGAATAAGGAATCAACTGATAGACAGCAGCATTTAATATCGGATTTGTGAGTACATCACTTACTGTGTAAACTGCACAAAAATTTCCGCCTGCATTCGGAAGATAGAACAAATAAAAAACGTTTGACGAATCAAACATCCTCGCAGGCCTTAAATAAGAAGCAGAATTTGAACTGCCGGGAATGCTGATATTCCAGAAATCTGTCCAATTCACACTCAGAGGATTTGAGCTTACATAGATATCATCTTTTTTAATTACCCTTAATTTTACATAATTGAAGACACCGCTGAAACTGAATTGGTTTGAGGTTATATAAACTGCTTTATCATCAAACCCTACGCCCGGGTAATCTCCCCAATTGTTTGACGGATTGTTTCCGTTCACGTCGGAACGTAATGCCCAATTATACCAGATCCCATTCGGGTTATCGTCATCCGAAACGGATAAAAAAAGGTAAGATCTTAATTGAATATGATCTACATAAATCCATACCATCAACCATCGATCGTGAAAATGATCGTAGAGAATTTTTGGATCGACAGGGTTTGCATTTCCAACCAGGTTAGAGTACCACTCAGCTGCATTAATCGTGTTGAGTATGTTTCCGCTTTTATCGAATATTCTCAATAAATTATTTACTACTAAACCAACGTGCTCGGGTCCCACGGCTATATAATCATCCGGCGGATTGTAATTTGTTTGCGGAATACCCGGAAAAGATTGAAGCAAAATGAGACTGTCCGACTGGCTTTGTCTGTCAGATTGCAGATTGTAAAAAGTCCTTTCAATATCAGATGATTCATAAAAATTGATGTTTTGATAAATTAATTCAGGTTCAGAATTATCAATACTTCTGTATTCTGGTTGTGATTTAACGCTGAACGAAAAATCATCAGTATTTAAAATGATGCCTTCCGGAGCAGAACCTCTTTCCGGACCATCGTAAGTGATTTGTCCTTCAGCAGAATTAGATGTTACAGCAATAATAAAG
The DNA here is from genome assembly GCA_016716565.1 of bacterium. Taxonomy (NCBI): domain Bacteria; species bacterium. Next base: position 290,577 of record JADJWC010000002.1, read on the forward strand.
AACAATCTTAAGAAAGCACCGATTAATTTATGTGTAAGTATATTCAAAACTAGCTCATATCAATTTCTATTATTTGATTAATAACATCTTCTTACTTTCAACATATTCACCGGCTTTCAGCTGATAGAAATAAATTCCGCTTGGTAAATCACTTATTCCAAACTGACCGGAATGACTAATCGTGTTAAACTCAACTTCATAAATACCAGCTGGTTTTTCCTCATCAACGAGTGTTGCAACTTCCTTACCTAAAACATCATAAACTTTTAAGGTCACGAGTTGAGATTGCTTCACTCCGCTCGCAATGACAGATGTAATTGAAAATCTGATTATTGTACTCGGATTAAACGGGTTCGGATAATTCTGATAAAGTGTAAACTCCTCAGGAAACTCGTTTCGTTTCTCTTCTGAAAAAACCGGCTCACCGATTATGAAAAATCCTGCAGAAGTAATTGATGAAACCGTGTCAGTGCTGGTGTAAACTGTATATCTAATTCTGCAAGTATCGGTTGATGCCGCTGATTCAGGGATAATCCACTGAAAGTGACCGTTGTTCGGAAGATCATCAGCAATAACATTCCACGGACCACTTGTATCATTAGCTGAGATTTCCAGTTTTACAAGCGATGAAACTCCTGCTGGCACTTCGCTTATCCATTTTATAGTCTGGACACTTTGAACATTTATTTTTCTGTTGGGAGAAGGATAAACCGGCGTTATAGTCAGACTGTCCGCTGGTGAATTTTCTTTAAAGAAACGAAGATGATTCTGATAATTAATCCATGTTCCTTCTTCATCAACAAGAACGATATCAGGATAGCCGTTATGGTCGGCATCACCATCAATTCTGAAAGCTTTATAATCTCCGGGCGAAGATAATGTGAATTGTGCTGCTTGAGTCCAATTGCCAGCACCATCTCCAAGCCAGACTGTTACTATTCCATTTCCAAACCCGACAACATCAGTGTAGCCATCTGAATTCATATCATAAATTTGAGTAGCTTCATATCCACCTGAAACTGGCAAGCCATTCGACATTGAAGTCCAGATAATTCCAGAGCTCCATTTCCAAATTTCGACACCACCATTGTTATTTGCGATTGAAAGTTCATCGGTACCATCGTTATCAATATCTCCGAGGTCGGGGCCATCGCTATAACCGGCACGCGCTACTGTAAAATTTCTGTTTGATCATTTATGTAAACCGTTCCGTTCTGCTGCGAAACTGTAAAATCGGGATAGCCATCATTATTCACATCGCCGAAAACAAAATCCATCGAAGAATTCCCGCCAGTGAATCCGAATGACTGAGTCCAGCTTCCATTACCATTATTTAAATAGATATGAACACCGGCACAACAGCCAAAAGAATTTGCACCAATATCCAGATCTCCATCGCAGTCTACATCAGCAAAATCTGTACAGAACATTCCCCAATCTTCTCCGTTTGTTGCGAGTCCGTTATCCCACGGAGTCCATGCAGTTCCTGATCCATTACCAAGTGCAACTTCAAGTATCTGATCGCCAAGATCTTCACCGGAATAGTTATGATGTATCCCATAACCTACATCAAGTTTTTCGTCGTTATTTACATCGCCGATTGCAACTCCGCCGTAGCCAAAATTTCCGATTTGTACAACCGACCAATTTGCACCGGTTCCATTTCCAAACCAGATCATAACTCCGTGTTCTCCGGTGTTGATGTAAGGTGAGCCATGATCGCCGACTGAAACAATATCTAGATTACCATCACCATTCATATCTGCAAGTTCAACTTCTGTTCTTCCGCCTTCAAGAAATGGATTGTTCAATCCGCTTGAAGATTCAACATAAGTTGGTATGTATTGCGGAAAGATTGTTGAAATACTGAATAAAATTAATAGTAATAATTTTTTCATCAATCCTCCTATTTGAGATAGACCATTTTTTTTGTTTGAGCAAAGTTATCTGCACGAAGTTGGTAGAAATAGATTCCGGATACCAGGTTCCTGATACCAGATGATGCATCGAAAATCACTTCATATTCTCCGGCAGGTTTCTCTGCGTTAATAAGCGTTGCAACTTCATTTCCTAACCCATCGTAAACCTTCAATGTTGTAAAGACGACCCGCCGGGTCGTCTCTACTGATGGAATAGTAAATTTTATTTTTGTGGTTGGATTGAATGGGTTAGGATAGTTTTGTGATAATGCAAACTCAACCGCATTAAGCTGATTTTCTTTAATTGAAGTAACACCACCATTTTCTGTAAATAAAATCTTTCCGCTGTCACCAACAGCCCATCCGGTTGTATCATTTATAAAGAAGATTGAATTCAATACTCCATTTCCGGCGTACTGCTCATTCCAGTTAATGCCTCCATCTACAGTCTTTAGAATAAATGCTTCATGAGGGTTTGGTGGAATAAACATTTTAAAACCTGCAGCATAAACTGTAGAATCATTCGGACACGAAATTGAATGGATATATTCACCGGGGGCAAACTTTTGGTTAAACCAAGACATACCTCCATCGGTGGATTTTGATATATCATAACTACCGAGTGTGTTACTGCTAATCCATCCTGTCTGATGATTTGCAAATCTTATACACATTGGAGAACCAGCAAGATTTGCTGTATTCTGTGTCCAATTCGTTCCACCGTCCGTCGTTTTACTTACAGCCCAAATTGTTCCAGCCCATCCATAATTCTCGTCTATAAAAAACATAGCATCATAATATTCATCAGGAAGATTATATTGAACCGACCAGCTAGTTCCCCCATCGGTTGTTTTGCTTATAAATGTTGCAAGATCGATTATATAGTAAAGCTGCCAACCTGTATTTGCATTGATAAATTGCAGTGCAACTAAATTTTCAGGAGGTCCAAATGGTTGAGCAGACCACGTTGCACCGCCATCTGTTGTACTGACTATCAGATGATACTGATAAGCCCACCCATAGTTTTCATCAACAAAAAGAATTTCTCTAAGATCTTCTGTAGTTGTTGAATTCTGTTCAAACCAATTTTCGCCGCCATTTGTTGTTTTTAAAATTACACCTTCATTTCCACAAGCCCAACCTGTATTTTCATCGATAAAAAAGACTGATTGAAGATGGAAAGTGGTTCCGCTGTTTTGCTGATACCATTGTGCAGATGCGGCAACTACCGGAATAAAAACCAGAAAGAATATTTTATGGATTTTCATAATAACATCCTTTATTATTAAATATTTGAATTTATTTCAATAAAACCATCTTCTTAGTTTCTGAAAATTTTCCTGATTGCAGCTTATAAAAATATATTCCGCTTGGCAGATTCCGGACAGAACCGGAATGACTACTTGCATCGAATTCAACCTGATGATATCCTGCTTCCATCTCTTCATTAAGTAGTGTCCTAATTTCATTTCCGAGAACATCAAATACTTTTAGCGTTACATTTTCTTTCTGAGGAATTGAAAATTTAATTGTAGTACTCGGATTAAATGGATTAGGATAATTCTGCGCCAGTTCAAAACCAATTGGTGAACTTATTTCCACTACTTCATCCAGATCATAATATTTATATATGCCATCGAAATCAATTTGCTTTAATCTGTAACTATATCTTCCCGGATTTAAGTTCTCATCAATAAATGAATAAGATGATATTTCTGTAGTAGTTCCTCTCCCCGGCACAAAACCTATTTCTTCCCATCCTGACTCCTGACTTCTGACTCCTAACTTCTGTCTCTGAACCTCAAATCCCTGATTGTTAGTCTCTGTTGCCGTTGACCAGACAAGTGTAACTTTATTTTGCTGAACATTCGCTGTAAAGTTTGTTAGCTCGACAGGAATATTATCAGGTTCCGTATACTTTAGAATTACTCCGCTGTTACCAACAATCCACGCGTGAGCCGCATCTGTCATATAAATATCATCAAAAGTTGAAATTGTATAACGTGGTTCCAAAGCCCAATTCATTCCACCATCGGTTGATATGTAAACATAACCACTGGCACAAGCTGTCATTCCAAGAGTTCCAAGTACAGGTGATTCAACAAAATGAATACCCCAGACAGTATTATCAGGTGGTATTGCTGCAGAAAGCCAGTTTACTCCGCTGTTCGTTGTGTAGTATGTATTACCTCCGGTTCCACCTGCAATACCTCTGTCACGATCAATGAATGAGATTCCATAAGTTCCCAATCCACCAACTGCAAGCTGCTGCTGCCAGGTAACTCCGCCATCAGTTGTGCGGGAAATTCTTTCACCGGTCCCAGCAACCCATCCGTATAGTGAATCAACCATATCCATATCCCAGGGATTGTAACCCGTGATAGTCGAAATAATATTCCAATTGAATCCACCATTAGTTGATTTCGCAACGGTACCGTTATAAGCAGCTACTATTCCATAATTATCATCAACAAAATCAATTGCGAGTATATCCGAATTTGTTCCTGTGATTCCTGTTGCAATTAAATTCCAGTTGTTTCCTCCGTCAGTTGTAACGATAACATTTCCCGCATCGCATCCCGCAATTGCATGATTCGGTGATGGTGCAACAACTTCATTTACATCGCCTGTGTAAGGAGAAACCTGCTGTGTCCAGGTAAATCCGCCGTCAGTCGTTCTTGCAGCGAAACCTGTTCCCACCACATAACCATTTAGTGTATCTGCAAAACTTACATCCCTTATTCTGCTACTCGTAAATCTATATCCGAGTTCATTCCATGTTGCGCCGCCATCGGTAGATTTAAAAAAGTATCCGCTACTTCCGGAAAGATAAGCCGCATTATCAGCACCAAATCTCACTGAATAAAAAGTTATTCCCGATGGAAAACCAGCGACAGGTAACCACGTATTGCCTCCATCTGTAGTTCTGAGTACTGTGCTTGTAGCTCCACATGCAAGTCCAAACTGGTTAAAATCATCAAAGTCAATTGCCCAGAGCTGATTTGTTCCACCCGGATCGTATACTGGAGTCCAAGTTGATCCAGCATCTGTTGTTTTTGCAATCCTGTTTCTATGACCTACAACAAATCCTGTGAATCCTGTAGCTGTTGGTGGAAAATGTACTCCGCGATAATTGGTTGATGTAGCAAATATCATCGGAACCGAACTCCACGTTGTTCCACCATTAGTTGTTTTGACTAATGCATCATTGCTGCCGACAACGTATGCTTGGGATTCATCAGTTGCATAAACTCCGTACAGAGTTTCATCGGTTACTGAAGTATTCGACTGTGAGAACCAGGCGTCTCCGCCGTTAGTTGTTTTGATTATAAATCCATTAAAACCTATTGACCAACCAATATTCTGATCTATGAAAAACACATCATACTTTGTTGTATCCGGTGCATTGCTTTGCCACGTCCAAGTTAATCCTCCGTCAGTTGTTTTATGAAGACGTTCTACAAAGGAACCAACAGCCCAGCCAGTATTATCATTAATAAAATAACAGCTTCTGTAAATCCCATCACCGCCGATTTGAACTATATCCCAGTTTTGTCCTCCGTCGTGTGTAACAATTGCTTCACCCTGACCGGTAACAGTTATGAATCTGTTTTCAGATGGCGCTGAACCGATGTATGATGTATTTGGAGTGGGATGCGGATTCATTATTCTCCACTGTGAAACAGCAGATATTGAAAGCAATATTACGAGTGCGAACGGTAAAAAAACTTTTTTCATTTGTTTTTCCTTTGTTTACTGAATTGATGGATGATAAAATTTATTTTAAGAGAATCATTTTTTTAGTTTGAATAAAATCTCCTGCGTTAAGCTGATAGAAGTAGATTCCTGATATCAGACCTTGCCTACCGGCAGGCAGGTTCCCGATACCTGATAAAGCATCAAATTCAACTTCATATTCTCCGGCTGCAAGTTCTTCGTTAACGAGTGTTGCAATTTCATTGCCAAGGATGTCGTATACTTTTAATGTTGTAAAGACGACCCGCCGGGTCGTCTCTACTAATGGAATTGTAAATTTTATTTTTGTTGATGGATTAAATGGATTAGGATAGTTTTGCTCAAGTTTAAATTCTGATGCAATTGGATATTCTTCGTCATCAACTCCTACTGCTGTTGTATCGCCGTAAACTACTCCGTCAATTATGCAACCTTTTAATACATAGGTATCATAATTATTATAATCCCAATCGAAAAACATACTATCCAGCCCAATGTCCTCTGTTAAAGAATATGTGGGTTTGGGAATACCAGAACCTATTTCCTGAAATAATCGCTTGGTTTTTGTAAGTCCCCATTTTTCAAACAGAGTGTCTCTAATCACTAGCGTAAATGAACTACCCGGAAGATAGAACCTGAAGCTAAGGACAGTATCTCCAGGTTCAGCAAGTAAATCATCAATTAAATATTCATCATCGGGCAATCCGAGGCTTTCATCATATTTGTAAATTTTTGAAGTTGATGAATCAATTCTTTCATATAAGATGCTGGCCCCAGGATAGCCAGGTGTGTATGTTTTCCAGATATAATATAATTTATCATTAGGCTGGAGGTAGATTCCGTCGACTTCCATCATATACAGATTTTGGTGAGTGTTCCCATTATTGAAATGATATCCATCATAGATCCATTTATTGCCAATTGAGAGTGGATAGAGATTTAATATTTCATTTGACATTAAGTTACTTTTAACCTGCTGATCTTCCATCCCCTTGAGGTTGGAGAATTGCGCTGAATTATTTGTCTGAGAAAAACTATTTGTTAATAAAATAACAAATAAAAAAACTTCATACTTTTTCATAACTCCTCCTATTTTAAGAGAATCATTTTTTTTGTTTCTGAAAATTGACCAGCCTTCAATTGATAAAAATAAATTCCTGAAGATGGAAGATGTTTGATGGATGATGGATCAAATTCAACTTCATATTCTCCTGCCGGAAGTTCTTCGTTAACGAGCGTTGCAATTTCATTTCCTAATACATCGTAAACTTTTAAGGTTACATTACTGGTTACCGGTAACTGATAACTGATTACTGTACTTGGATTGAATGGATTCGGATAATTCTGCTCTAGTTTAAATTCTGAAGCAATTGGGTTTTCCTCGTCATCGATGCCGGTGAGTGTTGTATCTCCATATAGAATCCCATTTAATAAACAACCTTTTAGTGTACGTTCAGAATACATTGAATATCCAATTAAAGTCGAAACCCAATAGTCCATACCAATATCTTGAGTATATGAAAAACGGCTAAAAGAAGGATAAGCATATCGAATGAAATTTTTTCTAAGCTTTGTTAATCCCCATTTATAAAATGTATCAATACTAGTTACAATTAAATATGCAGGAGAAGGACCAGATGGATTAAAAGTAATTAATGTATCTCCTACTTCCCCCGTTAAATTCGCAACAACATATTCGCTTTGAGGAAGATTTGGATTCTCATAATAACGATATACTTTTCCTTCTACAGTGTCGATTCTTTCCAGAGAATGGTAATTGTTTTCCTTCAAATGATAATACATTTTACCATTTGCAGCGATTGAATCACCTATAACTTCATTCAACGCAACACCGTATGTTATATTTGGATTAACTACCGTTACAGTAAGATAAACCCACCTGTTACCTATCGCAAGTGGATAGAGATTTACTATCTCACTGGTTAATACATTACTTTTACCCTGCTGATCTTCCTTCCCCTTCAGCTCAGAGAATTGCGGCGAGACGACTGTCTGTGAGAGAGTATTTGTAAAAAGACAAGCAATTATTAAAACTACATACTTTATCATAACTCCACCTATTTTAAGAGAATCATTTTTTTCGTTTGAGTGAATGAACCGGCTTTAAGCTGGTAGAAATAGATTCCGCTGGTCAGATTCCGGACTTCGCCGGAATGACTGTAGAATGTTACCTCGTATTCACCGACAGGTTTTTCTTCATTAACTAAAGTTGCGATTTCATTTCCGAGTACATCATAAACTTTTAGTGTTACATTACTGGTTACCGGTAACTGATAACTGATAACCGTACTCGGATTAAATGGATTCGGATAATTCTGCTCAAGTTTGAATGCTGTTGGATTTGGATTTTGCTCATCTTCAACACCGACTGTAGTCGTATCACCATACACAACTCCGTCGATTATACAACCTTTTAGAGTCGTAAAGTTTTCTCCGAAATCAAAACTACTGTATATTGAATCCACTCCAACACCTTGAGAGAGTGAATAAGTATATCCGGTCAAATCAAAAATGGTGAAAATTTTTCTACCTCCCTGGATTCCCCATTTATCGAAAGATCCTTCGCCGACACAAATGAACGGAAAATAATCCTGATACTGATGTCTGCTGCTCCAAATGGTATCACCAACTTCAGCAAAAAGATCATCAATGAGATATTCATCGCTAGGCAATCCCAAAGTGTTATCAAATCTGAATACTTTTCCGGATGAGGAATCAATTCTTTCGAAGATTATCGGAGGATAATTAAAAGTAGTCAGATCATATATTTTATAATATAACTTCCCATTCGCCAATAATGTATCCCCTATAACCTCACGATAGGTTATTCCGCTAAACCCATGCCATGTTGTATCAGCCCACCAACCCCAGTAATCATAAACCCATTTATTACCAACTGCAAGCGGATAGTAGCTCAATACTTCCTGTGGAACTGGTAAGCTTTTAATCACCTGAATTGTATCTGGTGTAATTTCATAAATTTTATATTTTGTTGCAGCGTAAAGTTTGTCAGAGTTAGGCTTTTTGTTGATGCCAACTATTTTTCTTTCAAGAGTTTTGTAAATGCTGAAGTTGTTACCGTAATCAGTCGATACTAAAATGTTTTTCTTATCTGCTAAATAAATTGTTCCTGAAGTTGATTCATCAATGCTAATAAAAATTTTAGAATCACTTGAATATTTTGTTTGCCAGGAGAATGCTTCCCCTTTGTCTGAAGATACTCTTAATGTTTGATTACCAAATAATCTGTAAATATGTAATTGGTCAGAATCATATAAGATGAACAATGAACTCGCAGGTTGATTCAGCACATCGACTAAATGAAAAGTATTACCGCCATCAATCGACCTGTACAGAAAACCAATATAATTTTCTGCAAATAATAAATTATCATCAAAAGGATTTAACGATAAAAACATTAGTGTGTCGCCAACTGGTATCCAGTTGAATCCGCCATTAGAACTTTTAATTGTTCCATCATCAATAAATCCTCCGGCATAAATCAGGCTGTCATCAAAACTTGAAATATCTATATGATTGACTTCACAGCAAAGATAATTAAGCATTACATAATCACTATCGAATCTCTTTATATACGGTCCTGGTTCCCAGGAGCCCATCGAACCACAAAAAATATATTTTGAAAAATCATCATCCCAGAAAGTGTAATCTTTTACCGTTCTGAAGTATGACATGACCGGATCTGAGTGACTATAATCTTCCAGAAAAAGTGAATCTGACGAAGTCGTTAAATCGAAATGATAAATATCATTAGTCATATTATAGAATGGATCGTTTGTATAGGATGTATAAATCCTGTAAAACAGATGTGTATTACCAAACTGGTCTTCCATCCCATTGAGTTCGGAGAATTGCGGTGAGATGCTTGTTTGTGAAAAGTTATTTGCTATATAACAAATAAAAAAAAGTACTACCCATTTTTTCATAACCTCTCCTGGTTATTATTGCGAAACGTAAGGAATTATCGGCAGGAAATCAACCTGGAATTATGGCCAATTAATAAAAATGTCATTTCTGCGATACATCATCTGGCGGAGAGTTTGAAATATTCTGCTCAGATTTTTCAGATTCTGGAATTCGACGGAATAAACAAGGTGAATAGTCATTCCCGCAAGTCCTGATTTTAGTCAGGACGCGTCGGGAATCTGGAATTCAATTTTGCTTGTAGATTCTGGACTCGTTCACTTTCGTGAACTTCGCCAGAATGACATAACAATTATCGTCATTCCTGTGAACGGAGTGAGTCAAAAATCTGACTTAATTTCCTTGCCAGATTCTGAACTCGTTCACTTTTGTGGACTTCGCCAGAATGACTTAACGATTATTGTAATTCCTGTGAGCGAAGCGAATCAGGAATCTGACGCTGGCGAAGGATTTCAAAAAGCAGTATACCCGTTGCAACGGATACATTGAGAGATTGGATTTTACCAGTCATCGGAATCTTCACAAGAAAATCGCACTTACTTGCAGTAAGCTTTCTGATTCCTTTTTCTTCATTTCCGACAATTAGTGCAATTGGAATTTTGTAATCGACATTGGTGTAGTTCTTTGCATTCTCTAATGATGATCCAACAATCCAAAATCCTTTTTCTTTCAGCTCATCGATTGTCTGTGAGAGATTATTTACCTGGCAGATTTTTACATGCTCAGTTGCGCCAGCAGAAACTTTTGTGACTGTCGAAGTGATTGTTGCACTGTTGTGTTTGGTGAGAATAATTCCATTTACTCCGCTGCACTCTGCCGACCGGAGAATTGCACCAACATTATGCGGATCCTGAATTTCATCCAGAATTAAAATTAGCGGGTATGAAGATTTTTTCGCTTCAGAAAGTATTTCATCGAATGAAGTAAATTTAAAATCTTGTTTAAGCGCGATTACTCCCTGAGCGTTTTGTGATGGTGTGTACGATCTGAATCGTTCAAGTGGAATCTGGTTGCACTTTATTCCCCTCTTCTTTGCGGCAACACGGATTGCGTTGATTATGTTCCCCTGCTGTCCGAAAAGAAGATAAACCTGCTCTATTTCTTCGTTTGAATTTAGTGCTTCAAGTACAGGTTTTCTGCCAATGATAATGTTCATCTTTTAATTGCAATGGAACGCTGATAACGCAGATTTTTTATGATCAGCGCAGATCAGTCTCATCAGTGTCATCTGTGTTCCATTATTTTTTTATAGTGGATATTAATTCGTGGATTTTTTCCAAAGGTATATTCTTTTCAGAGCTATCACTCATATTTTTCAATTTAAACATTCCTTGTTTGTATTCATCGCCACCAATAAATAAAACATACTTTGCATTCAGTTTATTCGCTTCTCTCATTTGTGCTTTTACGCTTCTCTGCAGATAATCAAAATCAACAGAGATATTTTCCTTTCTTAATTTTCCAGCAAGTTCGCTGACGACTGATTCTAAATCGTTATCAATCCTGATTAGATAAGCATCAATTGATTGTTCCGGCAAAGCAAAACTTTTTTCATTTTCGCAGGCGAGAAGAATTCTTTCTATTCCACCTGCGAATCCCGTTGCGGGAGTTGGTTTCCCTCCAAGTATTTCGATAAGCAAATCATATCTTCCACCACCGCAAAGTGCTGTTTGTGCACCAACGCTTCCACTGTCGATTTCAAAAGTGAGTTTTGTGTAGTAATCCAATCCTCTGACAAGCGCGGGATCGATTACAAATGGGATTCCCGATTTTGCCAGCTGATTTTTTACAATCTCAAAATCATTTTTACTTTCTTCATCGAGATTATCAATAAGCTTCGGTGCATCTTTTATTATTTTCTGATCGGATTCAACTTTGCTGTCAAATATGCGGAGTATGTTTGTTTCAAATCTTCTTCTGCTGTCTTCGGAAAGATTGGATTTTTTATCTTCAAGAAAAATTTTGAGGACCTTTTTGTAATTCTCTCTTGTCTCTGGTGTCCCAAGCGAATTTATTTTAACAGTAAGATTTTTTAGTCCGAGTGATTTCAGAATTTCATAAGCCATCTGTATCATCTCAGCATCAAGTAAAGGAGATTTACTTCCGATTGCTTCTGCACCAAACTGATGAAATTGTCTGAATCTTCCTGCCTGCGGTCTTTCCTGCCTGAACATCGGTGACATATAAAATAATTTTACCAATGACTGCTGTGCACCGAGTGAGTGTTCAACAAAGGCACGAACTACTGCAGCAGTCATTTCTGGTTTGAGTGTAAGGCTCGTATCACTTCTATCTTTAAAGGTGTACATCTCTTTGCCAACGATATCCGTTTCCTCACCAATGCCTCTGGCAAACAGAGCAGTCTCTTCAAAAACAGGTGTGCGGATTTCTTTGTAATTAAAATTATTGAATACTCTTTGGACAATATTCTCGAGATATTTCCAGCGTGAAATATCGGATGGCAGGATATCTTTTGTGCCTGTTACAGCTTTAATCATTTTAAAAACAGAAGTGAATTTGAGATGTTTTGACTAAACATCGGAATAACTCTGCTCTTCATCCTGGAAAATTTTCAAAATAGATTCCGGACTTTCAGCTTCAATCAACTTTTTCCTGAACTCTTCATTGTTCATCAGTCGGGAAATTCTGCTCAGAAGTTTAATATGCTTTGCAAGAAGAGTTTCTTTCCCGATAAGTAAAAAGACAAGATGCACTGGTTCGCCGTCAAGTGAATCGTATTCAATAGGTGTTGAGCTTTTTCCAAATGCCGCAAGAATATCGGTAACCGAATTCGTTTTGCCGTGCGGGATTGCAAAGCCTTTTCCAACCCCGGTTGACATTTTTTCTTCTCTTTCAAAAACACATTTTCTTATCTCATCAAGATCAATAACACGCTCATCACCTTTTAACAGATCAACCAGCTCATTAATCACATCTTGCTTATTAATGCTTTTAAACCCGGTAAGAATATTTTTCGTACTTATAAGTTCGTGAACTTTCATAATCAATCATTAATTAGAATAATTTGAATTGCAGTTGTGAATTTAGTTATCAGGTATACCTTTCACAAACTATTTCTTAAAATTAATTTTTACTGATGATCTTCGTGAAATTTCTTCAACCGTTTTTCTAAATCAGGGAATTGATCTCTCTGGACAAGTGAGACACATGCTCTGATTCCTTCCAATCGCTGACTTCCTGTTATTGCTAAAGAGATTGCACTGATTCCGTAGTACAGCATTTCTTCGAGTAATTGTTCACCCGAGAAATTTGGATATGCATATGTAAAATAGAATCCATCAGCAATCGGATCGTTCTCATCTTTATCATACACAATATAAAATCCATTATCAGTAAAAAGTTTTTTCATAATTTTAGCCTTAGCGCCGTACTCTTTTACAATATCGACAAAATTAAATTGACTATCATTAGCTGCCTTCAGCATTGCTGCAACTGCATATTGAGCTGAATGAGTCACGCCCGCACTAAGTGCATATACTGTTCCGAAGATCATAGCTCTTCCGAAAATATCAGTTGTGTAAAATCTTTTTAAGTCGGGACATTGTTTTTCGTATAACTTATCCGACATAATCATCAATCCAATTCTCTGACCTGCATAGCTGAATGCTTTTGAGCTGGAGATAAATAAAATATAATTGTCCGTATAACGAGCTGCTGTAGCCTGGTACGGCGGTTTGCCGGGATGATACAAATCTTTTCTAAAGTCCATAGCAACGTAAGCGAGGTCTTCAAGAACTACAACATTGTGTTTATCTGCAAGTTCAGCTATGATTTTTAACTCCTTCTCAGTAAAACAAATCCAGGATGGATTATTTGGATTAGAATAAAGCATTGCTGCAATATTTCCTTTAGAAAGATAAGATTCGATTTTTGCTTTAAGTTTGTCACCTCTGAAATCATAAACGTCAAAAGTTTCAAATTTTCGTCCGAGAACTTTAAGCTGTTGTTTGTGAACCGGAAATCCCGGATCAAGAAAGAGAATTGTATCTTGTTTTTCATACATTCTGCTGGTTGTAATAAAAGATGCAAAGCTTCCCTGCATAGAACCAACAGTAGGAATACATCCTTCAGGATTTACATCAATGTTCAAAAAAAGTTTTACAAACCTTGAGGCTTCATTTTTCAGTTGAGGAATTCCCTGAATGTCCGGATATGTGTTAGCAATCCCTTTTTTAAGCGCTTCTATTTCGGCATTCACACCAATATCTGCAGCGGGTAAACCCGGTATTCCCATTTCCATTCTTATAAATTTTTCGCCGGTTTCTTTTTCAATATCATCAACTAGTTTCTTTAATTCACGGATTGTGGCCTTCCCAATGTTCTCAATACGGCTTTCTTTTATTTTTCTTGAAACAACTTCGTAGTTAATAGGTGTGTTTTTCATTAGAACTCTCAGAATAATACTGACAATAATTTTACATTTAAATTTAAGCAGAAATCGGCTCAAAAGCTGTAATCCTCTTTAAAAACCTGAAATCTGGATTTGTTTAATTGATATAAATGCTTATAATCACACCCAGAATATTTCACAATTAAAAGAAAAAACCACTTATAGAATTTTAGCTTACCGAATTATCTCTCAATAATTCAGCCTTGATCAAGGTTTAACTAACAATTTATTTCTGAACTAATGCCAAAATTTTATGCTAAACAGTAGAAGCAAAATTTTCTGGACCACATTGTTTTCAGCGATTTTAATTTTATCCAAGCCGATAAATATTTATCCTCAAGTTTCGGATAATGATCTTTCAGAAGTGAAGATACCACTTCATCTTCAGACACAAATAAGTTATCAGCATCAAAGTGATTTTTCATTGTTTATGGAGGATGGAGTAAACCTCGCTACTGCACCATTCAGTTTTACCTCAACTGATTGGTTGAAAACCGGTGCTCTTGTTTTGGCAACAGGTTTAGCTTTCTCGCTTGATCCAAAAATTAAAGATCAGGTCAATTCCCAACGTTCACCTTCTCTGGATAATGCAACTGGCTTCGGTGAAAAATATGGTAGTACCAGCTACGCAGGAATTTTTGCAGGTGGAATGTATCTGACAGGAAAAATTTTTAACAATAAAAGTATCGCAACAACAGGCAGAATGCTAACCGAATCAATTCTGTACTCGGGATTAGCGGTTTCAATACTTAAATATACAGTTGGAAGATCCCGTCCTTACACGAATGAAGGACCGGTTACAATGTTTACTTATTCATTCCAGGAAGCGAACGTTTCATTTCCATCCGGTCATACAGCTACAGCATTTGCTGTTTCAACTGTCTTAGCAAATCGTATAGATAATCCGTTTGCTACGGTTGCTTTATATGGATTGGCAGGTTTTACCGGCTATCAGAGAATTTATGATAATAAGCATTGGTTTTCCGATGTATTCGTTGGTGCTGCAATTGGGTATTTCATTGGCAGCAGCATTGTAAATTCGGAAGAGGACAGAGAAAATGAAAATTTTTGGGGAAGTTTAGATGTAATGCCTTCAGTTAATTCAAGCGGACTGGGATTAAGTTTGCACATGGATTTTTAATTTTACACATTCCGATGTTCACAGTTTGAACTCTGAGCCGATTTTTCAATCTGAATGGTTGAATGTTCTATTCCAAAACGGTTGTGCAGCTCCGCACAAATTTTTTTCAGGAAGAAATCATCTTTGGTAGCATACGGAATTACAAGGTGAGCTGTGAGTGCAGTTTCAGTCGTACTCATCGCCCAGATATGCAGATCGTGGACTTCTTCAACTCCATCAATTTCTTTCAGATACTTACCAACTTCTTTCAGATCAATTCCTTTCGGTACTGCATCCATTGAAAGTTGAAACGAATCTTTCAGTAGTCCCCAGGTTCCAATTGTTATTACGAAAACAATAACGAGACTAATTGCAGGATCCACCCAAAGCCAACCAGTCGATACAATGATTAATCCGGCAAGCACAACTCCCAGAGATACTCCGGCATCGGCAGCCATATGAAGAAATGCACCTTTAATATTTAAATCTTTCTCTCTTCCTTTCATAAACAGAAGAGCAGTAATTGTATTTATTAAAAATCCGATGCCTGCAACAATCATCATGGTTTGTCCGTTAACAGGTTCGGGATAAATAATTTTCCTGATTGCTTCAATTGTAATTGCGCCAACCGCAATCATTAAAATGATAGAGTTGAAAAATGCTGCGAGGATCGTTGACTTTCTTAAACCGTAAGTTCGTTTTTCCGTTGCAGCAGTTTTTGCGAGATATGAAGCACCCCAGGCTAAAAGCAATCCGAGGACGTCACTAAAATTGTGTCCAGCATCTGCAATCAAAGCCATTGAATTAATTAAAAATCCATATACAAGTTCAACAATGATGTAGAGAACATTCAGGATGATTCCAATAATGAAGGCACGATTAAAATTTTGGGAGTGGGAATGATTATGATTGTGATGCGACATTTAATAATTTTACTTTGAATTCAAAATTGGTGATTTGTTCTCAGATTCACAGTCATCACAATTACACATTAAATTTCCGCTTTTCACTTTTTCAAATGCTTCTCTTCCCTCTTTGAAAGCAAAGTAAGCAATTCCTAATGATCCTAAAATATCGAAGTAAGCAATATCAAATAATTCGTACAATCCACTTGATGCAAGCAGAATAAATGAAAGATAAAAACAGGTTTTTGTACAATTCGCATCTGCAATGATTGCATCTGAGCTTAATGCTTTACCAACTTTTAATTTTGAAGTCATCAGCCAATACATTGTTGCAATTGATATCACAGCGATAATTATCCCAGGAAGTGTTGTCGAGGGTTTTACATCATTAAAAATATTGAGAACTGAACCTGCTATTAATCCGAGCACTAAAAGATAAAATACACTTCCTGTTATTCTCAATGCAGTTTTTTCAAATTCATCACGAGTTTGAACTTTCGAATGCTTCATTCTAAAAATCATATGAGCAATTCCTATTCCTGAAATCACTTCAACAAAACTGTCAACACCGAAACCAAGCAATGCAAGAGTTTCATCCCCAGCGCCGAAATAGACAGAGATCAATCCTTCTGCAATATTGTAGAAGATTGTTATCAGACTAAGTATAAATGCTTTTTTAATTAAATTATTCATCGATAGTACTAAAATAAAAAAAGGGATGCATTAAAGTACATCCCTAACTTAACTATAAATGACGACTAACTTTTTATGAACTTTGATCCATCCTCATTGAGGTTTTTCAAATAAGTTTCAGGGTTTTTTATAAACTTTGAAGTACAATCTTCACAGCAAAAACCGATAAGCATCCCATTATACTCAGTTGAAGGTGAATCTGACTTTACTTTACTTCCTTCGACAGGACATACTTTATTCCAGATTTGAACGACTGCTGCGTCTTCATTCGTTTCCAAATTTGCTTCACTTTTGCTTTCCTTTGTTCCGCAGCAGCTATGAGAGCATTCCTTCTTTTCTTTCTTTTCTGTTTCAGGTTTTTCCTGTGCAAAAGAAATCACACCGAGAAATGCGATTACTGAAAAGATGATCATGAGTTGTTTGAGCATTTTGTTTTTCCTTTTATTTATGAGTTAATTCATTTGTCATTGCGAGGATCCGCTAAAAGCGGAGACGAAGCAATCTTACTACATTTTTTTTGCAGATTGCTTCGCCCCGATTAATCGGGACTCGCAATAACGTTTGTCGTTTATTTTCTTCCTATAAACCTTGTTCCGTCTTCATTTAAATTCTTTGAATACTTTTCGGGATTCTTTTCGAATTTTGCATCACAGCCGGGACAGCAGAATCCATAAAGCTTACCATTGTATTCAACAGTTGGTCCGTCAACGTCAACTTTGTTGCCCATAACCGGACAGACTTTATTCCAAATCTCTAATTCAGCTGAATCTTGAGTTGAACTACTGTCAACGGGTTCTTCTAAAGTTGTTACTGAATCATTCTTTGCTTCCTCATTCATTTCCTGAGGTTTTTCCTGAGCAATAATGAATGAACTGACAATTATGAATATTGATATTATTATTAATATTTTATTTAACATTTTGTTACTCTTAATAAATTGATTGTCACATTGAGCTTGTCGAAATGTGACTGCTTAAAATTTGATTGTCATCCTTCGACAAGCTCAGGATGACTAAGCATAATTACAAAACACTGAGTCTCAAACCAAGATAAAACTTTCTTCCGTCAACCGGTCCCCAAACAAGTGATGCATCAAAGTATTCACCGAATGGATCGTCAGATGCAATTATAGGATTATCTTGTGTGAAATCCAGAAGGTTTTCAACACCAAAGTATAAATCAACGATATCAATCTTCTTTGTAACCTGAGCATTGATATTTACAAATTCGGAAAAAGATTCTGATCTCCGGTATTGTTCTGGATTATCTTCAGTAGATGGAACTCTTCCGTCTCCATTCAACAAGAATGATGTATCAAAAAGCCAATCACGCTCCTCAGTTGCATACGAAAGGGTTAGTAAACCTTTATATTTGCTGATGAGAGGTTTTGTTAAAAGTTTTTCTCCATATTGTGTTTTTACATCAGAGTATCTGAATGCAGCAGTAAGATCCAGTCGTTGGATTAATTCGTACGCAAGTTCAATCTGATAATTATTTGAAAATGATTTACCATCAAGATCATAAAATCTTACCTGCCTTACATCACTGTCAATATCGACAACTGTCTGCTTACTGAAATCTGTCCGATAAAAATCAGCTGTAATCCTTAAGTCGCGATTGTTGATAGAGAAATATCTTGTCAGATTGAAACCATAATTCCAACCTTCCTCATACGTTGGATTATTGATTACAACGAACTGACGCGAACTCGCAAGGTAGTTCATATTTTCAGCAAAAAGATTTACCGAACGATATCCTTTTCCTCCCGAAATTCTTAAAGTTGTGTTTTCATCGATACCGTACTTCACATGAAGTCGTGGTGTAAAGAAAGTTCCGTACAAATTATGAAAGTCAACTCTGGCACCGGGAACAACGGCAATCTGTGGAAGTGGGGAAAAGTTATACTCAGCAAAAATTCCCGGTCTTGATTCTTTTCTGAAAAAATCAATTCCATTGTATTCTTCTTCATATTGATCGAAAACGTAACTACCACCAAGCGTTATTGCATGAACTTCGTCTTCAGTTTTTGCTTCAAAAACAAGCTTTGAAGAAAATGATCTTAACTTCGAATCATATTGCCTTAATCCAAACAATGAATTCTGGTCTTGATACTGTCCATTCAAAATTAAACCCATACTTGCATAAGGCTCACTGTTGAATACGTATCCATTTTTAGCATACACTTCATATCGTTTTGTATCAACATCGATATCATACAAGTGACCAGAATGACTGCTTGAATGAGATTCAGAAATTTGCCCGGCATTTCTTTGTTCATTAATTACCTGTATACCAAATTGCGATTCATATCCGGTGAAGGACTGATAATGCCATCTATTCATAAAATTAAATTGCTTTACTTCAGGCTGATCGGCAAAGAAATCATGATTATGATCAAAAGTTTTTGTAACAAAATCGGAATGCGCTAACAACAGAGTTGAAAGATTTTCCGATATCTGCAATGCAGCATTTGCGTTCAAGTCAGTTTTATAATGCGAACTTTGAAAAGCATTAAAATAATATCTTTCGATATCGTCCGGCTTTTTATAATCAATGTTAATTTGTCCTGTAATAGATTCATATCCATTTACAACAGAACCAGCACCTTTAGATACGCTGATCGCTGTCATCCAGGGTCCAGGGACATAACCAAGTCCGAATGTATTTGTAATCCCTTTCAATGTCGGAACGTTTTCAAACATTATGTTTGTGTAGATTCCAGCCAGTCCTAAAAGTTGAATTTGTTTTGCACCTGTCACTGCATCCTGAAACTGAACATCAACACTTGCATTAGTTGTAAAGCTTTCCGATAAGTTGCAGCAAGCAGCTTTAAGCAATTCTTTGCTCGTTATAATTTCAGTTGGTCTTGCATCAAGCTCATCAAAATATTTTGACAACGATGTTCCTGTTACAACCACTTCTTTCAATTCTCTGTTTACTGACAGAACAATTTCAATACTCTCCATATATGATGAGATTTCGACAGTATCAGGCTGATAGCCAATATAACTAACAATCAAATGAAGGTGATCAGAATCTATCTTCTCCAGAAAAAATATTCCATCATCATTTGTTGTCGTTCCAATTTGGGTACCTTCCCAGAAAACATTTGTCCCGACCAGCGGTATCTTTTGTTGTTTCTCATCTAACTCGTAAACTATTCCTTTAAATGTCTGAGTAAATCCATAGTTTGCCGAGAATAAAATGAGAATCGCAAATAATAGTGATTTCATTTTTTTACCTATCTTATTTTAATTCATACTAAGCAGCGGCACAAAGCCGCAAGAAAAAATTCTTCAATAATTGAAGAAGATTAACAGACAGGTAAATCTATTTTAAGTTGATGGATTGTCTTTAGGAGCTGCTTACCAAATTGGGGGGGTGGTAGATCGTAATTAAAACTATTTGAATATTTTTTTTCTGATTCATTATCTGCAGCAGTAATATTTATTCCGCTTACAGCTGTGCTGAATGACGTAATTAATGTTTGATGACTTTGTGAAAAATTATCTTCAATCTTTTTATAATCGAATTCATCAATGCAACATTTCGACTCTGAATCTGTTATAAGAAGTTTACTTTCAGGAATTGGTTCAGAGCAGCAGGATGTTTCTTTTATTTCCTCGGTTTCTAACTTGCACATTTCACATTCAGTCAGAGATTTCTTACCCATCATCTCACAATAGTGGTAAAACAGTGGAAGACCTGTTGTGGAAACCAGGAAAGCAAAAGTAAGGGTTAATATGAATATTCTTTTTAATTTCATCTCGGGACAAACTTATACATTTAGTTGATATTAAGCAATGATGATGCCGGGTAAAATGTTGCAGAATTTTAATTTTATTTAATATTTAATTTGCTCATTTCCCATTATCAGGAAGCAATTTCCCGGACTTCAAAACACTATTGTCAGAAAAGTTTAATCATCATTGATTTTGTACTCAAATAAATATCCCTGTCTTTTTCTTGCTTCCTCATCCCACTTTACTGTAGTAGTTTTAAGAAACTCTAGTTTATCAGATTTCATCTTTTCAGGATTAAGTCCGATAAATCGTTGTGCTTTGTCCTTTGTAGAAATATCAGGGAGATCAACAGGATACTTCCAGCCCTGTTTGACAAACAAATGTGCCAGTTCTCTTCTTGCCTGTTCACCTTTTTGAATGGAAGTTCCGAGAACTCTCAATGCTTCAACAGGTGCATGGAATCCAAGTGCGTTTGCTGCTGCAACCCAATCCCATCTCCATTGTGCGTGACGAATGAGCGTTAAAATCGTTTTCATTTGAGTTTCAGTTGCACCGTTATCCCACGCTACTTTTGCTTCGATGTGAGCGGCAGTTAAAGTTTTTTCTGCAATTCTTCTTATCTCTTCAATTTTATCCTGTCTGTCGTACACGTCTTGCATTAATCTATCTGTATCCTCACGATGACAAACCTGGCAGGTGTTCGCAACATTGTTTAAAGGAGACTGAATATGATGATCTGTGAACTTAACTCCACCCTCACTTTTATAAGGCATATGACAATCCGAACAAGACACACCACGGATCGCATGAATCCCCGTCATAAATAATTCATAATCAGGATGCTGAGCTTTTAACATCGGAGCTCTGCTCAAAGCGTGAGTCCAGTCTGAGAATTCTATATTGTCAAAATACTCTTCCATATTATCGGCACTGAATCCTTTATCCCAAGGAAATGTTAAATATTTTCCTTCACCTTTGAAATAGTACTCAACATGACATTGAGCGCAAACAAGCGAACGCATTTCCTGTCTGTTAAAACTATTGATATCTTTCCCCTGTCGTTGAAATGCTTCAATAAGTGCAGGACGAGAAATTCTTAAGTTCATTGTTTTCGGATCATGACAATCCTGACAGCCAATCGGGTTTACAACTTGTGCTCCAAGATCTTTCCATTTCCCTTTGTAGAAATTTTCAGTTCCCATTTCCCGTAAAAGTCTTGGAACGTCTGTGCTTTTGCAAGTCCAGCAAGTAGCTGGCTGAGGAGAAAACTCATTGTCACCTGTTCTTAAAATATTTCGGATGTCTTCTATAGCATGTGCATGACCTCTTCCCTGATTGTATTCTCTTGAAAATGCATAACCAGCCCAAAGCACTACCAATTCTGGATACTTCTCAAGATAATCAATCATAACAGAACCGCCGTGCTTACTCGCAAAATCTGTTTTCAAAGTGTTCAGGTAGGTTTCATATTCGCGAGGAAAATTTTCACCCCAGACTTCATTTCTTGGTTCCCAATCGTTGATCGGTTTCATCATCTGCAATGTATAAAGTGCTTCACCTCTTCGTTCAATTATAGTTGATGCCAGAAGTCCTATTAAAAATACGACAACAATGGTTGCAAGAAATATTGCCCAGGCAACCCAAGGTTTTTCTTTAATTATTTCATTGATTGATCTCATGTTCTATCCTTAAAGATTATTGCTTTAATAAATTTTTCATCCATTCCGGGTACGGTGCAGATAACTGTGGCGTCCTTGCAAAAGGTGTTGAGGTTAAGCTGTTCACTCTTCCGTGAGGAGTTTCACGATGACAATCCCAGCAATAACCTTCACCATGTTCCTGTATTGATTGTGCTGTAATTGCTCTTACAGATATCGGATGTATCTGTTCCGAATGGCAGCGAATACAATTTCTCTGAACAGCATTTCTTCCGGCTTCGTGAATTTTGATTACCTGAGGCTCAAGTCTGAATGTAAACATATACGAATGTCTTAATCCATCAGAAGCTTTAAAAAAATATTTTTCAAAGATATTATCCTGTGGGACATGACAGTCATTACATACAGTGAATCTTCCGTGACTGCTGTTCTGCCAGGTAGCAAAGTACGGAGCCATAACATGGCAGTTCACACAAGCTTCCGGTTTATCGGAAAGATAAGATGTAGCCCGCCCGACATGTAGCGTAAAAAGTATGAGTCCTGTAAAAACTCCCATCAGTATAAGAACAACAAACCTCCAGGTAGCCGGTGGTGCAAATGCTTTGAGAAATTTTATTGGTCCCATAAGTTATTATTGTTTTCTGGATTCAGTTAATTTTTGTGAAATATGAGATAGCTCAGCTTCAGTCAAAATTTTTTCAATCTCGACAAATAGTTCGCGTTCCTCGGTCCTGATATGTTTCTCAAGAAGAATTCCGAACTCATCAAGGACATCTTCAAGATTGTTTGTTTGTTCTAACTCATTCACAAGGATTTCCATCTTTCTATGTTCTGAAATAACTTTTTCTACCAAGCTGTCAACCGATTCATTTCTCTTACTGACTGATGGGAATAGAATTTCTTCTTCGTCCTTGAAATGTTGAATAAGATCTGATTTGTAAAATTGAAGTGTATATTCTTTTTTGTCTTCCAAAGTTGAGGGCATCCCTTTGTATTGAGGAGCGCCCTTTTTCAATTGCTGTGCAAGAATAAGTCCCTGGTGATGATCGTGAGAAAGCGTATGTAAAGCAGGATGTCTTTTCATAAGAAATAGTTTTTGAGAAGAATAATTTATAATTGCAAGTTAAGACATCTTGCTTTTTATATCAACTGAAACAATGAAAAATCCAGAGAACTACTTAATCATTGTCAGCAGCATTTTGGATTTTAACGCAGCCTTTAATCCATGCGGAATGTTTGCCGGCATTATAAGAATTTCACCAGCTTTTACATTATAGGGTGTACCACCAATCGTGATTTCCATCTCGCCATCAACCATATAAACCACCGCTTCAAATGGTGAAGTGTGCTCTGTTAATGTTTCATCTTTGTCAAATGCAAACAAAGTAATATTTCCATTTGGCTTTTTTATTATTTGCTTGCTAACTATTGAACCATTCTGATAATTGACTGCATCAATGAGCAGTTCTTTATTTACAATTTCTGACATTTTATTTTCTTCTAAAAAAATTATTAATGTTTGTGTTCGTGGTGAGAATCCATAGCTTCTTTACCTTCAAAGAGTGATTCAACATAATGAATGAAATGAACATAAGCTTCGACATATTCTCTGCCGGCTTTCAGGTCATTTACATCATAATCTTTTTTTGATTGCACATCGTTAAAGTATTCTTTGATTTTTGGATTTTGTTCTTCATCAAGATGAGCATAAATAGGAACTAAAGAATTTTCAGCAATCGCAACATCTGCAGCTTCTATTCCTTCTTCGGGTTGATAACCGGCTGGCTTCAATCCTGTGTAGCCAACGCCTTCGCCCATTCTATGAACTCTTACAACAGTTTCAAAGAAATACATTTCAGCAAGTTCTTTAGCCTTTGGACTCAATGTTCTGACTTCATTTACTTTGTAGAATAGAGTGGTTATTTCAGGTTCGTCATCTTCTCTAATCCATACTAAAACATAATTAATGTTTCCTGTTTCAAGTGCTTTTTGAGAAGCTTTCACGACCGGACCTTCCATGCTGTCGCAATGAGCTGAGACATCACTTATAGTAATAATCACTAAAGTTAAAATAACAAATAAAAAAATATTGCTTTTCATTTCAGGAACCTCCTTGAATTAATTTTTATTACCTAGTAATTCTGCTTCAAGCGCAATTGATTTCGGAAAGAGAATATTGTTTTCGAGATGAATGTGCTTGTGCAAATCTTCCTCAAACTCTTTTAATTCTGAATAAAGTGCTTTAAATGTATTGCAGGCATCATCAGGATGGACATAATTATTGCTCAGTTCTCGTATCTGATACAAAGCATCGCCAGCACTTGTGTGTTCGTATTCCATCATTCTAATTGGATTCTGAATAGTGCCAAACGGCGGTGGAAAGAACTGACTGTTTTCATTTTGTATTAACATCATCTGATTTATCTGCGGAAATAAAATTCTTTCCTCTTTCATCATATGCATTTCAAGTTCTTCCCGGACAGCAAGGAATAGATCAGCAATCTTTATTGTTTCAGGATGATTTTTTCCGTGCACTGATGCGACTTTATCTGCATGCAGTGAAATTATTGGAATCATTCTTCTTACATACTGATGATGGTTATTCATGATGTAGTCAACGAGGAAATCGAGATGCCAGTCGTTCACATTCTGAGTTCCGTTTCCATTGCCTGAAAGATTTGTTAACTGATTTATCACATTACTCACGTCAACATTTTTTTCTGCACAGGCGTCTTTCAATGTGCGATTGCCTCTACAGCAAAAGTCCAGACCAAATTCTTCAAACACAATTGCTGAACGGATATTATCGGTTACTAGTTCAGCTAAAGTTGTTGTTACAAGATTTTTTACTGTTGTTTCTGTCTTAGTTAGTTCGTTCATTTTATTTACCTCTTTTATTATTCGAATTATTATTTTCTTCTTTCAACGCATCTTCATTAAACTTCTTTACTGCCTCTGTTCCAGTTGGATGACCAAACGAATCCATTTCTTTGTAAAGTTCAAGGTATTCTTCTCTCGTAATACTATTCTGCCATTTACCGGTGATCATTCCGTATCCCGTTACCAGCATAAAAATTGAAACAACTCCGATTGCAACATATTTTTTATTAACCTTTTTCTTTGCACCAATTATTTCAAGCTGCAGAGTATCAGCAACAGGACAAACATCAACACAATTCAGACAGGATGTACATTCATCCGAAATAACAGTTTTAACCTTATCAACTTTTATGAAAGAAGGACAAGCTTTGTTGCAAAGTCCGCAATCAATGCAGCTAACAGGATTTCGTTTGATTTTGTTTGGACTGAGCAGCGAAGTAATCCCAAGTAATGCACCATATGGACAAAGATATCTGCACCAGAATCCTCTGAGCACAATTGAAAGCAAAAACAAAATTCCAATAACTATCAAAGAGAATCTTGAAATGTCGGCAAAGAAGTAATACATCTTTACGTCAGAAACGAGATTATATGGACTATCAAGAAATGCCTGAAGAGCAGTCGTACTCATTAAAAAGAAAACAGAGTAGAATAAAAATCCAAGTAACAAATATTTTAAACTTCGGAATGGGTAGTCCAGCAACTTCGGAAGCTTCAAATCTTTTCCGAAAATTTTCTTTCCGAAATCGCCGATCAGCTCGGATAAAAAACCAACCGGACAGAGCCAGCTGCAGAATGCTTTTCCAAAAACGATAGAGACAAGAACAATCGCAAAGAAAATAAAAAAACCTGCTGGATGTGCCGAGTGTATTTCTCCGGTCATCAGAAATAAATAAAAACTCATAAAAGAACTTATCGGAAGAAATCCATCAACTCCCGGAGGTCGAGATGAAAAAGCTTCTGCACCATTTGTTTCCAGGAACTGAATGAACTGATAGAACTCAACTCCAATCCAGATGCAAAGAAGCGCAAACAAAGTCTGAACTATGAACCTTACTTTTTGAATCCCCTTCTCTTTGTTCCGAATTACTTTTTTCTTCTTTACTTTTGCCATTCTGGCGAGTGGAACGAGTCCAGAATCTGGGTCGTCAGATTCCTGACAAGCTGGAATGACATTCGCTCTATTACTTCTGACTTTCTCACCTGTCATTCTGGGGAGCGAAGCGACTCCAGAATCTGTGAGGTCTGATTCCGTAACCGTCTTCACTTCCTTTCGACGAGGCAAGCAAGCCGGAATGACTTCATTTTCAACAGCTCGAAAATTTACTTTGCCATTTATTGTATCATTCATATCGGATATATTTGTCTGATTAAACCATAAAAAAATATTAAAGACTGCTGATCTTGTGTAAAGTTTTTTCTTTCAGCTTGTCAATCGTTTCTGAAGTAAGCATATCGTAAGTCTGGTTACGTAATGATCCCCAGGTATTATGAACCGGACAAGGATGAGTTGGTGAACATTCCGGAAAACCGAGCACGCAGCTATCAAACATATCAAGTCCATCAATCGCAGCAACGACATCAATCAGCTTGATTCGTGAAGCTGGTTTGGCAAGTGAAAATCCGCCTGACTTCCCTTTGCTCGAAGATATCAATCCGCTTTCCCGTAAACTCTGGAGTATTTTAGAAATAAATTCACGCGGAATCTTCAGCACTTTGGAAATGTCTTCAGCAGAAACTAAAGTTCCTTTTTCCTGGGCTGCGAGGTAAAGTATCGCCTGCATTCCGTATTCGCACTTTTTGGAGAAAATTACAGTCATTTATTAAATCAGATAAATTTGTCTGATTAAATATATAATATTAAAATGAAAGATGCAAGCGAGCTTTCGATTATGGTTTTAGCTTTGCAAATCACTATCTCTTTGACCCTACTATTTAATTGATTATTTAATTTAGCTCTACAAATACTCCCTCAATATCCCAACACAATCCAAGTTTTCTATATGAATGTGATGATCAGGTAATCCGGGATTTAATTTCATTAACAAACTCTTCACTTTTATTCTCTCTCTATCCGTAAAGTTTAGTGCTGTTCCAAAAACACTCTGGTGTTTTGTCATAATATTCACCAACCCAATTGCCTCAATATTTTCCTTAGAATAACCAAATCCCAAGAAGAAAATCCTCTCCGCTTCAATAATTATTTTTTTAATCTCTTCCAGTCTTGGATTTCTCTCATCATATATTATTTGAATATTTTCTTTTGCTTTATCCGCTAAGTCTAAAATTTTGTTCGTCTGATATTTTTCACCTTTCTCGGTTTGTTCCCATTGTAAATCATAAATTTTTCCATATGCGTGAAAGACTTTTATCCATTCCGAAATCTTAGTTACATCCTCGCGGTCTCCAGAAAATGAAAAGAATAAACTTCTCCATAAAAACTCTTCAAACGATCGATCATAATTAAAAGTAATTACATTCAATTTATTATCTCTAAATTTTTCGAGGTCAGTACTCTTTATCATATCATCTGTTATATAATTATAAATCAATGTGTACCAATCAGACTCTTGCCGTTCTATATCTTCATTAAATTTACTCATCAGTTCAAAATAAAGAATGCACCAGGCCAAAATAAATTTACCCTGTTCATAGTACTTTTCTTTATTCCTGGATAAAAATAAATCAAAGGACTTCGTGGATGACTGTTTGAATGATTCAATTAGGTAAGAATACTTAGCTATTTCAGTTCTGATATCATCTTCGTTGGATTTATTATTTCCTCTTAGACGATCTGTGTACCTTCTTCTAAATTCTTTGATAATAAACTTTCTTAATTCTATTGCAGTAGGATAACCATAAGGGACACTCGCTCCTGCTCCTAATATGAAGACAGTATTATTGGTAATCATTTCAATTTTTCCTAATGATATTTATTTTCGAAGCAATTGATCTTTTTTTGTAATAGAAATGTATTCTTCAGATTCAAAATTACCAAAGTAAGCCAAAAGAATACAATAAAGGAAGAAAAGTTTTCTGGATATGCTTCTCCTAAAATTTGCTAAACAGTAGATGTAATCAGTTTCTTCTTCTTCAAAGTATTATCAACTGACAAAACACCTGCTCCAAAAGCAAAGTGAATAATCAGCAGTACAAACACAAGGATTGAAAGCTCCAGTGACTGACCGACAGATAACAATCCCTGCTTGAGATGAACCAAAAACACAGCGCCAAATAAAACCGGGATTTGAAGCAGTGAACCAAGTCTTGTAAGAAATCCGAAAGCGAGTGAAAATCCGCCTATAATGTGTGCAACTGTGATATAAGAATACCACCAGTAAATTTTATCTTCGCCGGCAAGAGTTGTAATCACGGCAGGATCTGATGCAAGAATAACTCCACGAATAAAAAGTGCAACTCCCAAAAACGAACGGATGAGTGCATAAGCAAGATTAGTTTTGTTATCAAACCATAAAATTAAGTCGGTAAAAAAATTCATATTGGCTCCTAAGAAATTTTTGATAAAAAATTAAAAATCCTTTTTTCTGAAAAACCTGCTGCTGAAAAAGAATGGAACGATTATCCAGATGAACAAGCATACAAAAGAAATAATCACACCAGAAGAACTACCGAAAAATCTTTGAAACACAGCACCGGTGTAACCCATCAGCGCTGCAATGTCAAACTTCATTAAAAATAAAATCCGTCCGAGGTCAATTGGATTGAGTGAACTCAGAATTATCATCGCATTTTCAAGCGGGTAATCCTGGAAAGAATAAATTATGATTAAAACAATTCCATCGTAAACAATTGCAAGTATTAGCCAGATTAAAATTGCTAGTCCAAGTCCTTTTGATTTGTCATCCTGCTTTACTGAAATTAAAAAAGAAATTGCAATGAAGATAAATGTGAGCAATACACCAATAAAAAGTAGCAGTATAAACCCATCGATCTGTTCACCAACTTTTCCAAACAGAAGAAATGGAATTGAAAATCCCAAAGCAAATCCGGCAGACAGTGGAATTGCTGTTCCCAGATAGATTCCGAAAAAGAGAGATTTTCTGTCAATCGGCTGGCTCAGCATCATCTCGATAAACTCCCGCGAGTTATAAAAATATATAGAACCGAAAATGATTGACACAAGAGGAATGACGATGATGATGATATTCAGTAAACTGATGTACGCTTTGTTAACATCACCGCTAAATGTGAACAAACCATATCCAACAAGAAAAAAGAAGAAGGTATATAGTATCACCCACTTGCTTCTTATCGTGTTGTGGATTTCGTAGAGTAATATTTTTTTAACGAGTTTCATTTTTCTCTGTGATTCTGTGTCTCTGTGGTAAATATTTTGCCACGAATTCACGAATTTAATTTTTATTCTGGCTCATCAACTCAGCAATTGCTCTTTCAAGCTTAGTTTCTTTTTTATCTTCAAGCAACGATTGGACACTGCCTTTAAATTTTATCTCACCTTCTAAAAGAAAAACAATTTCATCAGAAAGCTCTTGCACTTCATTCATCAAGTGGGAAGTAAGAATAATCGTTTTCTTCTGTTCCTTCTGCTTCATCACCAGATCTTTGAAGTAACTGCTTGAAATCGGATCAAGACCAGCAGTTGGTTCATCGAGAATTATTATTTTCGGATTGAATGCAAATGCAATCAACGCAGAAATTTTCTGCTTTGTCCCGCCTGAAAGATTTTTAAAAGGTTTCTCCATTTCAGGAACAAGCTTTAGCGATGAAAGAATTTCTTCATCATTGTATTCATTACTTTCCCTTATAGATTTTATCAATGAAATAATTTCATTGCCAGTCAAATTTTCCGGATATCTTGCTATCTGAGGCATATAACCGATTTTATTTCTGTAGAGGTAATCTTCTTTCACTTGCATTCCATCAACTTCGATAATTCCGGATGTTGGTCTGACAAGTCCAAGTATTGATTTAATGAGTGTGGTTTTCCCTGAACCATTCGGACCAACGATTGCAGTAACCTTCCCTGACTCAATTGTTAAATCAATATTTTTCAGGACACGATTCTTACCAAAGTTTTTTACGAGGCTGGCTACAGTTATCAATTCATCATCCTCATTCGTGGTTTGGAATCAGTAAGTGCTTCAGGAGTTATTGCAGGAATAATGCTTTCTGCTACATTAAGAATATCGATGAACAAGCTGTGAAGCAGAACAAGTGAAGTAGGATGAGATTCAATCATCATCGAAAACATAGTAACAGGTCTGAATGGAACATCACCGTAACCATCTTTATTTAGATCATATCCATCATATTCCGCCCAGTAATTTTTTTCGAATGTATTAAAATTCTGCCGGCTGTTTGTTGATATATCAAACGAGTTCGCTACAAAATTATTATTATAAAAATAATTTTCCATGGAGTTTGCCATAAGCTTAAGCGCCCAGCCGTTTTTGGTAAAATTATTTTTTCCTACTGTTACCCTGCTGCATCCCTCCATATAAAGTCCGATTGAATTCTCATCAAAAATATTTTTTTCAATTTTGCTGTCAGAAATATCTTTCAATAAAATTCCGTAAGATGCTGCACCCCAGTTTTTTAGAAAATGATTTTCAAACATCAGGACGTTTTTCGTGTACATTACAGCAACACCAGCTCCATTATTTTGAAAAGTGTTATTTGAATACGAACAGCTGTCAGAAAACATAAAGTGAAGTCCGTACCTGAGATTTCTTTCGCTATGGTTGTTAATTATTTTTCCGTTTCGGACAAACTCAAAATAAATACCATCACGATGATTAAAGACTTTGTTGTTTTCAATGACAACATCACGACAATACCAGAGGTGAATTCCGTTACCGGAATTTGCTTCTCTTTTTCTTTCTCCTTCGATGTAATTATTTGATATTATGCAGTCAGAAGATTTTGCAAGATAAATCGCAAAGAAATTATTGATGAATTTATTACCGGTAGCAGAACAATTACTAACCTCTTTCATTTTTATACCGGCATGCTCTTCGAGAAAACTCACTCCTGAATTTTTAATCACCAATCCTGAGATATGAACATCAGTGGATATAACAGTAAATATTTCACCAGATCCTTTCCCATTAACAACAGGAAAATCTTCTCCGATGATAGTGAGTTTTTTATTTACGATGATATTTCCTTCTGAATACACACCGGGTTTTATCAAAATAGTATCGAAGTCGTTTGCTAGACTTATTGCTTCTTTAATTGTAGTGATTTGGCTGTTAGCAGCTACAATAATTGTCTTACCGAGAGAGCAAGTCGAAAATAAAACGAGAATAAACAAGATTAGAAAAAGAAAGTATGTCGCTGAAAGTTTTAGTTGCAGAGGTGAACTCACCCTAAATCCCTCTCTTAAGAAGAGAGGGACTTCAAAATTCCCTTTCTCTTTGTAAGAGAAGGGGTTGAGGAATGAGTTAATAATTTGATGGATATTTTCCACACACTTTTACTCAATTTAGAAATTACATACTTCTTTGTTTTACAAGCTCAATCACATCTACCCAATTTAAAATATGTCCGTTATTTTCTGCAACAATTTTCTGTCTGGATATTTCACTATCGAATGCCATTACATTTAGTCCCATCGGACTCCTGAAATTTTCATTGTGAACGTAAAAAGCTGAATTCGCATCGATAAAAGTTTCAGGAACCGCAAAATCTGTTACAAGGAATTTCTGATTTGCATCACCGATTAAATTTTTCACCATCGCATACTCAATCATACATCCGGCTTCGTCAAATTTAAAAACTTTTCCTTTATCAGTTATTATTTCAGATCCGTAACGATTATCAGAGATTTGCATTCTGCAAAATTCACATTCGTCTTGTCCGTAGTTTATTGGCTCAGGACCGCTTTTACAACCGAATGAAGTGAAGAGTAAGATTAAGAGAAAGAGTAGGAGTAAGATTGATGTCAATTTGTAATTATGCATTTGATACCTCAAAAGTTTTATTTTTCTTATCAAGATACAAAGCAACAGCAGCCAGAACAACAGTAAGAACCAATATCCAGGATCCAATATGCGGCATCGAGATTGCATTAAAATTCAGAAGCATCTTTGAACCGATCAACGGCGGCTGGTAAGCCATTCCCGGAACTTTTATCGCTGCATTCGGATCAAGATCATGTCCGTAATCATATCCCCATAAATAAAAATCATAAAGTCCAACTGCAGCCATCACAACGAAAAGTACAATCCATATATAAACAAGACTTCTCTTTCCGAGTATGCCTGAAACTAGTCCAAACACTATCATAAAAATAATTACGAAAGGCATAATTGTTAATTCCGGAATTGCATTCGGCTCAATCCTTTTCATTCCAATGTAATGATTAAGACCATTGATATTATCCAGATCATTTGGATTTTGACCAGTGATTTTACTTAACCAGATTTCCAATCCAATACCTTCAGGATATTGTGGAGCTTCAAGATCTATATACCATATCGGGAAGAAAAAAGTTAATATTAAAAGAAGTGAAGCAACGATGATAATTATTTTTGATCGAGTTTTCATTTTTCTAAGTATATAAAAAATTCGGGGGACTTTCGTCCCCCATAATTCATAAAATTTTATTTACCTGTTCCATACATAATTGCAACATTTGAACCTCTCAGTGACACTCTAATATAACCAGACATTTCTTGATGAAGTGCAGAACAGAAATCAGTACAATAGAACGGGTATATGCCTTCTTTTTGTGGAGTCCACACAATCGTCTCCGTTGAGCCAGGCATAATTAGTAATTCGGAATTCTGCATTCCTTTAACTGCAAAACCATGAGGAATGTCCCAATCCTGTTCAAGGTTGGTAACATGGAAATAAACAACATCACCAACTTTTATTCCCTCAATGTTATCAGGAGCGAAATGAGTTCTTATCGTTGACATATAGACGTGCACCACATTTCCTTCTCTCACAACCTTTGCATCTTTCTCTGCTTTTATTCCATAAGGATGTTGATTTTCTTCAATCGGATAAATCTTTTTAGAATTTTTCATTAGAATGTCAGCTGGAATTGCCTGTGCATAATGCGGCTCTCCAATTGTAGGAAAATCAAGCAACAGTTTCATTTTGTCACCTGTGATGTCAATCAATTGTGCAGATTGTGTGAGCTCAGGACCTGTTGGTAAGTATCTGTCTTTTGTGATTTTATTCAGTGCAATTACATATTTGCCCCAAGGTTTTCTAGTATCTCCACCGGGCACACACAAGTGACCTATGGAATAGTAAGCAGGAATTCTATCAACAACTTCCCACGTACCGATTTTCCACTTTACTATTTCAGAAGAAATAAATGATGATGTGTATCCATATCCATTTCCATCGAACTCTGTATGCAATGGTCCTAATCCCGGATTCTGAACTTCTCCTCCGATAACCGATTCATATTTCAAAACAGGAATTCCATCTATAGTGGTTTCGAATTCTTTGTTCTCAATTGCCTTTAACATTTTGCTGAATGAATGAACAACAATAACTGAAGCAAGTTTTCCACCTGCTGCTATATATTCGCCTGTTGGATCGACATCAACACCGTGAGGAGATTTTGGTGTTGGCAAATAATAAATCAAACCGGGACAATCTTCAGGCAGTAGCACTTTTACAGTATTCTTCTGCTCTGAGAATCCCATATGTTTCTTTTCATCAAAATAATTTCTGAAATAACTTGCATTGAAAGTTTTTACTTTACCCTGTGCTACATACTCTTCAGCTTTTTTCCAGTTGACTGCAGCGATAAAATCTTTGTCATTCTGTGATGCATTCACTTCAAGCAGAGTGTTTGCCTGCTCAGTGTTGTAACTTGTAAAGAACGCCCAACCATGCGAAGGTCCTTTACCAGAATGTGCAAGATCATAATTAAATCCCGGAACCAGAATTTGGAAAGCGACATCCATTGCGCCTTCTTTGTCAACACTGATAAAGCTGATAGTTCCCTTAAAGTTTTCTTTGTATGAGCTGATTGGTACATCTTCATTTGGAATGGGAACGCTGAATCTTGTTGAGGCTACAACATACTCAGTATTTTCAGTGAGGAATGGAGAACCATGATTTCCACCTGAATTAGGTATTTCAATTATTTCT
Organism: bacterium; assembly: GCA_016716565.1. Taxonomy (NCBI): domain Bacteria; species bacterium. Next base: position 324,706 of record JADJWC010000002.1, read on the forward strand.
GCTGTTTTAAAACTTGCAAGATCAACCCGTGCAACACGCGGGGTATTGTTTGCATTTATGAAAATCCACCTTCCGTCAGCTACGCCATCAGTTTGGGAAAGTTTTGGATGATGAGCATCATCCCATGGAATAAAACCATGTGAAGTCATAAACATAGGTTTTGATTCTTCAGAATATCCCCATGCTTTTTCAGGATCCTGTGAAAAAATCGGAATCACCCTGAACATCCTACCGCTCGGTAAACCATAAACACCAATTTGACCGCTGAATCCGCCTGAAGTAAAGAGATAGAATTCGTCGTATGTACCAGGTGCTACGTATACTCTGCCAGCCTCATCACCTGCTGTGAGATCTTTTGATTCCTGGCAACCATAATGTAAAACCACGAATGCAACAACTACTGCAGCTGCAATTAAAAAAGCTCTGATATATCTGCGGTTCATATAACTATTCTCCCTATTGTTTAGTTTGATTTGTTTTTACTTTTTAGTTCTTCATCAAGAATTCTGAAATACTCAAGCAATGCGCGTGCATCTTTAAGTGTTACATTTTGATTTGTCATTTTAGTCATATACTCAGCAAGCATTTTTTTGCTGTGAGGATGCTTTTCAAGATTTTCATCAGGGTTTAAAACTGTATTCATAAAAAATTCGGGTGTAACTCTTTGCAGAACGTCTCTCTGTGCAGGACCAACATATCTCTCATCAAGTTTATGACAGGATGCACATTTAGATTCAAAAATTTTCTCACCTTCCGAGGCCATGGATTTGTCAATCGGTCCGAGGTTTAATTTTTTCTTAACTGGACCAAAACCGTTTTCAAGTTCCCAATCAGAAAGCCCGGTGGTATTGGATTTGTCAACAGTCTGATTCTGGTTTGAAGTGCTGTTTTCATCTGAATTACCACCACAGGTAGTGACGAGCATCAGTGAGGTAATAATGGTAAGTAGAAATAATAAACTACTTCTGAGGTTTTTTGTTTTGTATCGGAACATTTTTCACTCCTTAAATTTATAATCGGATTTTTTGTCTGATTAAAAATAATAATTATAAAATCATTTGTCAATAGTAAATTTTAATTATTTACGAAAGATTAAATTTTGGAATCAATTGGAAGTTTATCTGGGTCTTTTTTATTTCTTTTTATTCTTTCTTCAAGCCTCTCATCAAAAAGCTTAGCAATTTCTGCACCTAGAATAAAAACGGCAGCTGAATAATAAATCCAGAAGGCAACAACAATTCCAAGAGCATAAGCTCCGTAAATTCTGCTGAAAGTTGTAAACTTTGAAAGATAAATTCCGAAAAGTATTTTGGCTGCTACCCAGAATATTGATGCCCAGACTGCACCAATTGCAACAGATCTCTTATGAATTTTAACAACAGGCATAAATTTGTAAAGCGATGCGAACATTAAAAACATCATAAAGAATGAAAATGATGCAGTAAAAACTCTCTCAAATATTGGTTGATTAAAAATCTGCAGGTAAGGAGTTGATTGTGCAAATGATACAAAAAAGTCTAACATTGGCAGAAGGAGTATAAGCACAAGGAATATCAGCACGATCACGATAATCACTAAAAAGTCACGCAGCTTCCCTAGAAAAATATTTATATCAAGATCTCTTCCATAAACTCTGTTTAATACAGTTCTTAAGCTACTTGCAAATCCACTTGCGGCAAAAAATAACCCGATAATGCCAACCCATCCCGCAATATTTCGGTATTCAATCACTTCCTGGACTCGATCAAATATTATATCTTTAGCAAAATTCGCATATTCGCTGTAAGGTATTATTGTATCAATAAGCGTGTTTATCTGCATTTCAACTTCAACGGAGTTCAAGAATTTTCCAAGGAGCCAGAATATTATTAACGTCATTGGGATGATGCAAACGAAAAGAGAAAATGCTAATCCGCCTGAGAAAAGAAATAAATGGTGGCGATCAGTACGATCGTACAGTCCTCCAAAATAATGTTTTGAAAAACCAACGAACCAATTCCACGCAGGAACTAAATGAAGATAATACCGTAGCTTTCTGAATAATTCATAAACTTTAGAATTCCGTATTTTCTCCAGTAGTTTATTAATCACCGGTCATAATCCGCGGAATTGTGTTGTAATATAATTCTGAAAGTTCAGTAACTGTAATTGAAATATCATCATTGATTTTTAATACCGAACCAGATACTATCCCTGAAATGATGAATGGTTGATTAAATGACTGCAGAACTTTTTCAAATTTATCTTTTTTATCTTTGGCTACGCTCACGATAATTTTGGATTGGGTCTCCGAGAAATATGAAAAATCTTTTCTTGATTTGATCGGGATGTTAACTTCTGCACCAAGCATTTTTTCTTCGTTGATGATGCAGCATTCTGCTAGTGCACAGACAATTCCGCCTTCTGAAACATCGTGAGCTGAATTAATTAATTTCTTTTTAATTAATTCGAGAACTGTATCCTGAAGTTTCTTTTCAGTCTGAAGTTCAATCTGTGGAGAATTTCCTTCGACTTTTTTGTGAATGACTTTGAGATATTCGCTTCCGCCAATTTCTTCTTTGTCCTCACCCAAAACGTAAATCAGGTCACCTTCATTTTTAAAATAAGAAGTTGTTACGTACGAAAGATCTTCGACTAGTCCGAGCATACCAATTGTCGGCGTTGGATAAACAGCACGATCAGGTGATTCATTATAAAAGCTGACGTTACCGCCTGTAACGGGAGTATCAAAGAATCTGCAGGCTTCACCCATTCCAGCAATTGCTTCAGCAAACTGCCAATAGATTTCGGGTTTGTATGGATTTCCGAAGTTTAGGCAATTTGTAATCGCTAGAGGGATTCCACCCGAGCAAACAATATTTCTTGCGGATTCAGCAACTGCAATCTTTGCACCTTCTCTTGGATTTAAATAAACGTATCGTGCATTACAATCTGTTTTCATTGCCAGAGCTTTGTTTGTTCCTTTAATATAAATTACTGCTGAATCACATCCGGGACCGACAATTGTATTTGTTCTTACCATTGAATCATATTGTTCGTAAACCCATTTCTTGGAAGCAATGTTTGGTGAAGAAAAAACTTTCAAAAAAGCTTCCTGAATATCCTTTGGTTGAGGCAGTTCAGAAAAATCAAATTTTCTTTTTTCTTTTATATAAGCTGGCTCTTTTTGTTCTCGAATGTAAACCGGTGCTCCTCCTCCAAGTACTAAATCAAAAGGAGGAAGTTCCGCTTCTAATTTTCCTTTGTAGTTGATAAACAGCTTATCTTCATTAATTACTTCACCGATTATCTCACAGTGCAAATCCCATTTTTCAAAAACTTCTCTAACTCTGTCTTCATAACCTTTCTTCACCACGCACAACATTCTTTCCTGACTTTCGGAAAGCATAATTTCATAAGCACTCATTCCTTCTTCACGTAACGGGACTTTATCAAGATTTATTCTCATCCCGGAGTTTCCTTTTGCACTCATCTCAGTTGTCGAGCAGGAAATTCCAGCTGCGCCCATATCCTGAATTCCAATTAAATATCCTTTGCGAATTATTTCGAGAGAAGCTTCGAGTAAAAGTTTTTCTGTGAAAGGATCACCGACCTGAACAGAAGGTCGTTTCGATTCTGATTTTTCCGAAAGTTCTTCTGATGCAAAAGTGGCTCCGTGAATTCCATCTCTTCCAGTTGATGAACCTACTATCATAACAGGATTTCCTTCACCTTTAGCAACAGCACTTGCGAAAGTATTTGTCTTAACAATTCCAACCGCCATTGCGTTTACTAAAGGGTTGAGCTGATATGATTCATCAAAATAAACTTCCCCGGCAACAGTCGGAACACCAAAGCTGTTTCCGTAATCACCGATACCTTTTACAACTCCGGCAAAAAGATATCGTGTTCGTGCATCATCAAGAGTTCCAAATCGAAGTGAGTTGAGAGAAGCAATTGGTCGTGCGCCCATTGTAAAAATATCTCGCATTATTCCACCGACACCTGTTGCTGCACCTTGATATGGTTCGACGGCAGAAGGATGATTGTGACTTTCAATTTTAAATGCAACTGCAAGTCCATCACCAATATCAACAAGCCCTGCGTTCTCTTCTCCAGCACCAACTAATAATCTTCCTCCGCTTCTTGGAAGAGTTTTTAGTTGAGCAATTGAGTTTTTATAGCTGCAATGCTCACTCCACATTACACTAAAAATTCCAAGCTCTGTGAAGGTTGGAGTTCTGGCGAGTATCTTTAAAATTCTTTCATATTCTTCTTTGTTAAGTCCGTGTTCAATTGCGAGTTCGAGAGTAACTTCTGGCTGTTTCATCAAATATTGATTCTAAAGTTTAAGCGTGAATTTTTAGTTAGGAAATATAATAAAAAGTTTCCCCTCCCTTTATGGGAGGGTTTGTAAAATTTATTTGAGGTTAAGATATTTTTCCCAAATATTAAATAATTGGTACGTCGCGTAAATATCCTTCGAGCAATAAACTGCAATATCTTTTATTCGTCCAGCTTCATAAAGATTTTTTACTTCCATTCCTGATATGTCTTTTGATTTGGGAGATTCAATTCCAAATGACTGGCAATAAAAATCAAGATTAAATTTTCTTGTTGATCCATAAAAAGTAAATTGCTCAAGGAGATCTATGTGCTCATCACCGTATCTGTAACCCATTAAATTTTTTGTAACCTTTACTCTAACCATCGCAGAGCGCATCATTAAAAAAGGGACATCAAAATTTCTTCCATTAAAAGTGATGAATTGGTCAACTCGTTTTGCAACACGCCAGAATGATTCAAGAATTTCTTTTTCAGATAATCCTTTGTATTGAACCTTTCCTCCGCCTGTGGCGGACTCGCTTGTCCACTCTTCTTTCTTTTGGCTTTCGTAATAGACATAAGATTTTTCTTTCTCGACATCATAAATACCGATCACAATACATTTTGAAGTGTATGGATAAAGACTTGTGTAGCGAATTGCATCGTCAATCATCATTTGACGTTTTTCCGGATCGGGTTCTTTATCAGCGTATCTTAGAAGATATTCTCTCTGACTTTCAGAAAGAGTTTCGAAAGGATAAGCGCAAGTTTCTATATCGAACACTATTCTTCGCATTTTGCCTCCTAAAAATTGTGTGAAGAATTTTAACTTAAATCCCGCTCAGTTGGGATTCGCAATGACAAGATAGTATTAATCTCTCAAAATTTTTACTAATGGTTCAAAAGATTTAACTTTTTCTATGAAATGATCTGGCAATGACGTTGATTTTCTACTTTTGGGATCGACAAAAACTACAACACCTTTTCCGTCAACTATTAGTTCACCCGTTTTCTGTTTTACAATTAAATGATCGTAACCAAAAGAAGAATTTTTTATGTATGAGATTCTTGAATAAACTTCCAAGACATCATCGTAATAGGCATGGCTTCGGTAATTAATTTCATTTCTAACCATAAAAAATATTTTTCCATCTGAGAAAATTCCTTTTTCAGGCATTAACCCGGCAGCTTTTATGTATTCAAGTCTGGCTGTTTCAAAAAAATTAATGTAGACAGCATTGTTGCAAACACCGAGCATATCGACTTCGTGAAATCTTACTGTTACTGTGTATTTGTGTTTGAAGTCGTATGGAGTTAAAGATTTCTCAGTCATAATAGTTCTTTTTGTTAACATAGAAATTGATTTATTGTTTCATTGTTATATTGTTAAAAATATTCGCGCCTCAACAATAAAGCAATAATAACAATGCAACAATTATTTAAAAATATTATCGAGAATATCGGCAGCCTTTTCAATATCATTATCAGTAACATCAAGATGAGTAACTGCTCGCAGTGAATCAATTGTTCCCGGTGTAAGTATCAATCCCATTTCCCGGCATTTTATCAGACCTTCTTTTGGAGTCACCTTCACTGGCTTGAAGAGAAGAATATTTGTTTGGACTGCAGCCATATTTATTTCAAGATTTGGGTTTAGCTTAATTCTTTCAGCCAGATGTTTTGCTCTCCAGTGATCTTCCTTTAATCGTTCTCTATTATTCTGAATAGCATACAAAGCTGCTGCCGCAAGAATTCCAACCTGTCTCATTCCTCCACCCCAGGCTTTTCGTACACGATAGGCTTCCTGAATAAATTCTTTGGAACCAGCAATTGCCGAACCAACAGGTGCACCAAGTCCTTTTGAAAAACAGCAAGATACAGTATCAAAGTGTTGAGCATAATCTTTTGCAGACAATCCGGTTTCGACACAGGCGTTCCAGACTCTTGCTCCATCAAGATGATAGTAAAGTTGATGTTTCCTTGAAAGATTTTTTAGTGCAATAATATTATCAAGTGGCCAGATTGTTCCGCCAGCACGGTTGTGAGTGTTTTCAACTTCAATAACTTTGGTTCGGGGCATATGATAGGCAGTTGTACGAATATAAGGTTCAACCTGATCTGCTCGTAGAATTCCAAGTTCACCATCAAGAGGATAAAGTTGAATACCACTTAATCTTGCTGGAGAAGATGATTCGTAATTAAAGATGTGAGCTTCGCGATCGCAGATAACTTCATCACCGGGCTCGGTTAGAACATTCAGACAAATCTGATTTCCCATTAAGCCGCTTGGAACATATAAAGCTGCTTCTTTTCCAAGAAGTTCAGCAACAAATTCTTCAAGCTTGTTTACTGTTGGATCTTCTTTGAAAACATCATCACCGACTTCAGCTTCGTACATTGCTTTACGCATTTCAGGTGATGGTTTTGTTACTGTATCGCTTCTTAAGTCTATAAATTTCATTTTGCATCTTAATGTCATCCTGAGCCTGTCGAAGGATGACTTTATTGGAAAGTAAGGTGTCACACTTCGACGGGCTCAGTGTGACAGAAGAATTCACATTTTAAATTTTTTCTTCAGCCAAATTAAAATATTCATCCCAAATATCCAGAACGAAAAAACTGAAGAGAGAATTGGCACAATTAAAGGATTTGCTGAATAAAAAGTTTTTTCAGTCTGAACCGGAACTTCTCCAACCAGAGTAGTTTTCACGAACATATCCGTTTCGGATAGAATTTCTCCTTTTGCATTGATGATACAACTTACACCTCCGTTTGCACAACGCACAACTGATCTTCTGTTTTCAACTGCACGGAGTATCGCAAAATCTTTGTGCTGATATGGTCCGCTCGATTTTCCATACCAACTATCGTTTGTGACCACAGTGATTAACTCTGCACCCTTCTGAACAAATGAAGTAACAAAAACAGGATCAACTGATTCATAGCAAACGAGGCCACCAACTTTAACTGTATCAAGTTCATCATTGTAAATTGAAAAAATTGTCGTATCCTTTCCAATATTCCATCCGGTAATTCCAACACCCCATTTCAACAAATCACCAAGAAAAGCAAACTGATCAACAAAAGGAACTCTTTCACCAAGCGGGACAAGTTTCATTTTTCCATAGCGTTGAATCTCTCTGGTTCCAGGATTCAATCCAAGCACAGCATTATAAGTTCTATAAAAATAATTTCCTTGTTCAGAGAATTTTGAATCTACTGGAATATTATTTTCATTTAGGTCATAAATTATATCCGGCATTCCTGTAAGAAGTGATACATCATTACTATCGAGGAACTTATAAATTGAATTTTCAACGATAAGAAAAGATCCTCCGAATGCATAAACAGGAAGTGCTGTCTCAGGCCAGAGAATAACCTGTGCTCCTTCATCAACACATTTTTGTGAAAGGCCAAGATATAAATTCAGGAGATCACCAAGATTTCCGGTTGACCATTTATCCCAGGGATTCAAATCAGGCTGAACAATTCCAACTTTAACTTTTTTTTCTGAAATCTTGAAAGATGAAACTTTATAGATACCATATACAACCAGGCAAAGAAAAATTATAACAGCAAAAACCAAAGGTTTAGCATTTAGTTTTTGGTTTTCTTTCCTTTCAAAAAAAGATTTGAATAAAAGAACATTGGTGTAAGCAACAACTAATGACAACCCATTCGTTCCGATTATATCGGCAGCTTGAATAAATAAGTTGAACTTTGCAAGTCCGTGTCCAAGTAAAAGCCAGGGAAATCTTAAATCTGTTAAAGTTAAAAGATATTCAAGTGTTACCCAGAAAATCGGGAAAAGCCAAAGCGCATCAAACTTTGGAAATACTTTTTTTGCCAGGTAAAAAAGCGTAGATGGAATCATCATCACACAGGGATAAACCAGAAGCAACGCAACACCTGATAGCACTAAATAAGGATCGGCTTCAGCTTGCCAACTGCCAACCCAGTAAATTGTGATGAGACTAAAAACCAGGGAAAAGAGAAATGTTGCTTTGCTTATTGAGGCTAGCGAATTTTTTTTTGTAATGACCGTAAAATATGGAATGAGTCCAACAAAAATCAGCAACGTGAACGGAAATGGAAAAGGAGGAAATGAAATTCCGAGTATAATTCCACTTACGATTAACAGAAGCCTTTCTTTTCTCCGCTGTCTTTTTTCTTCTGGAGTTAGATGTATTCTGTATTTTGATAAAAACTTCAAACAGCAGATTTCCTTTTTCTAAAAAATAATCGAACGATAAAAAATAAAATTACAATCGCAGTAACAACGATAACTATGTTACTATAGGTTGTCAGGTATTCATCGACTTTAGCAACATTATCTCCAAAAATAAATCCAAGGTATAACATAATCGCATTCCAGAGTAATGCAGAGATAAAACAAAGAGTGATTGTTCTCTTCGGATCAAGATTGCTAATTCCTGCAAAGAAAGAAATGACCGCTCTCGTGCCGGGCATAAATCGATTTACAACAACAATAAGGTAACCGTACTTTCTAAACCATGCTTCAACTCTGTCAAGTGATTTAACAGGAATATACTTGAATCTACCGGAGTGAATTAATTTTTTATCAACAGTTGCACCGATGTAGAACATAAGAGCAAAACCTAAAATGCTGCCTACTGTCGCAAATGAAAGAGCGAGAAGAAAATTAATTGCTCCCGTACCAACCAGTGAACCGCCGACAACCGTCACAACATCACTTGGTGATGGCGGAAAAACATTTTCAATGAATGCAAAAAAGAAAAGTGTGATGTAAATCCAGAAAGGAGGAAAGGTTGCAATCCTGGTAAGTATATCTTCAAACATTATTTTCTGACTACTGTTGCAACAGCCATTACAGAAATGCCTTCCTCTCTTCCAACAAATCCAAGTTTTTCAGTCGTTGTTGCTTTGATTGAAATTCGGTCAGAGCCAATATCCAGTATCTTTGAAATCTTTTCTTTCATTTTCTGTGTATAAGGTGAAATCTTGGGCAGTTGAAGCATTACCACAACATCGATATTATTAACATAAAATCCCCTGTTACGAATAAGTTCGTGAGCTCTTTTCAGGAAGACGGTGCTGTCTGCATTTTTATAGCGTGGGTCATCATCAGGAAAGTGAGTACCGATATCACCAAGCGAAAGTGAGCCAAGCATTGCGTCGGTAACAGCATGAAGTAGTGCATCAGCATCTGAATGTCCAGCTAATCCTTTGTCGTAAGGGATTTCTATTCCGCCGAGGATAAGTTTACGTCCTCCAGCAAATGCGTGAACATCAAATCCGATTCCGGTTCTTAAATCTATTATCAAAATCTCACCTCAAAGTCTGTGAATTCATTTTTTGGTTCCTGCCAATCTACTTTACACAATTTAACAGAAGCATGTATTGGGCCCACCTTTAACTTATTAATTAATTCATCAACTATTGCTTTTTCTCCTTCAACAACTGTAAGCACTTCACCAGTATAAAGGTTTTGAGTGAAACCTTTCAATCCGAGTTTTTGTGCTTCACGAACTACGAAATACCTGTATCCAACTCCCTGAACCAAGCCGTTAACAATGATTTCCGCACGAACTTCCATTTATAAGAAAAATTCTTTGAGAATTTATTTAAAAATTTAGATAAACTTTGCTTTAGTACAAAGATAAGCGGATTTAGTCCTTTTTATCATACCCAAAACTCTTAAGCAAGTTTTCATCGCTTCGCCATTTTTTTCTAACTTTCACTCGGAGTTCGAGAAAAATTTCACGCTGCAAGAACTCTTCGATTGATTCTCTTGCAACTTGTCCAAGCTTTTTAATCGCTGTTCCAGCGTTACCAATTATTATTGCTTTCTGAGAATCTCTTTCCACAACTATTTCAGCGCTGATAAAATTTTTACCCTCTTCTCTTTCTTTGAATTCAATTATTAAAACTTCACTGCTGTAAGGGACTTCATCGCGATACAGTTCAAGTATCTTTTCGCGGATAATTTCGGAGACAAAGAATCTTTCATTCTCATCTGTCACCTGGTCATCCGGAAAAAGTTTTGGTCCTTCGGGAAGAAAGCGAATGATTTCTTCTTTCACTCTTTGAATATTAAAATAATGAGAGGCTGAGATAGGAATTACTTCTTCAAACATTTTCTGTGTTTCAAAATGTTTGATGAGTTCTTTAACCTTTTCCTGAGTAATCAAATCGACTTTGTTGAGCACAAGAAGTTTTGGTTTCCTTGATCTGGCAACCTGCACATTAACAAATTCCTGTGAGAACAAGTTTTCAGCTAAGGGATCTTCTTTAACATCGCTAATAAGAACAATCACATCCGCATCATCAAGTGAAGATTTTACATCCTCCATCATTTTTTCCTGGAGAAGATAAGAAGGAGAAAGTATTCCCGGTGTATCGAGAAAAATGATCTGGTAATCTTCTTCACTTAAAATTCCGAGAATTCTTTTTCGAGTGGTTTGTGGTTTTGAAGTGATTATCGAAAGTTTCTGTCCGAGCAGTGTGTTGAGTAAGGTTGATTTGCCCGAATTAGGTAAACCAAGAATTGCAACATAACCGGTTTTATCATTCATAAATAAAAAATTAATATTTGTAAGATAAATTACTTTGGACGCGATTTAAATGAAAGGAAGTACGGGGAGGTTTATTATTTGCTGATTGCAGATTTAGTCCGCTTTTGCATTTCAAAAAGAAATAACCTGATATCAGAATGATCAGAGAAAAGATTGATCCGACAATTGACAAACCCGCACCACTAAATAAATTCTGGATGGTTCGCACCAGTCCCTCGCTTAAACCCGATACAGAATCAAAAACAGATTGAGAGTCGCTAGCTGCTGAGGTTGTTGCCGAAATCATAGCTGAAATAGAAAAACCAAAAATTACTAGGCAAAGCAATATGATAAATGTCACGACTGTAGCAATAAAGTACTTTTGCTGTTTTGGAACTGTTGATCTTTTTATAATCTGTTTCATCAACTTTTCAGTAAAGCCAGCGGAAACTTCATCCTCTTTAATTGCGAATAAATTATCATGAACTAACTTCAGTGCATTAAACTTTCTTTGCAACTCTTCTGAATTACGAATACCAGATTTTACCTGTTCAGCTTCTACGCTGCTCAATTCACCGTCAAGATATTTATTTAATATTTCATCTGTAATCTGAATCATTGTAATTCTTTAGCTAGTTTGGTTTTTAAGATTAAATCGCGTAATGCATTTCTTGATCTGTGAAGCATTACTTTCACGTTCGAAACAGTTAATCCCATTACGTCGCTTATCTCATCAATTGTCATTTCATTCAAATAGAACATTGTAATAATTGCTGAATATCTTTCCGGCAATTTACTAATTGTTTTATGAATCAGATGGTTAACATCCTTCTTTTCAATTTCGTCCGAACTATATTCACTTTCGAGATTGAAATGATCCTCAACAGATGTCATTTCGGTTTCTGTTTTTCTTTTTTGAGATGATAACTTCGTCAGTGCTGAATTATAAACTATCCGGTAAAACCAAGTCGAAAATTTTGATTCACCTTTAAAATTCACCAACGAATTATACGCTTTCAAAAAACAATCCTGCAGAACTTCTTCTGCTTCTAATTCATTCTTCAGCATTCTTTTTAACATCGAAAATGCTTTATTCTTGTATCGATTCACTAAAATTGAATAATCGGAACTATTGCCTTTTCTAACCGAATCGATTATTTCCTGATCAGAAAGATTTCTCATTCAATTCTTAGACTAACATATTGTGATTTTAGTTACACTACATTTAATTCTACTAAAAAATATAAGGTGATTCCTTAAAAAGCAAAAAATGAGCAGAAAATCTATATTATTATCCTAATGAAACTGTAACCTGTCAGTTGAAAATATTGTCTCAACAATTAAACAACAGAAAGGATAATAAAATGCAGGAAGAAGTAGTTGCTGTATTTATTCCGATAGTAATGTTTCTAATAATCGGATTAATATCGGTTACAGCTATCTATTACAGATCTAGAGAAAGACAGATGCTTATCGATAAAGGTCTCTCAGCAGAGGATATGAAAAAATTCTTTGAACAGAAGAGAGATCCATTCTGGCTGATGAAAGTCGGAATAATCTGCATATTCTTTGGAATCGGACTTGGTATCGGGTTGATGTCTGGAGCAGAAGAAACGAGAGAAATTGTAACTCCAACTTCAATCTTCATATTCACTGGAATTGGATTTGTGATCGCAAACATTTATGGAAACAAGATGAGGCGTGCATACGATTTAGAAAAAAAGGCTGGCAATTAAAATCGGATGTTAGTTTTGAGTAGCACAGATTGGTAATCTGTGCTACCAAAAATTATTAATGTTCCTGTGCCTCAAGCCATCTTTCTGCATCAAGTGCAGCCATACAGCCAGTACCTGCAGCAGTAACAGCCTGACGATATTTACTGTCACTCACATCTCCGGCTGCAAAAATTCCCTCAATATTTGTGTAAGTTGAACCAGGCTTTACTTTCAGGTAACCTACTTCATCCATATCAAGCTGACCTTTGAAGATTTCAGTATTCGGTTTGTGGCCGATTCCGATAAATAATCCGTCAGCATTATACTCTTCTGTCGAATGATCACGCGTATCTTCCAGGATTACACCGGTCATTCTTTTTATTCCATTCTGCTCAACACCAACAACTTCTTTAATGGTTTTATTTAACATGAATTTAATCTTAGGATTTTTCTGTGCACGGTTAAGCATAATGCTCGATGCTCTGAATCCTTCCCTACGATGAATGATTGTTACTTCTGAAGCATGGTTAGTAAGATAAGTTGCCTCTTCCATCGCAGTATCACCACCGCCTATCACAAGAACTTTCTGATTCTTAAAAAAGAATCCATCACAAGTTGCACATGCAGAGACACCGTAGCCCATATATTTTTTTTCACTTTCAAGTCCGAGTAATTTTGCCGATGCACCGGTTGCTACAATAACCGCATCAGCAGTATAAACTTCATCGTACGATTTTAAAACGAAAGGTCTTTTTGAAAAATCAACTTCTGTAATTTCTTTGTAAATGCTTTCCGCACCGAATCTGTGAGCTTGTTTTCTCATTATGTCCATCAATGCCGGACCTTGAATACCATGCTCATATCCGGGATAGTTCTCTACTTCAGTAGTAATTGTCAACTGACCACCTGGCTGCATTCCTTCAAATATCACTGGTTTCAGATTTGCTCTTGCATTATAAAGTGCAGCAGTAAATCCGGCAGGTCCTGAACCTATAATTATTATTTTGTGATGATTATCCGCCATTACTTTTCCTTAAATGAATTATAGTTAAAAATTAATTTGCCTGGGTTTGATTATGCAAATTTACAAAAGATTCAGTTTAGACTAGTTGAGAATATCTATAAGTTATTTATCTCTAAGATAAGCAGCATTTCGTTTCAGGCCACTCAGTTTTGCTCTTTTAATAGGTGAGTTTTTAAATTTCTCTTTGAATTTTTCTTCTGTCATTTCAAGAATATCTGTCAGATTTAATTCCTTATTCTCAGGATGAAAATCTTTTATCATTGTTTCAACCGGGAATTTTTGATTCCACGGACAAACGTCCTGACAGATGTCGCAGCCAAAAATCCAATCATCAAATTTTCCTTTAAACTCTTCAGAAATGGTTCCTTTATTTTCGATCGTTAGATATGAAATACATTTGTTCGCATCCACAACATATTCTTGAACTATCGCTTTGGTTGGACAAGCATCAAGACAAGCAGTACAGCTTCCGCAAAAGTCTGGTATCGGTTCTGAATATTCAAACTCACAATTTGTAATAATGTTAGCAATGAAAAACCAGCTACCAATTTCCCGATTGATTACGTTCGTATGTTTCCCAAGCCAGCCAATTCCCGCTCGAACAGCCCATGCTTTATCCATCACGGGACCGGTATCAACATAAGAAATCGATTCGAATGACGGATCATTCTTTTTTAATTCTGATTCAAGTTCATCAAGCATTGACCAGATTATATGATGATAATCTTTCCCCAGGCATAACGTGAGACTTTGCCATTTGCTTTTCATTTGAATATTGGTGAGGAGTGTAATAATTCAATCCTAACGAGATCACAGATTTTGCATTCGAAAGAATTTGTTTAACATCTTTTCTTTTTTCAAAATTCCTTTTCATGTAATCCATACTAGCCTGATAATTATTATCGAGCCATTGCTGAAGATGTTCAGATTCTTCTTCCAAAATCTCTGCTTTTGCAAATCCAACCAAATCAAAACCAAGTTGTTTTGCTTTTTCGATTACTATTTCATTGGTGAGTCTCATATAATAAAATAATTGTTAGCTGGTAGTCATTCCCACGAAAGTGGGAATCCAGATTTGCACTGACTTGTGGATTCCTGCTTACGCAGGAATGACATATAATTTTACCACTGCATTTGTCTTGGTAATACTTTCACATAAACCTTATCGTCAACTACTTCAACCGGATAGACCTGCAAGCCATTGCTGCCTGTATCTTTTTTCCCCGTTCGAAGATTGAACTTCCAGCCGTGCGCGGGACAGACAACAAATTCGTCTTCAATAAATCCATCATAAATCAACCGCGTTTGCTGATGTGGACAAATATTGCTAACCGCGAAAACTTCATCATTGATTTTAAATACAGCTATCTCAATATCATTTACTACAAATCTTTTTCCTGTTTCCTCTGCTAAATCACTCCACGAGCATAGAAATGAGAAGCCGTTTTCCTGAAGCTTATTCAAATGATCTGAATTTTTCATCGACAATATATCCTTCACCAAATTTTTTAACCGACGCAAATGCAATTTCGGGATCATGGCCAAAAAATAATTTCCAGTTTTCTTGCAAAGCAATGTTTAAATACTTTTTCTTTTCCTCAAGAGTGACAAGTGGCTGTAAATCATAACCCATTATGTAATGCAGCGGTATGTGCGAATAAAATGGTATCAGGTCAGCACAATATAAAAACGTATCTCTTCCGTCTGAGATTTTCACCATTTGCTGGCCAAAGGTATGTCCGTTGATGACAAAAAACTCAATCCCATCATCAAAAATGTCATTACCATCAATCAAATGAAGCACTCCTTCTTCCATCAACGGTAAAAAATTTTCTTTGATATAACTACCTTTGTCTCTGTCAGATGGATTTACGGCCCATTCAAAATTCTGCTTTTGAACATAGTACTTTGCATTCGGGAATGCAGGCTGAAGCTTGCCATTTATTTTTAGTGTTGATCCGCCGGTATGATCAAAATGAAGATGAGTAAGAATTACGTCCGTTATATCATCTGATTTTAATCCTTTATTTGAAAGTGCAGAATCCATGGAATGCTTATCATCAACAGCATAAATATTTTTTGCTTTTTCATCCCACTTGTCACCCATTCCTGTATCAATTAATATTTTCTTCGAATCGCTTTCTAATAATAAATTTCTAGTTGCAAGTCTAACTCGATTTGAATCATCAGCGAGATTTGTCTTTTGCCAGAGAGGTTTTGGGATAATCCCGAACATTGCTCCGCCATCAAGACCGAAAGAACCTGATTCGATAATGCTTAGTTTGTATTTTCCAATTTTCATAACTGAAAAGTTAATTAGAATTAATGCTTTACTTCTTAAAATTAAAAAAGATGGGAGTCAATTCACAGGAGAGAGAGGCTTTAAAATAAAAAAACCCCGACATTGCCGGGGTTAATCAGTTAAAAATTATTACCTGCCTAATCCATCAAGATAATCTTTCCTTGCAAGAAGCTGCTCTTCAGTTTCAAACATGCTTCGGATCGGGAACACAACAATCAACTGGACAAACAGCCGCACACTGTGGCTCATCATGAAAACCTTTGCACTCAGTACATTTATCGGGTACTATATAAAAGAATTCCGCAGAATAAAATCCGCTTGCACCAGATGGAGCAGCATCACCGTCACCATAAGATTTACCAGCTAATTCCCAGTTAACACCACCTTCATATATTGCAGTATTCGGACATTCAGGTTCACAAGCACCACAGTTGATGCATTCCTCAGTTATCATTATCGCCATATCATTACTCCTTTAATTTTTAATTCTATTTTTGAATTCCTATTCATTTGAACAGAATAATTTTCTTAAAAGTTCATCGGAAATTTATAAAAAATACATTGCTCAGCAAGTTAAAATTAGATTTTAATGGTATTTTATTTTGCGGTCGTGACTTTTTGCACAATATCAACGTTTAGTATCCCGCCAATATTGAACGAAATCAGCAGAATAATCACCGGAAAAACTTCATAATAATCACGAAGTTCATCGAAGAAACCGAACAAAAGAGTCAAGATTAACAGTGGAATTCCAATCCAGAGAGAATCTTTCAGAAACTTTGGTTTCTCTTTCCATCTGCTGAAGACTGAAAGAATGATAATCAGTAATACCACAAAAGTAGCTAATGAATATCCGTTGAAAAGAAGGTAGTTTCTG
Organism: bacterium; assembly: GCA_016716565.1. Taxonomy (NCBI): domain Bacteria; species bacterium. The sequence continues at coordinate 341,465 of JADJWC010000002.1, forward strand.
TCAATCAAGTGGAACTCAACAAAGCCACCGGGATTATTAATGAACAAAATGAACAACAGGATTTTTACGAATCCGAAAATCAAAAGTTGAATAGCCATAAATTGATAATAAAATTTTCTACTGATTTCTTTGTTACTATAAAAATGAATTGCAAAAATCATTGTCAAAAGAATAATCGTTTCCTTGTTGAAGCAGGCGATGAAGAAGAGAATTAAAAAGTGATTCCATTTTCTTTGTTTGAGAAATAAAAGTCCGAGCGTAAATAAAAACAATGAAGGAAAATCGTATACATAGTTCGAGTAATTAGGTTGGAACATAGCAGGTATGGCAAAAAGAAGAATTATTGAGATAACATTCTTGAACCACAAAGGTGTCATGTAGATTTCATCGAATAATTTTCTGAATGCATAAACAAATCCGAGCAGTGAAAGATACATCAGTATCATCGCAATTAAATATTCAGTTATGAACTCACTTTCCCAAATTAGTTTTTCCAGTGCAAGCATAAGAAAGCTGCTGCTTTCAACTTTTTCTGTGAGAGTTTCGTGAATGCTTTCCGGGATGACTTCACTAATTATTCTTACAGTAGTTGGCAGAAGTGTCCTGTAAACAAATGGTTTCCACGCTGTACCGTAAACCATTTCAGAAAACATTGATTGTTCGTCCCCGTTAATTGGCGGAAGTTTTACAAATGCAATTAACACATAAAGAGATACTAGCGCTAAAACTGATTTGTAAACAACCGGAATTTCATAAAGGTTTTTCATTGCAACACTATTTATTTCTAATCAAATAATTTGTATTGATACCATTTTTTCTTCTCCACTCAGCATAGTCTCTGTGAATATGCATAAGTAATGACTTACTTTCACTCAACCGGACAGAATTTATTATTCTAAAAATATTTATTGTAGACCCACAACATCATTTATGACCAAAATTACCGGGAGAATTGACCGTTTTCACTAATTTAATCTCAATTCATTCAAGTTTGACAGATGATTTTACCAAGACCCCGAAAAGTATTCACACACATTAATTGCTCATTTGTTCTTTGAGAGAGAAATAAAATTTGTCCAAACTAAATTGCCCTCCCCCAAAGACTTCTTGGGACTGAATAACCACCTGGTAAAGATTTGCCAAGAAAATATTTTTTTTGTTTCTGTTAACTGGTAAAGAATAAATTAAATAGTTTATGAAAGAGTTGTAAAACCAACCCAACAAAGACTGAAATCCCAATATTTTTTTTGCAGAATGATAAGGGATCATCCCGCAGATTTATTTTACGAGGCCTGAACAAGCTAACAATAGTGGTTTAACCACAGAAGAGGAAGTTATATCGACCTTGCTTTTTATGCGCAAAATTTAATGGTCGCAATTTTTGACTCACACAAATTGGAAACGTTAACCAAAAGTTTTTTTTAATAATTTTTTCATTAAGATATAAGAGTGAATTTTTCAAGGTTTGACTCCATTATATTCATTTTGAAGATATCGAAGAGCTGCATTTGTCTTTGCAAGATTTTTTTCAATAGCAAACTTTTCTGCGTTTTGTAAATTTCCCGAATAGAATCTCCACCACAATAGCGAGCCGACGACAAAACCATCAAACACTCTGTCTTCTATAAATGCATTTATTGTAAGATAACCCCAAAGAACATTCCAGCCAATCGAAATTAGTCCATTGACATATTCACCGGAATAAAATTGTCCCGCACCGGGAACAATTGATAAAGCTTTTGCTAGAGCGGGGTCGTACAAATCGTTAGTGATTGAATCACAAAGAACTGCAAGTTGGTGATCGGGTTTTATTTCTGAAAAGGATTGTGATGCTTTTTCCCAATCGTCTGAAAAGATATAAGCCCATCCACGCCAATAATTTATTTCATCAGCTTTATCTTTAAATGCCAGGTTGCTCTGTAAAGAATCAAGAAGAGTTAAAGCTCTTGTCGTTGTTCTTCTTAAAATATTCACTTTTATTATTTCAATTTTGGCTTCAAATATTTCATCATTTGTAGCAGCATTCATTTCTGCGATAGTAAAATATCTCGCAGCATCAGAATATTTAGCTCCGTACTTATAGCTTAATCCAATGAGTAAATTCGCTTCATAGTCGTATGATTTTAACTCATCAAAAAATAGAAGACGTTTAAACTCGGTTATTGAATCAAAATATTTTTCTTCACTGTATAAATTTTTCGCAAGTTCGAATTGCTGCTTCAATGTATTCTGTGCAATCGACTGATGAGTTAATACTATTATTAAGACAGCAGAGAATAATATTTTATTTGCAGAAATCATTGTCAGGTACAAAATAATTTTTTTCTTCGAGAAATAATTTCAAACCATTGCTGAATTCAAAATTAACCTCGCATTAAAAATCTGTGCTGAGGCAATTGAGCCATATATGTTTCCGGCATAGAAAAATGCACCAAGTCCGGTAAAAATCCAGGCGCGTGTCTGGTGATCAGCTTGAAAATTATCATATGCAAGGAAAGCAAAAAGGCTCGTTATGACTAATGCAGTTACCCCATCTCCCCATTCTCCGACATACATTTTTCCGCTTCCCGGAATAATCGCCGACATGACTCCTGCAAGTGCGGGATTTTTGTACGGCGGATTCGTTTTCAAATCATAAAACATTGCAACAGTTTGTTTTTCACCTTCATCAAATGGTTCGATAAACTTTTCTTTCGATATTGAAAAATTCTCATCATATAATTTTGAGATGATGGTAAGCTTATTAATTCTTTCTTCGTAGTAACTATCATAGGAGAGTTTATCATTGGGAAACAGCAACTTTGGTTCAATTAATAATTTGTTCTTTAATGATAGTAAGTACGCATCGGGAAAAAATTTTGATTGAACTGAAATACTACCTAAGATTTCATTCGAATACTGATAGAGATTCAATTCAGAATATCCGAGCATCATTTTAAACTGAATTGTGTCATTGAGCAGCTGATTATCAAGTAATTCGTATTGCTCAATTGCACGCAAATAATCACCTTCGCAAAAAAGATAATCAGCGAATTTTTTTATGTTTTCAGGTGAATGAAAATCAAATGAAGGTGATTGAGGAAAAACTGGAAGAGCAATAAGAAAAATAATTGTTAATAGGATTCTCATTCATCATCAACAATGGATGAAGGAGGCAGATAATTAATTCTTCCCTGATTCAAAGTATAATTCTGCGGTGGATCATAAAAATGACCGGAACTGACTCTCGGATAATGGTTATGACCCTTTGCCAAATTCATATCACGAGTAAATCGATCAAAGAACATCAACGACGCCTGGAATATGTTTGTCTCTTTAGCTGATTGAAGAAGAAAAGCAGAACAGGTTGGTCTGAACGGACAATTCTCTCCATCAACATCTGAAATAAAAAACCAATAAGCATTCGCAAGAGACTTAGCCATAAACTCACCAGCATTTTCTGACTCGAATGAATAGTTTCTTTTATTGTAATGGATTTGTTTTTCGTAGGAGACATCTGCCTTTTGCCATTTGAGACTTTCAATCTGACAAAAAGCAGATGTTGTAAAAAGTAGGGAGAGAAGATTTAAAACTAGTTTACTTTGCATCAAGTAGTGACCTTGCTATCACTATTCGCTGAATTTCCGAAGTTCCTTCATAAATTTCGGTGATCTTCGCATCACGAAGATATCTTTCAACCAAATATTCCCGCACGTAACCATAACCACCGTGCACCTGAATAGCTTCCAGCGCACATTCAACAGCAATCTTTGAAGCGTAAAGTTTTGCCATAGCAGCTTCTGCAAAATATTTTTTGTGAGCATCTTTTAACGCTGCGGCTTTCAGAGTTAATAATTTTGCAGCGTCAAGTTTCATTGCCATATCAGCAATTTTAAATTGTATTGCCTGAAGATTTGCAATCTCTTTTCCAAAAGCTTTTCTTTCTTTTGAGTATTTGATAGCAGCTTCGAGTGAAGCTTCAGCAATTCCCAGCGCCTGTGAGGCAATTCCGATTCTTCCGCCATTGAGAGTATTCATCGCAAAATTGAATCCCTTACCTTCTTCCCAGACAATATTTTCTTTTGGCACTCTGCAATTTTCAAATGTCAATGAACAGGTATCTGAACTTCTGATACCAAGCTTATCTTCTTTTTTCCCGTGACCGAATCCGGGAGTTCCTTTTTCAACAAGAAATGTTGTAATCCCTTTGTGACCTTTTGATTTATCAGATTGTGCCATAACCAGATAATAATCGGCAGTTGTTCCATTCGTAATCCAGTTCTTCATTCCATTCAAAACAAAATGATCTCCATCTTTATCGGCTAATGTATGCTGTTGAGTCGCATCGCTTCCAGCTTCCGGTTCTGACAAAGCAAACGCACCGAGCTTTTCACCTTTTGCAAGCGGAACCAAATATTTTTGTTTCAGATAATCTGATCCGTATTCTTCCAATCCCCAGCAGACAAGTGAATTGTTGACGGACATTATCACTCCGACACTCGCATCCACTTTGGAAATTTCTATCATTGCAAGAACATAACTGATTGTATCCATTCCTGCACCGCCGTAATCAGGAGAAACCATCATTCCTAAAAATCCAAGTTCTCCCATTTTCTTTATTATCTCAGCTGGAAACTCTGCATTGATATCACGCTCAACGGCTGAAGGTGCTATTTCATTCTGCGCGAAATCACGAGCGGATTCCTGGATCATCAATTGTTCTTCAGTAAAATCAAAATTCATTTTTTACCCCGTTAATTTTTATTTGACAAGTTAGATGCATTCTGGAGATGAATTATTTTCCGTGTCAAAAATAATGTAATATGAAATCTCTGGCAAAGAATATTTGTGAGAAATCACGGCACCGATAATTTTGTCAGTAGGATACAGATGGACTATTTTTGGAATATGACTAAAGAAAAACACACGATTAAGGGACTTACACTCAAAGAATTAAAAGAATATTTTATTTCTGAAGGTGAGCCTGCATTCCGGGCCGAACAGGTCTTCAAATGGATGTACGGGGATATGGTCGATAGCTTTGATTTAATGAGCAATCTTCCAAAATCTTTGAGAAGTAAGCTTGAAGAAAATCTATATACGGATACGCTCACTTATCTAACGAGTGAAGTTTCTCCTTCAACTGGAACAAAAAAATATATCTTTGAAACAAGCGAAGGAAACAAAATTGAATCAGTTGTTATTCCTGAAAAGAAACGAACAACTCTTTGCATCTCAACACAGATTGGCTGTCCGCTTGATTGTAAGTTTTGCGCAACAGGATTGATGGGTTACGAAAAAAATCTAACAGCCGGAGAAATTTTCGATCAGTTTAAACTCGCCAGTAAGGATTATAAAGAAAGCGAGATAACAAACATCGTTTATATGGGTATGGGTGAACCTCTTCTGAACTTTAAAGAAACGGTAAAGTCGCTTGAAATTTTTGCAGAAGAATTAACGACAGGAATCAGTCTGAAAAAAATTACTGTATCAACTGCAGGTATTGCACCTAAAATAAAGGAACTCGAGGAAACAGGATTAAAAGTGAAACTCGCATTCTCCCTTCACTCGTGTTTTGAAGATATCAGGAATAAAATAATGCCGATAAACAAAAAGTATTCTCTCAAAGAAAACATCGATGCATTAAAAAGTTATGCGGCAAAGACAAATACTCGAATAACTTTCGAATACGTTATGCTGGATGGAATAAACGATCGTGACGAAGACATTAAAGCACTTGCAAGATTGATGAGCACAATTCCGAGTAAGCTGAATATTATTCCTTTCAATTCACTTGAACATATGAATCCTTCCGGATTAGCTGGAAAACTCCGATCAACACCGATGGAGCGAATCCACACGTTTGCTGATAAGTTAAGAGAAAAAAACATTACCGTGATGCTGCGAAATACTCAGGGTGATGATATTGCAGCAGCTTGCGGACAATTGGCAACGAAGTTTCAAATCTCATGAAAAAACTTACTCACGATGAAATAGCAAAGAACAGAAGCACACTTGATTCTATCCACAAAGTTAAAAAGCTCCCTGTTTATGTTTTGCTGAACAGCATCAGAAGTTCTTACAACGTCGGTTCAATATTCAGAACATCCGATGGAGCAATGATTGAAAAACTTTTTCTCTGCGGTTATACTCCATATCCTCCTCATCCTGATTTACCAAAAGGCAATAAAGATGTATTGAAAACTTCACTCGGTTCAACTGAAAGTGTAAAATGGGAATATATGAAAGATCCGAAAGAAGTTGTCCGCCAAATGAAAGAGAATGGAATCAAAGTTTGTGCGCTTGAATTAACAAGTAAAAGTTTTCCCTACTATGAATTGAAGAAAGATGTTTTCCCGGTTTGTCTAGTAATCGGAAATGAAATTACCGGTGTCTCACAGGAAATTCTGGATATGTGTGATTTTTCAATCGAGATTCCACAGTTTGGGATAAAACAATCGTTAAATGTTGCAGTTGCGTATGGAGTGACGATTTTTAGATTGAGAGAAATTTTTTAGTTGTGATTTAGTTTTTTGTGATTTGGAATTTACTCTACGCTGCTGCCGTAAAAAACTCTTCACCATTATCTTTTGTATGAATTAAAAGAAGATTTGCACGAACCATTTTTACGAGTGTTCGTGAAGCTCTTCTTTCCGAAATGTTAACAAGATTACTTAATTCTTTAACAGAAATTCTTTCGTACAACGATAAATACTCAAAAACTCTTTTTTCAACATCTCCTATCTGGTATTTTTTTAATGCAAGATTTGAAGAATTTGCCCGAAGGATTCTTACCATCTCTTTACTTGCTGTAACACTTTTATCATTCAGACGGACGAGAACAACTGCTTTGTTAATATCAAATTCATTTTCATAATCCTGCAATCGATGCGGCTTGTAATCTGACTCAGGAATGCTGACTACAACAACTTCTTTCCCGTATACTTCAATAAAATCGATTGAATATTTTAGTGGTGGTTCACAAAAATTGTCTGCGGCATCTTTTATCATTTCCGATTCCGCTTTCTCACTATCTACTCCGACTACCTCCCTGTCATCATCAACACCAAAGATCATATACCCGCCTTTTGTGTTTGCAAAAGCAATCATCTCTCTTGCAATCTTTTCTGGTGTTGTAAAATGACGTTTGAATTCGCATTGAAGATTCTCCCCTTCTTCAATTAACTCTAACAGATGGCGACGGTTCATGGTTCAATTAAAATAGATATATGAGATGAACAGTTTTAGATATTAAGATAAACTATTAAAGTCAAAAGATTATTTTTTTACTTTTTTCTTTGATCTTGGAACTATCTTCGTCTACGTGGATTCCAAACAGGTTCTTTGTTAACAGGAAGTTTCTTCTGCTCTGTAACTGTCTCTTTCTGCTCGACTGTCTGCTGTTCATCCTCCAAAGCAACCTGAATTGTATCCTGCTGCGGTACCAAAATTTCTTCAGGAATTATATTATTTGCCTCCATTGAATCAGATGAGGTCAACGCATTGAGTGAGTCCAGCAAAGCTGTTTCCTGTTTTCTTTTTTCCTGTTTATATGCTGTGACTTTTGGAGCGACAATCCTTACATACTCTGAAGCGGGGTATTTTGCTATTAAAGTATCGTATGACGTTACTGCCGCTGAATAATCTTTAAGTTCATTTTCTTCAATCCATCCGGAAGCATAAATTGCTTTTGGTGCAACTGTAGATTTCGGATACTGCTTCGGGATTTCTTTTAGTTTATCAATTGCCGAGTAATAATCTCCTTCCAGCAGAAACTCCTCTGCCAGTTTGTACTCGTCGACTGCAGGATCATAATTCAAATCAATAAGAGGTTTATTCAATTTAACTGCTGCTGCGTTCACTATGTTTTCATTTTTATAATTTTCGTAGATGATATTAAAAAGGCTGTCTGCACTTTTTTGATTATCCACGGTAAGATAGTAGCTGCCCATCGCAAACATCGAAGTCGCATAAAAAGAATTATCGGGGTACTCAGTAAGATTACTGTGGTAATATTTGTATGCTGAATCAGGCAAATCAAATTCGGAGAGAAACAGATTCCCAAGCTCAAGCTGATTTTTTGCCAGAAGAGTTTTGAGAGAATCCTCGCTTATTTTAGGTTTCCTCGGAGGATTATTTTTAAACTTCAGTGTATCCGGTAGTGCGGCGATTAACTGGTTTGCAAGTGCTTCACGCTCACGCTTTTTCTGTTCAAAAATGACTTTCGCGTTCGGATCGAATGTCCTGTTCGTAAACATACTGTCAAATTGCGCAACAAGCAGAGAATCTTCCGGCAAGGGATTTCTGATTTTGCTGAAAATTGTATCCCTGTTGATGTACTCAAGTGAATCTTTGAGATATACAATCAGCGTATCAGCTACTTTGAGAGAATCCATGAAAAACCCGGTTGTATCACTCTCACCTAAAAGTAATGTTTCAAGTCCCGACCAGCTTTCCTGAAGTTCTTTAACTTCTGCAATCTCCTCGGCAATTGCTAATGAATCCTGTACATATTTCATTGAATCAAGTGAGAATTGATCCGGGTTCTGTAAATAAAACAGTTGCTTGCCATATTTATTCAAATCATTTTTGATTAGTACATACCTACTGAAGAGTCTTTGCTTTTCTTTTGCGGGAAGAATATATTCTTTTGGTAAAGATGAAGTTGATGCTTTCTGATAGAAGACAGCAGCGCTATCGAGCAACTTTATACCGTGTTCGTAAACATTTCCAATTTCATATTTAGCTGCACCAGCGACTGGTGTATTTTTATAAGTCGTATCGACCATTATCAGTTGATTAATCGCAGCTTCATAATTACCAAGAGCATTCTCTGTAATTCCTATTTCAAGATCTATATCTGAATATTTATCAGCGTACTTATCTTCTGATCTCATATTAGTGAAAATCTCATAAGCTTTTTCGGTTTCACCGATTGTACGGAGTGCACTGCCAAGCTTGAGATTAGCGGAGACCTCAAGATCATATGATGGTGAATGCTCGAATACATTTTGAAATGCAACTACTGCACTTTGACTATCACCGATCTGCATATTCAGGTTTCCGACTTCATACCATAGCTCAGCATTGATAGTTTCATTCTCTGATATTTCCAGAAATTCATTTGCAACCTGTATAGCTGCAGGAATATCTTCAATTGTTTTTCTGTACACAATCTCTTCGATATAAGCCTGTTCCATAATTTCTTCTTCATCTTCTTCGATGGCTATATCTCGCACTTCTTTTAATTGCGCCAGACCATCGGCATAATTTCTTAATCTCATATCACACTTACCGATCCACAATTGTGATTCAAGAGCATACTCTCCTTCAGGATCGGCAGCAAGAAGCTCTTTAAATTTTTGTTGTGATTTTAAATAGTTCCTCTGGTAATAAAACGCTTTGCCTAACATCAAAAGTGCTTCATCAACATAAGAAGTAGTTGAATGAAATTGAAGAATTACAGAACACTTCTCAATTAATTTCTGTACATCTGCATTCGCTGCGGGTGGTATTGCCGGCGGTTCTATTGAAAACAGATCTTTTTTCTGATCTGTTATCTGCTTTTCAATTTTAGTGTAGAGTTCGTTAGCGTTGTAATAAAGATTAAAGTAGGTAATGAAGTTATCCCAAACACCGCAGCCGGTAAGCAGAATCAATAAAGGCAGTGTCAGTAGAATTTTTTCTTTTAAGAGATTGGTGAACATCGCACCCGAAACTATCAAAGATTAAATAAAACAAAAAGGCAATTTACAGGGCGTCCTTACCCGATTCACCGGTCCTGATTCTTACCACATCTTCAACATTGTAAATGAATATCTTGCCATCGCCAACCTGACCTGTTTTAGCCGTTTTTAATATTGCATCGACAATTTTTTCAACTTTCGAGTCTTCGATTACAACTTCAATTTTTATTTTCGGAACGAATTCAATCCTGTATTCACTTCCGCGGTAAGTTTCTGTGTGACCTTTCTGTCTGCCGTAACCTCTTACTTCTGAAATTGTAAGTCCACGTATTCCAATTTCAACAAGAGCTTCTTTTACTTCTTCAAGCTTGAACGGACGGATTATTGCTTCTATTTTTTTCACAGAGTTCTCCTATTTGCCGTGACACTGTTTATATTTTTTCCCACTACCGCAGGGACATGGATCATTCCTTCCGACTTTTTCAGCAATCTGAATCGGCTGCATTTTCCCGGCAACCTGAGCAGAACTTGGTTTTTGCTGAAGACCAATATTCGTCGTAACTGCTTTACTTTCTGTCATTCTTGTTACAGGCTGCCTTCTCTGCTGCTGAACTTCTCCCGGTGCGTGCGGGAAAAACTTAAATGTGAACGATACAACATCATTTCTTATTTGTTCAAGAAGAGAAACAAAAAGTTTGAATGATTCACCTTTGTATTCAACAAGCGGATCCTTTTGTCCGTAAGCACGAAGTCCAATTCCTTCTTTCAAATCGTCCATTTCGCGCAAGTGTTCTTTCCATTTTGTGTCGATTACACTAAGCATTGCGTATCGTTCAAGTCTTGCCATTAATTCAGAACCGAGCATTTGCTCCTTTTTATTATAGAATTCTTTTGCAGCGTTCAGGAGTTTTTCTTTCAATCCATCTTTACCGAGCTTTTCAAATTCTTCCGGTTCAACTTTAACATCAACGAGCAGCTTCATCATCAGCTCTTCTCTGATCTGGTCTGCTTCAACATTTTCAAAATACATATCGACTAATGCGGTGATGTATTCATCGAGCAAATCGAAAACTTCACTCTTAAGTCTATCGCCCTGCAGAGCACGGTTACGCTTTGTGTAGATAACTTCCCTTTGCGAATTCATTGTGTTATCATATTCAAGCAAACGTTTGCGTATTGAGAAGTTATTCTCTTCAACTTTCTTCTGTGCTCTTTCAACTGAACGGCTGATCAAAGGATGCTGGATTACTTCGCCTTCTTTCAATCCCATTCTTTCCATAACGGACGAAATACGATCTGAGCCGAATAATCTCATCAAGTCATCTTCAAGCGATAAAAAGAATTTGGAAGTTCCCGGATCGCCCTGTCTTCCTGAACGACCGCGAAGCTGACGATCGATTCTTCTTGACTCGTGTCTTTCGGTTCCGAGAATATAAAGTCCACCTCTGTCTCTAACTCCTGCACCAAGTTTAATATCAGTTCCTCTCCCTGCCATATTCGTTGCAATAGTAACAGCACTTATCTCACCTGCGTGTGCAACAATTTCTGCTTCACGTTGATGCTGTTTTGCGTTCAAAACATTATGCTGAACTCCTTTTCGCTTCAGCATTCTGCTGATAGTTTCTGAAACTTCAACCGAAGTTGTTCCAACAAGTACAGGTCGTCCTTCTTTTTTCAGTTCTTCAATTTTTTCTATTACTGCGTTATACTTTTCTCTTTTTGTTTTATAAATCGAATCATCTGTATCATCTCTAATACAGGCCTTGTGAGTAGGAATCACTACTACTTCAAGATTATAAATCTGGAAGAATTCATTCTCTTCAGTTTCTGCGGTACCTGTCATACCGGCCAACTTTTTATACATCCTGAAATAATTCTGAAGAGTAATCGTCGCAAGCGTCTGCGAATCTCTCTGAACCTTCACATTTTCTTTTGCTTCAATCGCCTGATGTAATCCATCACTATATCTTCTTCCGGGTAAAACGCGACCCGTAAACTCATCAACGATTGCAATCTTTCCATCCTCAGTTACAACGTACTCAACATCTTTGTCGAATAAAGTATAAGCCTTCAAAAGCTGGTGAAGTGTGTGTATCCTTTCACTCGCTTCAGAATATCTTGAATAAAGAGCATCTTTCTTTTTAATTTTTTCTTCTTCAGATAGATTCGGATCGTTTTCAAACTTGCTTATTTCTGTTCCGAGATCGGGAAGTACGAAGAAATCTTTTTCCATTCCGCTTCCCTGCGCAAGCTCTTCCCGTCCTTTCTCTGTAAGGTCAATACTGTTGTTCTTCTCATCGATTACGAAGTAAAGTTCATCATCAATGATGTGCATATTCTTTGCTTTTTCCCGAAGATATTCAAGCTCAGTTTCCTGCATAAGTTTTTTGTTGGAAGCTTCACTAATTACTTTCATCAGTTTGTTGTTCTTCGGCAAGCCTCGATATGCTCTGAAAATATGCACGCCTGCTTCAGGAGTTGCACCTTGTTCTTCGAGAATTTTTTCTGCTTCAGCTAACATGCTTGCAACTAAATTCTTCTGCTTTTTAAAAATCCTTTCAATCCTTGGTTTCATTTCCATAAACTTATGATCGTCAACATCAACCGGACCGGAGATGATCAGCGGCGTTCTTGCCTCATCAACCAAGACCGAGTCAACTTCATCTACAATTACAAAATTATGTCCGCGCTGAACCTGTCCTTCCTTATCAATTGCCATATTATCACGAAGATAATCGAAACCAAATTCATTGTTGGTTCCGAAGGTGATATCGCGGTTATAAATTTCTTTTCTTTGTCGCGGATCCATCGTGTTGAGAATACAGCCGACTGTGAGTCCGTGAAATTTATAAATCTCACCCATCCACTCGCTGTCACGTTGGGCAAGATAATCGTTTACAGTTACAAGGTGAACTCCTCTGCCGGTAAGAGCATTAAGATAAACTGGAAGTGTTGCGACAAGAGTTTTACCTTCACCGGTGGCCATTTCAGCAATCTTTCCCTGATGCAAAACCATTCCTCCAATTAACTGAACATCATACGGAATCATGTCCCAATGAATTTTGTTTCCGACGACTGTCCAGGTTTTACCAACCAATCTTTCGCAGGTTGATTTTACAACTGCAAAAGCTTCCGGAAGTATTTGATTTAGTATCTCTTCATATTCTTCGTCGAGTTTTTCATTCAATGCATCGAGTTCATCATAGACTGCAATTCGATCAAACTCCTCATCACTCTGGAGTTTTTCTCTTAGTTCAGCAATTTGTTTTCTTGTCTCAGCGGTGTGTTCATTTATTTTATCTTTGAATTCCTGTGTTTTTGCTCGTAATTCATCATCGGAAAGTGGCTTAAGCTTCTCATATTCCTGGTTAATTTCCTCAACGACAGGCCAGAGAACCTTCAGATTTTTCTCGTGCTTATCGCCGAATAATTTCTTAACAATATTTAACATTCAGTGTCTAACTCCTTAATTATAGTGCGTTTAACATACTTATGTAAGTTTTGAAATGCAATTTAAGAAATTTTGGTTAGAATAGATCGCATACTAATTTAAGTAAGTGTAATTATCCATTTGTTGTTTTTTAGAAAATGAATTCTGAGATTACAAATGAAAAATATTTTTTATTGACTAATTATGGGGGAAATATGAAATATCTTGCTATAATCTTTAGTTCGATCTTCTTATTTCATTACTGTTCAGATTCAGTGATAGAGCCAAACGAATATTCCTTAAAAAGATTGAAAGGACAATTAGAGAATTATAATTTAGGTGATAGTGTAGTAATACGTCTCGATAGAGTATACATTATAAGACCGACCGGCGATTCTATTATAGTAATTTCATCTGGTGCAATTGAGTCAGACGGTAGTTTTGAAATCGAACTTGAAGAACCCCCAGATTTCCTTCTTAACAACATTAATGGATGTACTACAAACATAATCAGTGATAGTTCCGCTCTTATCTATCCTCATTCATCTTATATCCTTTATAAAAATAATATTAAAATTGGATTTATATATTGTTCCGAAAAGTCTTTTGATGAATATCCAGCTGGCGGAGAATATATAACTAGCTTACTTTACTCTGACAGAGAATTAACAGTTACCGGAGATTGTATTAATCAAGGAGGAACAAAAACAAGCATTAATAAAATTAATTGTCATTATTTAAAAGGTTGGAATTTCAGAGTACATTCTCTGATTGAGAATTCAGATACACTTTTTATTAATGAAACAACAGTCGATAATACATTTAAAGGCAATTGGTATTTTGGATTATATAATTAGATAATTCTAAAATTTTATTCTAAATTCAAACAGCTTCTCGAGAATACATCATAATAATGTACTAACAAGCCCATTTATCCTTAAATTTGAGTAATAATTGATTATTTGAATTTAAGAGTTCAATTCATTTGCGATTAAAAACTTTATCTGATGATTTCATAAATAAGCTTGCCGGCTTTTCTGCCGGTGCACTTCCGCCGCAGGATTTTGAACGCCTGATAAAACTTTTCTCTTCAGAAATAAAAAAACATTACTTCACACATTCATCTGAATCAAACTTGCTGAGAATAATCAATGGAATGTTTGACAAATTCTTTTTCCTCAGCGAATGTCTTCGTTATCCTCATTATGTTGAAATACTTGTAAGCATTGCCTCTAACAGTAATTATTTGAGCGATATACTCGTTATCAATCCGGAGTTTTTTATCTCGTTACTGATTCATCAATTCTTAATTCAATGCTGGATAAAGAAGTATTTGATGCTGAAGTAGAAGAAAGAATTTTACGATATAATTCACTCGACGCAAAAACTCACGCACTCAATTCTATCAAGAGAAGAGAAATACTCAGGATTGGATTGAAAGATATTTTTGGTCAGGCAGAAGTTCAAGAAATAACCTCTGAACTTTCAATTCTTGCAACAACTTTAACCAGTAAATTATTTGAAAGCTGCTACCAGCTCATTCTCAATAAATACAAAATTGCAAAAGTAAAGCAAGAGTATTGTATAATTTCACTCGGTAAGCTCGGCGGTGGTGAATTGAATTATAGTTCTGACATTGACATTATAATCTTCTACGATGAAGATAGCGAAGTTGGTAGTGGGTTGTTGGGGGTTGGTGGTCGGAAATCCTTAAAAGAAAAAAAGTTTGTTGGGAGTAAATATTATAGTGAAATTCTATCGGAGACAATTCAGTTATTTCTTGAGAAGTGTACATCATCAGAAGCGGGAAGTTTGTACAGAATTGATCTTCGATTAAGACCTGATGGTAAAAGTTCATCGTCATGCAGAAGTCTGCAGGAATATCTTGATTACTACGAAAGCAGAGGAAGCGATTGGGAGAGACAGATGTTAATTAAAGCAGGATTTCTTGGAGGAAGTGAAAAGCTTTATTCGCAATTCATAAAATACATTGACAGATTTATTTATCCTGCCGTTCATTTTGTTTCACCAATTGAGCAGATGAAAAGGCTTCGAAAAATTATTGAACGTGAAAGCGAAGAGTCAGGAAACATTAAAACAATCGCTGGTGGAATAAGAGATATAGAGTTTGTTGCTCAGGCACTTCAACTTTTGAATGCCGGAAAAAATCCATCTCTAAAAACGGGTAACACATTGATTGCACTGGAAAAATTAGAGAGTTCAAAACTTCTAAAAAAATCTGAGAATAAGACGCTCCGCGAAGCATATATTTTTTACAGGAGAATCGAGCACTTCCTGCAATTGATGAATAATACTCAAACGCACACCATTCCGGAGAGTGGAGAAATCGTGGAAAAGTTAAGTCATTTTCTCGGTTTCAAATCACTGAAAGAATTCAAGGACCAAGTTCAAACTTTTAGAAAAGATGTCCGGGATATTTATAATTCTATTCTCGGAGAAACAAAAAAATCCCAGGATAAACAATATATTTTCAGTCAGATCAAATTCATTAATCCTCAGAGAGCAGAATCTGATGTTACTTTTTTGAGAGAAGGAAAAGGTTTAACAGTAAGTCGTAAATTTGATAAATCAACGCTAGAAGCATTCGCTAAGATTGAAGAAGTCATTAATAACTTTTTACTCAAATCGAATAACCCTGATCTGTGTCTTTCAAATTTTGTTCGTGTAATAAAGCAAGCCGACTTTCCTTCTATCTGGTATAAAGAATTCACTAATGAAAATTTTCTAAAAATCTTTTTGCAGTTGTGTGAAAATTCGCAGTTGGTTATCGATCTTTTTGCAGAAGATAAAATTCTCAGAGAAGGATTTTTGAGCAGGGATTTTCTGAGCGAAGTTATATTGAGTGAAGCCAAAACAATCCGTTTAAAAAATAGTTTGTTCAGACTCGCAGTGCAATTAGCAATTAAACTCATCGAACCTGAGATCGCATCAAAATTGTTGAGTGAATCAGTTAGGCAAAAGATAAGCTCGGTCTCAGATGAATTCAGTAAAAAGAAAAAGTGGGAAGAAGATTTTTTGATTATTGTTCTCGGAAGCACAGGAACAGAAACAATGACATTTGCTTCAGACGTTGATTTGATTTTTGCTGTAAAGAATTCTGGCAAGTACTTAAAAGTCCAAAATGATTTTCAGGAGCTGCTTGCTAAATTAAAAACAGAACTTGCACCATTTTCAGTTGATTGCAGATTGCGACCCGAAGGTGCAAGCAGTCAGCTCGTGTGGGATTTTGATAAATACACTGAATACCTGGACATCCGGGCCAGGATCTGGGAACTTCAATCATTTCTGAAAGCAAGTTATGTAAGTGGTGATGAAAAGCTTTTTATGAGACTTCTGAAAACATTTCAGAAAAGAGTAGCAAAATTAAATCCTGAGGAAATCATTAAAGGCATAAACGATATCAGATCAAAATCAATATCAAGTTTTCCTGCTGAAATGGGATTGGTTGACCTTAAGAAAAGTGCCGGTGGCTTGAGTGATGTTGAATACATTGCGCACTATCTTATTTTGTCAGATTCTGGATTGGCAGCATTGTTTACCGGTAAATCCATTTCAACAATCTTAGATACACTTTCGGGTAAATCGAAGCATAAAAAAGTTTTAAATGAGCTTGCCGATAATTACATTTTCATTAAGAATTTAGAAATTTTTAATCAGCTTGCTTTCAGCAGCAGTTCGTCAAAGTTATCGACTGAAGAAAAAAAGTTTGATAAGCTTGCTCGGTTTATGAAAATTGAAAACGGTGCATCGTTAAAGAAAAAAATAAATTCTGTTCTTCAATTCAATAGAGAGAGTTATTCTGCAATCATCCGGAAAAAATAGAAAATGAATTTTGTAAAGAAATATTTCTACCTCGTCACAGCACTTTTTACATTTATAGTTTACTTGTTCACGCTTGCACCTTCAGTTGTGCAGATAGATTCCGGTGAGCTTTCGGCGGTTCAGGCCACACTTGGAATCGCGCACCCGACCGGTTATCCATTGTTCACGATGATTGGTTATTTATTTTCGTTGATTCCTCTTCCCTTTTCAAAGATATTTCAGCTGAATATTCTTGCAGCAATTTATTGCAGTGCCGGAGTTGGAGTTTTCACTTATACAATAAAATATTGTCTTGATAATCTTGCTGTATTCAAAAAGAAAAGTTCATCTAAAGAATCAACAAAGAAGGACAAGAAGAAAGCGAAAGATCAGACTATTACTGAGAAACAAATTGACATTCCAGAAAACTTCAAATTACTTGCAGCAGTATTTGGAGGATTGACGCTTGCATTCAGCAGGACATTCTGGTTTCAGAGCACTTCGGTGGAAGTTTATTCGCTCCACTTGCTTCTGATTTCTCTCATCATTCTTTTTCTTTTGAAAGCATACGTAAATTCTTTTGAGAATGATAAGCTGACGAACTGGCTACTATTTGCTTTCTTCCTTGCTCTTGGGTTTACAAATCATCTTACAACTTTGATGATACTTCCCGGAACAGCCTATCTGTATTTCTCGAGATACAAATTCAATTCAGCCAGCTTCAAAAAATTAACATTGATGATTGCACTTTTCATTGTCGTTCTTGTTGTGGTTTATTCCTATCTGCCATTGAGAGCTTCGCAGAATCCAATATTGAATTGGGGAAATCCAATTGATTGGGAAAGAATTTATCGTCACGTAACCGGCAGACAATACCAGGTTTGGTTGTTCACTTCGTTCGATTCAGCCGGAAAACAGTTTAGCCATTTCTGGAGTATTCTTCCATTTGAATTTTTCGTTGGATTAATACTCGCATTGTTTGGATTGTTTGTTTCTTTATTCAAATCAAGATCTTTAGGCTTATTTATTCTGATAACATTTCTCTTCACTTTATTTTATTCAATTAACTACGATATCCACGATATCGATTCGTATTTTCTCCTCGCCTTTGTGATGATTTCATTCTCAGCGGCATTTGGTGCGCTCAAGTTTTTAGAAATGAAAAATATTCCGAAGAATTATGCACTCACCGGGTTAGGAATTGTTCTTGCGATTCAACTCTTCTTCAATTTCAGAGAAGTCAATCAAAGCAATGTTTACACTTATGAAGATTACACAAAAGCTGTTCTGAATACCGTTCCTGAAAACTCGATTATCTTCAGCTACCAGTGGGATTACTTTATTTCGGCTTCTTATTATTATCAGTTTGTTGAGGATTACAGAAGAGATGTTACGGTTATCGATAAAGAATTACTGCGAAGATCTTGGTATTACAAGCAAATTGAAAATCAAGATCCGGATATTTTAAAGGGTGTTCAAAACGAAGTCAATCAGTTTCTTGTCGCACTTCAACCGTTTGAAAGAGATGAAAATTTCAATCCCACACTTTTAGAGAATTTGTACAAAGCAATAATGAGCAATCTAATCAAGACAAATGTGAGCAGCAGGGATTATTTCATTGCCCCTGAACTTTTTGATCAGGAAATGCAGCGCGGTGAATTCAGATTACCGGAAGGCTATACACTCGTTCCTCATTTATTTTTCTACAAAGTTGTTCAGGGAGATGAATATGTTCCGGCACCAGATCCTGATTTTCAAATACGGTTCTGGTCTAACAGAAATGTTTATATTGAAACAATAGAAAATATGGTTGGGAAGATGTTATCCAACCGTGCTTTTTATGAAGTTAAATTCGGAAGAACAGACAGAGCAAAAATTTATCTGAAAAAAATCCAGAAAGATCTTCCGGGATTTAAGCTTCATCCCGCTCTGCTGGAAGTGTTGAAGAATTAGTCTTCAATTGCTTCGAGTAATTCTGTAATTCTCTCCTTTGTAAGTTCAGCTTTAGTTCTGAATGATTGAAGCGTAACATCCATCTGCTGGATAAGGTTTCGTTTGTAATATCTCGGCGCATAAATAGAACCATCGATCATATAAATCCGCTGAGTATTTTCGTCATAGAAAAAATAATTTACAAAGGGTCCGCCCATTCCTTTAATATTAAGTTCCCATAAACCCTGGGTGAACAGAGCATACCGACCGTTAAAATTAATTTCATTTACTACAAAATTATCTGATGCAACTACCACGTGCGATGCATCATCGCTTGTTTGATAATATTTTTTCGTTACCCTGTTCCTGATAACCTTTATCGAATCCTGTGACATATAATCCGGAGTCGCATTATCAATCCAGTGAATGAATATCCAGCGTTCCATTTCTGTGCCCGGTGATCTTCTAAGCCAGATAAATTTATCTTCGGGTTTTTCAACTGCAACAACGTAATCGGCTTGAACATAAATAACCCAGCCGTAATCACGCAGAAATTTTCCTTCAATGTCTTCACGCTCGTATGTCGGGTTGTATAAATTATTGAATAATCTTTCATCAGATTTTTTTTGAAAGTTATATAGAATATCGTCTGCATTATTCAGAATCTTTTTATTAAGCTCCTCAATTGTGTTTGCAGAAAGCACTGCTACAATCTGACTCTTAGCCCAAAGGTCATATTTATAAGCTACAAAATTTGAATCGGAAGCCAACTTGTTTTCTACAGATGAATCAACAATAGCCTGAATATACTGAGAGGTTCTGCTTCCGGAGTTTAGCGGTGCAGCAATAATAATATTTTTAGTCCGCTGATTTTTTTCAATTTGAGATACATTCATTCTTTTTAGGGTGAATAATTTTTCAGGTTGAGGCGTGTAAATTTCTTTTTCAAAAGTCGCCTGCAAAGCGGGAAGTAATTGTTCATATTCCACTGAATCTGCCACAACATATATTTCATCTTCGAAACCTTTGGCTGGCTTCTGCGAATCACAGGAAATCATCAGAGTTAAAATTGTGACTATCATAATTAACAAAATTTTTTTCATAACTACCTCGGTACGTTTGAAAGAGTTAATTCCAGGTTCGGCAGCATAGCAAGGTACAATCCCCACATTGTGAATCCAACTGAAAGCGGGATTGATAAATTATCATCAACTAATTTGAATGAAATATTTTCCACTATTGAACCAACAAACGCAGCAATAAAACCTATTATATATTCTTCTGTGAAGCTGCCGATTTTAGGAGTAAATAAAATCACAATACATGCACTAATAAAAAAGGTTAAAGTTCCCTCCAAGCTTTTGGAGAGGAATTTATGTCTGCCGAATTTTCTGCCTATCAACGCCGCAGCCGAATCGCTTATTATCAATATTGAAAATGCTGTGATGAAAATAACTTTGGGAAATATCAACACGCTTATAAGTGCGGAAATTAAAACATATGTAGCACCGTTTAGATTTTTCTTTTTGTGATCGAGTTCATGCTCGCGCAGTAAAAAGCCAAAAATCTTGTAGAAAACTTTTCCTGTTTCAGGATGAAGGTATCTGCCGAGATCAATTATTAAAGCAACTACTGCAAGAATAGCAAGAATGGTAGCCGCAGTTTCGACAGTAATGAAATAATAAACAATGGGAATTGACAGCGAAGTAAGATGAATCAGTTTACGGAATAATTCATCTCTGTACTGAATAGTACCGTTATCAATTGGCGTCATCTTTTACAGGAGCATCCTTCTGCTTTCGCTGCTGCATCATCACTTTAACATGCTCTGGAATTTCGTCTTCCTTTTTCGGCTCTTTAATTTCCGGTATAGGAGGAAGCTCTTCGCCTTTTATAATTCTTTCAATTTCCTCGGAATCGAGAATTTCGCGTTCGAGAAGTTCCTTTGAAAGTTTATGAAGTAGGTCGATATTTTCTCTCAAAATTTTCTCGGCACGGCCCATTGCATTATTTATGATACCACGTACCTCTTCATCAATTTCGATTGCAGTCTTTTCGCTGTAATCACGATGTTTCTGTATTTCTCTTCCAAGGAAAATTTCTTCCTCTTTCGCACCGTAGCTCATCGGTCCCATCTTATCGCTCATCCCCCACTCACATACCATCTTACGTGCAATGTTGGTAGCTTTTTCAATATCGTTTCCAGCACCGGTTGTGTAATGATCGAAAACAATTTTTTCAGCAGCACGGCCGCCAAGCGCGTAAGTGATTACTGCTTCAAGATATTCTTTTGAGTAAGTATGCTTTTCATCAATCGGGAGGTAACTCGTAACACCGAGCGCACGACCTCTCGGAATAATTGTTACTTTGTGAACAGGATCAGCTTCGGGAATCATTCTTGCAACGAGAACGTGACCAATCTCATGATATGCAGTGGTTTTCTTTTCTTCTTCGGAAATAATCATACTCTTTCGTTCCATTCCCATCATCACTTTATCTTTTGCTTCTTCGAAGTCTGACATTTCAACTTTTTTCTTATTCTTTCTTGCGGCAAGAAGAGCTGCTTCATTAACAAGATTGGCTAGTTCTGCACCTGCTAATCCGGGAGTTCCCTTCGCAAGCACTTCAAGATTTACTTTTTCCTCAAGCGGAATATTTCTTGTATGAACTTTGAGAATTCCTTCTCTTCCTTTTACATCGGGTCTGTCAACAACAACCTGACGGTCAAATCTTCCCGGTCTTAACAATGCTGGGTCAAGAACATCCGGCCTGTTTGTAGCAGCAATGATTATAACACCGCTGTTTTGTTCAAAACCATCCATCTCAACAAGCAATTGATTGAGAGTCTGCTCTCTTTCATCATGACCTCCGCCGAGACCTGCACCACGATGTCTTCCAACCGCATCAATTTCATCAATAAAAATTATACAGGGAGCGTTCTTTTTTCCCTGTTCAAAAAGATCACGAACACGACTTGCACCAACACCAACAAACATCTCAACGAAATCTGCACCGCTGATTGAGAAAAACGGAACGCCGGCTTCTCCTGCAACGGCTCGTGCAAGAAGAGTTTTACCTGTTCCCGGAGGTCCAAGTAAAAGTACTCCACGAGGAATTTTTCCTCCAAGCTTCTGAAACTTGGAAGGCTCTTTTAAAAATTCAATTATTTCCTGCAACTCAACTTTTGCTTCATCTGCACCGGCAACATCACGAAAGGTTACACGCTGACTGGACTGACTTATCAACTTAGCTTTACTTTTCCCAAACGAAAAAATTCCTCTTGAGCCACCGCTTTGTCCCTGCATCCTTCTCATAATAATTATCCAGATTGCAATGATCAGAAGCCAGGGAAGAAATCCGAGAAGGATATTCAGCCATTCACTTGACTGTTTGTCAAATGAATATGTTATTCCTTTTTCTTTCCAGAGAGTTTCCTCTTCTTTGATTATCGGCTCAGGTATGTAAACAGAAATTGCGGTTACTTTTGTGGCCGTTCCATTAATGTTGATTGAAGTTTCTGAAGTTAATTCAGCACGGAAGAAATAATCATTAATATCAGACTTAGTGATCGTAGCTTCTTTTATTTTATCCGTTTCATTCAGCAGGCGGCGGTATTCAGCAAAAGGAATATCAACAAATTGTTCCTGCGTAGTTCTGAAAACCTGCATAACAATTATTGCCGCAACAATTACTGCGCCCCATCCAAAAACCATGCGTAGCACTTTCGACCAATCGAAGTTATCATCCGGTTTGTTAGGACCTGAACCCTTCGGTGGTTTTGGAGGCTTTTTATTTTCGTTGTTATCAGCCATAAAAAATTTCTTAAAATCAATATTCATTAAAAAGTTTATTCTCCTTTATCATTTAAAACGTAAATTCCACGTAAATTCCGGTATTTCTGAGCAAAGTCCAGACCATAACCAATTACGAATTTATCAGGAATTTTGAAGCCAATATAATCAATTTTCACGTCAAATTTCAGGCTTCCGGGCTTCACTAGAAGTGAGACGACCTTCATGCTATTCGGGCTTTTTTCGGAAAAAAGTTCCTCGATATACTTGATTGAAAGTCCAGTATCAACAATATCTTCAACAATGATAATGTCCCGGTCATTCACTTCACAATTGAGCTCTTTGAGCAGCTTCACATTTCCGGATGAGATTTTTGCATCACCGTAACTCGAAAGCTTGAAGAAATCAATTTCGCAATCGATGTTCAGATATCTAATCAGATCGGACATAAAAAGAAATGAACCATTTAATACACCAATGAAGACAGGCAGAGTCGATTTATAATCTGAAGAAATCTGTTCCGCAAGCTCTTTAATTCTGTTTTGAATCTGCATTTCGGTCAGAAGCGGGACAAACTCATCTTTGCCTATCACAAGTTTTTCAGGTGAAGTCATTTTTTTGATAAAGTTAGTTTAAGAATCTTTTTTGTTTTCGGAGTTACCTTAAATCTCTCGTCAATGCGAAGACCAATTACCCAGACAATTTTTCCTAAGCTTGTTAAAACAAGATGATCTTTCTTTTCTGCGGATGATGTTTTTATATCTGAAAGAAAATCAGAAATTTTTTTTCTGCCTTTCATACCAAACGGCTGAAACTTATCACCGGCTTTCCATTTTCTAATTTCAAACTTTTCTTTCAATCCATCGCCGGAAATAAACTCAACTAATTTGTTGCTGGTGAACTTAATCATTTTCCTGTTTACTTCTTCAATTGAAATTATTTTTCCGTTAAGCTCAACTTCCTGTCCGATAGTCATAACAACTGGAGTATTTTTCTTCGTGATGAGTTTTCTTCCGATAACCAATTCATCTCTTTCCCTGAATGCAGATACTTTTTCTTTTAGATGGATTGATTTTCCGGTTTGCGACCTAATCAGATTCAGAAGATCGTTTATGTTCTTTGAGGATAACTCAATATTGAAATTTTCTTCAATAACATATTTAAAGAAGATTCCAAGAAAACTTTTATCACGTTTTGAAATTGCCTTTAGATTAATTCGAAGATCTTCCTTAATATTCTTCACAGCAGTTTTGCTCAACCTTTTTACTTCATTATCAACGAACGCACTTATTTCAGAAATTATTTTAGATGTGCTGCTGACTTTCTGTTCAAGGTGAGGATTAATTTTTCTTTTCAGTTTTGGAATGATTTCGTTCCGTAGAAAATTTCTTTCATATTCAGATTCAAGATTACTTTCATCCAGCCGGAAAGTAATTTTATTATGATGAAGATATTTTCTGATCTCATCTGCACTGATGCAAATAATCGGACGAATAATATTTTCTCTTCTCAAAGGAATGCCGGACAATCCCTTTAATCCCGCACCTTTAAATAAATTCAGAAGTATAGTTTCAACCTTATCGCTTGCGTTGTGCGCAGTTGCAATTTTATTGCAGCCAAGTTTAACGGCAGCTTTTTGTAATTCCTGATAACGGATTTTTCTTGCAGCTTCCTCGATTGATAATTTCGATTGCTTTGCATTTGCTTTCACATCTTTTGAAACACTTACAAACGGTACATTATTTTTCGCACAAAAATCTTTGCTGAATTTCTCATCGGCGTCAGCGGATTTACCGCGAAGTTTATGATTCAAATGGAATGCAGCTAATTCAATTCGGAATCGTTTTTTAAATTTCAGTAGAAATGAGAGAAGGAAAACAGAATCTGCCCCACCGCTTAGAGCAACAAGAATTTTATCACCTGGTTCAATCAGATGATTTTCATCAATAAACCTGAGCGCTTTTTGTTCGATGGTTTTTGTCATTAATGTGGAAATGAATTGAACTCACAATCTTATGTAAATAGAATTTTCAAAGATTTTTAATATTTACGTCATTCCAGCGATCCGGCAATTGCCGGAGAGTCCGGAATCTGATTCGATATATTGTCAGATTCTGGGCAACCTGCCTGTCGGACAGGCAGGGAAAGAACGACAAAACACTTTTAACGATTAATAATCTTGAAAATTCAACTTATTTCTAAAATCTGATAATCAAGTATACCTGCAGGTGCCTGAATTTTAACTTTATCACCGGCTTTAGTGCCGAGCAAACCTTTTCCTACAGGCGAAGTGATGGAAATTTTTCCTTCCTGGAAATCCGCTTCTTCGGGAGAGACGAGCAGGTAATCAAATGTTTTTCCGTTCTTCAGGTTTTTGATTTTTACCCTGGACAGAATGTGGACTTTTCCTTCTTCGAATTGTGAAGGATCAATTTCTCGCGCACGTGAAAGCATATCTTCCATCTTTGCAATCTTCAGCTCGAATAAACCTTGTTCTTCTTTTGCGGCATCGTATTCAGCATTTTCAGAAAGATCACCGTGGGCACGGGCTTCAGCAATTTTTTCAGCCATTGCTTTCCTGCCGTTGGTTTTCATTTCTTTTAATTCTTTTTCAATCTCGACAATTCTTTCCCGTGTGAGATATACAAAGTTTCCTTCTGCCATTTCTATCCTTTTGATTTGATAAAAAAAATAGCCACCGTCCCGATTATTGAGACAGTGGCAGAACAAAATTAAGGATTTGATTTTATGAAATCAAGACACGATTATTTTAATAGTATCATTTTCTTTGTGTCAGAAAAACTGCCGCTTTCGACTTTGTAAAAGTAAACGCCACTGTTCAGATTGCTTGCATCAAATTCTACTTTGTGCTTGCCAGCTTCAACCTGTCCGTTTACAAGTGTTGCAACTTCATTCCCGAGAACATCGTAAACCTTCAGCATAACATTACCGGTCACAGGTAACTGATAACTGATCACCGTATTTGGATTGAAAGGATTCGGATAATTCTGTTCAAGACTATAACTGAATGGCTGGTTTATATCTTCAACTTCAGTAATGATCGTATTGTTTTTCAGAATCCAGTTACCGGGATCAAATACAATTGACCCCGGATTTCCAACAACCTGGAATTGAAAATTCTGAGTCTGCGCATTGTTAAACAAAGTAACGGTTGTATCTCCGAGAGTAGTATTAATCCTGATCTGCACAGGCATTGTAAAGAAAGAAGGATTTGAATTTACAGCCTGGTTAATATTCAGTGAAATATTATAAATATCACCGCTTACAAATGATTTATTCCAGCCCACGGAATAAGTCGGTTCATTTTCACCATAAACCCATTCCTGGAAGAAATAATTTAAACTCTGACCATAAACACTTTCAGCAATTGCCTGGAAGTCTTCAGTTGTCGCAACACCATAAGATACTGACGGATCAGAACTATAAGCTCTCATAATATCAAAGAAAGTTGAATCACCGACGACACCTCTCAGCATATGAAGAACGCAACCGCCTTTAGCGTAAGTTCTGTTCCCATCAAAAATTTCCCATTCATCTTCGATATTCTGAACCCATAAAGTTCCCTGAGCGTTTCTTGCTGCATTCATATCTCCGATAATTTGGGTATTGTATGCTGCCTTTCCGCTTTTTGCTTCGACATAAACTGCTTCGGAGTAAGTTGCAAAGCCTTCATTAAGCCAGATGTTATGCCAGTCAGCGCAGGTAATCATATCACCGTACCACTGGTGAGCAAGTTCGTGAGAAATAACTCCCGATCCCCAGAAACCCATTGAAGTACAGGTTTGATGTTCCATTGCCCCGCCCCATTGAAATTCTGCGTGTCCATATTTTTCCTGGATGAAAGGATACTCACCATACCGCTGAGCAAATACTTCTATCATCTCGTCGGTTTCATCTACAAATGGTTTTACGTAATTAAAATTTTCAGGATAGATAAAATTCGTTATTACCATCGAATCTGATTGTCCGTAATGGTAGTAAGTATCGTACTGTGTATAGTTTGTGATTGCGAGAGAAATCAGGTAGTTGGCAATCGTGTAATGATTTTTCCAGTGATATGTGTGAGTGCCGTTTCCATTGTTCACAATACTCTCAAGCGAACCATTGGAAACAGGAACTAAGTTATCAGCAACTGTAATCCAAACATCTGATGAATCGGCTTTGTCGCCGGGAGTATCTTTCTGCGGCCACCAGTACGGACCGCTGTAAGATTCACTTAAAGATCCTATTACAGGTGTGCCTTGATGTGTTCCAAAGAAGAATCCGCCGAAACCAGTACCGTCGGGAACACCGCGATAATATACTTTCAGAGTAAAGGGTTCTCCCTGAGTATAAGTATGATCTAATGTAATATTAATTTTATTATTAGAATGTGTGTATTGTGCAGTAGTATTGTTTAATAATACCGAATCAACAATAAGAAAGCTTCTCAGATCGAGGAAGCAGTTGTTGAGTGAAGATGTATCCGACTTTACACCAATAGTTACATTTCCAGAAATATAGTTTGGGTTGTAGGTTACCTTTAAGTCCAGTCCGTAGTAAGTGACATCAATTTTGGTATCGCCCGGATACATAACTTTTGCCATTTGAATTGATCGTGAGTGTCTTTCCCTTTCGCTTTTAATCCAGGGTCTGTAATTTTCCTGAGCGATAAGAAGAGAAGATAACAAAAGAACAACAGTGAAGATTTGTTTGAACATTTTATTCCCGCTTTTTAAAAATAATTGTGAAGCCAAAAATAAGTGATAATCAGTCAATTCAAACACCGATTCTTTACCGAATGTCAGAAGTTGACGATTACCATCGAAGGAAGAGGCTTTCGCAATAATTTCGTTGTCATTCCGTGCTTGACACGGAATCCAGGAAAAACTTTGGTATTGGATTCCGGTTCTTCGCTTCGCTTGACCGGAATGACATACAGTATTTATTATAATTTACCGTTTAAAGACTATGACTTTTTAAATTATAATAAACCTGGCAATAATTAAGCTTGCTAATTGACAAACAAATTTGCGCTAGGTATTTTGCCAACAGTTTAATTCAAATTATAATTTATTAATCAGGAGAATCAATGCGATTAAAACTTTCCGTCAAAAGCCTTTCATATTTTTTGATAAGCATATTTATGATTTCCACAACTGCAGTAAATGCTCAGCAGAGCTTTTCCGAATTGTGGGATGATATTTCTGAAACAGGATTAGTTACGAATGGAACACGATATATTATTCCGGAATCATACAGAACACTTGAACTTGATTTGCAGAGTCTATTAGCTGCTCTGGCTCAAGTTCCACAAGAGAGTTCAACAAGTGTAAGTAACTCAGGATTTTTGCTAAGCTTACCATTGCCCGATAATTCATTCGCAACTTTCAGAGTTGTTGAATCGCCTGTCATGGAAGAAGAGCTTGCAGTTAAATATCCGCAGATAAAAACTTTTCTTGGACAAGGAACTGGTAAAGATTCTGATGCACGGGTTCGTTTTGATATCACACCGGCAGGATTTCACGCAATAATTTTTTCTACTGAAGGCACAGTTTATATAGATCCATATTCACTTGGAGAAACACGTTATTACATTTCTTATTATAAGAAAAATCATATCCCAACAGAAGAAAGATTAAGTCTTGAATGCACACTTTTAGGAGCTGATTCAGAATTTGGTGATCATATCAGACAATTAGTTGCAGAAAATCCTTTTGTAATGACTGGTCCCCAATTGAGAACTTACCGGACTGCAATTGCAACTACAGGTGAATATACAATTTTTCACGGCGGTACCGTTCCACAGGGATTGGCTGCTGTTGTTACTGCTCTAAATCGTGTTACAGGAGTTTATGAAAATGATTTTGCTGTAAGAATGATACTCATTGCAAATAACGATCTTATCATTTACACAAATCCTACTACTGATCCATATACCAATAATGATGGATTTGCAATGCTCTCTCAAAATCAAACCAATCTCGATGCAGTTATTGGAAGTGCAAATTATGATATTGGACACGTGTTCAGTACCGGCGGTGGTGGTGTTGCTTATTTAGGTGTTGTATGTGCAGGAGGATTTAAAGCAAGAGGAGTAACCGGTTTACCGCAGCCAATCGGAGATCCGTTTTACATAGATTACGTTGCTCACGAAATGGGACATCAGTACGGTGGAAACCATTCATTCAACGGAAGCGCAGGAGCGTGCAGCGGTGGAAACAGAAATGCTTCGACAGCTTATGAACCGGGAAGCGGAAGTACAATTATGGCTTATGCAGGAATCTGTTCACCGCAAAATCTTCAGAACAACAGTGATGATTATTTTCATAATATTAATTTTGTGGAGATTGTGAACTATACAACAGTTGGAAACGGAAATTTCTGTCCGGTCATAACCAATACAGGAAACGGTGAACCAACCGTTACAGTTCCTGCTGGAGGATTTACAATTCCAATCAGCACCCCGTTTATGCTGACAGGTTCAGCAATAGATCCAGATGGTGATCCACTAACTTATTGCTGGGAAGAATTTGATCTCGGACCTGCAGGACATCCGAATTCACCTTCAGGCAATGCACCGATATTCAGATCTTTCGACCCGGTTGATGTTCCTTACAGATATTTCCCGAAACTTTCAAACATATTAAGTAATACACAGACTATCGGAGAAATTCTACCAACGTATACTCGCACGCTGACTTTCAGATTAACCGTTCGTGATAACCGAGCTGGTGGTGGTGGAGTAAATTATGCTCAGATGCAGGCGATAAATGTTACAAATACAGCTGGACCTTTCCTTGTCACACAGCCAAACACAAATGTTAACTGGCTTGGTAATACAGTGAACACTGTAACCTGGGATGTTGCTAATACTAGCGTTGCGCCTGTTAATGTAACTCAAGTAAATATCTTGCTTTCAACTGACGGCGGAAATAATTTTACTGAAGTTCTCGCAGCAAATACTGCAAACGATGGCTCAGAGGATATTTTCCTTCCGAATATTCCGACAACACAGGCAAGAATAAAAGTAGAAGCCGTTGGCAACGTTTTCTTTGATCTTTCAAATACAAATTTTACGATTGAAGATTTTATTCCGGTTGAACTGACTGCATTCTTTGCGTTGAATACTCAGAATGGAATACTTCTTAAATGGACAACTGCCACAGAAAACAACAACTCAGGATTTTCTATTGAGCGAAGCACAGATAAAATTAATTTCCATGAAGTTGTTTTTGTAAACGGAAAAGGAACAACAACAGAAGTCAACGATTATGAATATGTTGATAATATCAATATAGCAGGAACATATTATTACAGGT
This sequence comes from bacterium, assembly GCA_016716565.1. Lineage (NCBI taxonomy): Bacteria > bacterium. The sequence goes on from JADJWC010000002.1 coordinate 371,427, forward strand.
TGAAGCAAGTTGATTTTGATGGCTCGTTCACTTATTCAAATATAGTTGAAGCTGAAGTTGAAGGACCGCAGGTGTTCAATCTTTCGCAGAACTATCCAAATCCATTCAATCCATCTACGATGATCAAGTTCTCACTGCCGGTTGATTCCCGTGTGGCAATTGAATTGTTCAACACATTGGGTGAAAAAGTTGACGAGCTGACAAACAGAGACTATAGTATCGGAAATCACGAAATAAACTTTGATGCATCTGATCTTTCGAACGGAATTTATTATTACACAATCAGCGCTAATGGTGTTGATGGCAGTTCGTTCGTTTCAACGAAGAAGATGGTTTTAATCAAGTAAGAAAACCTCACCCTGTTTCCCTCTCCTTGCTAAGGAGAGGGACTAAGGGAGAGGTCAGTAGAAGCGAGTTAATCACTTACCTTTTTATTTCCTTCAATATTTTAACTCAATCCACTTCCTGAATTCTGCAGATTCTTTTAAAATCGCAGAAGCGGCAAACTTTAGCTTCCCGGTTTTGAAGTGTTGAAAGATGAAATTTACCTCGTGAAATATCTCCGGTGAATTTATCAACCATTTCCAGACAAATTTTTATCATTTCTTCGGCAGAGGAAATGTTCTCTTCAGTGTTTTCCGTTTTAGATCTTTTTGATTTCAAGTTGATATTTTTTTTGCCAAAATCACCTTCACTAAACTTTAAAGAAAATATTTGTGCACCAGCGGGTCGGTATTCGCTTTGAAGTTCACGTTTAATTAATTCTTTGGCAGCAAAAAGATACAGCGGAAGTTGCAATGAAATTCCACTGGAGAGTTCCTCAGAAGTCGGCTTTGTTCCTCCAAGTTTGTAATCAACAACCTTTAATGTTTTGTTATCTCTGTTGATATCGATCCTGTCTATTTTGCCTCTCAGTTTTATTTTGCCTGTACTTATTGCTTCTTTGGATTTTTCGGGACTTCCCTCCTCTTTACGAACATCTCCAAAGCTCATTTCAAAAAATTCAGGTACGTAGCCGCCGTCACTTTTTCTTTCCTCTTCCAAAAATTTATACAGAATAGATTCTCTTTTGATACCATTGATGCCGAGAAGCTTCTCCCGCTCATAAAAAGAAACTTCAGGATTAAGCTGGAGCTTATCAAATCTGCTTTCCGCTATTTTAAAGAGAAGCACTTCTGCTTTTTTAAAGTCTTCTTCAGAACAATTGAACAATGCAATCCCATTTTTCTTCAATGCCGAATAAAATTCATAAAGAATTGAATGAATAAGACTGCCGTACTCAAATGCTTCAAGCTCTTCCACAGGTTCAACTACAGTTTCGAGCTTGAGAATATTCTCGACAAAATATTTATAAGGACACTTTGCATAATTCTCAAGCTGAGTTGCAGAGAATTCAGCTTCTGTTACTTCTGTCAGTTTCTTTTTGACTTCTTCATTTATTTCAGGTGAGATAAATCCTGTGTACTCGGATTCACCAAACGGATCTTCAAATCTTCTCCTGTCAATTTTTATTTCATTATCAATTGCCGTTATATCTAATCCCGTTTCATCAGCAAGGCTTAGTTTTATTCTTTCTTCTTCGGGGAGAGTTCCAATAAATTGAAGCAGCTCTTCTTTTGAATAAATTTCATTTTTAAAATCATCACTGCTGATCAATCTTGATTCAAACAACGAATTAAAATCCTGCAGGAAACTTGACTGGACAAGTTCTCTTTTGCCATCCGTCTGTGGATAACTCAGATATAATTTTTTCTTCCAGGTACACAAAGCCTGGTAAAATAAATATCGCTGCTCAACCTGATGGCGAATTTCCTCTCTTGCAAAAGAACCTGAGAAAAATATTTCAGGTGTAAATCGTGTCGGCAGATCGCCGTCGTTCAATCCGCCGATAAAAAGATGATCAAAGTTTAGTCCGCGGATTTCATTTAGTGTTGTTATTTGAACTCCGTAACCCGGTTTTTCAGAAATATTATATCTTGTAAAAGCTGCAGTGGTTCTTATCTGATTTAGATAAAAATGCAGAGAAAATTTTTCTTTACTGCCGTACTCTAGCTCAATCAGGCCGGTTATTTCATCAATCAATTTAACAAAAGAATTAAATGCGATAGTATCATACTCAACAACATCAGATGGAGCGTTGAGCAGTATTGCAGGCAAATCCAGATTGAAAATCAGCGAAAGAATATTTTCCCGGAATTCAGTCGGAGTAAGTTTTAATGCGAATGGCTTGAGCTGGCTATTTATTTTTTCAAGTTCACTAAATGCAGATTTATAATTTTTAATCTTTGTTTCAGATTTGACTGACGGATCATCTGCAGAAATCATTTCAGTGATTTTCGCATTAATTTTATTCGACCAGGTTTCGTATCCGGAAACAATTTTCAGTTCTGCTGAAATTTTAAGCAGGTTGGATACATCAACTTTCAATCCTCCCAAAAATTCACTGCTTAATGCACGGAAAATATTTTTATAGTAAAAATCGTTCTCGAGGATTTCGAGAAAACTAACCAGTGCTTTAACAGGAGGTGAAGTGCTAAGAGAAAATCGGTCGGTCAGGTTAAAAGGAATTCCATAGACATTGAACCTGTCCCTGATAATTGCAGAATAATTTCCAATCAGGTTAAAGACGACACAAATTTTTTCCGGTTCGACTTTTTCATTAACCAGCAGTTTTTTGATTTCCTTTGCAATGAGCTCAACTTCTTCTTCTCTATTTAAAGAGTTGATACAACTAATTGAATCTTTGAAGTCATGTTCCTTTTTCTCAGGAATTCTTATCGATAAATTTTCTCTAACTATGTTTAAAAACCTTGATTGAGTTGTTGGTGAAATATCTTTGACTTCTTTAAATCCTTTGGCGACAAAATTATCATGGCAGGCATTCAGATGGGAAAAGACCAGCGGGTTGTATTTGTAATAATCAAGGATAACAAAAAGTTCAACATCGGCGACACCTGAAGCAGAGTTAATAATTTCAACTTCAGGTGCAGTGAATTCATCAAATCCGTTAACTAATACATATTTGCAGCTAGAGTAATTGAAATAGAATGCATCATCAAAATATTTTTTTTCTTTACTGTTCAGAGATGAATAAACATCGCCTGCTTCCATCAAATTATTTTTCAGAAGTGTTTCCTGATAATCATTGTAAACTTCTGTCATGTCAATTGCTTTTAGTTTTTCTCCGCCAGAAAGGTTTTTAGCTTCCTGCTTAAGTCGCTCAGGAGAAATCCCGTGCCTTTTGTATTCTGAAATTACATTCTTCACTCGCTCGAGCGTACCGAATGGAATCTGGTCTCTGTATTGTGAAAAATATTTCAGGTTTGTCTTTTTGAAACTGTGATTCAGCAAAAGAATTGCAGCCTGTTCGCTTACCTGGTTAATATTGCCTTCAACTTCTGTAAGCATCTTTTCCGAAAAAGAACCGATGGTTTCTATTTTTAATCCCGAAAGCGAATTACCCGGGCTTAAAGAAATAAGATCGCGGGTCAGGTAACGGATTTTCCGTTTTGTCGGTACGATGAAAAGTACTTCATTTATTCGTCCTTCGCTCAATTTAGAATTGATTAAAAAATCAACATCGACTTTTTCTATTTTGTGTTTTGTAAGAATCATTTTGGTAGAAGTTTATAAAAAATCATTTTGTGTTGAGAATATTTAATTTAACCCAGTAATTTGCTGTTGATTCTGAAAAAAGGTTGATTATTTTAGAATCAGAAATTTAAGATAATATGCACCGTTTAATATTTTTAATATTGTTCATAATTCCAACTACTTTTCTGTTTTCACAGGAAATTGGAGAACTCGTATCATCAAAGCCGCCTTTGAATTTTCCGAATAATGCTCTTGGATTCGATTTGCTCATCGGTGAAAGCGGGTTTGGCTTTGGCGGATTTTACAGAAGACAAATCAGTACAAATTTAACTGTGTTCGGTGATGTTTCCATTTCAGAAGCTAAAGATGAAAGAGAAGTCGAATACATCGATATTTACGGACAGACATTTACTTTTGGTAAACAAAACCGAGTATTCCAGATTCCGTTTACAATCGGTGCACAGTACAGATTTTTCGAAAAAGAATTAACCGATAATTTGCGTCCTTATATTAGTGCTGGCATTGGACCGACAATCGCATTAACAACTCCATACGCTGAAGAATTTTTCAGAGCCTTTTCGTACGCACAACCTCATTATGCTGTCGGAGGTTATGTTGGATTTGGAGCTAATTTTGGTCTGGATCAAAAAAATCTTATCGGTATTAACATGCGTTATTACTACACACAATTCCTCGATGAAGGTGTGGAAATTCTCAAAGGCAGATACAAAAGCTATCTTGGAGGTTTCTTCATCACGATCAACTTCGGCTTTATGTATTAAATTTTTTTCAGCTTTTTACTTCTTCCATTTAATCGTACATCCAATAGTAAAAGTTTCGGGAACAGAAATTTCCTTGCCGGCTAAAAGCTCGTCGAGTGCGTTTCTTAAATAATGATTTTGAACTTTACCTGGTTCCTGCCAGTTATCGTCAATCTTTCCGTGGAAAGCAAGTTTTCTTGCTTTATCAAAAAGAAATATTTCCGGTGTGTGAGTGGCATCATAAGCTCGGGCTGCTGATTGGTCTTCATCCCTCAAATACGGAAAATTAAATTTCTGTTCATTGGATCTCTTTTTCATGTTATCAAAGCTGTCTTCGGGATACCCTCTATCTTCATTTGAGTTGATTGCAACAACAGCTACTCCTCTATCACGATAGTCATTCTGAATTTGCTTGATTCTTCCTTCATAAGCCTGAACATATGGACAATGATTGCAGCTGAAAATAATTATCACCGCTTGTTTATCTGAAAAAGATTGTTGTGAATAATTTTTGCCATCAACACCGATCAAATTAAAATCAGGTGCTTGTGAACCAATCTTAAGAGTGTTCGTTGCCATATAAAAACTCCCTTCTGATTTTAGTAAATAACACTGCTAATAATTAAATTAAAATCGTTATGAAAAAATCTCTTTTAACACAGCGTAATAATTCGTTCCATTTAATATTCTTTATCATTTTATTTTCAGGACACATTATGGCACAGGAAAAACAGATTGCCTGGGATCTTTATCATTCGTACGAAAGTTTCAACGAAAAAAGTTTGATCAACAGACGATTTAAACATTCGGACATTGTTCCGTTAATCGAACAACTGAAAAATAAAAATATTTTTAAGGTTGATAAAGCCGGAAAGTCTATTGAAGGAAGAGATATTTATGTAGTTTCATTGGGAACAGGTAAAACGAAAGTCTTTCTATGGTCGCAGATGCATGGGGATGAACCAACAGCGACCGCAGCGTTATTTGATATGTTTAATTTTTTTAATGATGATCATTCATTCGCTGATTTTAAGAAATATTTACTCTCACATCTGACTATTTACATAATACCGATGTTAAATCCTGACGGTGCAGAACTTTTCCAGAGAAGAAATATTGTTGAGATTGATTTGAATCGTGATGTCATAAGACAGCAAACCAACGAAATGAAAATATTGAAAACAGTTTTTGATAACATTAAGCCCGACTTTGGTTTTAATCTGCACGATCAGGGCAGAGATTATTCCGCCGGAATTTCTTTTAATCCCGCATCGATATCATTTCTTGCTCCTTCCCCGGATTACGATAAAAGTCTGACCGAGCCAAGAGAAGAAGCAATGAAACTTATCGGAAACTTATTCAATATTTTGAATGAATTCATCCCAGGTCATATTGCAAAGTACTCAGATGATTACGAACCGAGAGCAGTCGGAGATAATTTCACAAAATGGGGAGCGAGTGTTGTTTTACTGGAAAGCGGCGGTTGGCGCGGTGACCGCGAGAAGCAATTTCTTCGGAAAATTAACTACATAACAATTTTATCTGCACTTAACAGCATTGCAAGTCAAACTTACAACACAACCGAATTAAGTGCGTATGAAGCAATTCCGCAGAATGAAAAATTTATGATGGATGTAATTCTCAGAAACCTTCAGGTTAAAAAAGATGAAATTGAATATACCATCGACATCGGGATAAACTTCGAAGAAAAAAATATTAATGGTGCAAAAGATTTTTATCTCGAAGCAGAGATTGCAGATATTGGAGATCTTTCCGTATTTAGTGGTTATGAAGAGTTTGACTTTTCCGGTCATTCCGTTGAACCGGGAAAAACAAAAAAAAATATTTTTCATTCGTTGGATGAACTGAAAAAAACCGATCCGGCTCAACTCTATCAGGAAGGGTATACAAATGTAATTCTGAAGAATGATAATTTTCATGGTGAATATTCACATTTACCTTTCAATATTTTTTTGAGTGAAAAAAACATCTCGGAGGTTTCCATCAAAACAGAAGAACCAGCTAACTTAATTATAAAAAAAGATGGGAAAGTCAGATACGCAATTGTGAATGGATTCATTATTGACGTTAATAATATCGAAAACTGGAATGGTAATTCTATTGTTTATGAAAAGTAACAGGCTGATTTAATATGCGTTCGAAATATTTAAAGGATCGGTTTAATACAAGCAAAGAAGAACTTCAGAGACTCGGAAATGAATTTACAAACAATGCACTGCCATTAGTAGATAAGCTTTACAATTTAACTTACTGGATTTTGCTGGATATTAGATCAACAAAAAAAATAATTCAGCAGGTATTTAAAGAAACTATCGAAGACTGCGATATCACAAAAAATGAAGCTGACTGGCAAAGCTGGATCGAAAGAATCTGGATGCGTGAGATACTTGAATACTATTCAGAAAAAGAAAATGATAGAAACACTGATTTTGGTTTCATCGAAAACTTTGAGACAGAAATTAATTCCGCTCGAACTTTGCTTAGCTCTGATTCAGCTTCAAAAAGAATTATGGAATTGCTACAAAAACTTCCGGCTGTATTGCGAATCCCACTGATGATGAGAGAAATTGCGCAATTTAATTATGAAAAAATTTCTGATTTAATTGATGTGCCTGTTGGTGTCGTTGCCACACGTATTCACCGTGCAAGAAAGTTACTATACCTTTTTCTACTTAATAATTTCAATTATGAAGCTGAGAAAAGGAACTGGTCAGACGCAAAATCTTCTAAGTCAATTTTTGAATTAAGAAAATGTTCCTTAATGATTGATGAAGAGCTATCGGATGATGAAAAGATTACATTTGAGGAATTAAGGAAGAAAAGCATCATTCCGGAAACTGAACTTTTCATTCAGAGTGAAATAAAGGAGTTGCTTCTTACTTTAACAAAGCAAACTTATGACGTCCATTCGATTATGCGAAAAATCACAAAAAAAGCTTCAAAAAAATTTAACATCAGCTAAAAGTGACACTACAGTTTGTAAGAGATACAAATTCAATATTCCATCAATATTAACAGTTTTCAAAGAAAATATTTAATCATTAACTGCGAAACTATTTTATAATCCCGAAAATTTGACTATCGGATGGGTTAAGCTTAAATTTGTAGCCTGAATTAATTAAGAGTTGAGTATGGCTAGGATAAAAAACATAGAGGCATTTTGTAATTCGTGCGGTTCTGTTCAAAAAATGGAAATAACGAGCAGTGTAACCGGCGAGGAATCCGAGTATAAAAAATGGGCAAAATGCAAATCCTGTAAGCAGGTAATGATAGTAGACATTAGCGATATTTTGAAAAGCAACAGCGCTTCCCTTGAAGGTATCGAAAATCAAGATTGTAAAAAATATTCTCCGCTGAGCACATTTGAGATTGGAGAAACGATTTATCACGAGAATTGGGACGATTTCGGTAGAGTTCTTTCAAAAGAAACTCTCTCTAACGGAAAAAGCTCAATTTCTGTGGAATTTCAAAAATCAGGTTTAAAAAAATTAATCGAATCACTAAATAACCAAGAAGCGAGGTGAAATAATTTGGTTGGCATTTCTATTGGAGAAAATGAATCCATTGATAAAGCATTAAGACGTTTTAAGAAGAAATATGAAAGGTCAGGAGTTCTTAAAGAGTATAAGAAACGTACTTTTTTCGTAAAGCCTTCTGTGAAGAAACGTATGGAAAAAATCAAAGCCGCCCGTCGCTTCCAGCGAACTGATGAATATTGATTTTGAAACCCCTCTTCGAGGGGTTTTTTATTACCTAAGATGCAGAACAGGTTCTATTACTGCAGGTTCTTTTTCTTTTGAATAATATTTTTTAAGATGTTTTATAACTGAATCGTATGCTTCATCAATTGTATCGCACATCGAAAATACATTTAAATCAGATTTGCTTATCATTCCCATCTCAACCAATGCATCGAAATTTAATATTTTGCTCCAGTACTTTCTGTCATAAATAATTACAGCAAGTTTCTTCCTTACTTTGGCAGTCTGGACTAGCGTTAATATTTCAAATAGTTCATCCATCGTTCCGAAACCACCAGGAAAAATAACCAGTGCTTTTGAGAGATACGCAAACCAGAATTTTCGCATAAAGAAATAATGAAATTCAAAACTCAAATCGGGTGTAACATAGTTGTTAACAAATTGTTCGAATGGTATGCTGATATTCAAACCGATTGAATATCCACCGGCTTTCTTTGCACCTTTATTTGCGGCTTCCATAATGCCGGGTCCACCGCCTGTACATATTATAAATCTGTTTGCTGTGGTTTCGAGATTCAACGACCATTCAGTTAATCTTCTGGACAGTTCAACTGCATCTTCGTAGTACCTTGACATATCAAGATACAACTGTGCTTCCCGCAGCTGCTTTGCAAAGTTTTCGGTTTGTTTTGGATTGGAATTCTTGATTTTGTTATAATCTTTCAGTGCATCTCTGCGCGACTTAAGACGAGCGGAACCAAAAAATACGATGGTGTCCATCACTTTATATTTTTTGAACTTGCTTTTAGGCTGAAGATATTCCGTAAGAATTCTGATGGATCTTCCATCAGAAGAATTGAGAAAATCAATGTCCTGGTACGCTTTGACTGTTTTACTCATTTTACCTTTTGAAATAATTTGATAGTTAAATATTGAATGTTTACGAACGGGATTATTTATTTGTAGGTAATAATTATTTCCGTTTTTGACGAAGGAAATATAAACATATTGTATATTATCCACATTTAAATTTGATAAATATTACTACCAGGGCTTAATGTATTCTTACATAAAATTAGTTTTAATTCTTCTATGTTTTTCAAAACCACACGCTGAAACTCCGGATAGAATAATTCAGCAATTAAATGACATGATTCAAGAAGTACCGGCAAGCACCAAAATGGCAATCATGATCTATGACCCGCTGACTCAGGATACTTTGGTAAGCATTAATCATACATCGTCAATGATTCCAGCTTCTAATACGAAGTTATTTACCACAGCAACCGCTCTTGAGCTAATGGGCGGGGATTACTTAATATCAACAAAAATTTTTGCTGATGATGAAGATTTTTCTGACGGTGTATTAGATGGTAATATCTACATTAAAGGTTTTGGCAATCCCACTTTCACAACAGAAAATCTTGAAGATCTAGTTAACAAGCTTTACCAGGCAGGTCTTCGAAAAATTACAGGGAATATTTTTGGCGATGATACCTACTTCGATAATATTTATTCAAGAGATGACTGGATAAGTGAAGAAAGAGCAAATGTAAAACTCCCTCCAATATCAGCACTCGTCATTGACAGAAACAGAACAGTTGTAACAAAAAAACGCAAAGGCAGATACAGAAACTACTTTGTAAACGTTAAAGATCCACCTTCGTACGCAGCTAAAATGTTGAAAGAAAAATTAAAGGTATATGGAGTTGAAGCTGAAGGAAAGTCTCTATCTGGTAAGACACCAGATAATTCGATATTATTATTAGAATCTTCTATCGAACTTAGAGAACTAATAAAAGAAATCAATAAAAGCAGCGATAATTTTTATGCTGAATGTTTATTTAAAACTCTGGGTTCATACTACAGTGGTCAACAAGGAAATTCATTCTACTCAACACAGGCAGTACTGAATTTTATTGAAGATAACAGCATTTATTCAACAGGAACAAAAATAGTTGATGGTTCAGGTATTTCACGATTTGACCAGGTTACCGCGGGAGCAATAGTAGGTTTATTGGAGAAAGTTTATTTCAACATAGAACAATTCGACGACTTTTATAACTCTCTCAGCATAGCTGGAATCGATGGAACTCTGCATAGACGCATGATAGGAACCACTGCAGAAAATAATTTCAGGGGAAAAACCGGTACTTTGAATGGAGTGTCTTCTTTGGCTGGTTATGTCACTACTGCAGACGAAGATGACTTAATTGTCTGTATTATATTTGAGTTTGTTGAAGGAGGTGCAAGCAAGCACAAAAAAATACAGGATAGAATTGTTGAAGCATTGGCCGACTGGAAAAAATAAAGCCCTGATGAAAATCCATCCAGGGCTTATTTAATTTAATTAAAATTACGGTTGTTCCGGTAGTTGCTGCTGCGGGAGCGTTGGTGTTTGAGGAATATTCTGTCTGCCGGATTCCTGAATAATACTTCTTTGTTCCTGAGTTACTTTTCCAGGCAAAAAGAAAAGATTAGCGACAATAGCAAGCACAGCTACCACACCGCCTAACCACCAGGTTGCTTTACTCAAAAAATCTGCTGTTCTTCTTGTCCCGAACATTGAGCCCATATTACTTGCACCACCAAATGTTCCGGCTAAACCTCCACCTTTACTCGCTTGCATTAGAACTACAATTATAAGCAGGACTGCTGCTATCGATGAAATTAAAACTAAAATACTATACATAAGATTTCCTTTTTTCTTTCAAATTGACTTAATGTAGCGGGGGAGGGATTCGAACCCCCGACACGTGGATTATGATTCCACTGCTCTAACCGACTGAGCTACCCCGCCAAAATTCGTATTTTCTAAATCGGGACGCAAATATAGCCACAATAGCATATATTTTCAAAAATCATTATTAATTGTCAATGTGATGTGAATAGCGAATTTGCTTCGGCGGTTATTGCTCTTTTTCTATATTTTGCCAAAGAATATCAAGCAATTCATTCAAGCCAAGTCCCGAGGCAGATGAAAACACAATGGGTTTTTCTTTTATCCCTTTGAATTTCAGTGATGATAATTTCTTAAAAATGATGTTATCAATTAAATCAGCTTTTGAAATAGATACAAGCATTTTTTTCTGAACTAATTTAGGACTGTAGCTCTTCAATTCCTTCATTAAAATATTGAAATCAGATTGCAAATCTTCAGAGACAGATTCAATTAAAAAGAGGATTACTCTTGTTCTTTCAATGTGTCTCAAAAACTGAATACCAAGACCTTTTCCTTCTGACGCGCCTTCAATAATTCCAGGGATATCTGCAACTGTAAAACTTTTAAAATCTTTATACTGAACAATTCCAAGATTCGGTTCAAGAGTGGTGAATGGATAATCGGCAATTTTTGGTCTTGCGGCCGATATCTTCGAAATCAAAGTTGACTTACCGGCGTTTGGAAATCCGACAAGACCAACATCTGCAATCAATTTCAATTCAAGAATAATTTTTTTATACTCGCCAGGATTTCCATCCTCAGCAAAACGGGGAGTTTGATTAGTCGGAGTAGCAAACTTGCTATTTCCTTTTCCCCCTTTTCCTCCTTTTGCGAGGATAACTTCTTTGCCATCTTTATCCAGATCAAATAAAATTTCTTCTGTTTCCGAATCTTTAATAATTGTTCCAACGGGAACAAGTACGATTACATCTTTTCCGTTTTTACCATCTTTTAACGAACTGCCGCCGTTCTCACCATTACTGGCAACATATTTTTTTTTATATCTGAAATCGAGAAGTGTATGAAGATTGCTGTTTGCCTTTAATATGACGTTGCCACCTCTGCCCCCATCACCGCCTGACGGACCTCCTTTAGGAACATATTTTTCTCTTCGGAATGTAACAGCACCATCGCCCCCCTTTCCGGAACTGATTTCGATCAGAGCATAATCAATAAACATCAGGCTTGCCTGAAGTAATTAGATACCGCGTTTGTGAAAGTTATTGCTTCTTTTGAATAAGGACTGATTTTATAAGATGTGAAAACTGCTTTCAAAATTTCGGATGCTTCTTTGTAGGAGTGACAATCCATTATACGTTCAACGGTATTCGTAAAATCTTCTTCATCATTAGCAAAAATGAATGAGACAATTTTTTTAATTTCTTTTCTTCGCAAGTAACTAAATAAATCCTTCGGTCTGATGTTCCGTGGCTTAACAACAGGCTTTTCAACTTTTTCAGCAGAAGGTACAACATCTTCCTGAATTTCTGTTTGTTGCTTAACTTTACTGAATTCATTTTTTATTTGTGTGCTTTTTTCAGTCTTCTTAGCTGAAGTATCTGTAAATACAACTTCGTCAATATTCTTCAGATAATCATCGAAACTGTCAGTTTCAACTTCTTCCTTCTTCGTCTCATTTTCCATCTCAAAATTTTCTATGAAAGATGAAACATCTTCAGTTTCTTGAAATTGTTTTCCCTTTTCAGGTAGAGTAAAATTAATATTATCGAGGTCTTCAAAAATATTTAAGAGATCATCTTCGAGTGATTTAATTTTATTTTCCTTAACCTCAGGTTGTAAATTATCCGGGATAGTATCAGTCTTGATTTCAAATTCATCCGTATCGTCAACTTCTGAAGAAACCGTTTCTGTCTCTATATACATATCTTCTATCATCTCCTGAACGATTTCTTTTTCTACTGAAGTAACTGACAATTCACTATCTATATCTGATTGGTTTAATTCAGAATCTGTAATTTCAGTTTCTTCAATGTTCTCAGGAATGGTCTCTTCAGTATCAACACTTTCTGACGGCATATCTTCAGTTATTGCATCAACTAATTTGTTCACTTCTTCATCAGTACTAACAACTTCCTGCTCAGTATTTTCAAAAATTTCCTGCCCGGATTCTCGTTCGTCTAAATCAGAAAGCCCTGCGGATTCAGGTTCATCGCCTATAATATCATTCTCGAAATTAATTTCACCGTCCTGATTCGTATCTGAAAGACTAACTACTTCACTTTCCTCCTCGATAATAATATTTTCTTCAGCGGTATTAATTTCTTCGTTTGAAATAATATCAGAACTTTTTGACTCTTCACTGTAAAGAGAGAGTAATGCTTCCTCCTCTTCCGGACTTAAAAAGGTTTCAAGGTCAGCTTTCTGCATTTCATCATGTTCTGAAATCTCATTCTGTTCCTTCTGAGCAGAATTAATCTCATCGGCATGAATTTTTTCTATCATCTCGTCTGTTGTTATTTCTGTTTCAACAGATTCCAGATCAAGGTCTTTTAAGTGTTTATCAGGCGCGAATAATATCCTTTCGATCTCAACTCTGTCATATCGTCTTTTAATATCATTCGGAATAACTTTCCGAAGTTTAACGAGTAAGTCCAGAAGATTTTTTTCTTTACAAAATATTTCCACTGCGGTTAATGGAAGAAGATTCTTATCAACACCTCCGATATTAAAAAAATCACCTATTGATATAAACGAATTTGACACAACCTGTTTTTGATTTGAACTTATTAGCTCATTATCGATCTTATCAAGAATAATTTCGAACTCTGTGGAGGAAATCTGCATCAGATTTCTTTTATCTATATAACCCGTAAGAACCTTTTTGAAATATTCATAATAGTACAGATAATTGAACATCATCTTCATTTCTTCAGCAGAAACAACCGGTTGCTCATTAAAAATCAGTTTGGTAAGTGACCATCTGGGACGAACAAGATAGTTAATATTGAAAGATACAGCCTGGAAGATCAATTTCTTAGAATCATCGATGGATACTTTCTTATGCTTCTTTATCTCATTTGAAATTTTCTGGAAGTGGTCAGATATTTCTCTGCCGGTGTAATCGAAGTAAGATTGCTGGAGTAATTTTTGTCTGTCAGAATATATCATATATTCCAACTCTGCTGAAATATATTGAACAACAGCAGGATGCATACCTGAAGTAATTATTTTATCCAGAGTAAAGGTGTTACCGAGACTTCTAACCTGGTTAAAACAAAAGTCACCAATAAATTTTATTTCTTTTTCAAACATCACAATTCTCTCTAAATTTCAAGTCTCAAATTAAGAAACCATAGTGCTTTAGGCAAATTTAATCTAATTATTTCCCAAAATTCAGGCCTATGAAAAATCCCGCATTTGAGCGGGATTTTTTAGAATATCTAAGTATGATTCGGTTATTTTATACCACTACCTCTTTAGATTTTACTTTGGATATGATAAAATCTCTGTTCATTCTTGCAATATTTGTTACTGAAATTCCTTTGGGGCATTCAGCTTCGCAGGCATAAGTATTCGTACAGCTTCCGAATCCAAGTTCATCCATTACTTTTACCATTTTTTCAACTCTCATATAACGTTCCGGCTGACCTTGAGGTAGTAATGCATACTGGGATACTTTTGCTGATACAAATAACATAGCCGATGCATTCTTACAGGCAGCAACACAAGCACCGCAACCAATGCAAGCTGCGGCGTCCATTGCCAGACTTGATATTTCTTTTGGGATAGGAATTGCATTCGCATCAGGAACTCCTCCTGTGTTTACTGATATGTAACCGCCAGCCTGAAGTATTTTATCAAACCCTGATCGATCTACCATTAAATCTTTAATAATTGAAAACGCTTTTGCTCTGAATGGTTCAACCCAAATTGTATCTCCATCTTTGAAGTTTCTCATATGGAGTTGACAGGTAGCTATCTTTGCCAGAGGTCCGTGTGGTCTGCCATTAATCACTAAACCACAGGTACCGCAAATTCCTTCACGGCAATCGCTTTCAAAGTGAACAGCTTCTTCACCTTTTGCTTCCAAAGTGTTATTCAACTCATCGAGCATTTCAAGGAAAGAAGCATCAGGAGAAACCTAATCTTATAATCAACGAAGCTGCCTGCCGATTTGGAATTTTTCTGTCGCCAGATTTTAAGTTTTAGATTAATTTTTTTGCTTCCATTATTTGTAACTCCTTATCGCTGGTTTCACATATTCAAATTCGAGCGGTTCTTTATGAAGATTCCATTTGTTCTCCTCAGCAAACTCCCATGCAGATACATAAGAATAGTTTTCATCATCACGCTTGGCTTCACCATCTTCAAACTGATATTCAGTTCTGAAGTGTCCGCCGCAAGACTCATTTCTGTTAAGCGCATCCAGGGCCATCAATTCACCAAGCTCGAAGTAATCGACTAATCTACCGGCACGTTCAAGTGTCTGATTAACATCATCGCCACTTCCCGGGATTGTAACATTTTTCCAGAATTCAGTTTTCAATTCTCTTATTTCTTTAATCGCTTCTTTCAAACCTTTTTCATCACGAGCCATTCCTACTTTATTCCACATTATTCTACCAAGCTGCTTGTGAATATCATCTACGGTTCTTTTTCCTTTTATTGAAAGAAGCTTATTTGTAATTGCTTTTACTTCACCAGCTACTTTTTCAAATTCGGGATGATCCGTTTTTACTAATGTTGGTTTATCTTCTGCAAGATAATTTCCCATTGTGTAAGGGATGACAAAATAACCGTCAGCTAAGCCTTGCATTAAAGCAGAAGCTCCTAAACGATTTGCACCGTGATCTGAGAAGTTTGCTTCACCAAGTACAAACAAACCAGGAATAGTGCTCATCAGGTTGTAATCAACCCAAAGTCCACCCATTGTGTAATGAGGCGCAGGATATATCATCATCGGAACATTGTATGGATTTTCTCCAGTTATAGTTTCATAAATTTCGAAAAGATTACCATATCTTTCTTCAATCACATGTTTTCCAAGTCTGTTTATCGCATCCTTAAAATCAAGATATACAGCTTCACCACCTCTTACTCCCCTGCCTTCATCACAAACCTCTTTGGCAGCACGTGAAGAAATATCGCGCGGAGAAAGATTTCCGAACGAAGGATATTTTCTTTCAAGATAATAGTCTCTTTCATCCTCAGGAATATCGTTGGGATTTCTCATGTCCCCTTTTTTCTTCGAAACCCAGACCCGACCGTCATTTCGCAATGATTCACTCATCAATGTTAACTTTGATTGTGATTCGCCATGAAGTGGTAAACATGTAGGATGAATTTGAGTAAAACATGGATTTGCAAAGAAGGCTCCGCGTTTGTGTGCTCGCCAGATTGCAGTTACATTACAGTTCATAGCATTTGTTGACAGAAAGAATACGTTTGAATAACCACCGGTTGCAAGCACAACTGCGTGACCAGAATATTTTTCTACTTCTCCTGTTAATAGATTTCTACAAACTATTCCTTTAGCAACCCCATCCACAACGACAATATCAAGCATTTCGCGACGAGTGTAAAGTTTTACACTTCCCTTGCCGACCTGTCTGTTCAATGCACTAACAGCTCCGAGCAACAGCTGCTGTCCAGTCTGACCTCTTGCATAAAATGTCCTTGATACCTGTGCACCACCAAATGAACGATTATCAAGTAAGCCGCCATATTCTCTTGCGAATGGAACTCCTTGAGCAACACATTGATCTATGATATTACTGCTTACTTCGGCAAGACGATGTACATTTGCTTCACGTGCACGAAAGTCACCACCTTTTACTGTATCGTAAAAAAGTCTGTAAGTAGAGTCACCATCATTTTGATAATTTTTTGAGGCATTGATTCCACCCTGTGCAGAAATGCTGTGCGCCCTTCTTGCACTGTCGTGAAATGTGAAAGCCAGAACATTGTAACCAAGCTCACCAAGAGAAGCGGCAGCAGATGCGCCCGCTAATCCTGTTCCAACTACAATGATTGTGTATTTTCTTTTATTTGCTGGATTAACCAACTTCATATTGAATTTGTGATTTGTCCATTTTTCAGAAACGTGTCCTGCAGGAATTTTTGATACTAATTTTGTCATTGGTTACCTCCGTAGAAGAAGAAAAAATAAAGTGGCATTGAAGCAAATCCTGCAGCCATAATCACGGCATAAACTGTTCCCAATTTCTGAATGAATGAAAAATATTTTTTATGATTCCATCCGAAAGTTTGAAACGCACTTTGAAAGCCATGATTAAGATGGAAACCAAGCAAAACCATTGCAATGACATATAGTATTACATACCACCAGATTCCAAAGAAATAAACTACTATATCAAAATATTGATGCACATTTGCTAATCCCATAGGATCGTGAACATTAAATCGCCAGAAAAAAGTCCCGAGGTGCGTAACAAGAAATATGAAAACAATAGAACCGGTTAGAAACATAGTTCTTGAGAAGACATCGCTGTTTTCAGCAGAACCATTAACCTGATACTTAATTCCTTTTGCTTTTTTGTTTTCCAGCCAGAGTTTAAATCCATTATAAATATGAAGAACAAAAGCTGCTAGAAGAACGACTTCAATTACTCTTATTAATGGTTTAACAACATCAAGAGTACTGACATAACCATTGAAAGCTGTAGGTCCAAAAAAGAGTGTAATATTCCCGATTAAATGGACGATCAGAAAAATCAGCAGGAAGCTGCCCGTCACAGCCATCATCAACTTCTTACCGATTGATGAATTAAGAAAGACAGTTACAGAACTCATACGCGTACTCCTTCTTCATCCGATAATTAATGAACTTAATAATTGAACAAGCAAAAAATTAATTTGGCTCATAAGATTACGGAGAGATTATTTTATAGTTTGTAAACAATTTTAGAGATGCAGTTTCTAAAAGAAGAAATTTCTTAGCCAAAATTATCACTAAGAACAAATAAAATCAATTTAAAGCAGTGATTGTTGCATGATGGCAAAAATTGTGTTGATTGTTATTCTTATTAAGATTAAGTTTAGATAAGAATAAAATATTTTTTTGTTACATGGAGTCAGTATGGAAAAAAGATTTATGAGTTTTCAAATTTATTTGATGGTACTCTTTTTCGTCTTTGTAGAAACACCAATAAGTCAGACGCAAACTTCAGCGACCGAAGAACAGCACCACAGTACAAGGATCGATTCGTCTTTTATCAAGATGAATGATTTCCCTCAGGTAGATATAATCGGAAAAAAGCCCTCCCTGATTAATAGAATCCCAGGTTCAGCAAATATCATCACTGAGACTTCACTCAGACAAGATAAACCAATCACAGGAAATGAAATGTTCCGTAAAGTAACCGGACTCAACGTGGTTGATGAAGAAGGTGCTGGGTTAAGAACGAATATAGGAATAAGAGGTCTCGACCCTGATAGAAGTCGAAATGTTCTGATGATGGAAGATGGTGTGCCAGTTGCGTTGGCACCATACGGTGAACCGGAAATGTATTACACTCCTGCGATCGACAGAATGAAAAGTGTGGAGGTACTTAAAGGAAGCGGTTCAATTCTGTATGGGCCACAGACTATTGGAGGGGTAATTAATTACATCACTAATGATCCACCACTTGACCCAATGTTTTCATTGCAGCTGAGAGGCGGAGATGGCGGATATTTAAATGGACAAGCATTATATGGGACTACATTTGACAATGTTGGTTTTCAAATAGGCTACTTGCACAAGCAAGCAGACAAATTGGCCGTAACAAGATTTGACATAAATGATTTAACCGCAAAAATAAAATTTCAGACTTGCCAAAATTCCGTTCTTGGTATTAAGCTGGCTTACTATGATGAAAATTCAAATTCAACTTATGTGGGATTGACTCAAAGTATGTATGATGATGGTGAATACTTTCCTGTAATTGCACCAAATGATGAACTTGACATCAGGAGATATTCAGCAAGTCTCACCCACGATTACATTTTTTCAAATAGCGCATTTCTGCGAACGACGGTTTACGGATACACAACAACAAGAAATTGGCTAAGACAGGATTTCAGCAGAAACCCAACATCCAATTGGACAGGAGTTGTATGGGGAGATACATCGATAGCAAATGGTGCAATTTATATGCGGAACAGCACTGGAAACAGAAACAGACAATTTGAAGTTGCCGGAGTAGAACCAAGAGTAAGTTATAATTACACAATAGGTAATCTGAAAAATGAACTTGAAGGTGGAATCAGATTTCACTATGAGAGAGCATTCGAACAAAGAATAGACGGACAATCAGCAGATGCAAAATCAGGTAATCTTCGTGAAGATGAAATCAGAACAGGATACGCCGAGAGTTTTTTTGCCCAGAACAGAATTTACCTGACGAACAGATTTACAGTGATTCCCGGTTTACGTTTGGAAAACTTTCACTACGAACGCGATATTTTCAGAATAAATTATCGTGATACAAGTATCACAAATGATGATGATTTATTCACACCAGTTCCGGGAATTGGATTTAACTACAATTTCGAGAATGATTTTTCACTTTTTGCAGGAGTGCATAGAGGATATGCACCTCCAAGAATCAAAGACGCTATTACAAATGATGGCACTGCACTTAACCTTGATGCAGAACTTAGCTGGAATTATGAAATTGGATTCAGAACAAATTTAACTTCTTTCATATATATCGAAGCTACTGGATTCTTAATGGATTTTTCAAACCAGGTTATTCCGGTATCCGTTTCTTCGGGCGGAACAGGAACCGGATTAGTTAACGGTGGTGAAACCAAGCACATAGGTGTTGAAGGTGGACTTCGATTTGATTTTCATCGAATTGTAAAAACAAATTATTCAATTGTGCTTTCAGCTTTCTCAACATACGTAAATTCAAAGTATGATAATGACCGATTCATAACTGTGCAGAATGAAAGTGTGAATTTAAGAGGTAATAAACTTCCTTATGCACCTGATTTTACATTTACAGGAGGTTTTGAAATCACCGCACCATTCGGACTTGGAGTGAATTTGTCTGCGACCTATGTTGGAAAACAGTTTACAGATGAACTGAATTCCGTTGAACCATCAGCAAGTGGTGAAACAGGTCAAATGCCATCTTTTATCACGGCTGATATTACAGCAAATTATTTCATTTCAGACATCAACTCGAATCTATTTTTCTCAGTTAAAAATCTTTCTGATGAAAGATATATTGCCAGCCGAAGACCACAGGGAATAAAGGTTGGTTTGCCACGATTTATTTCCGCAGGTATTGATTTGACATTATAACTCATGAAAAATAATCTTTAAAGTTAAGGCAGTGTATTATTACTACTGCTTTTTGATTTTCACACAATAAAAATATTTACCAAATTATTTTCAATCGTGAATTCAAAGAAAAGCATTATCTTTGTTTTCCAATGAATAAAACAGTTCACAAAGCATATGTTGGATTATTCTTTATTGTTGGAATAAGTGTAACCATATTGCTGGCAGTTTATGGTTATGATTATTATTCAACACCACTTGAAGAGCGTTTTTTCAATTCAAATCATGATATGCTCAAACCTAGCGGAGTATGGGGTCACGGCTTTGGAATCATCGGAACTTTAATGATGATTGTTGGTGTGAGCACATATATGATCAGGAAACGATTTCGGAAACTATTTAGCTTTGGTTATCTGAAGCACTGGCTTGAATTCCACATTTTCCTTTGCTCGCTGGGTCCGGTTCTCGTTCTTTATCATACAGCTTTTAAATTCGGTGGAATTGTTTCTGTAAGTTTCTGGAGTATGGTTTTAGTTGTACTTAGCGGAGTCGTCGGCAGATTCATCTATTTGCAAATCCCAAGAACGATTCAGGGACAGGAACTGAGCATCGCTGAATTGAGCTCAATGAAAGAAAATCTTGCCAAAAGAATTAGAAATGTTTTAAGCGAGGATTCTTCAACACTGTCTGAATTTGAAAGAGTATCAACAGGAGACCGGTACAAATCATTTAATTTTCTTACGGCAGTTGGATTTTTCATCAGGGATTACTTTGACATTAGAAAAGTACTGAGATTGCTGCAGAAAAGAATGGTATTACTTGGCTTAGGTAAAACTGAACGCTTTGAATTGCTCAAAGTTGCAAAATCGGAAATTATAGTTGTACGAAGGATTGCTCTTCTCAGAACTTTTCAGAAACTATTTCACTGGTGGCATATTTTTCATCTTCCTTTTGCGATTGCTATGTTCGTTATTATGATCATTCACGTGGCCGTCACAATAATTTTCGGCTATAAGTGGATATTTTAAAATCAAATAAATAATTGGAATAAAAATGAAGTTTAAACCCATTTATCTTTACGGTTTGGTAGCTCTTATTGCAATTATAGTATTAATTGTGGTAGCCATTCAGGAAAATTCAGATTCAACTACTACATCTATGAACAACGAACAGGTTATGCCTGATGATGATGTTCACAAGCAATTGAGAAACCAGATGGATACTTCACCTGGCAAAGAAAATGTGTCTGAAGAATATAGAAAAAAAATGGCTGAGCTTGAGAAGGCGGTTAAAGAAAATCCAAAGGATACAGCAGCTATAAAGAACTATGCTGATTATCTTTCTGCTTCTCATAAAATGGACGAAGCTGTTACTTACTATAAAAAAATTCTGGAAATTGATGCCAAAAGGTCAGATGTGTATTTTGCACTGGCACTGATTTATTATAACCAACAAGATTTTATCAAGTGCGAAGAAGTTAATATGAAGGTACTTTCTTTCGATCCGAATAATCAGATGGCACTTTATAATATCGGAGCAGTTGCCGCAACCCAGGGAAATAAAGAAAAAGCAAAAGAATTCTGGAATAAGGTATTATCTATTAATGCTGAGAGTGAAACAGGTAAGCTCGCAAAGCAATCATTAGGTAAGCTTTAATCTCTTTCATAAAATTAAGCGAACTTTCTCTTTCGAATCCGATTAATTGTCAAATAAGCTCCACTGACGAGAAGAAGGAATAGTAAAATCTGTACGATACCAACTGTTGCTGCCCGTTCTACTTCGATTGAAGAAGTATTACCCGAAAGAACAAACGCAGACCAGTAGTACGGATTTGCAGAATGTTTCTTAATGAAATTTATTTTAGCAATTCTTAATGCCTCTGATTTTGATTTTCCATCTGCAAGTTGTGTATAAAAATCTTTCATAAAATAGGAAGTGTATTTATCATTCACATCCCATAAAGACACCAGTACACTTTTACTTCCGGCATCAAAGAAAGCTTTTTGCATTCCGATAACTCCTTCAGCTTCATCAATTTTGCCTAAACCTGATCGGCATGAACTAAGCACTACTAACTCACTATTTAAATTAAGCTGTACTATTTCACCAAGTTCTAAAAATCCGTCATCTGTATCATCATTCTGCTTCGCAAACAAGATCAGCGGCTGATCTTTTATTAGAAACGAATGTGTGGAAATATGAACTATGTTGCTTTGATGCACATTCTTTTTGAAGTTTGTCTCGGTTGCTTCATCGGATAAGAAAATGAGATTACCATCAATAGTATTATCGATACTTTCAATTTCATCTTTTGAATATTTAAGAGGAAACAACGAAATATTTCTTTGCTGAGATGTTGACAAATCAACCAATCCGCTCCTCACACTCAATGCGTATTCTGATTCCATAATGTATGGATCTCCAAACAGTAAGTTTTTACCACTTTGATTTTCGCTCTCATAGTTCTGCATAGCAAAAATAATTGATGAAGGAGTATAGGAAATGTTAAAATCATTTAGAAGAAAATTCTTATCACTGTATAAGTATGGACTCTCTCCCTCTCTCCACTCCGTAACCAGCATTTCAAATGGAAAATTCAAAAGTTCGGGGGGAAGACTGAAAATCAAATTAGATCTATTTGGAATTGAAGAAAGGAAATCCTTGAACAATGTTTTGTATAATTTATGCGAAGCTAATGCATTAAAAGCAAACAAATCTTCATTGATATAAATTTCTTGATTTTCAGGATTTGAACGATAGATTGATGAAACCTGTTCAAGCATGGATATTAGACTATCAGCACCAATGCTCAATGTGGTAAATCTGAAATCTTCTGAACTTAGACTAAATATTGTTATTGAATTCTTATCGACATAAATTGAAACAATATTATCGCTTTTATTAAGTTGTTTCATGATTTCGGATATGCTTGCTGAGTAATTTCGTTTCAATAATAAATCAAGCTGCTTTGACCGGGAACTTAATTCACTTTTTAGATTTGATAATACTTGATTTAGTGAATCCGTCACGGAATCATCATACAAACCGGAATTCGTCATCCATTGTAAGTCGATTAATTGTTCGTACTCACTTTCATTTTTAAGATGCGAAAGTAACTTTAGCCTGTCAAGATTAGATTTAGTGTTACGAGATCTTGATTTATCAATCACCAGAAATGCCTCTTCTCCTCTGCCCTGCTTTACGTATAATTCAGCAAGAGAATTATAAACTGAATTCACTCCGGAAAAATGAGCAATCTGAATTTCCTGATTGAGTGTTAACGGTGATGTTATTTTTTCAATTACCTGGATTGCATTTTTATACCAGATTTCAGCTTCCGATAATTTTCCTTGCTCATCATAATTTTTACCTAGCAAGTATGCAGCTTCTATTTGATTGCTATAATCATTTACACTTTCACTAATACCAAAAGCTTTTTCAAAATTTTTTGATGAAATAACGTCATCGCCTTGAGCAAGGTATACTTTACCTCTGTACAATTCCTGAACACCAAGCAATTGAGTTAATTCATAAGTTCTTGACAAATCCTGAACTTCAGTAAGTAGTTTCAAAGCGTCCTGATATTTTTGTTGAAGAATAAACGTGTGCGCAAGTTCAGTCTTTATCACTAATGAACTATAAATATCACCAACCGCATCAGCGAGCTTGAGTGCTTTGCTAAAATACTTTTCCGATTCAGTTAAACTATCTACTGACGTTAGAATTGTACCAATCTTCGAATACAGTTTTATTGTCTCAAAAGGTGAATCCTGTAGCGTTTGTGATGATTCAGAATCTCTCAAAATTTTTAGTGCTTCAAAAGGTCTGTTCACATTAAAATAGAGTGCCCCAATTCCCTGGTCTATTTTAATTTCCGAGGAAACATCATTGATCGAATCTGCAATTGCTTTTGCAAGTGTGTAGTATTCCAGAGCCTTCGCATAGTTTGATTCGTTCGAATAAACATCACCTAATCCCATCAGATTTAATATCCTTCCGAGTTTATTTTCTCCAGCTAATGATAAACCTTTTCTATAGTATTCATGTGCAGAATAATAATTTGAAATCTGCAGGTATAACGAACCAATATTACTTGACAAGTACGATAACCGCTCTTTATTCTTCAAACGTTCGTATAATTCCAGACTTCTCTCATAATTTTGACGGGATTCGATCAGATTATTCGTGTAAGTATATGATACTCCAAGTTCAGAATAAAGAAATGCAAGCAGTTCAACATTCTCAATTACTTCTGCCATTTCAATTGCGCGTTGAAAATCTTCTCTTGCTTCATAGATTTCACCATATTGATCTTTAATGATTGCAAGATTTGCGATTGATTTAATTTCTTCAATTTTATTTCCGGTATTCCTGGATTTCGCTAATGCGTTTTCGTACTCAGCTTTGGCTTTGTCGTAATCACCTGATAAGAAATAAATCGTTCCTTTCAAATTAATAACCTTAGCCAAATACGGGTCATCAACTTCACACACTTTTTCTGCTTCTATTATGTTTCGAAAAGATTTTTCATAATCACCAATAATTCTATAACCACTAGCGAGTTGTAAGTAAACTTCTTTTAATCTAAAAACTTGTTCAACCAGTTTTTCTAACTTTGCAACTCCATCTGAAGTTTTTCCAGTTTGAAATTTGTGCAAAGCTTCGAGATACATATAATATGAGTTGTCTGATCTATCTTCATTTGAATTCAACCATTCACCCACTTTATTCAAATTATCAGACAGTTTTGCTGAAAGAGTTAGTTCCTCATAAAACACTGGAATAGTTGGTAAAGTCGAAGTAAGTGCAAAAAGTTTCTCGAAATATTCTTTATAGTTACCTGACCTTTTTTCGATCAATGCAGAGAGAAATTCGCGCTCAAAATGGGATTGAATCGAGTTAATCTCTGATTGAATTTTTTGTTTATCTATTGGTTTATTCTGAATCAGATTAAGATAGTGACTGAATTTTTCAGATAGAATCGACTGAGGATAATTTTCAGTAACTGTTGTTGATGATTCTACTACTTTTGATATGGTTTTATCAGGACCAGATATTCCTGTTAAGATTAGCAATACTGAGATCAGACAAATTGCAAAAACAATGAATTCCTTTAAATGAAGCATCTCTCAATTTTTCTCCAGACCGGAAATTATTTTTTGAGCTTCAGCAGCAAACCTTCCTTTACCTTCAATAACCTTATTAAAGTTTGATTTTGCTGATTCATTGTCATCAATAAGCAGATAAGATCTGCCGAGATAGTAGTAAGTATCAAGTTTCAGATTTTCATAACTGCCCGAATTATTTTTTTCCAATGCAGTTTGAAAATTGGAAATTGCCAAGTCAACATTCTCTGAGCTATATGATTTGAATAATCCCAGGAATTCAGATTCGGAAATTTTCAGATATGTTAATCCAAGAATATAGTGTGAATAGAAAATTGATCTTTCATTCTGATGTTCGGTGATATCCTGTTTTAAAAATTCTATCGCCTGCGGAAAGTCCTTCTCTTCAATGGCATTCATTCCCTGCTGAAATAATGAGGATGCTCTTCCCCGCGTCAGATTGGAATTTTCAAATTCATTCTGGAATAAATTCTTTTTGTAGTCAGGTGTTATTGATGATGATACAACAAACAATCCGATGTAAGCAACCATAATCACTGCTATAACTGCGAAGGCATATTTAAATGCACCGGTTCTTTTTACTAAAGAGTTAACAATAATACTGCTCTGCTTTAATTCTGGTTTTTGAGAAATGGATATACTAACGTGATTGCTTATCACAGAATATTCATTCTTCAACTCCTCATATTCCTTTTTGCATTCACTGCATCCAGTAAGATGTTTGCTGACTTTACGATTAAGTATTTGAATAATCTTATCATCAGATGCATCGCCAGCTTCATACATAATTAAAGAAGCAAGTAAATCTGCTGGAATATGCTCTCCTTTCGATAATGATGACTCAAGCTTTCTATAAACAGTCACGAAAGATTTTATCTCACTATCAGATTCGGAATATTGATGAATCAATTTCATCTCAATTTCGGATAAATTATCCTTTTCCAGAAGTTCTAATATTTTTTCAAATTTTTCCATGCTACCATTTTTAGTTTTTATCAACCATGTAGTATCTCAATTATTTATTTCGTGACATTCATTCTAACTTATCTTTTAGCTCGAGCAAAGTTCTGTAAAACATCTTTTTTACTGCAGCCTCATTTTTGTTCAATTTTTCTGCAATTTCATTGAATTTCAAATCACCCCAAAATCTTAGCTTGATAATTTCCTGCTTTTCTTCGCTAAGTGTGCTCATAAGATTTAGAATGCTTTCTGCGTCTATTACATCAGAAGCTTCTGTTAATTTATCCGGAGCGGGGATATTTTCTTTTAGATTTGTGAATGTTCTGCTTTTTTCTGTTTTGTACCATCTTACAAAATTTAAAAACAGCACTCTTCTTAGCCATTTCTCCGGTTCAATTATATTTTGATACTGTTCGGCAAAAGAAAGGTAAACACTTTGTGTCAGGTCATCAACATCATCAAGATTTGTAATTCTCTTCTGATTGTATTTTGATAAATAGTAAGAATAAGAAATCTGGCGAATGTATCCGGAAAGCTTTGAGAAAGATTGAGAGTTGCCCTCTTTCGATTTCTGGAGGAGGAGATTTAATTCATTGCCGGAAATATTTAAATAATCGATTTTTTTCTCTTTAATTTTGTCACGAAATTACTAAAGTTGATACTAAGTTAAAAAAAGTATCCGTTTATGAGATTTTCACCTATAATATTATTTCTTTTTGCAGTAGCATTATCATTTGCTCAACCCAGGTTGGATATCAAGCCGAACACGGTTGAGTTTGAAGATTTATTCAACCGTATCGAGCATGCTTTTTTGATTAATGATGGCGATGCGATTTTAACCATAGACAGTCTCACCTATAACGACTCATTATATATTATTGATTTCGAAGATAACCTGCAATTACCATTTTCGATTGTTCCTGAAGATTCAATAAGAATAAATGTTGCCTTAAGTGGTTTTTATTTTGTTACTCTAAGTGATACTTCCGACACTATATTCGTTCACAACAATGGTGAAGAGAGCCCGGAGCCGCTTAGAGTAAGGGTCAGATTCTTCGAAGATGAATACGGAGAATTCAATGGTACAGTTGAAGACAGTTTGAATCCGGTAGATAGTGCGATTGTTCATTTCTTCTATAATGGTATTTATTTGCTTGATACAGCGAGAACTAACTCTTCCGGATTTTACAACAAGATCCTGCCCGAAGGAGAGTATACAATCGGCGTTGAAAAGGAAGGATACTATGTTGTGTTTCATGACAGTACTTACGATCCCTTCTTCGCTGAATTTGTGGAACTCGATTCGGGCGATGTTAAAACCATAAATTTTAATTTAAAGAGGATTGATAACCCTGGACTTTCAGTAAGTGGACAAATTATAGATTCAATAAATGGTATAAATGTCAACAAAGGAATAATAATTGTTCGAACCGGTACTCACGTACCGACTCCGCTGAACAAAGGAAATTCAATTCTGCTGGATACAATAAATACTTTTGCCGGATTTGTCAGAGCTGATGGATCATATTCTGTAAACATTCAATCACCTGATTATTATTACTTGCAAGCCTACACCAATAACTTTCTTCCCGGTTATTATAATGATGAGGGAATTGCATCCGTCTATTGGCAGAATGCTGATTCAATCTTAATCGATAATAACATCACCGATAAAAGCATATCTCTGGTCAGGGATTCTTCATATGGTGCAGGCAGTATCGGTGGAACAATATCGTTTACATCATTTACAGATCGATCAGATTACGAAGGGATTACAATTCTTGCAAAGAATATTCAAAATGGCGCTTTGTATTCATATAATTTTGGAAAAGATCTGGGCAGCTTCAAAGTTTCAAACATTCCTTACGGTACTTACGAGTTAGTTGCTCAGAAGATAGGATTAGATAATGCATTTAGTCAAACCGTGGTTATTGATCCATTAAATAATCAGATTACAGGTATCAATCTTAATTTCATTATTAATAGTGTTAATGAAGATGACATATTACCAGGTGAATTTATTCTTTATCAGAACTATCCAAATCCATTTAACCCTGCAACTAATATTTCTTTTTACTTACCATCGAATTCAAACGTAAAATTAAAAGTGATAAATATTCTTGGAGAAACTGTTGCAAATCTGATTGATGATGAACTAACTCAGGGGATGCATTCTGTTATTTTTGATGGGAATAGTTTGGCTTCTGGTGTTTATTTAGTTGTACTTGAAACCAGTCAATTCAGGTTTAGCAGAAAAATGATTTTACTTAAGTAATTAGAGCTTGCCTGTAACTCATTTCTATTCTTATTTCAACTAAATAGCTCTCTGATAGTTTTATTACTAATAAGTAAATTTACTTTTGAATTAATAATATTATTTAGAGTTGAAAGAAAAATTACAAAGCAATAAAAGTTTTATTAAGCGTGGACTAAAGACAACGCTTATTGGAATCATCGCCAGCCTGGTTCTCGCCGCAGTTAAAATATTCACAGGTATTGTTGGAAACTCTTATGCTCTCATAGCTGATGGCATTGAATCACTTACAGATATTTTCACTTCTTCAATTGTTCTAACCGGATTATATTTTGCCGCTAAACCAGCCGATGAGGACCATCCGTACGGTCATGGAAAAGCAGAACCTTTTGCCGGGATAGCTGTTTCATTTGGTATTTTTATCGCTGCAATGGTGATTGTGGTTCAGAGTGTTTATGAAATAATTACACCACACCACGCACCGGCACCGTTCACTCTTATCGTACTCGTACTTGTTATAATCATTAAAGAAGCACTGTTCAGATTTGTAATTAAAGTTGGAACCACCGTCAATAGTATTGCTGTTAAAAGCGATGCCTGGCATCATAGGAGTGATGCGATAACTTCCGCAGCTGCATTTATTGGGATATCAATTGCACTTATCGGTGGTGAAGGTTATGAATCGGCAGACGATTTTGCTGCCCTCTTCGCATCGGTGATAATTATTTTAAATGCTTACAGGATTTTCAAGCCAGCTCTGTTTGAATTATTGGATACTGCACCTCCGGCAAAAACGATTCAAAAAGTCCGCGACGTTGCTGTAAAAGTTGAAAATGTAATGGGTATCGATAAATGCCATGTAAGAAAAATGGGTTTTGATTATTTCGTAGACATTCACGTTTTAGTTGATGCCAACCTTCCGGTTTTTAAAGGACATGAAATAGCACACAAAGTTAAAAATGAATTGATGAAAGAGTACTCCAACATAAGCGATGTTTTGGTGCATATAGAGCCATACTTTAGTGATAGCAGATCCCCCTCTTTAAACTGATTATTTACTGATCCTAAATTTTCTTCCTGCTCTTTTCGATATCATTTAATATTTGATTTTTCTTGATTGTCACTTTTATAGTATAGCGATTACTATATATGTGTTATGACACTTAAAGGAAAAACAATGAAAAAAATTAAAGTATTACTCGTGCTTTCAGCATTTCCGATTATTCTATTTTTTGGCTGTTCTGAGGAAAGTACTACTGAACCAACACCAACCGTTACTGCACCATTAAGCAAATTAAGTGACATTCAAGACAAAGTATTTAATACAAATTGTGCTCTTTCTGGATGTCATGGTACTTCAAATACACAAGCAGGATTATTACTGACTGCCGGCAACTCATTCTCGAATCTTGTGAACGTACAGAGCGTTCTCTTTCCGCAATTTAACAGAGTTCAACCAAATAATAGTGCAAATAGTCTGCTTATTAAAATTTTGAAAGGTGAAGTATCACCAAGAATGCCTTTTAACAGAAATCCACTATCAAATGCAGTCATCGATTCCATTGCAAAGTGGATTGACAATGGAGCTTTAAATAATTAATAACAATTCATAAACAAAATTCACGGAGGAAAAAATGAAAAACTTTTTCTTAACCAAATTTCAATATGTGATTTTCACATCGTTGATGATCACAACATTAACGATTGCTCAAAACTGGCAGAACCAAAACTCGAATACCAGCAATCAGCTAAAAGGAATTCAGATGATCAGTGCAAATGAAGGCTGGGTTTGCGGAGATGCAGGAACTATGCTTCATACAATAAACGCAGGCAGTACATGGTCAACTATAACTCTAACCGGAGCCGATCTGCATCAGGTTTTATTCAAGGATGCAAGCAACGGGATAGTTGTCGGCGACAATGGTGCTGTTTTTACGACTACAAATTCTGGAACAAACTGGATTTCAAAAAACAGCGGTACATCATTACAATTACGAGGAGCTTGTTTTGCCGGAAGTTCTACCTTTTTCGCAGTTGGTGATGATGGTGCCGCAGTTAAATCAACAGATGATGGAAATACCTGGACTACTCTGAATTCCGGAACAACTGAAAGACTTCTTTGTGTTGCTGCTGTTGGTCAGAATGTTTGGGTTGGTGCGAGAAATGGTCTGATGTTATTTTCAAGCAACGGAGGAACATCTTTCACTTCGATGATTAATCCTGCTACCGATGATATCAAGGACATTCAGTTTATTGATGCATCTATTGGTTTTGCCTGTGGAAGTAATTCATTCTTTATGTTCACCAGCAATGGCGGCGCTAATTGGACTTCAAGATCTTCAGGAATACAGGTTGGATTGAATGGATTACATTTCGTAGATCAAAATAAAGGTTGGACAGTTGGTGGTGCTGGGACGTTATACACAACTACAAATGCAGGATTGAATTGGATTCTGGAACAATCGCAAACCGGTCAGGATTTAAATTCCATACATTCATTTGATGGTGACAATGCCTGGTCCGTTGGAAATCTTGGTGTAATCGTTACCAACTTTACGACACCAACAAGTACAGAAATAGAAAATAAGCTACTAACTGACTACGCTCTTGAGCAAAATTATCCCAACCCATTTAACCCTTCAACTAATATCAGATTTAGAATCGCAACTGAGGAATTTGTTAATCTCAAAGTATTTAACATTCTGGGTGTAGAAATAGCAACTCTAGTGAACGAAGCTCTTCCCGCAGGTTTTTACAATATCGAATTCAATGCAGAACAGATTAACAGCGGAGTTTATTTCTACACTTTGAGTACTGATAATTTTAAGAGCACAAGAAAAATGATTCTCACGAAGTGACAAAAATAGAATTATTACTTCACGCCCTCTTGGCATTCTTCGCTGAGAGGGTTTTTTAATGGATGTTCATTTTTCAATAATTAAATCTTAATACTCGTGCTTTCATCCTATTGGTCGTTCTTAATTGTAAAAATTTGATTTCTCAATGTTGATAATTGCTCTGAGTGAATTATTCATTTTTCTGTTGATTTTAGCCAGATGCTCGGGAAAATTGAGACAATGGAAAGCAAAATAATAGGCATACATATCGAAGTATGCATTAAAGCTCCGTTCTTGAGGAATTACTCTTGCAAAAAAAATAATGTCACGAATGTTTAATGGTTGACACTAATTGATAAAGATCAATCCATAGAAAGGAAATTGTAATGCTGAATAATTACATTAACTCTAAAATTCTTATGATAGTAAAAATGACTGTAAAACGACTTCAATCAACGCTTTTCTCTATACTTGTTTTATTTACTATTTCAATTTCCGCTCAATGGGATAGACAAAGTCCATACCCGACTCATCTCGATGTCAGAGGAGTTGGCGCTCCAACATCTCAGAGAGTTTTCATAGCTACCGACGATGATTTCTTTGATGACGGTGGTGCTCTGTTTGAATCTAATGATGGTGGATCATCCTGGACACAATTGAATATACCGATCAGTTTATCTGATGGTTTTAATGGATTATATTTTCTCGATAGTCAGAATGGATGGGCTTTTGGTAATGACAATTACCGTACTACTGATGGAGGAACAAACTGGACACAACTTCCATTTCTTGGCTCAACTTATTTTATGAAATTTTATACTTCAACATTCGGCGTTGCAACAGGTAATTTTGGTATTCAGATCAGCAAAGATGGCGGAGTTTCGTGGGAAGTATCTCCAAACAATTTATTTCAATTTGATTTTATTAATGAAAACATTGCCTTAGGTGTTTCTGAAACGGGAATCTACAGAACAACAGACGGTGGAAATTCTTTTATTTTAGTCCAAGCTGGTGTTGCAGAAGCCGTAACTTTTCTTTCCGTTTCAAATGCTGTGGCAATCGCTGATGGAAATTTTCTACGGTCGACTGACGGCGGCGTAAGTTGGAATATCGGGGTATCAGCAAGTGAGAAGTCCGATCTGCTTTCTGTAACAGCTGACGTTGTTCTTGCGTATGGAAGAACCGGAATCTTTCCTAATTACGATGATCGAATTTTAAGATCTTCCGATGCTGGGCAAACCTGGACAGATCTTGGTGAAGTTATACCAGAAGGAATATTTGCAGTTACAGTAAACGATTTGCAATACATTGTTGCATCAGATTTTAATGGCAATATGTTTCGCTCAACTGATTTAGGATCATCATGGTCACAGACTTTTATTTCACGTGGTCAAATCCCAACATTTTTTAGTTCCTCTTCACCTTATTTTTCTGATTCTCAAACAGGCTATTTCGGATACGGCAATGGTTTCGTTATTAAAACTACAGATGCCGGTGCATCCTGGATTCAAATATCAAGCGGCACTGGTGAATCACTACATGATGTTGCACGTTTCAGCAATGGAAATCTACTTGCTGTTGGTGATAATGGAACACTTCTTACAAGTGATGGACTTTCCCAGTGGATCATCCATGAGAGATTTTCACAGAATCATCTGAAAGCTGTTCAGGTAATTGATAACAATAGTGCAGTGCTTGTTGATGAAACAGGACAAGTATATAAAAGTACTGATGGAGGAATTAATTGGTCAGCGACTGCCGGAAAACCTTCAAGTATGTCTTCAGCAGAAGATATTCACTTTACAACATTGTTGGATGGCTGGGTAATTGGTCAGAGTTTCAATACCGGTGCCTTATATCATACTACAGATGGGGGAAATAGCTGGATACCCGTTACAGAATTTTTAGGAAGTTACAGATCAGTAGATGTTGAAGGTTCAAATATCTGGGCTGCAAACGTTGGTGAAATATTTTACAGAAGTACAGATAACGGTGCAACCTGGATTCAGGGAGAGCTACCGTGGTCGCCTGTTAATCTTGGGGACATGGATTTTTATAATGAAAGTATTGGTTATGCGGTTGGATGGTGGGGTCAGGCATTTCGCAGCAATGATGGTGGAATAACATGGGAAATTTTACCCACACCATCCACCAACGATAACTTTACGGATATTCATCTACTAGGTGCAAATGAACTTTGGGTAAGCACCAACAATAATGTAGCTTATTATTCTGCAACCGGCGGTCAAAGCTGGTCAGTAATGAATATCGGTTCAGATGGTTTTGGCAGTTTTAGTTCAATTGTGGGTGTACAAGGCGGAGATGCCTGGACTGTCGGAGATCAGGGATATATTGAGCATTTTACCGGTCCGCCACCGCCACCTGTTAATCAACCTCCGGTAGCATCATTTGAATTTAATGCAACTGGCCTCACGGTCGACTTCACAGATACGAGTACTGATCCCGATGGTTTTATCGTAAGCTGGGAATGGAATTTTGGAGATGGAAACTTTTCGACTCAGCAACACCCGACTCATACTTATGATACCGCTAATACATACATCGTTACTTTAACAGTAACTGATGATGATGGTGATACTGGTACTGCCGGTAGAATAGTGGTAGTTCAACCCGGACCTGGTGGAACCTATGGAAATTTTACAGAAGTAACACCATTAGATTCTCTCTTTGTCACTCCGCAAGATGAAGATTTTTGGGTTATAACAACAGCACCTGCCGATTTTGATTTAGATGGCGATCTTGATATTGCGGTACTGGGTTATTATGTAGTCTATAATGTAAGCGTCGAAGACAAGCTCGTGCTTCTTCGCAACGAAGGATCTGTAGATTCAGTGAAATGGGATTTTTCTTATATCGATTTACCTATTAGCTCTTTGACTTCAGGTTCTTCAGATTTAGCCTGGGGAGATGTTGATGGTGATACCGATATGGATTTAGCGATAGGTACAGATGGTGCTACGGTGCTATATAGGAATGATTCAGGGAATTTAATTCTCACCGACACAGAACTTCCTGGGTACTGGGAAGAAAACAGCCAAGCTGAATTTGATCTCCGTTCAATTACTTGGGCAGACTATGACAACGATGGCGATCAGGATTTATTTATTCCATCAGTTTTTGATGATACTACTTTCAGCTACAGAACAGCTTTATTGCGAAACGATGGTCCAAATACGAGTGGAGGTTGGATTTTTACTGAAACTGATTCGATGTTTGCTGCTACAAGTCACGCACAGAGTTCATGGGCTGATTTTGATGGTGATCAGGATCTTGATTTACTTTTAATAAACGTTGCTCCATTGTATGATAATGGATTTATTCATCGGTATCGTAATGACGGCAATGGTGTATTCACAAGAGAAAATATTCTTGAAAATTTAAGTGTCGAGCGAGGAGAAGCTCAATGGGGAGATTATGATGGTGATGGAGATCTTGATGTTCTTGTTGTCGGTAATCTCAAGGAAATCGATAGTACTTATACTCCAATGGCTCTACGAATTTATAAAAACGAGAATGAATCCTTTGTCGCCTTCGATGTAATTAGTTGTATCCCCTGCGAGGGTTGGTTCGATCTTACGGCTGCTACCTGGGCAGATTACGACTCGGATGGCGATATGGATATTCTATTAGCTGGAACTCATAATCCCGGCACAGGAAATATTGAAGGTCGTGCAAGAATATACACCAACGATAATGGAGTCTTTACTGAATCAGGCAATGAATTACCGGCTCCGAGAGCAGCTGGTGATCGTGGTGGAACTTTTTCATGGTTCGATTTAGATGGTGACGGTGATCTGGATTATTTTATTGCAGGACAATATTTTGTCCCCGGCGGAAATGGTTTGGTAGAAGCACAAATGCACGTTTATCGTAATGATGTTCCTGCATTAAACGAAGCACCTTCCCTTCCAATCGGATTAAATGCAGTTGTTCAGCCGGACAATTCTGTAACTCTTTCATGGCTGCCTTCAACTGATGATCACACTCCCGGTCCTGCGATTACTTACGATCTTGTTATTGTAAGAAACGGTACTCACGTTCCAGTTGGTGATCTGCAAAAAGTTGGGCAGGATATTATCACGCGACTACCAGAACCCGGAAATATCAGCGCAGTTGTTGAATGGTCTTTAGCAGGATTACCGGATGGACAATATCAATGGCAGCTCCGTGCAGTCGATGCGGCTTATGTCGGCAGTCAGGTAGCTGTAGGAGAATTTAGTATAGGTGTAGTTTCAGTCGATGGAGATAATGAACTTCCGTTTAACTTTAGTCTTGAACAGAACTACCCTAATCCATTTAATCCGGCAACGACAATTAAATATTCAATTCCCAGCTCAGGTCAAGTTACATTAAAAATTTATGATGCTTTAGGAGAAGAGGTTGCACTGCTTATAAATGAGTATCGTCAAGCAGGAAATTATATTCTAACATTTGACGGAAGGAATTTATCGAGCGGCGTGTATTTTTATCAATTGACATCTAGCAATTTGATTGATACAAAAAAAATGATCCTCCTTCGATAACATTTCAGTGAATAGGTTTTGATGAAGTAGCCCAAAAGTGATACCCTCCTCCTGCCCTCTCAAATTTTTTTTTGAGAGGGCATTCTATAATCTGTTAACTGAATACAATTGTAGGATTTGTCCCAAATCATCAGAATTGAGCACTATAATGTTATAAGGTTTAATTATCACATAAGGAAAAATTAAATGTTAAAGAAATTATTTTTTTTATTGAACGTCGTTCTTTTTGTTCCATTTAACTATGCATACTCAGAGAATATTAATATTCTGCAAAATGATTCAATCACTGAATCTCAGGCTATCCAGAAAGCAAAACAATTAATTTCAGGAACTGTTATAAAGACCGAATTGACAACGCATGATGGAATAAATGTCTGGGAAGTTTACATGGTTACTTCTTCAGGTGGAGAATTGAAGGTAAAGTATAGTTTAGATAATGGCACAATGGTTGAGTTAAAGGGGACTTCTCCTTCTTTTGAGTATGAAGTTCAGTCCGGAATGAATTTAATTGAATACTCTACTGCTAGATCTGTCGCACTCAATACAAAAACTGGCGACATCAGCGAATGGAAACTTGAAAAAGATGACAGCGATAACAGATGGGAGTACAGATTTTTTATTTTAAGTGCCAGACAAAAATGGGAAATCCGAATCGATGCAACCACAGGAGTTATACTAAGAATTAAGTAATTTTAGTGAGGCTTTTAATAAATATTGAGCGATGGAAGTAATTATTGAGAACATATTAGCGTATTTGCTGGCAATCAGTTTTATTGCTTCTCTTTTCTATTTTTACATCAAGCGTCATAAAAAGCATACCCAAAGCACAAAACGAAAAATTGCAAAAGCTAAAGAATCAGGTTTTCACGAACCTGTTTCTCTCCATCCTGTAGTTGATCCGGATATTTGTATCGGTAGTGCTGCCTGTGTTGCAGCCTGTCCTGAACACGATATCCTGGGAATTGTAAATGGTCAGGCGACAACAATTAATGCTTCGAGATGTGTTGGACACGGAGCGTGTTTTCATGCCTGCCCAGTTCAGGCAATCACTCTCTGCATAGGTACAGAAAAAAGAGGAGTTGAACTTCCTCATATCAGCGAAGAATTTGAAACTACAATCCCGGGAATTTTTATCGCCGGTGAACTTGGTGGAATGGGTTTAATCAAAAATGCCGTTGAACAAGGTAAACAAGCGATGAGTTATCTATCTTCAAAAATTGGAACGAGGGGAGATGCTCATTACGACGTTGTGATTGTTGGAGCAGGACCTGCCGGTATTTCTTCTACGCTGGAAGCTGTTAAAAGAAAATTAAAATATGTAACCCTTGAGCAAGACACTCTTGGTGGAACAGTATCAAATTTTCCAAGACAAAAAATTGTAATGACCTCCCCAATGGATTTGCCGCTTTACGGTAAATTAAAACTTTCCGAAACATCAAAAACAGAATTGTTGAAAATCTGGAACGAGGTGCTCTCAAAGAATAACGTTACCATAAATGAACTTGAAAAAGTAGAAAGCATTGAGAAACAGCAGAATATCTTCATTGTAAAAACAAATAAAAATCATTATTCAACTAAAACTGTACTTCTTTCAATTGGAAGACGGGGTTCTCCGAGAAAGCTGGATGTTCCCGGTGAAGAAAAAGAGAAAGTTTCTTATCGACTTATTGAACCTGAGATGATCCATAACCAGAAAATACTGGTAGTAGGTGGTGGTGATTCAGCAATAGAAAGTGCTCTGCTTCTTGCTGATGAAAATAATTTCGTTACACTTTCGTACCGCAGTGATTCATTCTCGAGACTAAAACCTAAGAACCTTGAACGGATAAATAAATATTCTAAGAGTGGGAAAGTAAAAGTTATTCTTAATTCAGAAGTGATCGAAATACTTGATACCAGCGTACTTCTTCGGGTATCCGATAGAACTGAAGCAGTTGTTGTCGAAAATGATCTTGTGTATATTTTTGCAGGTGGTATTTTGCCCACAAAGTTTTTAGAGGAAATAGGAATAAAAATCACGAAAAAATTTGGTGATGCTATCCTGAAGCACTCATAATTTCAAGGAATAAAAATCTTTAGACTTTTTACATACTTTTTCTTTTTGGTTTCGTCTATTCAATTGATTGCCCAGATCTCTCCCGGCGATCTTACAAGTTTTCATGCTGATCTTGAAGGAATAAGCAACTGCACTAAATGTCACGAGCTTGGCGAGCAGGTTAGCAATTCAAAATGTCTTGATTGTCATACTGAAATTAAAGCAAAAATGAGTGCAGGTAGTGGTTATCATTCCAGCTCAGATGTTAAAGGGAAAAACTGTTCAAGCTGTCATAGTGAGCATCATGGAAGAAATTTCCGGATTGTGAATTTCAAACCTGAGTCATTCAATCATGATAAAGCAGGTTTCAGTTTAACAGGTAAACACAAAAACACAGAGTGTAAAGATTGCCATAAACCTGAATTCATTTCCGATACAAAACTTAAAAAAAGGAAAAACACATATCTTGGTTTGAATCAAAATTGTTCGACCTGTCATGAAGATTACCATCAAAAGACTCTTGGAGAAAATTGCAATAATTGCCACAACACAGAATCATTCAAACCCGCGGTCAAGTTTGATCACGCTAATGCAGCATTTAAATTAACTGGTGAACACCTTCAGGTTGATTGCGCTGGCTGCCATAAAATGGAAACAAAGAACGGAAAGAAATATCAGGCATTTAAAAATATTCCTTTTCAAAATTGTAATTCGTGTCATAAAGATGTTCATCAGGGAAGTTTTGGGCAGAACTGTTCCAGTTGTCATGTAACCGCGAGTTTTAAGCAAATCAACAACTCAATGTTTGATCATAGCAGGACAAAATTTCCTTTAGTCGGAAAGCATAAGTCTGTTAGCTGCAACAATTGCCACAAAGCACCTTCTGGTTACAAAATGAAATTTGATTTATGTACCGACTGCCACACGGACTTTCATAAAGGACAATTCATCGTCAATAATGTCACGCAGAATTGTTCGGACTGTCATTCTGAGAATGGTTTCAGACCTTCATTATTCACACTGGACAAACACAATAAATCACGATTTCAACTTACAGGTGGACATTTAGCCACACCTTGCGAAAGTTGTCACTATCAACAAAACAACTGGCATTTTAAAGGCATCGGAGTTGATTGTATTAGCTGCCATAAAAATATTCACGAAAATGAGCTAATTGCGAAGTTCTTACCAAATAATGATTGCCGAGAATGTCACCAAACGGAAAGTTGGAATACTATAGAATTTGATCACAACAAAACGGAATTCCCTCTTTTGGGCAAGCATAGCTCACTTAGCTGCGGATCCTGTCATCGCCAGAATAATGGTGAGGCTATTGCAATCGTTTTCAGTTCGATTAAGAAAGAATGTGAAGCTTGTCATAAGGATGTTCATTATTCACAATTTAGAGTGGATGGAATTTCAGATTGCAGCCGTTGTCATACATTTGATAATTGGAAGCCTGAAAAATTTGATCACAACATAACGGAGTTTAGTTTAGAAGGTGCACATCAAAAAGTTGATTGTGCACGTTGTCATCCAAAAGTAGAATTAAACGGGAATACTTTCATCAAATTCAAATTAGAAGATTTTAAATGCGCTACCTGCCACAAAAAATAGTTTTGGCCTTGCTACTCGTAGTATCTGCATTAGCACAATCACCGCACGGTGATGATTTTGATTACGATTGCGAACTCTGCCATGAACCAACCAGCTGGAAAATTGACGTAAAGAAAGTCAGGTTTGATCACAGCATAACTAGTTTCGATCTAGTTGGACAGCATCAAGCCGCAGATTGCAGAAGTTGTCACTCAAATCTTGAATTCTCAAAAATTAATTCCGACTGCGTTTCCTGTCATACTGATTTACATCAGGGGACAGTTGGAAAGGACTGTTCAAAATGTCATACGCCAAAAACATGGATGGTTGAAGATATAAATGGTCTTCACCAAAAAGGAAGATTTCCACTTGTTGGAAATCACCTGACTGCTGATTGCCAATCCTGCCATACTCGTTTTGTAGATCTCTATTTTGAACCATTGAATACTGATTGCTTCGCCTGTCATGAACAAGATTACAACGCTACCCAAAGCCCGAACCATTTAGCCGCTAATTTTTCCAAGCAATGTGAAGATTGCCACAATGTTACAGCAACATCATGGTCAACAGTAAATATTGTTCATGATTTTTTCCCACTCACGGGTGGTCATGCTATCTCTGACTGTTTCGAGTGTCATGAAACCGGAGGTAATTTCACTGGACTTTCACAGGAGTGTATTACTTGCCACGAAGATGATTACAACAATCAGGAAAACGATCCAAATCATATAGCCGCAAATTTTTCAACAGACTGCAGACAATGTCATACAATTAATGGATGGTCTCCTTCTTCATTTGATCATGGTTTGACTGCATTCCCGCTCACCGGGGCACACATTAATACAGAATGTTCATCCTGTCATTCATCAGGATTTACAGGAACACCAACTGATTGCTTTGCTTGTCACGAGGATGATTTCAACTCAACTCAGGATCCTAATCACGTTCAATCGAACTTCCCGACTACTTGTGCAGTATGTCATAGCACAACAGCGTGGGAACCGGCAACTTTCGATCACGCTCTTACTGCTTTTCCGCTTACAGGAAAGCACATTACTGTTGACTGCCAGGAATGTCACTCAACTGGTTACACAGGGACACCTACTGATTGTTACTCCTGTCATCAGGAAGATTATAACACGACTCAAGATCCGAATCACGTATTGAAAGGTTATTCAACAAATTGCACTGAATGTCATACTACAAACGGCTGGGATGAAATTATTAATTTCAATCACAGCATTACGCAGTTCCCATTGACAGGTGCACATATTTCTACAGATTGCAACCAATGCCATCAGCAAGGATATACAAATACCCCAACTGATTGTTACCTATGCCATACTGAAGATTATAATAATTCTACGAATCCAAATCATGCCGGTGCCGGTTTCCCAACAACTTGTATTGATTGCCATACTACAACTGCCTGGGTTCCTTCAACATTTGATCACGATGGACAATATTTCCCAATTTATACAGGAGAACATGCAGGAGAGTGGAATTTATGTGCTGACTGTCATCAGGTACCGAATAATTTTGCTGTCTTTACTTGTATAAGCTGCCATGAACATAATCAGATAGAAATGGATGATAAGCATCAGGGTGTTCAAGGCTACCTTTACGAAAGTAATGCTTGTCTATCCTGTCATCCCGATGGAACTAAAGGAAATGCATTTAATCATAGTAATTCTATTTTTCCATTAACTGGTGCACATACAACACTGGATTGCCTACAATGTCATCAGAGTGGATATTCAGGAACTCCGACGCAGTGTCTTGCTTGCCATCAGGATCACTATAACAATACTACAAATCCAAATCATACTTTACTTTCATTGCCGACGGATTGCGAACAATGTCACACTACCAACCCGGATTGGCAGCCGGCAACATTCCCAATTCATAATCAATATTTTGAATTGCTCGGTGCTCACGCCAATATTACTAATTGCACTGATTGCCATAATGGAAATTATACCACGACATCTAATCTCTGCAATGATTGCCATAACGATGCATACACCAATGCGTTAAATCCAAATCATGCGGCAGCGGGAATACCCACTGAATGCGAGCAGTGTCATACTTCAACTGCATGGATACCATCTACCTTCAATCATATTTCAACCGGATTTGAATTACTTGGTGCGCATACAACAATTCAGTGTTCAAATTGTCATCAGGGTGTAATTACCGGATTAAATTCTGCTTGCATTTCCTGTCATCAGGATGATTTTAACATCGCCCCAAACCATGTTGCTCAGGGATTTCCGACAAACTGTGAAATGTGCCACAATTCTATTTCGTGGAATCAGGTAACATTTGACCACAACGCAACAAACTTTCCGTTAACGGGTGCTCATATTAGTGTTGATTGTTCTAGTTGTCATGAATCCGGTTTTACAGGAACTACAACAATCTGCTACGATTGCCATACAAGTGATTATCAGCAGAGCACGAATCCAAGTCATACTGCGTTATCATTACCAACGGATTGTTCTCAGTGCCATACTACAAATCCGGATTGGCAGCCAGCAACTTTTCCAATACATAATCAATTCTTTGAATTGCTGGGTGCTCATGCAAACATTACTGACTGTGCTGATTGCCATAATGGTAACTATACAAATACACCAAACACTTGCATTGGGTGTCATCAGAGTGAGTATAATGGAACTAACGATCCGCCTCATTTAGTACTTAACTTTTCTTTTGACTGTTTAACTTGCCATAATATGAATGGATGGACTCCTGCTAACTTCAATCATTCATTCTACCCGATTTCAGGTCACCATAACAATGTTAATTGCAATCAATGTCATTCGGAGGCAAACTATCAGCCACAGTGTTTAAGCTGCCATATGGATGATTTCCTTGAAGAGCATGATCCGGGAGATCCTACTAATTGCTGGAATTGTCATGATACTTTTGATTGGAGTATTGGAGCCAAAGTAGACGGATTAAAACAATTAAATTAAAAATGACTCGAAATATTTTTTACATACTAGTTTTGTTCACTGCTGTTCAAATTTCTGTTCAAGCACAGAATAAGAACTTGGTTACCGGCCAGATTAGTTATATCTCAGCACAAAATATTTATGTTAAATTTTCAAGCACAGATGGAATTGAAACCGGCGATACGCTTTTCCTGAAAGACAGAAATAATTATCTGCCAGCTATCATAGTTGATCACAAATCATCAACGTCGTGTGCAGGAGTTTCTATTACTAACAGGAAACTGGAATTAAACACAATTCTGTATGCATTTATCTTCGAGCAGAAAACTGAAGACACAAGTAACGCTGATGTAACTCAAGAAACTTTAATTGCTCCTATTGTAGTTCCACCGGTTGCTTCAGAAGACATAGTTACAAAAACTTCTTTGGAACCCATTCCAACTCTTTCAGGAAAACTATCTGTTCAGTCATACTCAAATTTTACGAACAATCAATTCAGCTATGATTATCAGAGATGGCGATATACTTTTCAATTGAGTGCAGACAGGATTGGCAGTTCGGGATTTTCTTATACTCATTATCTGAGTTTTGCCTATCGTGCCGATGACTGGAACAGGATATCTTCAAACTTTTCAGAAGCACTTCGGGTTTACGATCTTGCTGTGAAGTACAATTTTAATGAACGAACTTTGCTTTGGCTGGGACGACACATAAACAATAAAATTTCAAATATAAGTTCGATTGACGGACTTCAATTTGAAACAGGCGTAGATGAGTGGTCATTCGGGGCCGCTGTTGGCTCAAGACCGGACCTCAACAATATGGGCTATAATTTTAAGTTGTTTGAATATGGTGCTTACCTGAACCGGGCTGATCTGCTGGCAAACGGTGATATGCAAAATACTCTCGGCTATTTTGAACAGACTAATGATTTTAAAACTGACAGAAGATTTCTCTATTACCAGCATTCCAATTCTGCGATTCAGAACACTAGGATCTTTCTTTCAACCGAAGTTGATCTTTACAAAAAAGAAATGGGCGAAAGCAAAACTGATTTTTCACTTACAAGTCTTTTCACTTCAATAAATATTCGTCCGAGCGATTTCTTTTCCATTATGCTTTCGTATGATGCAAGAAAGAATGTAATCTATTACGAAACATTTAAGACATTGGTTGACAGTATAATTGAAAATGAGACCAGACAAGGATTCAGAACACGACTAACCATAAAACCTGTGCAAAATTTATATATCGGTGGAGATTACGGTTACCGATATCGCAGAGGTGATCTGAAACCATCAAATAATTATGGCGGATATATTACTTACTCAAGAATTCCCGGGATCGAAACCAGTGCAACTGTTTCATTTAACAGGTTGAGTAGCAGCTATACTGAAGGTGATATCTGGAGTACAAATTTGAGCAGACCAATTGTCTTTGGATTTGATATAATGTTAGGTTATAGATTTACCAGTTACAAATTCAGAACGGGCATTGAAGAATTAAAGCAACACTCCGCTTCAATAAATCTGAACACATATCTGTTAAAACCTGTACTACTTAATTTAACATATGAAGGAAATTTTGAAGACACGAGAACCTCGGGAAGATTTTTAGCCAACCTTACTTATAGATTTTAAACTACTATTTAGTAGAGATGACATCCGGTAATTGCCGGATGTCATCTCTTTAAACCAAACTAACATTACTTAAGAAGAATCATCTTCTTTGTCTGAACAAAATTATCAGTTATAATTGTATAGTAATAAACTCCTGCCGATATATGATTTGCATTGAATACAACTTCATAACTTCCAGCTGATTTTTCTTCATTAACCAGAACTGCAACTTCATTTCCTAAAACATCATAAACTTTAATTGAAACAAATTGTTTTTCTGCAACAGCATATTTTATTGTTGTTGACGGATTGAATGGATTAGGATAATTCTGTTCTAGCACAAATCCATTTGGTGCAAGATTGTCAACAGAAACTATATCACTATAAGCATATTTACCATTGAAGTCGATCTGCTTCAGTCTGTATTCAAGAGATGAAGCATTTATTCCAGTGATATCATCTTCAAAAAGGTAATATGCCGGCTCGGTTGTAGTTCCTTTACCCTCTTTGAATCCTATTAGCATCCATTCTGCAACCTTACCTGTAGTAGTACTTCTTCGATAAATTTCAAACAGTTGATTATTAGATTCAGTTGCTGTTTCCCATTCTATTAAAATCTTTGAACCTTTATTGATTGCAGTAAAGGATGTCAGCTCAACAGGAACATTACCTTCATCCATTGTTAGAGCTT
The DNA here is from genome assembly GCA_016716565.1 of bacterium. NCBI lineage: Bacteria > bacterium. The sequence continues at coordinate 416,101 of JADJWC010000002.1, forward strand.
TAATACAAAGATTTGCACTTCCAGCTGATCCTGGGAATGCTGGATCTTCGTAGTAATACGTATCCATCCACTGTGAACCATTCCAGTAAAAACTTTCGTTAGGATTTGAAGTGGAGTTTACGATTGTTAAATATGAATCCTCCACCAGCAAAACTGGTACTTCGGAAGTTCTGTCAAATGGTTGCCCACCTCTGGAAAGACTGAGATAAACATAAAAATCATTTCCTGCATTCAACAACAGAGGATCTGTAATATCAATTGTATAGAACCCGGTATATTGTATGTAACCTGATTGTGAAAGTAATTCATTCTGCAGTTGTCCACTTTGAAATGTATCATATACTTTGAATGTATAATTGACACTATCCGCAGCAACGAAGAAACTAACAGATTTGAGATATTCATTTGATTCAGCAGCGAATGCATTGAATCCCTCATTGCAATCTGTTTTCGTTGCTCTCCATCCATGATAATCGTGGTAGTAAATGTGATCATACTGCTGCGGCTCAACATCTTTGAATGTGACGGCTCCCATTTCAATATTTTTTCCACAGTGCTTGTCGTAATAGGAAATCCAAAAATAACCGCTTAATCCCCAGCCTGCACCCCAACTGTTCTTTACAAGCCAGGCACCGGGTAATGGAGCTTGAGTTACTTTGTTATCATCCCATCCGACAATTGATACCGCATGGTTCGGATCCTGAGTGGAAGTAGGCGGCTGATAATGAATATAATTCTGAATGAATGAACTTGCATAACACATACAGGTTCCCATTACTCCATAATCCATTATCATTTGTTTGAGTGTATTTATGTTGCTGAGATCTGAGTAAGTATTAAGCCAGTATATTTCTCTGGGATAATAATAATGCCAGCTTGTATCAGATCTTGGCGGCGGTGTACTGTATGATTGTCCATCAATATCTCTTACAGCACCCTCACCTCTTGATAAATATGCAGAAGCAACTCTATAATCTCCGCCTTCATGAACAACAAGTCCGTTACCGGTAGGCGGATCAAGATCTTCGTTAAAGTACTGATTAAATCCATTCCACCAATCCAGGTGATATTCTGCAAGATTTGGTTCACCTGTTTCGCCATTATTTGCCCAGGCTCCGGTCATAAGAAGATTTCCTTCCATTGCAGCCATTGTACCGTGAGTCCAGCAGGTTCCACCTTGCTGGGATTTTACAGATGTTACATAGTTAACACCCCCAACATTTCGTAAATCATAAGTAGCTGGAGGAGTTTGTGCGAACGAAGATGAAACATACACAAACAAACACATCAGCATAAAAACTGAAATAAATTTTTTCATTTGAACCTCTTGTTTTTATTAATTGGATGATATGATTTAAATGAAAATTTCTGAAAAAGTTGTAGTCTTCCGGAAAAGCAGAACCAGGCAGGTACATTAACGTGAGATTCTGTTAGGAACGCATTTTTAGTGCGAAAAAAAATATCAGACTTTAAGTCTGTCAATCCCCTAACCTTTGATAATAATGATTACAATGTAAACTTATTCAATTCTCGCATTAAAAACATGGAAAAATTTTTCAGGATAATTTTTAGTATTTCCTATTTTGATTATAAAAAATCTCACGTTAAGTTTAATCAGTTCTTTCAAATGTTTACGGTGTTCCCGCTTCGAATATGGAGTAAGGGAAATTATAGGGAAGTCCGGTGCAAATCCGGCGCTGTCGCGCAACTGTGAGAACAATTAACAATTAAAAATTTACAATGAACAATTTCCGCATTTTTAATTGTTCATTATTCATTGTTAATTGAAATAAGCCAGGAGACCTGCCGTAAGTGTAACTTAATCAACCTTCGCGAGAATCCCGAAAAGGGATAAAGAGGTTAGTTAAACGATGGTCTCTTATTCATCCTTCGTTTTCTTTCAACTTTTCACCCGCGAAGTTACTTGCTAAAACCTTTTAATAAAGGAGTAACTTCTATGGTAAAAATAAAATTCTTCTTTCTATTTGCTGTCTTTATTCTGTCGGCATCACCTTTTGCACAAAATAATATCGTGCAAAAAACTGATTCATCCGGATACTATAAATTGACCGATGTTGTAATTTCAGCTACGAGAACAGCTTCCAGTACACTTGAGCTTGCTAATTCTATTTCAACAATCGATTCATCGGAAATTGTAAATAAAAATTCATTCAATGCTTTTGATGTATTAAGAAATGAATATGGAATGAGCTTTTCTCAGCAAGGTACGAAAGCTTCAGTTTCAAATGTTTATATGAGGGGTGCCAATTCCTCTCATACACTTGTATTGATTGATGGCGTTGAAGTCAACCTGACGGATGATCCTTCAAACTTTTATAATTTTTTTAGTCTCCCAACTGAAAACATTAGCAGAATTGAAGTGCTTCGGGGACCTCAAAGTACACTTTACGGTTCGAACGCACTTGCCGGAGTAATTAATATTATAAGTGCTGTTGGAACAACCAAACCTGTTTCCAGCATCAGTGTTGAAGGAGGAAGTTACAATACATTTAAAGGGACATTATCATCACTTGGAAAGGTCGATGATTTCAGCTACACGGTTGGACTGAGCAGGATAAAAAGTGATGGATTTTCTGCAGCTTCAGAAAAATATGGCAATACCGAAAAAGACAGCTATCAACTTGATAATATCAGTTCAATTCTGGGCTATGATTTTTCAGATAAATTTAAAACTGATATTGTTATCAGGTATAACAAATCAAAATCCGATCTTGATCAGTCACTCGGTTCACCGGAATTCTGGGATGATCCAACGTACGTATTCAACCAGCAAGAATTTATAATCCGTGCTCAGGGAAGGTTAGGCCTTTACGATGATATGTGGAATCAGAAATTCGGGATTTCATATTTCAGTAATGTAAGAGATTACTCTTTTGATTCTTCAGCAGCAAGTGCATATCAATCGTGGAGTAACTATGATGGCAGAAGATATAAAGCTGATTGGCAAAATGATATTAGCTTTTTTAGGAATAATCTTATTACTGCCGGATTAGAATTTGAAGTCGAAGATATGGAATCCGAGTATTATTTAATCTCGAGTCTTAATCCGCCTGACTTTGCAAGCATTATTCCGAAGACAAATGTAAATACCTTTAGTTTTTATTTGCAAGATCAAATTAAAGTAAGTGAAAGTTTCTTTGGAACGCTTGGAATCAGGCTTGATCAGAACAATCAATTCGGGAGTGCGTTTACATATCGGATCGCTCCCGCATACATATTCTGGCAAACTGGCACAAAGTTAAAAGCAACTGTCGGAACCGGATTCAAAGCACCAACACTTTTTTATCTCTATGATCCACTTTATGGTAACACTGAACTGGAACCCGAAAAAAGTTTTGGCTGGGATGCTGGTGTTGAACAGTTTTTCTGGAGTGAGGGATTTTCGATCGGTGCAAATTATTTTTTCAACAAGTTTGATGATATGTTTGGCTTCGACCCGATTACATTTAAATCAATTAACATTAACAAAGCGCAGACAAATGGAGTTGAAATCTTTACGAAGGCAATCCTGACGAGCGAAATAGAAATCAAAGCTAATTACACGTACACAAATGCAATTGATAAAAGTGAAAACACGGTCGATTTCAACAAAAAACTTTACAGAAGACCGGAACATAAAGCTGGATTGTTTCTCAGCTATTTATTTTCAGAAGATCTGAATGCAAATGTCGAGTTAATTTACGTCAGTAAGAGAGAAGAACCTGATTTTGTGAATTATCCTTCACGGATCATAGTACCTGATTATTTACTTGTAAACTTTGCAGCACATTATGATATACTTCCATTTATCAGACTTCAAGGCAGAATTGAAAATTTACTCGACAAGGAGTATGAAGAAATATATGGTTTTGGAACAGCTGGATTTTCTGTTTACGGCGGAATAAGTCTGAAAGTACAGTAATATTCAAATCATATTAGATAATAAGAATGAATATAACTTTGACCTTTGGCTTTTGACATTAAAAAATAAACTTTATCTTTGAACAATTATAAACTGAAATTATTTTCAAAAAAATTTTAGAAAGGAAACAAATATGAGCAGGATAACACCAAAATTCTGGATACTTACTTTAATGATTTTTGCTGCTGCATTTGTAAGATTACTTCCCCATCCGCCTAACTTTGCACCAATTGCTGCTATGGCATTATTTGGAGGAGCATACTTCAATAAAAAATGGGCGGCGTTTCTTGTCCCGCTTGCAGCGATGTTTGTTACAGATCTGATCCTCGGTTTCCACGAGACCATGTGGGCAGTCTATTTAAGCTTTGCACTGATTGTTGTTCTTGGAATAACAATGCTTAAGGAGAAGAAAGTAGGTAATATCTTTTTTGCATCTGTTATTTCGTCAGTCAGCTTTTTTATCATAACAAACTTTGGCATCTGGATTTCAACAGGATATTATGAAAAGACCGGTGCTGGATTAGCTGCTTGCTATACTGCAGCAATTCCTTTCTTCCATCAGACATTGTTGAGCGATTTATTTTTTGTTGGAATTTTGTTTGGACTTTATCATTTAGCCAAACAGAAATTACCACAGTTGGCTGAAATAAAAGCTTAAAAATCAGGCGGCGGTTATGCCGCCTTTCTTTTTCTCAATGAACTACAAACCTTTACTAATTGATTTTGATGGCGTTCTGAAAATTGGAAATTCCCCTGCTTCAGATGTAGAGGAATTTTTTCAATTCATCGAAGAGAATAAAATCCCTTCATGTATACTAAGTAATTCTACTCTAAGAACCGGTGAGATGGTTAAAGAATTTTTTGCTGGTAATAATATTGAACTTAAAATTCCTGCTATCACTGCATTCGATGCAACTCTATCTTTCGTTAAAAGGAATTATAACAGAGTACAAGTTTACTGCCGCGATTATCTGATTCATCACTTTGAAGGAATGATTGATGTGAAAAATCCTGAAGCGATTGTCATCGGTGATATTGAGGACAGATGGAATTATCAGATAGTAAATGACATCTTCAAAAAAGTTTCTGCTGGTGCAGACCTGGTCGCAATGCACAAGAATAAATTCTGGAACCCTCACGGTGAATTACTGATTGATGCAGGTGCTTTCATCACCGGGATAGAATTTGCTTCGGGCAAAGATGCTATTGTGATTGGAAAACCATCACAACATTTTTTCAAAGAAGCCCTCGAAAATATAGGTCGTAAAATAGATAATGGATTTTATATGATTGGAGATGATCTTGAAAATGATATTATTGCTTCACAACGGATTGGCGGAACGGGAATTCTCATTTACACCGGGAAAACTAGATTTCCTTTCAATAATTCTATTAATTTAAAACTAGATTTTGAAGCACACTCATTGAATGATGCAGCTTCAATTATACAGCGGGAATTTCGGCATTAGCTTTTTGAATCTTTCCCCTTCTCAAAGCATACTTTACAATTCGTTTCAGTGCCTGAGCATAGCTCATTCCTGCATGCGCAGCAGATCTCATAAATCCTGCACCTTCCGTAATGTCAGGATTTGGATTTACTTCAAGCACATAAAGCTTGTTTTCTTTGGAGAAACGCATGTCAACTCTTGCATAATCTCTGCAGCTCATCACTTTAAATGCTTTAAATGCAATTTCTTTAGCTCTCTTTTCAATTTTTTGCGGAAGCGGTGCAGGGCAGATCGGAATTGTTTTATGATATGATTCGTGGTGCGGATCCCACTTAGCCTGGTAACTCACGATATTATGTAAATGATCAGGCATTGCTGAAAAGTCAATTTCACTTATTGGTAAAACGCGAAGTCTTTTATCACCCATAACCGCAACATTTAATTCCCTGCCTTCAATAAACTCTTCAACCAAGGCAGGCTGATTGAAGTGCTTTAATACATATTCAATCCTCTTTCTGAGTTCTTTGCCATTCTTGACTATCGATTCGTTTTCAATGCCGACACTAGCATCTTCAAAGGCGGGTTTAACTAATAGCGGATATTTAAGCCGATGCGGATACTTCGTTGATTTCACCTGAACTATAAAAAATCGAGGGATTCTAATCCCTGCTGAACTTAGCAACCTTTTAGCAAGTATTTTGTTTTGACAATTAGCTAGACCCATAGCTGGTGCGCCTGTATAGGGTATGCCTATCAGTTCATACAATCCTACCACATTCATCTCTAGTCGTGGATTATCCTTGTAAATTTCAACAAAATTAAAGATGACATCCGGTTTGTCCTCTTTGAGATGTTTAAGTAAAAGGTCGAGGTTATCCTTAATATTCAACGTATAAGCATTAAAGCCGACCGAAGTAAGCTTTTGAGCAATATAATCATACTCCTCCATTGGAGTCGTTTTATCAACCTCAAAATAAGTCTTAAATTCAAGTTCCTTAGGCTCCGGCTCAGATGTTTTACGGTACATTTCCGGCTGGGCTTCATTGTAGATGACTGCTACTTTTATTTTGGGTCTTCGCATGTCACAAATTTAAAGATATTTTTTTTGGAATAGAAGAAATAATGCTGACTAATTCATTCTGATTAATTAGATTTGAGCCCTGAATAATTTAGATCATGAGCTTCTACCCTCAACCAAATAAATACCAGTGTGGACCGTTCGCATTAAAGTATGCTCTTGTAATGCTTGGAATTTTTACGAGCGAGAAATCAATCGCAAGGAAAGCAGGCAGCTCCTGGTGGCATGGAACTGATGAACTTGGATTAGAAGAAGCTGCAAAATTTTACGATTGCAGATTTAAATATTTCCGTCGTGAAGTCGGACAGGATGCAATTAAAGTACTTATCCAGCATTTGAAGAGAGGATTTCCATGCATACTTAGTGTTGATAAATGGGGTCACTGGATTACAGTTATTAACTGGCAGCAGGGAAAATTTATTTTGATGGATAGCTCAAAGGATAAAGTCATCCAGATATATTCAGCAAAGCAGTTGATAAGCAGATGGAAGTTTATTGATCCTGATGATGAGTTTAAAAGCTTCGATGGCTATGCTCTGATTCCAAACTTCAAACCGAGAACAAGAGCAAAGTTTACTCTTGCGAAAGCAAGATATGTAATGCAGAAAAAAAATTCAGAACTTGCCAAACACTGGGATACTTACTTCAATGATTTAATTTCGATATGCAAACCGAGAACGGCAACATCAATTCATACAATTTCATTCGGTGAGTTTTTGCGAAGATATGAAAAGATGATAATCGAAGAAGTTGTTTACTGGCATGGAATTCCAACCTACAATGAGCTGAGAAAAATTGTCGACAAGATGAAGTTTATTGCAGATGTGTATAACCTGATCATCTACATTGATGAACACAAAAAGGCTTTGGTGGATATAACCAGTCTTTTAATGATGTATGCCTGCGGTAAATATGGGATGGAAAAAATTTACGCATAATCTTTAATCTAAAAATGAGTGAAGTAAAACGATTCAGCAAATTACTTAAAACTGAAACATCAGCACTACTGATAATAGATATTCAGGAAAGAATCCTGCCGGTTATTAATAATTACCAGATGGTTGTTGATAATACTTTAAAGCTCATCAAAGGATTCAAAGTTTTAAGTTTACCGATTTACTACACAGAACAATACCCAAAAGGACTTGGTCCAACGACTAAAACAATAACCGATGAACTTGGAGGTTTGAAGCCATTCGATAAAATGTCATTCAGCTGCTCAGGTGCAGGGGAATTGTTCAATGAATTCAAAAAGAAAAACTTAACACAAATAATTGTATGCGGGGTCGAATCTCACGTCTGTGTTCAGCAAACAGTTTTAGATTTAATTGAAAACGGATTGCAGGTAAACCTCGCTGCCGATGCCGTTTCATCACGTAAAGAAATTGATTACCGTACTGCTCTCGATCGAATGAGACATCACGGTGTTGAAGTGACGACAACAGAGGCAATCCTTTTCGAACTTCTGAATGTCTGCGGTACTCCCCAGTTTAAGGAGGTTTCAAAGATTGTTAAATAGTATTTCAAAGATTAGCCGCATTCCACAAAGCACTCACTAACCAGCCTTCAACTTTTTCATTAGCAACTGTTAAATTTTATAACAGCAAAAAAAAATTGCGATTTGCTATGATTTCTGAATGCACTTTGTAATTTTTACTATAAATCACTCAAAATCACACAGTATTTCCACACCTTCATAATTCACAGATGGCACACGGCTTGCCATAACTAGATGTTGACAAGTAAGTTTAAAATGAATTGAACAAACAGCCGATTGAATAATGCATCAGTAAATACTCACCCAATTGTGGAAGAAGCCCTAAAGAATTTTTTCGACAAATCTTCCAGAAAAGAATTCGTTGATAAGCTTTTCATCGATACAATTCAAAAGGACATTGCGAAGGAAAGTGCGAAGGATCGAATTGTTGATATCAGTACTTCTTCCCAAACACGTTTCCAGATTGATCAGCTCATCACTTTTGCTGAAACCAGAATGGATGAAGAAAAGTATATTCAGTTTTTAATTCATATAGGTCAGCACACAATCATTGCTGGTGAAAACCCAATCGCACTGGAAATCCATGAAAAACTAATTCGACTGTGTAATGATAAAGTTGAGATGGCAGATATCAGAGCAAACGCACTTCTTTCAATCGGAGAAATATACAGTCGTCAGGCTCAATGGGAATTAAGCATCAGCTATCTCGATAAATCAATTAAGATTTTCAGAGATGAAAATGACACAAAAGGAAATATTCATTGTCAGAATATTCTCGGAACAATTCACGGTGATCAGGGAAATCTGAATAAAGCGAAAGAGCATTTTGAGAATGCACTAAGTGCTTTGCAGGAAGTTGATGATATTGCTCTTATCGGAACTATCGAAATTAATCTCGGCATAATCAATAATATGCAGGGTAATTATAATGAAGCTCTGTCATACCTCAAGCGAGCACTTTTGAATTTCGAAAAAGTTGGTGACATCAAAAGAATAGCTGAAATAAAACAAAACCTCGGAATGGTCTACACTAAGAAAAAGGAATACTCAGCAGCAATAAATGAATTTAATGAGAGCATCGAGCTTTCAATCCGTTCAAGCTATTTACAAAACCTTGGAATCGCTTACATCAATAAAGCATTTGTTTATCTGCAGCAAGGTGATTTCGATTTTGCAGGAGCTTTTGCAAATAAATCGATGGAAATTGCTAACAAGATAAACGACAAATTATCAATTGCTGAAGTTTATAAGATTAAAGGAATAATTAGCAGACATAAAAACAATATTGATGCTTCCGAAAATTCACTACTAACTGCTTACAGACTGAACAAAGATCTGAACAATCAGCTTAATTTAGCAGAGGTTGCCTGCGAACTTGGAATTTTGTTCAAGAAAAAAGGTGAGCGGGCTACAGCAGATAAATATCTCAACGAAGCCCTTGGGTATTTTAAGAAAATAGATTCCAAAGCAGATATTTCCTATCTTGAAAGGTTGATGGCTGATTAGGATTTTATTTTACTACTTTAGTTCCAGCCTTAAATAACCTTCTCGAAGAAAAAACAAAGAACTAATCAAATCGATAATAAAAAAACCTGCCCATTGATTGAGCAGGTTAAATGAAATCTTAATTTATTTTAATAACCTGACATCGCTGAAAGCAAACTCAAGCCAAAAATAGCCATAAATACTGCAGTCAGAATTGCAGCAATTACAAAGTATACTACTAACAGAATGATTATACTCACAATAAGATAACCAACTTTTTTATCTTCGGGTGTTTTCATAATCGGTGACAGTCCAAGATACATTAAAAATAAACCATACAAGCCGATTAATCCTGCAAGCCATCCAATGGTAGGTAAAATATTTAGTATACCTGCTATCCAAACCGGTGTCATTGAATAAGCAACGAGTTGAACAGCTCTACCCATGTTCTTTTGAGAACCAAAACTCGGTGCCAGCGCATCTATAACAAATCCAGCTATCAGAACTGAAAGAAATGCATTAATCAACTGGACAAGTCCCATAGCTATTCCATAGCTAAATGAGGTGAATCCAAGTATTCCTATTACACCCCAACCGATTATAGCTGCAATGGTCGGAATCAATGCCAGAGGCAATACATAACCAAAAAGAATTTGCTGAATATTAGGTTCTTCTGCAGCAACAGCATCCCATTCTGTTTTGGGAGTTATGATAATATTTTTTGCCCGCTCCACGAGGTTCATAAAACGCTCCTTTTATGTTGATGAATTTGAAAGAGAAAATTATTATTCGCTTACCGGATTTGCTTCCCGCATTGATTCCAGTTTACCGATATCTATTTGATCCAAAGCTGATTTAATTTCATCCATTGGAACATTATTTCCATTAACTGAAACCATAAATCTTCCCGACACTAAAACTTCAATGCTGCCATATTCTCCCTGGCTGTCATATTTTTCATATGCTTTATGACCTTTGTACTTGATAGTTTTCTCATAACCGGTTTCAGACTCTTTATCGATATCAGCCATCGCCCAACCCCAGGCAGCGATTCCTGCAAATCCTGTCGCACCTGAAATATCAGTAATTTCAATATCAATTCGTTTTGAATAATCCCCATTGTTATAATCTGCTTCGGCTTTAGAGACAGTAAATCCCATTGCTCCTGTTTTTTCACCTTCAGCATTTGCTCTTTTCTAATCACCCAGTGATTCGGGTAGCAATGCTTTCAGATCTCTGAAATCAACAACATCGTACTTTTTTCCTTCTTCATATCCTTTCTGGACTTCTTTCATATTATCAACAAAATCGTCAAGACCTTTTATGCCGGTCTTTTCTTCAGACTCATTTTTTTGTTGTTCATTTGGTTGGTTATTGTCTCCTTTTCCGCAGCCGGCAAGAAACAATATTGATAATAAAAACAGACAGGAAATAAATTTCCACATGATGAGACCTCCTATTAATTAAAAATTAGTTTGTTGGTCAAAGGATGTTTAGCCCTCACAATCCTCATCTAAATCTTCTATAATTAAAAGTATCCTTTTAGATACTCTATAAAACTTAGTAAAATTAGCTGTTGGAAACAATAGTTGTTCAATCCTTTTAGCTGATGAGTGTATCAATATTTAGAACGAATATTTAATTCTTGCGTAAAATGAAGTTCCGAATTCACCATACTGAGTTAATGATTCCCCTTTAAAAAAATTAGTTATTAAAAACAGATCGAGATTTGTAATTACTGAATAGTTTATTGATGGAACTATTACGAAAGATTTATCATCGGGATTAAATATTCCGTAAAGTGTTCCTCTGAGCAAGGGTGTGATGTCATATGAAAATTCCTGATACAGAGACCATCTCGCCGCCGAAAGCATTCCTAACGAAAGTGCTTCTTCCTGGAATAAAAGTGTGTTGGATGTTTTTCCATTATTGTTATACAGAATTTCTGTATGAATGTAAAAAGTGTTTGGGAAAGTATAATCTCCCGATAGTGCCATTGAAACAAGCGGCTTATCCCAGGACGAAATTGATGATTCACCGGACTGCATATAAATTGAATTTGTATCCGGCTCATTTGGTGCCTGGCTTACAAGAATCTCTCCGCGAAAACCTGCATCAAGAACATCCCCTGCCCAGCTAAAACCAGTAAGCCATCTTTTAAACCTTACTCCTGCAATAAGATTAAAATCATAGTTCCATTCATTCAAGCTCCAAAGTCCTGCTAAGATCTGGTTATTAGGATCCTTTGCCGGCTGATATGCAACATCGAATCTTGTAACAGGACCAGTGTAATACTGAAGTCTGACTGCATCTGTTGCGGGTAGTTCTTCATAATCAAAATTCAAAACATTACGTGGATTAAAAAGATCAGTCGGATTCCAAACCCAGCAGGTTCCCCATGCTACTCTTTGTCTGCCGAGTGTTGCTTGTAAGTTATCTTTAATATATTCAATCCATATTCGGTCCGCTTCAATATACCCTAAAGACTTTTCTGATTCCCAGAGGATTGCATCGAGCTCAGCAAAATCGTGCTGTGTTTGAATCAGTTCACCAAAGTCAGGAATCCTTTCAACTGATTCACCATAAAATGCCCTGAATCTTATTTCTAAAGCAGCGGTTAAATTTTCGATTGCATACCATTTAGTATTTAATCGAAGATGAATTAAGTTGTCATTTAATCGATCATCAATTCTGGGAATTTTAGAAGTGCTGAAGAGATATTTTGCATAGCCATTATATTCAAATGGAGATAGCTGTGCAAAAGACATATTAATATTAAACAGCATTATAAGAATTAACTTATTTTTCATTTTATTTTTTCTTGATTGGTCTAATGATTATGTCTGGATAAATATATCAACCGTTAACTAATCAAGATTACTTATTTCATTTCCGTTTCACTTCATCCTTCTCAACCATACCATCATGTAAAGTAACAACGCGATAAGCTCTGTCAATTACTCTCTGATCGTGAGTCGAAAAAACAAAAGTCATATTAAAATCTTTATTCAGCTTTTCCATCAAGTCCAAAAGTGAATCCGCTGCAGCTGAATCCAGATTTGCTGTAGGTTCATCTGCAAGAACAAACGACGGTTTTGATGCAAGTGCTCTCGCAACAGCTATTCTTTGCTGTTGACCGCCTGATAGTTCAGAAGGCTTGTTGTCTATTCTGTCACCCAAACCAACTGCTGTCAACAATTCAATTGATCTTTTTTCTCTTTCTGATTTACTAATCCCTTGCAAAAGCATAATGAACTCGACATTTTCTTTTGCTGTAAATACGGGGATAAGATTGTACGCTTGAAATACAAACCCGATATGATGAAGTCTGAAATTAACAAGCTCGTCTGGTTTGTAGGTTGATAAATCAACATCGTCAATCACAACACTGCCCGATGAGGGATTATCTAATCCACCAACAATGTTAAGTAATGTGGTTTTTCCTGAGCCGGATGGACCAACAATTGCAGTGAATTCACCGATTTCGATTTGAAGATTAATTTCATTCAATGCTTTAACAGGAATGGCTGTTCCATCATAGATTTTTGTTACCTTATTTATATGAATTAATGACATAAATACTCCTAATAATCATCAGCTTCGCAACCGGCATAGTGCAAAGCGATTGCTATAAAGTTTTTTTGAAATTTGTAATCATTCTGCATTCTTTATCAAGTTTATCTAAGAGTTCATTTAATTTTTCATTCGTTATTAGTTTTCTTCTGTTAAGAACTATCAAAATGTTTGCATCTTCAAATGTCGATCTTCTTGCTACGTTTAAGAAATATCCAAATTCTTTTTTAAAGGTTGACCCAGATCCTTCCGCTATATTATTTGAAATACTCAAAGCTGCATCTCTTAATTGCTCTGCAAATTTAAAGAGATGCTTTCTTTCCAGCTCATCAGCGATATCAAGTAACTCATCACCAATTTCGATTGCCAGTTTCCAGATTTCCAAATCCTGAAATCTAAATTTCGCCACTATTTCCTCCATTTTTATTTTGAATATTTTGTCGTTCTCTCAGCGCTTTGCTCTTTGCACTCTGCGCTTAAAAAGTTCTAATAGCTTTTGCAGGTTTAAGTTTGATTGCTTTGATAGCAGGATACATTGCTGAAAAAACCGCTGTTAATAAAATCATAACCGTAATTGATAAGTAAAAAGTAGCTGGCAGAATCGGATAGAGTATTGTCCCCAATCCCCACTCAGATAATCCGGCTGCAAATGCCGAAAGATTTATCCCTGCAGAACCAAAATATGTTATCGTGATAATTGCTAATATCATCCCGACGATCCCGCCAACTATTGCCAGTGTTATCGTTTCCAGAATAACCATCAAGAAAACTTTCTTCCTTTTCATTCCGATTGCCATCAGAACACCAAACTCTCTCACTCTTTCAAGAACAGACATTAGCATTGTGTTCGTTATTCCAAATAGTAATGCGAAAAGAATTACTCCCATAAAAATGCTCAGCTGAAGTCCAATCATTTCATCCATTAACTTAAGTTCAGGTGCAAGTTCCTTCCAGCTTTTGACTGAAAGATAATCATAGCTCTTTGCCAGATTAGTATAAAGTGAATCAACATTCTCGGAGGAATTTAATCTTACTACTATTTCATGACATATAGGTTGCGAAGCGATGAGAGAAAGAATATCGTTTTCTTTTATAAAAACCGTGGAGCGATCAAACATCGTTGATTCAGTACGAAAAATTCCTGTTACTCTAAATGCTCCATAGATAATTGATCCATCCAATCCCTGAAAACTTAAAACGACTTTAGACTTCTCTTTTAGACCTAGATTTTCAGCTAGCTTATATCCCAGTAAAATTTGATTTTGAATATTATCCGAAAAATATTTCCCAACTATAATATTATTGTGAACTGAAGTTACTTTCATTTCATCCTGCGGTTGAATTCCTGTAATTCTGACTCCACCGGAAGATGTTGCGGATGAAATCATTCCCTCAATAATAAGTCTTGAGGAAACACCTGTAACATTTGGCTGTGATTTGATGTCTTTAAGTATGTTAAGAGTTGAAGGAATTGTGTCAGTCAGAAGTTTATCATCCTCAAATGTTTTTGTATGAATTTGTATGTGACCGAGATCTCGGTCTATAGTTGTGTTTATTAGTGACTCACCCATCCCAAACATAATTGCAGAAGTAAATAACCCGCAAAGTAACCCAACAGCAATAGCAGCTATAATAATCAGGCTTCTTCTTTTGTTCCTCCAGATATTTCTCCAGGCAAGAATTAATAACATATCAACCTCTCATAGCTTGGACTGGCTTAATTTTCCTGATAAAGTTTATAGGATACAATCCTGAGACTAAGGCTATTGCCAGAACCGTCCAAACCTGGGCAATAAACATCCCGGGATAAATTGCAAACGGAAGAATCGGTTCAAAACCCCATGCAAGAATAGCGTCAGCCATTTCTCCGGTTAAAGGAATTGGATGACTGACAAAATAAATTAACAAAGGCAGGCTTATTATAGCACCTGTAAATACACCAATAAAAGAAATGAAAATTGTTTCGAGTGTAGTTACTAAATATAGTTTCCATTTTTTCATTCCAACCGAAATAAGAATACCAAATTCCTTTACGCGCTCAGCTGTCATCATCATTATAGTTCCGAAAATTCCGAATGCAATTACTACGTAAAGAATTCCAAGCATAATTATTCCCTGTGCATTATCAATTTGAATTGACTGTACCAACTCCGGAGAAAGTTCTTTCCAGGTCATCACATCATAATTATCTTTTTGCTTTTCATCCTTCATTTCAAAAAGTGAACTGACCTGATCTCTTATTTCATCTACCTTTTTTGGATTTTTAATCATAATCGATAAAGAAGTTAATCTGTCCGGCGCAGAATAAATCCATTGAGCATAAGGGATACTGAGATAAGCAAAGGATTTATTTTGTGATGGCAGAGTGAATTTTGCAATTCCTTCAACTTGGATTAGTTCGGCTGCTGTTACTCCATACATTCCTTGACCATAAATAAGAACTGAATCACCAATATCAACTTTTAATAATTCTGCAAGTCCCTCGGCAAGAATAATTCCTCTGGAATCATTTGTGGGATATTTACCTTTTATGATTTTCTCTTTTAATGATGTAAGCTTATTTTCTTCTTGCGGATCAATCCCAACGATTTGGGCGACTTTAGTTACCTGTCCATATGATACCAGAGAAAAAGTCTCTAACCGTTTTACTGTAAAATCAACTCCTTCTATCTGATTTATCTTATTAATTTTTTCATCATCCAGAATCATACTTTCTTCAAGAGATCTTTTTTCCCAGTAATCTTTTCCCTGTACCTGGATATATCCTGTGTACATTCTGACCGAAGAATTAATCATATAATCGTAATATCCGGTCTGCATTGAACGCATAAGAAGTGCTAGAATTACAGCAAAGAACACTGAAGATGCTGCTATTAAAGTTCGCCGTTTATTGCGCCAGAGATTTCTCCATGCCAATATTATATATGTCAGCATATTTATCTTACACGCTTCATATTTTGTTCTGAAAAGAAACTTTCATCAATTTTATAGTTGAATTCAATTGTGGTGTATTCCATAATTGTTTTATTCCCAGGTTTATCAACCGGTATCATTTCCCAATATGATAAAATATTTCTTCCCCCCATTTTCTTTGCTTTACTTCCGATGAAGGATTTAATGAGAATATTATCTTCGTCATAATAATCTGCCTGAACTTGCAGATAGCTTCCTTTTGCAATCCAAGTAATTATTTTTCCCCAGACAACTCCTGCTTCGGGTTTTGGGATCATTTCAATTTTGTAACAATCGTATCCCTTTAATTTTTCTTCGTCGATTAGTGTGTGATTATAATCATTTACAACGGAGGATTGACGAACGAGATCATCATTTGTAAAGTCCGAGCCCATCCAGGATTGAAGCATCATTGATGGGGGAATTTTTATTACTCTTTGTGCAGACGGCAGCCAGTTCCAGACTTCATTTTTTCTTTTTAGAGTAACACTTCCTTTGTCTCTTGCAGGTTCTGTAATATATATTAGAGCATAGTCGGGCTCCAATGCCCAGACTTTCATTCCCATTGTACGTGACCAGTCTGGTTTTTCAATTGTCATCTTTAACTCTGAATAACTGCTGTTTGAACGCATGAGCTCATCAGCTTTTTGTACTATTTCTTTTGCATCCTGCGCGTTTGCAGTTGATATTAACAGTGTTATTATAATTATAAAATTTTTCATAAGTCTTTTCTTTCTTTCAGCAGGTTTTCTAAATAAAAACAAAGAATTATTATAAGAAACAAGTTTGTTAAATACGACATTGTTGGGCAGATTTTTTTCCATCAATTAAAATGTTTTCTGGTTGAAAGATATATTTTTATTTTTGCACACAGGAAAGTTAAAAATTCAATTTAAACTAAAAGAAATTTAAGGAAGTTAATATGCCAAATCCACTTATTTCTCATATAGAGATCCCATCAACAGATCTCAATACCTCATCTGATTTTTTTAAAAAAGTTTTTGATTGGGATTTTAAACCTTTTGGGAATGGGTATTTACTGTACAATAATCATCAGGGGATTATGGCAGGAATTAGAAAAGTTGAATCAGTAGCTAAGGGTGAATGCACAACTTTTCATGTAACGGTCGATAATTTGGAACAGGTATTAGAGAAAATAAAAGCTGCAGGAGGTCACATCAAAAGAGGGAAAACTACAATCCCTGCTATGGGATGGTATGCAGTTATATCAGATACAGATGGCAACAGCATCGGTCTATATCAGAAAAGCTAACCAAAATTAAAAATATTTTTGATTTAAAGCAGATTAAACTGCGACAACGGGCTCTTCTTCTGTTTCCACAATACGATAAGTATGATTTATTGTCATTGCTTTTTTGAGCATTGCCGAAACACCGCAGTATGTTTCAGTAGAAAGTTCTATTGCTCTTTCAACATCTTTATGTTGTATTCCTTTCCCATAAAAGACATACTCGAGGTCAATGTGACTGAATACTTTTGGATGCTCTTCAGTTTGCTGTGCTGTAATGTTAATTTCAAAATCAGTCAGTTTAACTCTCTTTTTTTGAAGGATGCTCACTACATCACTCCCGGTGCATCCGGCTAAAGCCATTAAAACTAATTCCTTTGGTCTTACACCTGCATTACTTCCACCTAATTTTTCCGGTCCATCCATTGTAATCCAGTGATTTGATTCCCCTCTGGCAGCGAGTGTTAATCCTTTTACTTGTTTCAGGTAAACTTTTTTAGTTTCCATTTTTCCCTTTCTTCAGAAATATGTGAATTTATAGTAGTATGATGCTATCATTTTTAATTAGATTCTTTCAATTAAGGTTATTATAGAACAATATAATCGGAGCGATTGTTCAATTTTGAATTATTACCCATACCAGGTCAAATAAAATTATTCTTGTTGATTATCTAGAATAATGGAACTATCCGGCAATATGTTATGTTATCAACTATGTAATTCTAACACAAATTAAAATGGAGAAAAAATGAAAAGAATATCAATATCCTTATTTGCAATTGTAACATTGTTCACTACTTCAATTTTGGCACAATACGATACAAAAATGGTATCCAAAGCAGTAAAGAACGATATCGTTCAGACAGCAATCAGTGCCGGTAATTTTACAACTTTAGCAACTGCATTGACAGAAGCTGGTCTCGTTGATGCATTAAAAGGCGATGGTCCCTTTACAGTATTTGCACCAACAGATGATGCTTTCAAGAAATTACCGGAAGGTGCTCTTGAAGGATTATTAAAAGATAAAGATGCATTAAAGAATGTTCTGCTATACCACGTTGTTGCTGGAAATGTAAGTTCAAAAGATGTTGTGAATCTGGATAAAGCAACAACTCTTAACGGTTCAGATATTAAGATTAAGACAGTTGATGGCAAAGTAATGATTAACGATTCCCAGGTTACAGGTGCTGATGTGCAGGCTTCTAACGGGATTATACACGTAATTGACACAGTTTTACTCCCCCCTACTAAATAGCCCCCTATGTGGATGATGAAGAGACCCCGGAGTGATGACCCGGGGTTTTTTATTTTAATTCAGCAGTTACATTCTTTATTAAATTCCACGCATCCTCAATGTGTCTTCTCTCGTGCCTGATGCTTCCGATTGTCAATCTGATTACAAACTTGACATTAAGTTTTGTGTGAGATAAAAATATTTTTCCTGAAGAATTTATTTTTCCAATAACTTCTCATTCAATTCATTTAGTTCCTGATCTGTTTTATTCCGTGCATTATATCTGAAACAAACTGTTGAAAAAGGAACAGGTGCCATTCGTTCAAAATCTTTTTCATCGTCAATCCATTTAGCAAATTCCTGAGCTAGTATAATGTGAGCTTTTATTCTTGAAGCCAATCCTTCAACTCCGAAATATCTGATAATAAACCAAAGCTTGAGTGAACGAAATCTTCTTCCCAATTGAATTCCGTAATCCATCAGGTTTTCTACTTCATCATCCTGTTTAGTCTTCAAATATTCTGGGATAAGACTGAATGCCTGCTTTAATATTCCAGGTTTGCGAGTAAAGTAAATACTCAGATCCATTGGTGTGAACATCCATTTATGGGGATTGATGACTATTGAATCTGCTCGCTCCCACCCTTTTGTAATCCATTTCATTTCGGGAATCATTGCAGTAACTCCGGCATAGGCTGCATCGATGTGAAGCCAAAGATTATGTTTTTCACAAATTGCCGCTATCTCTTCAACCGGATCTACACTTGTTGAAGATGTTGTCCCAACTGTTGCAACAACGCAGAAAGGTTTCCATCCATTTTTAATATCTACTGTAATTGCTTCATCAAGTTTTTGGGGAATCATTTCGAACTTATCATTCACTGGAATTTTTCTTATTCCTTCCAAACCAATTCCCAATGTCAACGCACCTTTTTCAATTGATGAGTGCGCTTGTTCTGAACAATACATCCTGAGTCTTGGAATATCATGTCTTCCAGCCATTCCTTTTTCTCTGAAACCGAGATTTAGCTGCTCACGTGCAGATGCAATCGCGTGCATCGAGCTTGTTGAAGCTGTGTCGTAAATAATTCCCCAATAATTTTCGGGCAATCCAACCATCTGTCTGAACCAGTTCATCATTGCTCTTTCGTGCTCGGTAAAAGCAGGAGATGTTTTCCAGAGCATGCCGTTTATGCCCAAAGCTGCTGTTAAAAACTCAGCTAAAATTCCCGGACCGCTTGATGTTGAGTTGAAGTAAGCCATAAATCCGGGATGATTCCAGTGAGTAATTCCATCCATCAAAATTTTATCAACATCATTTAAAACTTTTTCAATCTCTTCACCACTCTGCGGCGGCGAATTAGGAATTTGCTTTGAAATATCACCGGGATTTACCTGTGAAAGCGGCGGAAATTTTTCAATATCATTTAAGTAATCAGCAATCCAGTCAACTAACTGATGACCAGATTTTCGAAATTCTTCTATAGGCATGTCTGACATAGTGTGCTTCCTTGAATTTATAAATTCGTGCATTCGTGGCTAACTATTATTGCCACGAATCTGCCTAATAGCAGACAAGTTCACGAATAATTTCATTCGAAAAATAAGAAATGAATTTGTCTTTATTCACTCTGCAATATTTAATAAGTTAATACAAACGATAATATTAATTTTCCCTCAATCAATTAAATGATGAATAAAATTCTTTTATTAACAATATCGGTAATCCTGCTCATTTTAATTTCTTGCACTGAGAAGTTGCCGCTTGATAAAGATTTGACTAAGAAAAACTATAACTTGATTAATCAGGATGGTGAAGAAGTAATATTTCCTAATGTCATCAAAGGCAACATAACAGTAATTGGATTTATCTTCACGCACTGTCCCGATATTTGTCCGATGACAACACACAATATGTATTTAACAGAAAAGCAATTGAAAGAAGACGGAATTAACGATGTGAATTTTGTTGCGATCAGTTTTGATCCGGAAAGAGATTCACCAGAAGTGCTTAAAAAATTCGCCGAAGCACGTGAGCTTGATTTTAAGAGCTGGAAATTGCTAACTGGTGAAAAGAAAATAATTACAGAATTATTAAAAAGATTCGATGTAAAAGCTATCAAAACGGACGAGTTCACAGATGCAGAAGGTAATTATGAGTACTCGATGATGCACACGGATAGAATATCTTTGATAGATGAGAATTCAAGATTAAAGAAAAACTACAAGGGCAGCACATTGAATATTGAAGAATTAGTCAAAGACATAAAAATATTAAAGGATTAATCATGAACATCTTATTAGCAATTTTATTCGTTCTCTTTCTACCTGAAGACAAAATAAAAATTAATAACCCGTGGATGAGACCCTCATCAGAAAAAATGGCAACGGCTCTTTATTTTGTAATCGAGAATAAATCTGAAACACCAGACACACTTTACCAGGTTGATTCTGATTTGGCAGAACGAGTTGAAATTCACGAGACATACTCTGAAGGTGAAATGATGGGCATGCGCAAAGTGGATATGATAATAATCGAAGGTAAAAGTTCTTTTGAACTAAAACCAGGTGCTCATCACATCATGCTGATGAAGTTGAAGAAAGATATTAAAGATGGTGATGAAGGAGAGTTTGTACTTCACTTCAAGCAGGCGGGTAAGATTAAAATCACCGCTGTAGCAAAGAAACCGAAATAAGTTTAATTGATAGGATTAACCAAAATCTAGCACAGATTACTCATCTGTGCTACGAAAATTGCGGATCTTTACTTTTCAAAAAACTCTTCAGAATATCTCTTCCAGTTAATATCATCCAGTTTTTCCATCTCGCCTACAAAGATTGCACCTTCCGGTTCAAGTTCAGCTTCTTTACTTGTCATAGTTTTCTTTTTTATTGCCTGAAGTCTTTCAATTTCTTCCTGGTAAAACGAAACTGCTGCTTTCCCGATTTTCATTGCCGGAAGTTCTGAATCAAGCTCATCAGCATCAATTTCACAGATGAAATTTTTATCGTATGGTGAGAACTCGAGTGAATCCAGCTCATTGTTAATAAATTTATTTATTTCTTTAACTTTACCGCTGACAGGCGACTTAAATGAAATCCTCCTCTGTCCCTGTGTTATTGTAAACAAAGACTGACCTTTTTTTACAGGCATACCAAGATTCGGTAGACCAATAGAATCTACTTTTCCGATAATCTTTTTCGCAAAATCATCAATTCCAACTTTAACTGTTCCTTCTTCACCAACATTAGCCCAGCAATGTCCTTCAGAAATAAATACACCTCCCGGTATCTGGAACTCAGGAGCCTTGAAACCAGCAACTTCTTTAAGATGTGTAATGTGTACTTTCGGTTTCAGCATTTTGCTGATTCTGTCTTCCCGCTTGATAAGTAATTTTTTAACAAACTCTAAAAGCTCATCTTCAGTAAATGGCTTCTGAACATAATCCATCGCACCGAATTTCATACACTCAACGGCCGTTTCAACAGTAGCGAAACCGGTGATGATTACAACATCAATATCAGGACGAAGATGCTTTACAGATTTTGTTACTTCTAGCCCATCCATTTCAGGCATCTTTAGATCTGTAAATACAAAGTCGTATGAGTGGGTCTGGATTAATCCCAGAGCTTCTTTTCCGTTTTCAACTGTGTCAACGCAGTATCCGTCAAGCACAAGAATTCTTCTGAAGCTGTCGAGAATAACTGATTCATCATCAACACACAGGATTCTTGCTTTGGGATTTTCTACTTCAGCACGCTTGAGAGTTTTTGCTTCCCTGCTGTAATCAAGATTGAGACTTACTTTAAGTGCCTCTTCTCTTTCCTGATGTACTTTCTTTTCTTTTACTCTCTTTGCAATATATCTGATTGTGATATCAGCAATGATGAAAACGATTACGGCTAAAACAAATAGTGCCATTGTAACTCCCTGTTATAATTTCGTAAAATATTTTTTTCTACTGTTCAAATATAGTTCACTACATCCTGTCTGATGCAAATGGAACCAGGTAATTTAAATCATACTCAATATTCGATGGAATAATTTTATAAATCCAGCCTTCGAAATAAGGATCTTTTTCGAGCAGGTTTATATCATTAATTATTTTTTCATTTCTTTCGATAATTCTTCCGCTTATTGGTGAAAGCAAACGATGAGCAAGTTCATCATCAGTCAGCAGATTTGCACAACTATCCCCCTGAATAATTTCATCGTCATTTTCCATTAATTCAATCTTTACCAGTTTTTCAATTGTTTCGAGGAACAAATCGGTGGCTCCAATTACAGAAATGCCTTCTGTTTCAAGATTCATCCAGCTAAGATTGCCCAATCGTTTATACTTTGGTGGACCTGGTACATACGATAGAGACGATTTATCATTACGAAATTTTGCCTCCTCGATGCCTTTTTGAATACGATGATATTTTATTCCTCTGTTAATCGAACTATTTAATTCCTCAAACGTAAACGGCTTCGGGACAAAGTCAATTGCGCCTTTGTAAAGCGATTTTACTGCATTCTCGACTGTTGAAAATCCTGTAATCATTATTACTGGAGTCGGAATTTTTCTTTTCTGTATTTCGTCCAGAAAAGTGAATCCATCCATGTGAGGCATCATTATATCGCACAGGATTAACGAATAGTCCTTATTCGATAATTGTTTCAATGCTGCAGAAGCATCATTATTGGAATCAACCTGAAATCCTTCCGCCGAAGCAATTCTTGATACGGCATTGAGAATCACCTGCTCATCATCTATGATCAATATTTTTTCGTTCTTAAACATTCGTCCATTAGTTTGTGTAATTCAAAGGCAGAAGTATTGTAAAAGTTGTTCCTTTGCCAACTTCACTTTCCACGTTTATTGTCCCATCGTGATTATCAATTATTCCCCAGATAACTGCCAATCCAAGTCCCGTTCCTTTCTGACCCTTTGTGCTGTAAAATGGTTCGAAAATTCTTGGTAAATCTTCCTTCGAAATACCCGAACCATTATCAGCAATTTTTATTTCAATATAATCTCTTACACCTGCTTCATCCACAAAAGCCCAACGTTGCCAATCGCATTTTGGATTTATACAGCCTTCAAACATTCCCTGTGGAGGGATTTCAAATGAGTAAATAGTACTATTACATTTTGGACAGGTTGATTCTTTGTCAATAACTGAAATGTTACACTTTGGACAGGATATCTGCACTTGCTCAGAATTTTTTATCGCGATTCCATATTTATCTCTATTCTTTCCGTAGATCGGATCGAGGTTGACGAATCCTTCTTTTCCATTCTGAACGATCTTTAATTTCACACTCGGTTTGCCATCAATTTTTACTTCTTCATTCATCAGCGAATGTCTCTTTGAACAAACAGCATTTTTAATCTGAAGTGTGCCGTACGGCGAAAGGCTGATCATTCTGGAAGAAACTGATATCCTTCCATCTCTTTCCTGCATAGCATCTGAAGCATTCACTAATAAATTAATAAACACCTGCTGCATCTGGTTGGAATCAATTTAAAGAGAGGAATGTTCTCCTCAAGATTTTTTTCAAGTTTTATATGCTTCATCGAAAGCTGGTTATCAACTACACCAATTGCATTGTTTATTATTTCATTAATGTTTGCGTTACTCTTTTTCGGCACTGACTGACGTGCAAAGTCCAATAAACTTTTTACGATTTCCCTGCTTCGCTTGGTTTCTCTTACAATCACTTTTAAATCTTCCTGAAGTTCAGGATCATTTACTCTTTTTAAAAGGAAACTGCTGTAAGTAAGTACTGCTGTTAACGGGTTATTGATTTCGTGAGCAACACCAGCGGCCAGCCTTCCCATTGATGCCATTTTATCTGATTGAAAAAGTTGCAATCGTGCATCAGCAAGTTTTTGCGTCATATTGTTGAAAGATTTTGCAAGCAAACCAAGTTCATCTGAACCCAAATCTTTAATAGAATAATTTAAATTTCCCGTACCTACCTGCTCAGTTGCATTGACGAGCTCATTAACCGGTTTTTCAATCCACTTTCGCACAAATATTCCAATGATCAAGCTCAACAGTGCTATCGCAATCAAAGCGAAAATAATTGAGCGAAACTCACTGCTTGCAATTTGTGCATCAACTTCCTTCAAACTCAATTTAACATCGAGAACGCCGAGGACTTTCTGTTCAGCAGGATGAACATGACAATCTGCTTCCCAGCAGGATGGTTCATTGTAAATTGGATTAATTGTGCCAAGTATTCTTGATGAATCCTGAGGTGAATCATAAATTCTCATCCGGTCTTCCATCGGCAAACGTTCCAACGGTTTATTTGCGGTATGACATCCATAACAGGCTTCAGCATTTTTATCTACCATCTCTCCAATGAATTCTTTCTGCGAAGAAAAAATTATAGAACCTTCTTTATTAAAAATTC
This sequence comes from bacterium, assembly GCA_016716565.1. NCBI lineage: Bacteria > bacterium. Next base: position 440,949 of record JADJWC010000002.1, read on the forward strand.
TGATTTCCTGAATGCCCGGTTCCTCTGAAATCGTATTAATTATCATGTGCGTTTCATCGGTTCTGTTTTCGAGCATGCTAAGGTGAGTACTGTTACGGATTGTTTCACTCAATTTATTCGCATAGCCTTCCGCTTGTGCGATGAGTTCGTTTCGCTGCGCCTGTATGCTGAAAAATGAATAGACGCTTATGATGGCAACTGTGACGATTCCAACGGTCAGGATCAGCTTAAGACTTATTTTCGTGAATGCTTGTTTAAACTTCATCATCACTTAATCTGCTAAAATTATTTCACCTGTTTACCAGGCTTGTTCTGTGGATAGCTCATATCATCATGACAACCTTCGCAGGAAGGATTCTTTGAGTAATCATTATTTTCATGACAATCAGTACAATCAAATTCAATGTGCATTTCATCAAGAATTAATCCGGTTACTTTATGATTGAAATTAGAAGAATCCCAAGCCTGATGACAGCTACTACAGGAACTACTCAAACCTGTAAAGACTGTTTTGCGTTGATGACAGCTCGAGCAGTTTAATTTTGAATGATAACTTTTTAACTCAAATCCGGTTCTCGCAAGATGATTGAAAGGAGCCATCTCTTTTGTTGAGTGACAGCTTTCACAATCTTTTTTGGATTTTGTATCGTGACAGCTTGAACAATTTTTATGAGCTTCTTCAATTGATATTTTTTTTACTTTTTTATCGGGTTCATCAGAATGACATTTAGCACAACTTTCTTCCTGATGACAGCTTTTACAATCCAACCCATAAATATCCGTGTGTTCGTTATGATAGAATGTTACTAGCTTTCCTTTTTCGTGAGAAGTATTGTAAACAAGTTTAGTCGGAGCTTTTATTTCCGGATGAACCCGGGTCAACTGATAATCTTTTCCTGTATATGCAGATTTGCCGCTGGAGTTTAATTCATGGCAGCTTTCACACGCAACATCATTACTCCATTCATTGTGACAATCCATACATTGCCTGTGGTACGCACCTTTCAAATCCGGTTTGGAGATATCTGTTCTTTGCCTTGCGGGTTCATGACAATCATCACAGCCGATCACATCTCCGGGAGGATTATAATGATGACACATTTCGCAACCGCCGGACATTTCCGACATTTCTGCATGAATCCTGTGCGAAAAGATAACAGGTTCATATAAATCCTGCACACTCTTCAACTTATCCATCTTAATGACTGCAGGAGATTTTGAAGGTGACATATAAACCGTCATCATTTTTTCGCGGGGACAATCAATCAAACAGGGATTCGATTTGGTCGGAGTCTCACAAGCATGACAAAGACTGCAATTAAACTTTAATTGTGAATGATCCTGTGCAACCGCTGGAACGCTCAATAAAAGAACTGAAATAAAACTGACTGATATTTTTATAAAAGTTTTCATCATGCACCTTTAATTGCATATTTAGTTTTTCTCAAAGCACTTTTTACAGGTAAGCTGATAATCGGGAAAATCATAACGAATGCACGATAGACTAATATCTCGAGAGCAACGAAACCGATCGTTACAGAAATTTCTCCTATTGATGGAAAGTATGAAGTTTCTGTATAAGGTGGATTATAAGCGATGATATAATTATTGAACCGGTTAAAGACGACTCCAAATATCACGAGCATAGAAGCAATATATAATCCCGTTGTAGACTGCCTCACAGAAGCAGACAAAAACATTCTCAATGGTATAATCACTCCTAAAACAATTTCAATTGTGAACATTATACTGGGCAGAGTAAGTTCAGTAAGATAAACGAATGATTCTCTTATGAACATATCTCCTATTTTTGCTGCCAAATAGATTCCAAGAATAGGCCCAACAAATCTTGAGAGACTTGTCAGCACATCTTTTTCAGGTTTTAGTCCAAATGATTTTGAAGAAGTGAGTGATTCCATAATTACCATCGGAAATCCAACAGAAAAAGCTGAGAGTAAAAACAAAAGTGGTAATACCGGAGTCTGCCACAACGGATGCATCTTCTCACCAGCTATAATCATTAACGTACCGAGTGAAGATTGATGCAGGCAGGAAAGAACCACTCCAGCTATTATGAAAACGAACATAAATTTGTTTAATGTCCGATCCAAAAATCTCAATATGCTGTCAACAATTTTATTTAACCCTGATAAAATTCCGGGAAGATTTACCCTTCCGATAAATCTCTCGGTAACTATTGGCAGAAACTCTATGTAAAGAACACTTAAGTACACCATTACACAAATGCCAACTTCAAACAGTGCGGAGTTGCCATTCCACATAACCAGTGGATGCCATACATAGTACCATCTTCCTATATCTGTAACAACACTTAATGCTACGAATGTGTAACCCAGCATTGCTGTTAAAAGCGCAGGCCTGATTAGCACTTCGTACTTATCACGATGCCAGATATGACCTAATGCTGCAGTTGTAAAACCTCCGGCTGCCAATGCAACACCAGTAGCTACATCAAGGCCAATCCAGATCCCCCATGGAAAATATTGATTTAAGTTTGTAACAAACCCAAGTCCAAATATGAACCTCAAAGCAAGAAATACTAACCCAATTAGCGCAATGACCGAAATAAAAATAACCGACGGAGTAAAATATTTATGTTTGATTGGAGTCGGCTGAAATTCGTGTTCCATTATTTGCCCTCCTCTTTGCTATCTTTATTTTTTGAGACCCACATTATTCCACCAAGCAAAGCATATAGTGCAATTGGAGGAACAAAATATGCAAATATTCCATGCTGAATTGATTCAGAAACTCCGGGAGCTGGTTTATCTCCTAATTTCGGAAAATCCAACTCGTTAAATTCTCTGTTTGCAAGATACATCCACGAAGTACCTCCAACTTCAGTGAAACCATAAATCTTGTTTATATATCTGTCCGGGTAAAGTTCGATTCTTTTCTCTGCAGTTTCAATAAGGTTTCTTCTCTTTCCATAAGTAATAGCTTCTACCGGACAAATTTCAACACAAGCTGGAAGCAAACCCCCTTTTGTTCTTTCAATACAGAAATCACATTTATTTATGTTAGGTTGAATTGCTTTTTCATATTCAAATGTCGGAACCTGAAATGGACAAGCAACCATGCAATAGCGACATCCGATACACATACTTCCATCCCAAACTACCGCACCGCTTTCTTTTTTAGAGAATGCACCAACAATGCACGCTGAAACACAAGCTGGATGATCGCAATGCATGCATTGAACTTTCACATTCAATGGACTTTTCGGATTTGATAAATTTTCATACCTGTTAACAACTGTATACGATTCATTTGCTGGTCTTCGCATTTTCTCGAAAACGCTTTCATCATCGTAGCTTTCAAGATCGCCTGCTGGAATATCGTGTGCAGTTTTACAAGCCCACTCGCATCGTCTGCATCCTATGCACACAGTTGTATCAACAAGAACACCCATTCTGTCCTCGAAAAGTTCTGACTTTGATTGTGCTAATAACTTTTTTGCAGGTATGCCTGAAACGGTTGCACCAACTACCCCCAAAGTTTTCAGGAAGTTACGACGGTTCAATTCTCCCATAATGACCCCATTATTGTTTGGATTTGATCTCTAGAGTTTTTTACAACCCTTGCAAAATCGTACCAATGATGCCACCTGAACTAATTGGGAAATGTTTAGAAAATCTGTAAAAATATCTGATTTTATCCAGAAGATTTTCAAGAATTAATTGTCAATTGTTAAGCATCTCTTATTTGTGAAAAATTAATAAATGCTGATTGGCAATATTGAGAATTAATTGTGGCAATTATTTTGTTACGAATAATGGAGATTTAAGGAATGAATTCAGAATTCAGGCAAATAATTACGTCTATGAGTTATGAATTTAGATTATGTTTTCTTCCGCAGCGGGGACAGAATAGTTCAGTCTTTTGGAAATCCGGTGGAATTTTTATTTTCAATCCACAGGAACAATCGATAAATGAGTAGTTGTTCACTTTCATCATAATATCTCCTGTATCTCTTTTCGTTTGTTTATTTAAACCGAGTGTAACAGGAGTAATTGAAGCTTCCTTTAATCCTATAGTAGTCTGATCAGCTAAACCTGAAGAAGGTATTATTGGTAAATTGCTTTTTTTTATTTTGTTGAATGCATTCTGATAATCAATATAGTTTGCACCACCGGACATACTTCTGAGAATTCTAACTCTCTCTGAAATCGGAGGATGTGTGCTTGTGAGATTAGATAGTTTTTGTCCCTTCGGCTTCAGTGGATTAGCAATGTACATTGGGGCAGTAACTTTATTAGCGGTCTTTAACTCTTCAGTTGAGTTTGCAATTTTTTCAAGAGCGGATGCTAAACCTTCCGGATATCTAGTGTAACGAACTGCAGATGCATCAGCAAGATATTCTCTTTTTCTTGAGATGGCAAAATAAAGTAGTTGTGCTAGTATCGGTGCAAGTATTGCAAACACGATTGCGACAATCATAATTATCATTTGTCCCTGTCCGCTGCTTTTGGAAGATTTTGAGGTGTATCTTCCTCCGCCAAACCAAAGACTCCGCAGAAAAACTTCTGAGATCAGAACAATACTGCCGAGCATAATTCCGGCAAAAGTCATAAACAAAACATCGCGGTTAACAATGTGTGAAACTTCGTGAGCAACAACTCCCTGAAGTTCATCTCTGTTCAATCTTGCGAGAAGACCTGCAGTAACTGCAACTGCGCTGTTTTCAGGTTTCACTCCTGTTGCAAAAGCATTTGGTGCAGCTTCATTGATAATATAAACTTTAGGCATCGCTGGAAGACTTGCAGAGATTTTCATCTCTTCAACAATATTAAAAAGTTGAGGATGAACTTCCTTCGTTACTTCTTTTGCACCACTTACTGCAAGAAGAATTTTACTTCCGCTGAAGTAGCTGATGAGTGATAGAATTCCCCAGATAACGAACGCAAAAAACATCCCGATGAATCCTCCGCCATCGGGATAATATGCACTTCCGAAAAAATATCCGAGAAGTAAGAGAGTTAATCCAAGAGAGAAGAAAAGGATCAACGACTTACGTCTGTTAGCTTCGATTAATTCCCACATTAAGAATCAACCTTTTTACAACTCAAGATTGAATGATTGGATGATTTGAGCCACAGGCTCATCAGCCTTTGGTTGAGAATAATTGAATAAAAATATATTGTCACCATCGATTACGATTTATTTAGTTATTGGTTATTTGTTAATGGTAATAGTTTATTAGTTGCTGGTTTTAGTTTGTAGTTGGAAGAACCAAAACTGAAGACTATTGGACTAAGACTAAAAACTAACAAACAAAAAACTAACTTTCAGAAACTAACTTTCGGCACTTCTCTTTCTTTTGCGTCTTCAACCTGGAAGAATTCTTCCTGTAAAAACTTGAACATACCAGCTATGATATTCGATGGGAACATCTGGATCTTGTTGTTATAAAACAGAACCTGATCATTATAGCTCTGTCTTGCAAAAGAAATTTTATTTTCTGTTGAAGTAAGCTCTTCCTGCAAAGCAAGGAAATTTTGATTTGCTTTCAGGTCGGGATAATTTTCAACCTGAACACGAAGCTGTCCGAGTGCACCGCTCAGCAATCCTTCTGCCTGTGCCTTTTCACCGACTGTCGAAGCATCCATTGCCTGGCTGCGGTACTTTGTGATATTTTCCATTATTTCGCGTTCGTGCTTCATATAACCTTTTACGGTTTCAAGCAGATTCGGAATAAGATCGTGTCTTCTTTTCAACTGAACATCTATCTGCGACCAGGCATTCTTTACTCTGTTCCTCAATTGAATCAGCGAGTTGTACATTGAAATAACAAACAATACAACAACTGCAATTAAAACCAGCACTATTATTAAACCGGTCATTTGCTTCCTCCATTATTTTGGGATGAATTTTCAAACATATCTTTTAAAAGATTAATTATTTTATTCTTTTTATTCACTGAGCCGAACTCAACAACTTTCTTAAGCTCACCTTTATCGAACCAGATACCGTGATTCTTTCTGCACTTATCAACAACTACTTTTCCCTTTTCTCCAATCTCAGACTTTTTCATTTGTTTTCCGCAGATGGGACAATCATAGCTTTTTTCTTTTACGTCTGCTGCTTCTTTGAACAAATTGATCAGTGCTTTTCTTTCTTCATCTGTTTCAAGAAGCAGCTCAAGCTCGCCTGCATCAAGCCAGACACCTGAACAGCTTGTGCAGTAATCAACTTCCACCTGCTCAAGCTCGAGCACAATCATTGGATCTTTACAAGCGGGGCAAAGCATTTTATTTACTAAAACAACGTGTACGAAATTCCCAGTTGCAGTGCTTCTTTAAGCTGTCTTTGAATCGATTCATCTTCATCATAAAGCAGAAGCACATTAAATGTTACTGAGACGTACTCATTCACTTTTGCCGAGATGATATTATCCCATCGCACATCCCATACACTTAAGTCATCAAAAGTGCCGAAAAGTCTCAAATAAGTATAGTAGGACATATTATCAAAGAAATCCCATTTATATTCTGTAACTGATTCAATACCGGTTTCATTTTTAAATTTTTCGATCTCACTCAAAGTTTCAACATCATCTGAATATGATGTAAACTTGTCCGTAAAAGTCTGCTTCATTCCAATACCAAGTCGTGTTGAGAAGTTTGGAATTTGATCGTACACCAAACCGATTGCTTCAGTGAGATAAAAGGGATCCATAAAATCAACTATTTGAAAAGAAGGAATACTATCATAATTATAACCCTTTGATACAGCAGTTCTTGCGGTAATACCTGCATAAGGACTAACCGCCCATCCGATATGGTAAATCAAAGTACTTTCAAAAAATATTTCGTTGTCGTTTGTTCTGTATTCTTCATCACCGAACTTTGTTCTGCCGTAGGCAAACTTCAACGAGTTTCTCCATTTCCACGGATCACCGATATAATCTAATCCGAATAAAGAAAAGAATGTAAACGATAATGAGTTCTGTCCTCCCTGCTGCCAGTTGGAAAATGCTACCTGCGAAAGATTAATTCCCACTACACCCTTTGGAGTCCAGAGGGTATCTTTCTTTACAGCAGTTGTATCCTGTGCAAAGGAGGAGAATGATATTAAGACTATCATCATTGATATTAGAATTGTTTTCATTTTTATTCCCTGAGTTGTTATAAATTGATTTTAATATTTCTGAATAAGTTTTGAGATTATGCTATTTTCTGTAACAAGATCTTTCATTTTGGAATACGGAATTTCCAGCTCAGTCGGTCCGAAAGCATACGCAGTTATTTCATAGTTGTTATAATAAAAAACCAAACTGCTATCGCCAATCAAAAAATTTTCGTTAAGACTGAATTGATTATTTTCAAACCAGAAACCAGCCTGTCCAAGGTCCGCATCTGGAGTCAGTTCTTTAAGTTTTCTGAATTCAACCTCTGCTATCTTATTGAGTTCATCCTGCTTATCAGCGGGAATTATTTTATCTAGAGAAATTTCATCGCCATTCGTCAAATAGTAATTTTTAAATGTTATGAATGTATTCGGATGAGCTCCACCTGTGTAAGAGTACTCCATATAATCAATTGAAAAAATATTTTCCTTGTTGAATTTTACTTCTCCCGTTCTTTCAATGAACCAGGATTGAAAAGCGTCGGGAAATTCCTTCATAAATGATTCATAATCACTGATGAATGATTCCATCTGAGAATTAAAATCAACTTCACTCGTAATATTTTCACCATTTGATGAGAAAAGGTTCTCAATTGATTTGTTGATTTTATTTTTTACAGTTTCATTCTCATACTTAATAATCTGTGGAAATTCTATTTTTATTTTAGCACAGTTGTCATCCCGCAGACTGTCGCATCCTTCTGACTGCTTCTCGTACTTCACCATTTCAAACTGCAAATCATTTACGGAAGGATTTTTATTTCCTCCGCAGGCAAAAAATAAGAACAACAAACCAACGGATATAAAAATCAGAAAGAGTTTTTTCATTATACCTATTTCATAATTCTAAACTGAATAATTAACTGAACAAAAATAAATAACATTCGTTAGAATTACTTATCAATTTCGAACAGAAGTAGTGCTAATGAAAAGATGAGTTCAATATTTATTAGATTAGTATAAATGAGGAAAAGAATTTATTACCTAAGGGAGGAGCCAATAATACTCCCGGAAGATGAAGCACATATCTGGAATTTTGATATGGATAAGTATCTCAATCAGATTGATGAGTTTGCAGATATATTATCAAGTGATGAATTGGTCCGGGCAAGTAAATTCCATTTTGACAGAGATAAAAACTGGTTCATCATAAGCAGAGGTTTATTAAGAGTTTTTGTGAACTTCTACTCGACCATTCCAGCCGAAAAAATTAAATTCATCACAAACGATTTCGGGAAACCATCATTATCGATTGCTGATAACAATCCACATTTACATTTTAATCTTTCACATAGCAAAAACTTTTTGAGTATTGGTTTTTCGAGTAACAACCATATCGGTGTTGATGTTGAATTGATGAAACCATTGAAAGATCATCTGGAAATTGCAAAACGATTTTTTTCTGCTCATGAAGTTGAACAGCTGCTTTCATTTCCTGCTGATAAAATACTTGACGGATTTTATTCCTGCTGGACAGCGAAGGAAGCTGTGATCAAATTATCAGGCGAAGGACTTTCATTCCCTCTAAAAGAATTTGACGTAGAGTTAAAAGCTTTGAAACCCGGTGAATCCTCCATATACAAAGTAAATTTAAAGAAACTATCTACCGATTTATCGATCGAGGTATGCAGGTTAAACAAAATGCTTTACAGTGCTTGTGCAGTCAGCAATGTGAACACTGCATTCATCCACTGCTATTTTGATGAGAATGATCTTTTATCCTCTTCCCTCATCTGAATGGAAAAAGCTATAAACTATGAATCTTTTTTAGTTCATTTAAAAGATGAGTGATATCCGGTTCAGTTTGATTTGATTTGCCGATTGGATCTTCAAATCCATCAATTCCTAAAAGTCCACGGATCGTGTTAGTTACACCATAACTCAAAACATCAAGGTTGTATCCTCCTTCAAGGAAGAAAATTATTTTTCCTTCGCAAAGCTGTGTAGCAGATTTAATGAGTTGAGTTGTAATCCAATCGAAACCTGAAAGACTCAAATTCAGATTTGCCAGCGGGTCATCCCAGTGAGCGTCGTATCCGGCAGATACAAGGATTAAATCGGGATGAAATCTTTGTAACATCGGAATAACAATTTCCTCAAACACAGATTTGAAACCTGTATCACCAACGCCGGCTTGTAATGGATTATTAATAACAGTTCCTTCTGCATCTCCCGTACCGATTTCTCTGATACTTCCTGTCCCGGGATAAAATGGATATTGATGAGTAGAAATAAAAAGTATATTCGGATCATCGCCGACCAAAGCTTGTGTTCCATTACCGTGATGAACATCAAAATCAACGATTGCAACTTTATTTATTCCGGGTTGAGTCAAAGCTGACTTTGCTGCAATTGCAATATTGCCGAACAGACAAAATCCCATCGCACGGTTTGCAAGTGCGTGATGTCCAGGTGGACGGAGTAGTGCAAATCCGTTTTTTAAATTTCCACTACAAACTTCTTTCGTCAGATCAATTGAACTTCCAACGGCGGTTGCAGCGGCAAGAAAAGAATTTTGGTTTGAATAAGTATCAGGATCAAAGTAACCGCCTCCTTTTTCGCAAAAGGATTTTACATACTCCACATATTCTTGAGAATGGCACAAAGAGATTTCTTTAGATTCGGCAGCACGTGCAGTGATAGTTTGAATTTTCTCGAACAATCCCGTTGCTTTTAACCGCGTAATTATTGAGTCGAGTCTTTTCGCATTCTCGGGATGACCGGTGAAGTTGTGTTTTAAGAATATTGGATCGAAAGCTATTCCGGTGCTCAATTGTTTTCCACGTAATTCATTTAAAAATGATAATCCCCGAACTTTTTCCGGGGATTTTTTAGCTCCGCAGGTAGGACTTGAACCTACGACTCCCTGATTAACAGTCAGGTGCTCTAACCAACTGAGCTACTGCGGAATTCATTAAAATTGAGGGACAAATTTAACGACTCGGTGAACACATGTCAAGAAATTATTTCCCCTGATAATAATTAAAAACAAAGCATAAAACTGTTCTGATCAACTTCCTTAATGAGATAAATTATCCAGTCATGACAAGATTCTAATTCCGAAATTTTTGAGTTCAATTTTTATAGTAGAGATTAACTTTCTTAAGAAAAAATATCACGTCAATTTCGACGAGAATTTTTTCAAGTTTACTTTTTATCCATAATCTTCTCAATCAAAAATTCATCTTCGTAATATTTACAGGAAGTATTTTTCGTGGCGACAATTATAGCATCTCACAATAAAACTCTACTTCAAATTATATTATTCTTTTTCTTAATGAATTTGTATACTCCGTCAAAACTGACTTTTAAATCTTCTTAAATGGGACAGCTTTTAATTTATTGCATTAGATGGCATGTCAGTTGAAAGTTAAAAATTATACTTTTGATCAATATCAACTAACAAATTAAAGGACCACAGAACAGGGGAAAAACTTTAACTCTTCCTATCTCGACTCAACCACAACCACCATATACCGGCTTCGCTAGAAGCCGGTTTTTTATTTTTGGCATTTTCCCATTATTGAATCTGATTCAATTTTTATTTAATTATTTATAGTCAATTTAACATCTATTATTAAACGGTAGTGTGAAAACTTCTTTCATAGTATTACTGTTTGCATTCGTGTGTGTACAAAACTTTCTGCTTAGCCAGACTGAAAGGTTTGTAATATCCGGTTTTGTAAAAGATGCTATTACAGGTGAAGCACTTGTTGGAACAAATATATTAGTTTATGATGATTCGCTTAGTCTTAACTTCCCTCCGGTAACTGGTACTGCAACTAACAGGTTCGGATACTATGCAATACCTTCTCTCAAGTCTCAAAAGTACATCTTAATTTTTCGACATATAGGGTACAAAACCGCAATTAGAGAAATATATTTAAAAGATGAAAAACAGTCGGAATCGCTGTCAGTTGAGTTGCTTGCAGAAGACATTCAGTTGAATGAGATTATAGTTGAAGGAGAAAAACAGGAACGCATTCTGACAAGTACAATTGATATTCCACCTGAATTATTGACTAACCTTCCTACACTCACTGGAGAAATTGACTTGTTTAAATCCCTTGAAATGTTGCCTGGAGTCGGAAAGGGTTCTGAGATTTCCAGCGGCTTATATGTCAGAGGAGGTTCGCCAGATCAAACTTTAACTTTAGTTGACGGAACAATTCTTTATAATCCTGCTCATCTTGGAAATATTGCCAGTACTTTTAATTCAACTGCACTCAGTGATGTTAGATTAATAAAAGGAGCTTTTCCTGCTGAATATGGTGCAAGACTTTCAAGTGTCCTTGATGTAAAATTACGTTCAGGTTCAAAGGAAAGAGAAAAAGGTATTGTTGGACTTGGAACGATAAACTCCTTTGGTGCTTTTGAAGGACCACTTGATAGTAATTCCACATATCTGGTGTCCGGGCGGTATATGTATTACGATATTATTCAAAAAAATTTTGATGAGGAAAGTTCAACTCCAAGATACAATTTTTATGATTTTAATGCGAAAGTCAACCTTTCGATTTCAGAAAGAAATGTTGTGGCGATAAGCGCTCTTTACAGCAAAGATCATGCTTATAGTCCACCCAGCATTAAAGATACAGACTATGATATCGAATGGGAGAATTTAAATCTTAGTTTGAATTGGCTTCAGGTAAATACAAGATCTCTGCTTCTTAATTCTATAGTAAGTTTTATTAACTACAATTTCACATCAAAGATTGGTATCGATCCTAAATCCAAGACTTCTTATACTTATTTTTCCAATCCAGATCTTACTGATCTTTACTTTAGACAAAATGCCGAAATGAAATGGCACCAGGATCATCTTTTCAAAACCGGAATTGACATTGCTTTACATAACTATGATGTGCTTTACAGCGATATTTATTCTGAAGCTCTGGAAAAAGATCCATATGCCGGTGTTGATATTTCATCGGTTGAAGCAGCATGGTATTTGCAGAGCGAATCCCAATTCGGATCAAGATTCAGTGCAAATTATGGGGGTCGGTTTTATTATTTCGGTTCAACAAAATATTTCAGCTTTGAGCCGAGAGTTTCACTTGCTTATAATCTTACTGCAGATTTTATTTTCAAGGGAGCATTTGCAATTGCACACCAATTCCTTCATCTGATCGAGCGAAATGACATCACTCTGCCAACCGATTTATGGTATCCCTCCACAAAAAAAATTGAGCCCAGTTATTCTACCCAGTATGTACTGGGATTTGACTCGTACTGGTTTGATCAATCGTACAATTTTTCGGTTGAAGGGTTTTATAAGGATATGAAGAACCTTTATGAATTTAAAAACTCAATAGAGCTTGATCCACTGGATTTTTCAATCGAAGACCAATTCACGAAAGGTGAAGGAGAAGCTTACGGAGTTGAAATATTTTTGAACAAACTCAAAGGAAATTTATCCGGCTGGGTGGGTTACACATTATCCTGGTCCAAACGTCAGTTTGATGAGCTGAACGGCAGCAAAGTTTTCTATCCACGTTATGACCAGCGACACGATTTTTCTTTCGTGGTAACTTATAAAATTCTTGAGAAGCTTAGTATTGGTGCAACGTGGGTTTATGCAACAGGACAAAGATATACCCTTCCGCCCGGTCAATATATTTTTGATCCTATCGGAACCGGAGGTGATCCGCAAATCCAATTTAATTACAGAGGACTGAACACGGAAAAGTTTCCTGCATACCACAAACTTGATATTAATTTCAATTATTCCTTTAAGTGGCTGAATGCAGATTTTGAAGCTTATCTAACTCTATATAATCTTTACAACAGATTGAATACTTTTGCTCAATATGTAGTGATTGTCGAAAATGAAGTTGGAGAAGAAGTACCAGTTATTAAAAGAATAAGTTTATTTCCGTTTATTCCTTCAGCAGGAATTGCAATTAAATTTTAATGTTAAGTATGTATAAAAAATTAAAACTATTCTTTGTGCTAATATTGATTTCTCTTTCGGCATGTGAAAACGAAGAATTGGTTAATCCTGAATTTAGTTATGAAGAATACGTAGTCGTTCAGGCAGAAATCCAGGCAAACAGATATTTCCCTGCCGTTCGATTTACTAAAACTCTTCCATTAGGAGTTCCATACAGAATTGAAGACGCTGAACTGAAAAACGTGATTGCGTATATTAAGCGAAATGGTATTCAAATTATTCCTTTAATTTATACAAGTAAGGGTCTCTATCAACCATTGGAAGATTTTTTTGTTGTTGAAGGAGAAACGTATGAATTATTTGCGATGTACAACGATACTTATATTTACAGCATAACGCAGGTTCCATACAAACCGGAACTCACGAACGTCTACTACAATTCAAGCGGCCATAATCTCAACGCAACGGTTTCATCAAAAGCTGGAGAAGTTTACGCTGCAATTTGGATTGTCACCACAACTCCGTCAGCAAAAGCCGATGACTATTTTGCCGTCACCTCAGCTATTCCAGGTACTGATGTGATTGCTACAACTTCCACCATTCCGGAAGAATACAGAGGCGGTAACTATTCAGGTTTGCGGTACATCCAGGTAAATTCTTTCGATCAGTCTTTCAAAGATTATTTTAATACCAGAACTGCAGGCAGCCAGATTAATGATCCCTATGTTCAGGGAGGCGGTGAGATAACCTGGAATGTTCACGGAGATAAAGTGATTGGTATGTTTATCGGAGTATCAAAGGGAATTCCTGAACTGGTATTTTAATTTATGATGAAATTTCATTTACAAATATTAATCGCACTTCTAATAATATTCAGCAGTTGTGTTGAAGATAACATCACTCCACCGCTCACTGGTGAATTAAATCCAACTGCAGAAATGCTGGTTTACTTTGAATCAAAGGGTGATTTTGTAAACAGTAATTCAGCTCCAGCACTGATCGATGCACAGGAAGTTTATTCAAACTTAGCAAATTATCTTATTATTGATTTAAGAAGTTCTGCTGATTTCAATGCTGGTCATATCGAAAGTGCGGTAAATATTTTAGATGATAGCCTTTATAATTTTATAAAAACTATCGATGCCATCTCATATTCAAAAATAATTTTAGTCAGCAAGAACGGACAAAGTTCAGCATACTTCACCTGCCTGCTACGATTAGCTGGATACAATAATGTTTACTCGATGAAATATGGAATGGCTGCATGGAACCAGTTTTTTGCAGATAATTGGTTTAGTGCCTTGAGTGACGCAGTGAACATTTCGTCGTATACAAATGAGGATTTTCCAAGAAATGAATTGACTGATTTGCCGTCAGTAACATTTGAAAATCCCGATGCATCACTTCCGGATAGAGTCAATGCTCGAATAAAAAAAATTATTGAAGAAGGGTTTTACTACACGGATAATCTTCCATCAGAGAGTACTCATTATATAGTTTGCTACGGCAAAATGAGATTGTACTATGCTCGCAAATTTATAATTCTCGAAGGCAGAGGACATCCACCTGGTGCAAGGCTGTATATGGACAAGCCCGACTTTGAATTTAAAAGCGGCAAATACCTCCAATCATTGCCAAATAATCAGCCAATCTGTATTTATGATTACGATGGACAGCAAAGTGCCTGCATGACTGCATATTTAAGAGTACTAGGTTATGATGTTACTTCCCTGCTTTTTGGGGCTAATCAATTATTTTACAGCAGGATGATGGATGAACCGGATTTAATGGAGTATGCCTTCTCTTCCTTAAAGATTAATAATTTTCCTTACGTTACAGGAGAATGAAAAAAAGGCGATTCATTAGAATCGCCTTTGAATTCTTATCAATAAAAACATCAGGAAATAATCTTCGATTCTTTCAATCTTCTCGTCATCGCAATAAAGAAACCGATCACCATTATTGCAACGCCAGCCCATACAAGATTTACAAATGGTTTTATGCTGGCGGAAACGCTTAAGATTTCTGCTGTTGTAGTTTGAACAGATGCATTTTCAGTTTCAGAACCGTCGAGAGGAGTTAATGCAAGATCAATATTTCCAGCTGAAAGGTTTTCCAATTCAATTTTCAAATTCATTTCTTTTGATTCGAAGGAAGTGAATTCTACCTTCCCGCTGGTCTGCTTTCGTAAAAGTTCAATCTCGACTTTCTTACCGTCTTTTTCAATCTCGAGTACGGCACCCATTTGAAAATCTTTTCCTTCGCTCATTGCCTGCATAGTTTCGGCACCCAAGTTGAATTTCGTGAATGTAATTTTCGCTCCTTCAAATTCTGTTGAACCGCCTTTCTCCAAAGAGATGTGATTATGTGAATGCTGAGTCTGACTTTGTCCACCTTCATCATAACCTAAAGGAGCAAAATAAATGTCTTTTGTAAGAAGAGTAAGAATAGCTGGCTCACGGACTATGCTGTTGTTAAAATCACTTCTGTACATTATTGGGGCAATATTGTATTGTGAGTTACCTTTCTTAACATTTATGTTAAATGCATACTTGGTATTGTTTGCAATTAAGTTGTAGCCCGTAAAAGTCATTTCATAACCAAATGCAGATGCTGGCTTGCCTTTTACAAGATCAACTGTAACTTCTTTGCTGTAAACTGCCGAGCCAATCACACCAAGAATGAATAACGCGATTCCAATATGAGCCACATATGCACCGAGCATTTTTAAGTTACCCTTTACTATTTTTATCGCAATGTCCAGATTTACAAATAATGCGAATGAGGTAGTGAGTGATAGAATAATTATCATAATCTCTCTTACGCCACCAAAAATCACAAGCATAATTGTAAATAAAACTGCACCGGCTGCAGAGTAAGTTGATTTCTTTATCAATTCATTCAAATCTGATCTTTGCCATTTGATTAGCAGACTTATACCATTGAGAAACATTATGATAATAGCGAGAGGGAGATGCATTTCATTATAGAATGCTGTATCGACGGAGGTCCCAAATAGTGGTGCGGATGTTCCGGCAAGTACTATTATCGCTGATGCGATCAATACAATCATTGCAGTAAAAAGTGCTAGTTCCCTTGAAAGAATACTTTCGTCGTCTCTGATATTTTCATTTAATGTTTTCCATCTGAATGCAATCATACCTAAACCAAGAAGTGTGAATGTGCCTATGAATAAAACAAGGAAGAGATATACGATCATTCCCGGATCAACAAATGAGTGTACAGATGCATCGCCGAGTACACCGCTTCTTGTTAAGAATGTGCTATATAAAACGAAAACATAAGTCATAACACTTAATAACAAATTCGTCTTTGCATATTTACCAATTCCTCCCTGTGCCTGACTTCTCTTTTGAACGAGTAAAGTATGAATAGCTGCAACTCCAACAAGCCAGGGAATCAAGCTTGAATTTTCCACAGGATCCCATGCCCAGTAACCTCCCCATCCAAGCATTTCATAAGCCCAATAGCCGCCGAGCATTATTCCTAAACCTAGCACTCCCATTCCGGCGAGCATCCATGGAAATGCTTGTCTTACCCAATCTTTATAGTCATTCTTCATCATTGCGGCAATTGCAAAAGCGAATGGAACTGTAGCCATAGAAAATCCGGCAAACAATATCGGCGGATGTATCTGCATCCAGAAATTCAGAAGCTGCGGATTCAGTCCTCTTCCATCGGTAATGAAATCATTTAGTGAAACACCGGCCTGAGATAGTAAACCTGCGAGCTCTTTATTTACCTGAATGAATCCCTGATTAGTGCTTTGATCCGTGAAGAAAAATTGCTGAATAAACGGAAGATTAAAAAACTGAGAATTTATGTGTTCGATTTTTACAAACACCGGATGAACCCAGATATACTCAAATGGATTTTTGAACCAGGGCGAAACCATAACTAGTAAGAATGATGTTGCCAGAGTGAATACAGCCATTACACGCGGTTCGAGGTCACCTCTTTTAGAAGTATATGACTGAAGAATTACTCCGACGATTGCAGTCATTAATAGCCATAACATGAAACTTCCTTCCTGACCACCCCAAAAGGAAGAAGCAAGTTGAAAAACTCCAAGATTTCTTAAGTCGTTATTACTGTAACTGTAGATGTAATTATACTGATATTGATGAGTAAGAATTGCATACCATAAATAAACGGATGCAGAGATAACCAGAACAGCCATCCCATGGTAAGCAATCCTTCCATAATTTAGAGTGTTTTTATACCCCCGGTAATTAAGAAAGTACATTATCATAGAGATAATGCTGAATGCAAGCGCAAGTGTGAGTATAATACTTCCTATCATCTAAACCTCGAGTCTGATTAAATTTTCTTAAATATCTTAGATAAATATTACAACGAAGAGTTCGCCGTTTGCTCTTCGTATTTACTTGGACATTTAGTTAGAATGTCTTTGGCGTGAAAGTACCCATTCTGATATTTACCGGTTACAACAACACTGGTGGCACTTTCGAAATTGTTAGGTATTGATCCTTCGTAAATTACTTTCATCTGGTTTCCATTATGATCGCTCATCATAAAGGAGAAGGTTTTATTTTGATTGTCAATCTGATAGTTCTTTTCTTTCACCCAGCTGCCCGTTGCTTTTACTGATTTTTCAGTTGACATTACTTTATTGAAATCGTCAACATATTCAATATTACTCTGAGTGAATAAATACCCCATCAACACAAGAAATACTGCAATAATAATTCCCCCGAATATATATTTATTTTTCATTTTTTATCTCCACTTAATTCTTTTTCAATAGTTTTTAATCTTTTATCGAGGGCGAACATATAAAAAAATATTCCTACCCAAACAATGAGAACAATAATCATAACAATGTAAATAGCATTGTTCTGCAAAAAGTTGTAAAGACCGTCCAAATTTATCCTCCCTGCCCTGTAATTGGGCTCATTAATTTTTTATCAAGCTTATCTTTAATAATTATTGATCGATAACCAACACGCCACATCCAGAAATATAGAATAGTAAATCCAATCATCGAAAGGAAAAAGATTAGCTGCATATTTGAATTCATTTGAAAATCAATTACCGGTCCAGCATTTGAATCATCTGCTGAGCCAGGATGAAGTCCTTTCATTATTCTTGGCATTATGAAAATAAAAAATGGAACCGTTACAAATGCAATCAATGAATAGACTGCAGATAGTGTTGCGCGTTTGTCTTCAGATTCAATTGAAGAACGAAGAGCAAAAAGAGCTCCGTAAATTAAAAGAATAGCAAAGATGCTTGTTTGTCTTGGATCCCAGCTCCAGAATTGTCCCCACGCGAACTTTGCCCAAACCGCACCGGTAACAGTAGCAAGAATGCAGAAGATCATTCCAAGCTGTGCTGCTGAATGTGCTTTTGCGTCTTCATCAAGATTTTTAGTGCGTAAATATCTGAAACTAAAAATAGTGGACATTAAAAATGCAATTACGGTAAGCCATGCGGTTGGTACGTGAAAGAATATAATTTTCGCATTTTCCTCCAACCCGGGGATGAACGGAAATTCGTACCAGGCGCTTGGTTTCTCAACAATTGGAAATGCAATTCCTGCTATTGATACAAATGCTAAAAGTAAGAATAAGAGAATTTTCCAGATCATAAAATTTTAACTAAAAAAACCTTTGATTTTGACTAATCTTTCCAGATAAAATCGAACAGCATATAAGATGCAGTAAACATAATTACGTCGTAACCAACAACAATTGCTATTTCAAATTGAGATTCTTCAAAGCTTGTACCATCAAACGAGAACAAAGTTAATTGAACACAGGTAAGAATCAAAGGTAATAAAATCGGAAAGGAAAGAACCGGATAGAGAGTGCCTTTTGCACCGGCTTTTGCAATAATTGCAGCGATTATCGTGGATGCAACCGCAAGTCCAATATTTCCCAAAATAAAGGTCAATAAAAAGAGAGAGAAATTTTGTACAACAAATTTTTCGAATAAAGCTGAATAAAGAAGAGCGATTACCAGGTTCATGCAGAAGACGAGTATCAAGTTAAAAATCAGCTTACCTGAAAACACAGTTGTTGGAGAAGCAATTAGCTGAAGTGTTAATGTTGTTCCGCGTTCTTCTTCAGAGACAAATGCTCTTGAAAGACCAGACATCGCTGTGAAAAAAATAACCACCCAGAAAAGTCCTGCTGTAAGACTTTCGGTTATAGTTTCATTTCCAATTGAAAAAAGAATTACACTAATCGCCACGATGATGAACATCGCCAGTGAATTGATCGCGTAGCGTGTTCGCAGTTCTGAATGAAAATCTTTTTTGAATAGTGCGTATGCTTGGGTTATCATAGTTTATTTATTTAACATTTGGCTAAAGCCAATATTTATTTACCACTCATAACCACGAGCTAAAGCTCGTGGCTATTTAAAGTTGACTTTTCGCTGATATTAATTGCCACGACCTTCAGGTCGTGGAATAGATATCCCACCTGAGTCTTCGGCTTTAGCCAAAATTATGTTTCTTGAGAAATAAATTATATTCTTCTGCAAAAGATTTAAGACTATGGTGCTCCTCTTGATTTTTAATATAATCTTGTACTTTAGCGACTTGAGATTCGCTTACTGATACTGCGATATATTCATCCTGCCATTCAAATTTTATATTCGTGAATTTGTTCTTATTAATCCAATTTGATGATTCACCTTTAATTAACATTACAATTTTACTGATTGTCTGCTCTCTTCCAAGTGATATCAACAAGTGAATATGATCTTGAACGCAATTTATTGTATCTATAAAAATATCTTTTAATCTGGCGTTTTGCTTAATGTGTTGCAAAAGAATTTGCTTTAATTCTTTGTTGATAAGCTTTTCTCTATTCTTCGTTGACCATATTAAATGTATCCAGATTCTCGTATATGGCATAATTATAT
This sequence comes from bacterium, assembly GCA_016716565.1. Taxonomy (NCBI): domain Bacteria; species bacterium. The sequence goes on from JADJWC010000002.1 coordinate 460,906, forward strand.
TAGACTGAAACAGTTTTAATTTATAAACTTAATATTACGAACAAAAGCTGCCATTAGTTCAATCATTTAAATTTCTCCAGCAGCAAAACTTCATTGCATAATTCTAAATCTTTAACTTCATTGGAAGCGATAATCACGATTCTTGTTTTTCCTTCTTCACGAACGATATTATAAACTACTTTCTTTCCTTCTTCATCAAGGTTGGAAGTCGGTTCATCAAAAATCAAAACTTCGGGAAAATGCATTAGCGCAAAAATAAATTTAAGTCTTTGCTTCATCCCTGATGAATAAGTTTTTACAAGATCATTTTTTCTGTTATCAAGAAGAAACTGTGAAAGATAATCATTCACTCTTTTCTCATTAAAACTAACACCGCGAACTTTTGCAAATATTTGCAAATTCTCCCAGGCAGAAAATTCTTCGTACAAAACCAGGTATGGAGATACAAACCCGATATGATTGTGAAGCTTTTCTGGAATTATTTCACCGCCTGAATTTTTATGAATGATTTTTCCTGATGATGGAGCAATTAACCCAGCGACAATTTTTACAAGAGTCGATTTGCCTGAACCGTTCGGTCCTGAAATGCCGAAAATGCCATTCCCTGTCCAGTGAAAATTAATATCTCTGAAAATTAATCTGCGTCCGAACAGCTTGGAAAGATTTTGAGATTGGATTGAGTAATTACTCATTGAATATAACAAATTTTCCTTTTACAACTTCATCGCCTGCTTTAATCACGTATATATAAACTCCAGAAGCAAGTTTGTTATTATTATCATCAATACCATCCCAGCTAACCCCTGTTTGACCTCCGGGAAGAATCTGAATGCTTACTTCCTTAATGTAAATTAACTGCATATCAACAGAGTAGATGTTAAAATCAACGGTCTCTCCGACATTTTCTTCAAATGGAAAAAACACTAATGGTGTGTTCAATAAACTCGTGCTATAGTTGAATGGATTTGGATAAGCATATTCAACATTGCTTGCAGGAGGAACAATTAAACTATCTTCCCTGATTAATTGATTGTTCAAAACTTCCGAGACAGCCCAGTAATTTGTATTACTTACAGAAAAAGTTGATGAATAATCACCGGTGAGTTCTCGTTGTCCGCTCGTCGGGTTGTTGAATAATGTGTAGTTAAAATCAAAATATTGATTTGAATTTTCACTTGCAGCAATAGCATCAGCATTCGTTACAATTGCAACTAGTGTGTCACTGTTTGATGCAATATTGAACTTCACATAATTATTTGCCGTTGGTGCAGACATCAAATCGGGAGGCGGTGCAGGATATTGAATTGTAAATGTTGAAGTAACTTCTGGATAGTTCACAGCCTCCTCAAAATATTTTCCAGGTATACTTCTGAAGTTTGTGAAGAAAGTCCATATTCCAAACTTGTTCAGCTCTCTTGGATATGATGTTCCGACTTCGTTCAAGCTTTGATTAATGGCAAGGATAGCCTTTATGCTCGGAATCAACTCCCACTGTCTTTTCAAGATCCCAAATCCAAAATTATTTGTCAGATAGATATTCCAGATTGCAAGGTTATAACCATTCTGTCTTGGAAAGGCAAGATCAGTATTATTGAAATATGAGTTCATATAAGCGTAATAGTCGTTCACATCATCATAAACAAATTCTTCCATTGATGTTGAAGTTAACTCATAAAAAAATATATCAGAGTCCCTGTAAGGCGACGTTCCGTTAAAAACCGAGTAGTTTCCCAATTGAATTCCATGATGAAATTCGTGAGCGACTGTAACCTTCATACCATTAAGACCAGCTGAATAATAACCAGTATAATCATTATCAATGACCATAAAGGAAGTCCAATTGACTGAGCCGACTTTACTCTCCCATTCAGTATAACCATAAATGCTGCTGGATTGATTCTGTATATAAACGTCATACTTATTATCACCACCGCCATCCCCATCCGGAGGAGGTGCAAGAAATAGAAGCTGTTCAACTTCAAATCTGTAAACTGAATCGAGTGCTCTCGCAACTTCGGCAACATTTTCATCGATAGTTAATCCAGTAGAATAATTTGGCCGATTTGTTCCGCTTGGATCGTAATGTATTCTGAAAAATCCTGAAGGAGAGACTACACTTGTTTGCAAAGATGGTCGTGCCAATAGAGTCTTTAAAATATTCTGCTGTTCAATCGTAAAAGAATTTAAATTTAGTTTCACATCATTTACCAAAGTAAAACCGCACTTCCTGTCTTCAATAGATAGCTCCACAGGTTCATCAGTTTCCGGCAGGAGTTCGGGTGCTCTCAGCTGAATGAACTTAGAATAGAGTGAATCTAGCTGTGAGGTATTTAACTCCTGCGCAATCACTTTATCATTGGCTAAAAAAATAATCGATAATATGAATACTGTCTTAACTATTTTTTTAATGAGCGAATTGATATACAATTTTCTTCCTTATTAGAATAAACTAAAAAATAATTTTTCTTATTCAATCTTGCGAACAAATAATCTGAAACATTTTCTGCGGGGAACATCTGGTTCAGCAAGTATGTATTATCTGTTTGACGATAAACAAGTTTGTAAATATAATTATCATTAATACTATTTACCGTAAAATTATTTATCCCTTTGATTGAAGTTTCACCAAAAAATGCTTTTCCAAATTCCGGCTTTTCATTTCCAATGGATTCATTGATCTTTTTTGATATGCTAATTTTATCTGCTGACACTACAACCAGATAATTTTCCATCTCGCTTTGAACCAGACTTGCTACAAATGGATATTCATTGTCAAATTGATCAGCACCATAAAGATTAACTTTCGTGTCAATTGAATTCGAAACACGCAAGTTTGTCTTTTCCACATTTGGACCTGTTTTAATTCTTACCGTTTTGAATTCAAAAGTATTATTCTCAGATTTCCAATAATATATTACCGGCTCATCCATTACAAACAATTCAGCCTCAGTTACATTCCTGTCAATAACAGGATATTCCTTAAATGTTATACTGACATCTTTATTTTCAAATTTGCCTAAATACATTTTTGATTTTTTATTATAAAGAACAAAAATGTTTACAAATGAACTGTCAATCCTCTGAAAATAAACATCAAGAATTTCACCAGGTGCATACAGCTGCTTTCTGGATATTTTATCGGTGTTAAAGTTGTATCTAAAGACTTCCAGTAAAGGAGCATCTTCTGAATAGCAATAAAAAATTTTCCGGAATTTGAAAAACTCATCGACTTTTATTTCGGTATGAGCTTCTGCCAACGGAATAGAATAATACTTTGAAGGAATCCCCGAATTATTGTTTACAAGCAATTTCAAAGATCTATCATTTTCATCAACAAAGGCAATATCATCGTTACCATCATTGTCATAATCAAACTTTGTAACAGCTCCAGCGCTAACACCGAGTGAGATTTTTATATCAGAGGGATTAAAAATTCTTGAGCTGAGTAGAGTCAGTTCACCAGAAGAGGTAAGGCAAGCAAGTTCGAATGCAGAAGCGAATCTTGATCTGGTGAATGATATTATTGATGCATTTTTCAGATATGGAACCGACTCATAAAATTGCTGGCCGTCTTTCCCAAAAATAATATTCAATGAATTATTCAGGATTAGATAAGCAATATCAGGGACTTTATCACTGTTGAAATCTCCGATTTGAACCGAAGCAGGTTCGCCTTCAATCTTTAATGAGATTTTGTTTTTAAATTCTGATCGATAATCACCAAATACAATTTCTATGCGATTATTGATTGTATAGATAATGTCCGGAATACCATCCAGGTTCAAATCAAAGCTGCGAAGTGATCCGATTTTATTCAGGTACGGAATTGTCCGAAGATCACGAAATATTCCCCTAGTGTTATTAATAAAAACCTGAGTGAATTTTCAAGAATGTCAAATGCTGCAATATCCGGGAAACCATCATCATTGATATCAAGAAAAGCAGCTTCGCTGAATGTAGTGCCCGGAGCAATTTTTCTTTCACCTATTCCATCGTCAGCCTTGTAAAGAATTGAAAGTCCGTCAAAAGCACTTCCGAATACAAGTACTTCGTCGTTTCCATTCAAATCAATATCGCCGGTAAGAATGTTTTCAGGATATGAATCAAATGATATCTCACCTACTTTTTCAGACAAAGAATCAGTATAAATACTGAAGAATGATACTTTCCTTTGCTTTCTATCAACTGCAGAAAATAAATTATCAAATCCTGCAATGTTTTTGACCGGTTTGAGTTGAGATATTTCAGATTTTATCGGAAGCTCTTTGAATACTACTGTATCATTCTTTATTCCAGAATAAATTCCTATTTGTTTAATAGCGGGTGAGTAAAAAATTAATTCGGTATTGCCATTAGAATTCAAATCGGCTGAGATAACGGCGTTATAACCCTTTGGGACAGGGTAATCATTCCGATAACAAAATCCGTTTATTGGAACCTGACTGAAGGATAGACTTGGAATTAATAATAAAACTAGAATGAAACTATTTATCAACAGAGCGGTTTTTGAGTCTGTTGTCTCTCCTGGTAAGCGCCTCATTAAATCTTCTTTTCTGTTCATTTGTTTCTGGTAAAGCTTCTATTGCTTTTACCGGTTTACCTTCTGAATCAACTGATACAAAAGTAAGGTAAGCCGAATTGGTATGCTTCACCGTGCCCTCTTTAAATGATTGTGCAAATACTTTTACTCCAACTTCCATTGAAGTATTAAAAACTCTGTTAACGGAAGATACCAGGGTTACGGCGTCACCAAGTTTAACAGGATGGTGAAAATCTATTCTGTCGACAGCAGCGGTAACACATATTCTACCGTTATGTTTAGCAGCACTCAGTGCTGCACAAATGTCAATCCAATGCATCAATTGTCCCCCAAGGAGATTACCCAGCTGGTTTGTATGGTGAGGAAGAACCAGCTCGGTCATTGTAATCTGCGATTCGCTTACTTTCCTGCCATTCATTAATTAGAGGAAAATCCCCCCTTTAATTTTGATTCAAGCGTATTTCTTAAATCATCAACCTCCTGAAAATTTTTATCTTCAGGATACATCCGAACAAACTTTTTCATTTCTTTCAACGCTTCATCTTCTCTTTCTCTATCCATCAGCAGTTTAATTTTCCTGTATAATGCCATCGGTGCATATTGTGTATCATGATAAGTCTCGACTACTGAATCATAATATTTTAGTGACGCTGTGTAGTAATCCATCTTTTCATAGATGGTTGCGATTGTATACTCTTTTCGTCCAAGCTTATCATTCATTTCTTTAATCTTTGTCTCTGCTTCACCTACTTTTTCATTCAGCGGGAAAAAATCAACAAATGCCTGATACTCTTCGATTGCTTTCCTGGTATATTTTTGATCGAGAGTATAATCGGGAGAAAGCTCATAATAACTTTCGGCGAGCATGAACTGAGCATTGGAAACAAATTCACTTGCAGGCATGTTTTTAATCAATTTACTGAACTCGTATGCTGCAAGTATGTATTCCTCGCGATAAAATCTGCACATACCAAGATAATATTGTGCATCGTCAACAATACTGCTGCCCGGATACTGGAGAAGCAAAGCTTCAAGCTCGGTAGCAGCATCTTCATAATCCTCATCTTCAAATAAAGTGATTGCGTATTTAATCCGGTCATCAGGTGACAAATCGCTAAGATCACGAGTTGAACTACACCCCCAAATGACCATCAAAATTGATGTAAATATTAATAGATATTTTCTCATAAGTGCTTTATTTTCAAAAACTAACAGGTAATATTAGCTAAATTTGATGAGGCTTCAAAGGTAAAATCAGTCACTCACTTCTTACGGTGAAGAATATCACAATGACCGCTGCTGCCGTTCCGATTGCAATTAATGGTTCAGCAAATCCGGAAAGAAATGGTTCTGATGGAATCGTTCCTTTTGTGAATGGGAAAGATTCGTTTTCGAGATATTTTAAATCTTCCACTTTAACGGTATCGATTACTGTGATTTCGAAATCTTGTTTTCCGCTTTCAGAAAAAGATTGAAGATAATTTCCAAATAATGTTGAGTAGCGCTGAATGTAATGAGTTCCAAACCAGCCGTCCCTAAACATCTCTCCATATTCAACACCGGCTCCTTCAATAACAATATTTACTTGAGGAATTTTTAGATCATCAGAAGGATTTTCAAAAATTTCTCTGCCGGATTTTATGAATCTGTCTTTAATACTATTTGAAAAAAGAGAATAGGATTGACCAAGATTAAGTTTAATAAGAATTTTCTTTTCACTTATTGGGATTTCAGAATTTATCCGATCAACGAGCGAATCGGTTAATGAATAAAAAATTTCAATATTTGTTTTTGATTGACCTAAAAGATTGGACAGTGGGAACAGAATAATCATCAAAATGAATAATCTTTTCCCTTCGTTAAAAATATTGTTTGCAAACTGAATGAACATTACACTGCTAATATCCACAGAATGGCTAAGAGTTTCAAGATGTTCTTGATACTGCGTGCCTCGGCGAATCCGCCAGAGGCGGAGAAGACGGGGATGCTTGATTCTGGATACTTGATACTTGTCACTAGATGAAATAAAAAAAGCTGTCGGATCCAAGATAGATCCAACAGCTTTTAATTTTTAATTTATAATTGCTTCTATCTCGCCATTGCCTGCAGTCTCTTTATTCTTTCTTCAGTTGGTGGATGAGTAGAAAACAACTTTGAAATTCCTCCACCAGCTAAAGGATTTATTATAAACATATGAGCTGTTGCAGGATCAGAATGATAAACTGGTTTCATCTGGTTACCTCTGGAAATTTTTTGAAGTGCAGAAGCAAGACTTAATGGACTCCCTGAAATCTCCGCACCGCCTTTATCAGCTGCAAATTCACGTGAACGTGATATTGCCATTTGTAAAAGCATTGCCATTATCGGAGATAAAATCAAGAGAACTAATCCTCCAATTCCTCCGCCTTCTCTGTCGTCACTCCTTCCAAACATCATAGCCCATCCAGCCATTTGTGCAATGTATGAAATAGAACCAACCAACGTTGCTGCAATTGTGCTAATCAATGTATCCCTGTTTTTCACGTGTGCAAGTTCGTGAGCCATCACACCGGCTAGTTCGTCATTGCTTAATCCCTGAAGAATTCCCGTTGTTGCAGCAACTGCAGCTTTCTTCGGACTTCTTCCTGTTGCAAATGCATTTGGTGTTGGATCGTTTATCAAATAAACTTTAGGCATAGGAAGATTTGCCTGTCTCGCTAATCTTTCAACCATATCATAAAACTTCGGTGCTGATTCACGATTGACTTCTTTTGCTCTGTACATTTTCAGAACTATTTTATCAGAAAACCAGAACGAACCGAAGTTCATAAGTAATGAAAATACCAAAGCGATGGTCATTCCTGTGTTACCGCCAAGATAATAGCCGATAAACAAGAAAAGAGCCATCATTAATGTCATTAAGAATACTGTTTTAACTGCGTTCACTTTTTATCTCCTTTTTAAGTTTGGGAACAAATCTAAGCTGTGAAAAGTTTCGTTTCAATACTAAGTGGGATGACTATGAATTTCAAACGATTCTGAATCCCGCTAGTAAATTCATTATAAATTGTTCATTATGAATTCTAAATTATCCCCTCTCCTTCCCCTTGCCTTTATTTGCTATAATCCTTAAATAGACGAAGCATTTTTCAAGGAGTTTAAATGAGATCCATACTTTCATCGCTTTTTATCATTTTTGTTTTAACAAGCTCAATCGCTGTTGGGCAAGATACATACAGATTTATGAATATTGATATGAGTGCGCGTGCAGCAGCACTTGGCGGAAGCTTTTCTACAAATAATGATGATGTTGATGTTCTCTTCTACAATCCCGCAGGTATGAGTTTCCTTGAAAAAAATCCTGTCTCATTTTCCTTTGTAAAACACTTGATGGATATAAATCTTTTCAGCTTAGCCTACTCAACAGAGTTTGAAAACATTGGCAGGTTCGGTACCGCTGTTAAATATATCAACTACGGAACATTTGATGGTGCTGATGAATTTGGAAATAAAACAGGTGAGTTTGGTGCCGGCGAGCTTGCATTCATTTTGGGATACACAAATGAATTCACTGAGAATTTTTATTACGGTGCAAATGCAAAAGTTATTTACTCCAGTATCGAAGATAAATCATCAAGCGCGATAGGACTCGACCTCGGAGTAAATTACGAAATTCCGAGCCAGCAGTTGAATCTCGCGGCAACAGTTCTTAATCTCGGTACACAGATTTCTTCATACATCGACACAAAAGAAGATCTTCCGCTTGATATTACAATCGGTGTTTCAAAAAGACTTGAAAATCTTCCGGTTCGTTTGTCACTTGATTTTCATCAGCTTAATAAAGAACGTGATGAACTTTATCAGCATCTGAAAGGATTTACTCTCGGTGCAGAGTTCTACTTAAGCGAAGTATTCACACTTCGTTTTGGATATGACAACGAAGCGCGTTCGGATCTGAAGGTTGGCTCTTCGGCTGGCATTGCAGGATTTAACGGCGGACTTGGTGTTAAAATTTCCGAATATATTTTTAATTACGGGTATTCGTCGATGGGTTCTATTGGCGCAATGCACAGAATTGGACTGGCAACAGCAATTTAAAGCTTATTTACTTCCCTGCTTCTCTAAGTTTTTTATCCTGTCAAGATAAGTTTCGGCAAGCGTGTGTGAGTTCTGGAATTCTCTCATATCAAGCACTGCGTTATAATATTTTTTTGCTTCATCATATTTACCGCGAGATTCCATTATGTTGCCTGAATAGAGAGTCGCATTAATTCTAAAACCCGAAGCTTTGTCTTCGTCAATTTTTTTAGATTCTTCAATACATTTTTTATAGTATGAAAAAGCTTCAGTTAATTCTCCTTTAGTTCTCAAAATATTTCCAATGTAATAATTCGCTTCCCTGCGAACCATGGGAGTATTGTAACCTTCCTGGTTTCTATCGGCTTTCCTGAGAACGCTCCTGAAAATTTTATCGACTGTTTCCCAATCAGCTCTCCTTGCCGCAAGTCTTCCCTCCCATCTTTCAAATACCGGATTATCCGGGAATAACTGAACAAGTTGTTTTGTATAAAGCGCCGCTGATGTGGTATCGTTTTCAAAATAGTAGAAAAATGTAACGAGGATGTACTTTGCTTCGTACTTTGAATACTTCCCAACACTTGCTGCTTCTTTCAATTGCTTCAGTCCGAGTTCCTTGTTGCCTGTTGGAAAGAACATCATCACAGGTTTAACTATCGGGTATTTTTCTGGAATTACAGCAGCGAGATAATTGTAAATTCCAAAACCAAGCTTTACATCAACATTATCGGGATCGAGTTTGTGTGCAAGTTCAACCAGTGGCAAAGCTTCCCGTCCATCATCTGCGGCACCGAACCAGCTTTCACGCATTACCCTCAGTCTTCCTCTGAAACCAATTGCACCGCCTTTGAAGAAGAGTGCATCAACGTTGTTCGGATCTTTATCGAGAATTGCATCGCAGAAATCAACCGTCTCTTCAATCTTTTCATAGAAGCGTTCATCCTGTTCTTCATTTTCTTCTGAAAGAATAATTCTCCACCAGTCAATCATCGCAAAAAAGAATTTCCCTGCCGGATGTTTTGGATATTCTTTTTGTAAGGTAAGAAAAGTCTTTTCAGCTTCGGTGAATTTTATACTGTAGATTTGATTGATACCTGCCTTGACGAGAGAATCGTAATCAGGTTTTGGGGAAGCAAAACAGGTAATGAGGAGAATAAAGAATAAAACTTTTTTTAACATATGTAATAGATGCTTTTAATTTTGATAAGAAAGTTAAGAATATATAATAAAAAACTCGATGCAAAGATCGGGTTTAATTTGTAGAAAAATTGTTGGACTATTTCAACAGTATCATCTTCTTCGTCTCAACATAGTTTCCAACTTTGATTTGATAAAAATAAATTCCGCTTGGTAGATCATTTGCATACCAGGTTATTTCGTATCTACCTGCTTGCTTTTCTTCATTAACTAATGTTTCTATCACGTTGCCAAGTATACCATAAATCCTGATTTCAACATTCGAACTTTGTGGGATTGTGTATTGCATTTTAGTATTCGGATTGAATGGGTTGGTATTTGGTAGCGATATTGTAAATAGTTACCACTGTAATCCAAATTCATCAGAGTTTTTCCAAGTGTACCTTTTAAACGGGGAACAAGTTTATCTTTAACAGTATTATAAAGAGTATCCTGATCATTTATTTCCGGGTTACCATCTTCGTTCACAAGACACTCTATATAAACATCTGATGAACAATGATTAATATACTGAACAAAGGAATCAAACCACTCAAAAATGATTCCATTAGAACCGTGAGCAAGAGAAAGCATAATCATCGAAGTAAGTTCTGGTGTTTTTGGTTTCCGCCAAATGCACCATTCTGGCGGATTATTCGGGTAATTTGTTCGGAGACCAAAAGTCTGAGCCTTAAACCAGAAACTTGAATCAACCGCACTGGTTCTTTGAAAATTAAATCTCAACCATTCAAAATCCTGATAACGAATTGCTGGCCAATTTGGTGAAGCAGGATACATTCCAAGTATTATTTTCTCCGGCTTTGCTATGTTATAAAACATTTCTATTTCATCTTCTCCGTTTACATCAAGTGTGTGCCACCAAGAAGGATCAAAATGAACTACCAAAGGCGGTGCCTGGACGCTTCTTATCAATTCATCAACTACACGAATGGGTGTATAGCAATCTATTGAGTAAGGCTCATCTGTTCCACCCCAATATATTATGTTGTCCCAGCCCATAGTCTTAAAACTATCTGCGTACGATTTAATATTTTGAATTGTCTGAGCAGCTGTTAATGAATCATACATAAAAGCGTTCCACCCATCATTATCGTAAACTTCAGCGTAATCAATGTAAAGAGTACAGAGAGTATCTGTTCTCAGCCAGTCTACCCAGAATTGTATGCCTGTAAATGATTCCCAGTCTATAAAGTTTACGGCTAATGAGGAACCTTCCATTAGTGAAAATTTTTCTGGCAAAATGAATCCCGGGTAATATTCATACCATCCTGAGAGTGGATTTGGATGCAAGTAGAAATCATCAAAATTTCCGTTAGTATCAAAATCCCCGACCTTCAGAGTTCTTGCTATAAAGGTAGAATCATAATGAAGGCTATCATTTGGATTTTTATATCTAAATACTACCTTTATTACACAGACATCCTCATTTATACTTGCATAGCCGTGATTATCCAACGCCATTCGGAATCTTGGTGTATATTTTAAATCATACCGATCATAATTTTGATACCAGCGCTTATATAATTTATCTTGCCTGTAATGTGGTCCATACATCAATGAACACGCGGGTGAAGTCAATCCTTCGGTTGACCAGCATTTTTTCCCCCTCCAGGTAGCAGTATCTCCGAATGTCGTACTTGGATTATTATAGTCATAATGCTTAAACCCAACTCTTTCCGGATTCTCCTGATTTTGTTCTGCTTCCCATTTTGAATAGTAAGCTGATGAGTAATGATATATATATTCAAACTCATTTTTATCATTATATGCAATCAGGTTATAAATTTCCAGCGGTTCCTTTGTATCATTATCAGCTCGATGCCATATTGTATTAAATCCTGTAGCCTCATAACGAATGCGCATATTAGAATTTGTTAGTAGTGTATTTTTGACTGGTGCACCGACAGTGAACTCTTCAGACGGCTTTTGTTCCTGTGCTAATGCTGTTGCGTTAAATAGTAATAAAGCAGTAATTATCCGTCCGCTTTTACAAAGCGAGATAAACCCTCTTGGATAAAACAAGTAATACAGGTGATGAATATTTTGTTTCATAAGTCCTCCCGATTTTTATGTGTGAATGTAGTTAATTAATCCTGTCAGATTCCGGACAACCTGCCTGTTGGACAGGCAGGGCCGGAATGACAGCGCTATGTCATTCTGAGCAATAGCGAAGAATCTCACTCATAACTTCTTTAGAATCTTCATCCTTTCAGGACTCAGAATGACAGTTGTTATTTTATGTAAATCATTTTCTTTATATCTGAAAAAACAGGAATATTATTTTCACCTTTTACAAAAATTTGATAAATGTATACTCCCGAAGCTAGATTCTTGATACTGGATTCTGAATGCTGGTTATTCGATGCAGAGAATTCTACTTCGTAGTAACCTGCTTCTTGAACTTCATTTACTAATACATTAACCAACTCTCCTTTTATATCATAAACGTACAGCTTTACATTTCCTCTCTCTTTCAACTTGTAGCCTATCTTTGTACTAGGATTGAATGGGTTCGGATAGTTTTGATACAGGATGTAATTGTTAACCGGCACCCATCCATTCTTTACGGGCACTAGTTTTACTGAAACCTGCTCTGATGGATTTGATTCATTCCCCTGATTATCTACGGCTGTAAGTTTGTAGTAAAGGGTTTCAACATTTGACGGAAATGTATGGTAATAAAATGTATCGGTAATTGAAGCAATAAGCTTTGTCGAATCTAAAGTGAAGTCAAATGTAGTATCTCTATAAACATTATAATAACTGAAATCTGATTCTGTGGTTTTATTCCAGTTTAATTTTATCAGACTGTCAACATTCGCTGTAAGATTAACAGGAGACCTTGGTGGAAGATCAACATAAAAATAACTTTCCCCATAAGGTCCTCCGTAAAGTCCGATGTCACTTCTTGTGCTGTCTTTATCCAGAATATTCGGATCTCCTGCATCAATTAGAGGAGAAAATTTTTGAAGATGAAAATCTAAATCACCCTGTGTCGTGTCATCATTTACTATCATTGGGTTAACCGAGAGGTTTGTTGTGTCTGGAGTAATGCCCGAATAAATTACACTGCTGTTCCATACGTTATTATATTGGTATTTAAAATTTCCTCCTGAAAATGCTGATATCCATCCTTGAGCATCTGTTACCCCATTATTTTTTGCTTGATCATCAGGTCCCATTAAGATTATATAATCTTCGTAAATGCCAACAATATGATTATTTTTTATCTTCAGGTATTGTGCACCATAATTACGTAAACCGGTAACTGACTCAATTCCACTTTTCGTAAAAATTAAATTATTGTAAACATATGCTGAATCAGATGTAGAAAATCTCATTCCTACCCCACCATAAGGTGGTCCAAAAAATATAAAATTATTAGTTATAGTCGGTCTTGCACCTATATTTTTATAAATACCATAAGAATTTGTTTCAATATAATTTGAATCTATTATCGATCTGTAATTGCTGTTAAAGGCTTCTATATATACACCATCCACCACTTGTGAATTCTGATCAGTATATATAAAATTCCTGCGTATATTTGAACCAGAATTAAAAATCCATACTCCTCTTGTTTTTATATTTTCAAGTAGGTTATTGTAAACCAGAGGATTAGAATATCGAATATAAATTCCCAGTGATGCATTTACTATTCTATTTGAGGTAATACAACTGCCATACCCATTCTGATTAGCTTGTATACCCCAAGTATTTAAAGTATTTGGTAATAGTATTTTAAATCCTTTTAACAAGCAGGTGTCTTTAATTTGAACTGCAGGAATTCCTGTAGCAGATAAATAAATTACACAACTGTCCATTCCTGCGCCAATAAGTGACAACCCCGGTATCATAACAACCTGCTCTTCATAAACTCCGTTGGCTACGTAAATGGTATCACCAAAGACACAAATGTTAATGCACTTCTGTATGCTGTCTGCGGCTGTTTCCCAGCTAGTGTAGGGTGGTATGCTAAGTCCGGTTTTGCTAACGTATCTTATCGTAGCGTTAAGTTGTAAGCTGTAAGCGATAAACAACGTAATTAATAAAAGGAAGAAAAGAGATAAGTTTATTTTGCAGGAAAAATTGGGTCGCATATAGTTACCCTTTTTTTGTTTGCAAATTAGGAAATTATTTTGAGAAAGGCGAGAGTTACGCAGTTATGGATATCTCTGCCATTATTACCAAACAGTGTTCAAAATTTATTAAGGCAAAATGCGAAAACGCTAAAATTTCAAACATCTGAGATTAGTCTATAATTTCGCTACAATTTCGGTCAAATTCCGTTCTAATTATACTCATATTGTTTTCGCTTAAAATTTGTCTGAAATTCTGGCAGAGTTGCATTCTTTAGTTTCACGTTATTACAGGTATTTAAATATGTTTTTTGAATCAGGTATTATCAGCTATCAGTAATAAAAAAGGCGATCCGATGATCGCCTTAGAAATACAAAATAAAGTAATAAATTTAAGCTGTATGCAATTTGTTTAGTAGATATACCGAAAGCTTATCAACCCCAACTCTTTCCTGCACCATTGTATCTCTTTCACGAACGGTTACAGTCTGGTCTTCGAGAGTTTGAGTATCGACAGTTATGCAAAACGGAGTTCCGGCTTCATCCTGTCTGCGGTATCTTCTCCCAACAGCACCTTTGTCATCATAAAAAACCCGGAAAGATTTTCTTAAATCGGTTTCAATCTTTCTTGAAATTTCAGGCATACCGTCTTTGTTAACCAGGGGAAAGATTGCAGCTTTTATTGGTGCAAGTCTCGGATGGAATTTGAGAACGGAACGAAGTTCACCATTCACCTCTTCTTCATAATATGCATCGACTAAAAATGCCATAAAAGATCTGCTTGCACCGGCAGAAGTTTCAATTATGAATGGAATAAATTTTTCTTTCGCCTGCTCATCAAAATATTTTAATGATTTGCCTGAGAATTCTTCGTGCCTGCTGAGATCATAGTTTGTTCTGTTGTGAATTCCTTCAATCTCTCCCCATCCGAATGGAAATTCATATTCAATATCAACAGCTTCTTTTGCATAATGTGCAAGCTTATCTGCCGGATGATCGTGGTAACGTAATTTGGTTGGAGTCATACCCATTCTCTTAAACCAATCGAGCCGTTCTGCTTTCCAGTAATCGTAAAATTTTTTGTCTTCACCTTCTTTTACAAAGTATTGCATTTCCATCTGCTCAAACTCGCGTGTACGGAAAAGAAAATTTTTCGTGTTTATTTCATTACGGAATGCTTTTCCGATTTGAGCAATTCCAAACGGAAGTTTTTGTCGGGAAGATCCCTGAACATTCAAAAAGTTTACGAATATTCCCTGAGCTGTTTCCGGTCTTAAATAAACTACTGAGCCAGTATCTTCAACAGGACCGATAAAAGTTTTAAACATCAGGTTGAATTTTCGTGCATCTGTGAATGTTCCCTTGTTGCCACACTGAGGACAGTTTAATTGTGCAAGCAGCAACTTTGAAATCTCAGCATCTTCAAGCAATAGTGTGAAAGGATTTTCCTGACCGGAATTATTAATCTTCTTATCAATCTTTTTTAAAAGTCGTTCATCACTCTTCAAATTTTCTTTCAACTCTTGTATTGCTTTATCTTTTTTCTTGTCAGCATATGAATCTCCAAGAACATCCAACCTGAATCGTGCTTTACATTGTTTGCAGTCAATCATAGGGTCAGTAAAATTCTCAACGTGACCTGAAGCTTCCCAAACTTTCGGATGCATTAAAATAGATGCATCAATTCCTTCAACATCTTCGCGGTAAGTCATTGTTTTCCACCATTCGCTTTTAATATTGTTGAGAAGCTCAACACCGAGCGGACCGTAATCCCAGCAGCCGTTAAGTCCGCCGTAAATTTCACTAGATTGAAAAACAAATCCTCTTCTTTTAGCAAGAGAAACAATTTTTTCTAAAAGGTTATCTTGTGTGTTATTTTTACTAGAAATGGTCAAATCCTCCGTTAAAATCAAAATTTCGGGTGTGAATATAACAAAGATTAGCGAGAGAATTCAGAGAATTATTTTCCTGAAATGTATTATATCTATATAACTATTTCTTTCCTTTTATTTATTTTTTCACATCAAATTCGAGGGACAAATGATAAAAGCACTATTACCTAAGGAAGAGAAGTATTTTGACGACTTCAGGGAGATGATTTCCCACATCCAGCAGATGGCAAAGTACACCGAACAGCTTTTTGCAGATGAACTCGTTGACAAGAACCACTACCTCAATATCAAACCTTTAGAACTAAGATGCGATGAAATTTCATCACGTATTGTAAAAAGACTAAATAAAACTTTTATCACTCCGTTTGACCGCGAAGATATTTTCGCACTTATAAAAAGAATGGATGATATCAGCGATATGCTTTTAGGAGCTGCTGCACGAATTGAAACTTTTCACATCACAAAAAAAATACCTCACGCCGATAAGCTCGCCTCGATTATATACAAACAGTCACAAGAACTTGGAGTTGCAATCCAGGATCTGAAAGCAAGACGGATCAACGAGACAAAAGCAGTAAAGGATCTTGAATCCGAAGCAGATACTGTGTACAGAAATGCTATGCAGGAACTCTTTGCAAATGAAAAAGATGCAATCGAACTAATAAAGAAAAAGGAAGTGCTCGATATTCTGGAAAGAACTTCTGACCGTTGTCAGTCTGTTGCAAATGTCATTCTTTCCATCTTCATCAAAAATGCATAAGCTTTAATGGAATTTGTAATCTTCATTATTATCCTTGCGCTTGTCTTCGATTTCTATAACGGAATGAATGATGCTGCAAACTCAATCGCCACAGTGGTTGCGACTCGTGTTCTCAGTCCGTTTCAGGCAGTTGCGTGGGCAGCATTTTTTAATTTCATCGCGGCTTTTGCTTTCGGCGTTAGCGTTGCAACTACAATCGGTAAAGGTATTGTCGATGTAGCTATTGTTGATAATTTTGTTATTCTTTCCGGACTTATTGGTGCAATTATCCTAACGGCTACAGCAACACATTTTGGTTTACCCATAAGTGTTTCTCACTCGATTATTGGCGGTTATGGCGGGGCCGCCATAGCTAAAGCAGGATTTAGCGCCCTAATTATATCAGGATATACAAAGGTTGCAATCTTCATTTTTGCAGCACCACTGATTGGAATGGTGATGGCGTATATTTTTTCAATCATCACTCTGTGGATAGTAAGGAACAAACAGCCTAGGAAAGTAGATAAATATTTCCGTAAACTTCAACTTGTCTCTGCTGCGCTTTATAGTTTAAGTCATGGATCTAACGATGCACAAAAAACAATTGGTATAATTACAATCGTACTTTTTACAAACGGTTTGTTAGGTGATGTATTCCGTGTTCCGTTTTATGTTATCATCATGAGTCATGCAGTAATCGCTTTGGGAACATTAGTTGGTGGTTGGAAAGTGATCCGAACACTGGGAATGCGAGTAACCAAGCTAAATCCATTCGGCGGATTCAGTGCTGAAACTTCTGCGGGATTAACAATTATCGGGGCAACAATTTTTGGAATACCAGTAAGTACAACTCACACTATCACAGGTTCAATAATCGGAGTTGGATCTGTAAAAGGTGTCTCAGCAGTACGATGGGGAGTGGCAAAAAATATTTTGTGGGCGTGGGTGCTTACTATTCCGGTCTCAGCTATCAGCGCAATGATAACTTATGAAATAGTGATTTACGTTCAAACTCTTCTCTGAAGTTACTTTCGAATCTCCTCAGATAACAATTTCTTAATGCGGCGATGTTTATCACTCAACTTTCCATACTTAGCTTTTACGACCTCAAGAAGTGAAATGGACTGGATGATATAATTCTTCCTCAGAAGTTTTAAATGATTGCTTTTAGTTTTCTTTATCTCAGCATTTAATGCCTCAAGATGTTTCCTGATTGCATAAACATCTCCTCTGTCAATTGGACCTGAAAGTGCTTTCGCAGGAGATAACCTAAAAACATTATCAAGTGCAGATTGAGTTGTCTTTCTAAGAATATTCTTCGGAGCATTATTTTTTGAAGATATCAGAGAGAAAGCGTTGAAAAGATTTCCAACTAAAAAATTTGAGCTGTGAACTGCTGCAATATGCTGAAAGACTTTTTGCTCGGACGTGATCCTGTGAGGTTTCAATTTTAACTTTTTGCACAACTGGAGCAAGAAAAATCTCGCTCGCTTATTATCCGTTTCAATTGATGCGGGTGAATTTTTTATATCAACCACATCTTTTGATGGGAATGGTCTGATGATATGCAGTGAACCGACTCCACAACCCTTCATCGATAAAGATTGTAATGCAGAAATATTTTCGACACCGGAAAAGTGAATGCAGATTTTATCTTTAAATTCATTTATTATTCTTGACAATGCATCT
The DNA here is from genome assembly GCA_016716565.1 of bacterium. Taxonomy (NCBI): domain Bacteria; species bacterium. Next base: position 479,098 of record JADJWC010000002.1, read on the forward strand.
GCAGTCTTTTTGATTTCACCATCGGGAACTGTTAAAAAGAATATGTTCACATCGGATGGAATTTTTTTCAGATTATTTGAAAATAACGGAATTGAAAATTTATTTACAAGAGTTTTTGCAGAGGATAATTTTCTGCTGACAACTATATGAACATCGTATCCTGATTTAATTATAGCAGATGTGAGTGAATACGCAAGTTTGCCGGCACCGATTATTGCTATTTTTTGCTTTGTCAAGCTGGTTAATCTCCGTAAAAAACTGCAGAGAGATAGCCAACTACTTCTGAGTTATCACCAGTTACATCTCCTGAATCTGTCCTGCTTAGTACCATCGAATGCCTGATGTTCTTCAGGTTCGCTGCTTTCATCAAAGCAACAATTGGTCCTCCGCCGCAAGCTTCGCAAGTATGATTTTCAAGATCAAACTGCAGCGATTCGTAATCAAATTCTCTCACTCTCTTTTCAACAATTGAATCGAGTCTGTCAGCCTGGCTTTTATTATAGAAATGAGAAAGATCAGAACTTGCAACAATCAAAGTTTCATTATCTGATATTTCCGAGAGTCTTTTTGCAAGTGTATCGATGTTTCTTTTCGACTGATCGCCCATCACAACAGGAACAATTTTAAAACCTTTTAACACTGACTGCAGAAATGGAAGCTGTACTTCCAGAGCGTGTTCTCTTCTGTGTCCTTCGTATCCTTTGAAAATTATTCCGTCACTGGTCTCAAGCTTTTCACGAAATTCGTTATCAACCTTCAAAATACCGAGCGGAGTTTCATACGCATCACCTTCAAATAGACTGATGCCTGGAAAATATTCGCTGTGGCTTGGTGAGATAATAACAACAGTTTTATAATTTTTTCCGATTAAAAGATTATAAGCATGCGCGGCAGTTTTTCCCGAGTAAACATAACCAGCGTGAGGTGAAACAATTCCAAAGACGTTATCAATTTTTTCTTTTGGCTTTGTAACATCCAGCATAAGGGAAATATCTTTTTTCAATTTATCAGGATTTGCGGGATAGAAATATCCGGCTACCTGAGCTGGTCTCACATAATTCATTTTCTACCTCCAATTTCTTCTTCAGAAAAAACGATAGCAGTGAAGACTTTTATGTTTAGCATCCTTTCCTTCCAGTAACTTCCGTAGAGCCCTGCTTTGTGGCAGAGTGCTGTAAGAAATTGTGCACGGTTATAATTTTGTTCAGTTGCAACCTGCGGAAGAAGAACCGCTCTTCCACCTTCATCAAGAAGCAAACCATGTTTTCCGACTTCAATTTTATCATAACTTTTTATCGGCTCAAATTCAGAGAGAACTGATATTTCAATTTGAACTTCATCGAGTTCATCCCTATTCAATTCAGAAAATCTTGGATCACCAAATGCAGCATGTTTCGCAGCATCAACTATAATTTCAAATAATGGTTTGTTAGCAATAATGTATCCAATGCATCCACGAAGCTCTTTGTTAATATGAAGCGTGACGAACGCACCCAATTTCATCTTAAGTTTTGGATAAGCTTTGTAGTCAATTGCAGTAACATCACTTTCACTAAACTCCTGCAGGATAGATTCCCTTGCAGCATTTAACAATATTTTCTTTTCTTCATCAGATAATTCCATTTCAACCCCATTCAAATAATTATCTCATAAACCACAAGTCTGGTTTTACCAAAAAGCAGAAACAGCAAATCATCTTTTACAAAAAAAGAATCGGTAAGAAACAAACTTGTTTCTTTGTTGATGACTTCTTCTAAAATATACTTTCCTTTGGATAAATCAACTGCCTTAAAAAGATTATTAAAAGAACCTTTTGAATTTGCTTCGTGAAAGCTCATCATTAGCAGCTGGTTTTTCAATATAAATTCGATTTTACCAGACACAACAAAATCATTTTTTAAAGTTTTAATAAATTCATTTGCTTTCTCGTCAATTCCAGAATCAATTTCAAAAGCTTCCGGAAATAAAAAACCACTATCAGTTTCATTCAGCGAAGCTTCACTGCGAAGTTTATTTATATATTCGTAGTTCTCGCCAATATCCTCAATAACTTCACCATTGAATGGATTGATGGCGAGATAATTTCTTCCTTCAAATTTATCTCTGTAAGTGTAGAGTCTATCTTTATAAAGAAAGAGGAAAATCAGTTCAGGATTATTCCAGAGGAATCCCTTCTTCGTAATGTCATAAGCAAATATTCCTCTGTGCTTCGGCATATCAGGCTTTGCAAATTTGTGAAAGAAGATGATGTCATCCTTAACGGCTTCAACTCCCACCCAAAATTTATCATCAAGCTGAAAGTTGTTTAATATTTTTTTACCTGAACCAAGTGAAAGACAATGAAAGTAAGCTTGTTTCTTTTCCGGCTCACGTTCTTCAATTATCAGCTTACCGGAGTTAGCTGGAATAATCCTCCATATTTGTCGACCGTTATCAAATTTGTAGTTTTTTTTAAGTTTCATCTCACTTCAATGGTTCAAACCTGGCTGTAAAGTGTCGAAGCATTGGAGCTTCGTAAACTATTTTGTAACCATTCAACCTGTTCCTGTTATTAAAAACTTCGAGTATAATTTCAATCAGGTAATCAACGTGACTTTGTGTATAAACTCTTCTAGGAATTGCTAGACGAACTAACTCCATCATCGCAGGAATAAGTTTTCCATTCTTATCATACTTACCGAACATTACACTACCTATTTCCACTGCACGAACTCCGCCTTCAAGATAAAGCTCACAAACAATTGATTGTCCGGGATATTGATCGGATGGAAGATTGGGTAAAAATCTTTTAGCATCGATGTAGATTGCGTGACCTCCCGGCGGCTCAATTATCGGAACACCGGCGGCAACTAATCTTTCACCGAGATATTCAACACTACGAATTCTGTACTCAAGATAATGTTCATCAACAACTTCTTCCAAACCTTGCGCAACTGCTTCCAAATCTCTTCCAGCAAGTCCGCCGTATGTTGGAAATCCCTCTGTAACGATAAGCAGGTTTCTGCACTGCATAGCAAGATTTTCATCGTTCAACGCAAGAAAACCACCTATGTTTACGAGCGCATCTTTTTTTGCACTCATCGTTGCTCCATCAGCATACGAAAACATTTCCTGTGCAATTTCCAGAACCGATTTATCAGCGTATCCTTTTTCTCTTTTCTTTATGAAGTAAGCGTTCTCCGCGAACCTGCAGGCATCGAGGAAAAGTGGGATTCCATATTTCTTACAAACAGCTTTCACTTCTCGAATGTTTTGCATCGAAACCGGCTGACCTCCACCAGAGTTATTTGTAACTGTCATCATACACAAAGGAATATTTTCTACACCTTTTTCTTTTATGAATGCTTCAAGTTTTTCGATATCCATATTGCCTTTGAAGTCAGCTCGTTGTTCGGGATGCTTTCCTATTTCATTGAGTAAATCTTCCGCTTCAGCACCAGTAAATTCAATGTTAGCTCTGGTTGTATCGAAGTGTGTGTTGTTTGGAAAATATTTTCCCGGTCCGCCAACAATTGAGAATAATATTTTCTCTGCTGCCCTTCCCTGGTGAGTGGGAATAATGTATTTCATATGAGTTATTTTTCTAACTGCATCTTCAAAGCGATAAAAACTCTTTGAACCAGCATAAGCTTCATCGCCCTCCATAATTCCTGCCCATTGCTTCGCACTCATAGCGGACGTACCGCTATCGGTTAGCAAATCGATAAGCACATCATCTGCATGAATCATAAAAGGATTATAACCGGCATTAATTAAAATTTTTTCTCTCTCTTCACGGGTAGTGAATCGGATCGGTTCAACTGATTTTATTTTGAACGGTTCGATAATTGTTTTTGGTCTCATTTTTTTCTCAGACAAGGTTGGAAAATATTTTCTTCCCAAATTTACAAAATGAACTGTTACTTTGGCATTTACGAATATTAATAAGCATATAGATTCTGGAGAAATATTAACAATCAAAGCCAAATAATAATATTCAATACCGATAATCATAAAATAATTGCCTTTGACTCGAAGATAGAATATGTTTTGTCCAACAATTTATAACAATTTGTGAGGTGCATAATGGATCCAAACGAAACTATTAATACTTCAGAACAAACACAGGAAACCGGGGAATTAAGTCATTCCGATAAAATGATCGGAGTATTCACTGAACCGGCAAACATGTTTTCAATCACTTCGAAGTTTGCAGCAAAACATAAAGACTGGGTTATCCCCATACTTATTTTCTTCATTGTAGTATCTTTAATCAGAATCCTTGCGATGACAAATGAGGAAGTATATTTTGAAGCGAAGAAACAAGGAATAGACCGAATAGAAAAGATGGTCGAAAGCGGAACACTAACACGTGAACAAGCAGATCAGCAGATAGATGCGATGGATACTTATATGAGAGGTCCAATGAGCTGGATTATTACATTCATTCCAACTCTGTTATTTGGATTTATTTTCATCATTATAATAACAGCAATTTATTTTCTGTTCATTAAGTTCCTGTTAAAAGGAGAAGGGACCTTCACCGGTGCATTGGTTGCCATGGGATTAACAAGTTACATCAGTATTCTCCAAATAGTAATTGCCGGAATACTAACTATGGTTATGGGCAAGCTTATGATGGATACCAGTGTCGCTTCTTTTATTGGCAGCGATAAAAATACTATTGCTGGATGGTTTTTATCGAAGTTAGATCCTATAAGCATTTGGGCTTATGCTATTCTGGCAATCGGATTTGCAAAGATGAATAAATCTGAATCTACTGGTAAATACTATATCTTAGTTTTCGCGGTTTGGATAATTGGTACATTTATCTGGTTCCAGATAACACAAGCTGTCCCATTCTTACAGGGATTTAACCAATAATTCGTTCGACTTAAAAATGTGAGACTTACTTTTAAGTATGCGAGTCTCACTTTCATTTTTATAATCTATTCAAATCAAACTCTGCGGATCAACATCATAAATCAACCGAACATCTTTGTATCTTGATTTCCTGTTGAACTCAACGAACGATTTCAGAATTGCGTCCCGGAGAATTTTCCCGCCAGGATCTGTTTGTCGGGATGACTTCACCAGTATTTGATATCTAAATTGCCCTTTGAGCCTTGCAATAATCGCAGGAGTTGGAGAAGATATTTTTAACCACTTGCTGTATTTTTTTATTTCAGTATGAAATCCTGCTATAGCACCTTTAGCCTTTTCATTCGATTGATCTTTTGATTCAATCAATGCGATTCGTGTAAAGGGCGGAAATCCCATATTCTCTCTGTCAAGAATTTCCTTTTCATAAAAACCTTTGTAGTTATTGTTAAGAACCATCTGCAAAGCAAAATGTTTTTCATTCTGAGTTTGTATGATAACTTCACCGGGTGATTTGCTTCGTCCTGCCCTTCCTGAAACCTGTGTAAGTAATTGAAATGTTCTCTCATCAGCACGAAAATCCGGAAGCCACAAAGTTGTTTCGGCTGAGATTACTCCCACGAGCGTGACTCTTGAAAAATCCAATCCTTTTGAAACCATTTGCGTTCCGACTAACACATCTATCTCACCGCTTCCAAAAGAAATCAGTAATCTGCTCAAAGCTGATTTTTTTGTAATTGAATCGGAATCTATCCTGCTCATCTTCACATTAGGAAAATAAAATGCTAACTCGTCTTCAACTCTTTCTGTTCCGGTTCCAAAATATTTTATCTGAATTGATCCGCAATGTGTGCAGGCACCGGGGACATCTTTTACTAATCCGCAATAATGGCATTCAATTACATTTTTATTTATATGATAAACCATCGGAACTGAGCAGTTATCACAGACTTCAACTTCACCGCAATCAGTACAGTAAATTTGCGTTGAAAAGCCTCTCCTGTTTTGAAGAATGATAACGCCTTCGTTTTTCTTCAACCTGTCTTCAATTTTATCGAGCAAAGTCTTGGAAAAAATATTTTCCATCCGTTTCTTTTTTCTTTCCCTGTTAACATCAACAAGAGTTATCACAGGGAGTTTTGCATTATCAATTCTATCAGGAAGCTCAAGTAAAGTGTACTTACCCGATTTAGCATTATACATACTCTCAATAGACGGAGTAGCTGAGCCCAATAATACAGGACAACAAACAATACTTCCCAGCATAATTGCTGAATCCCGAGCATTATATTTTGGAATCATATCTGCCTGCTTGTAGCTTGCATCGTGCTCTTCATCAACGACAATCAATCCGATATTTTTCAACGGTGCAAACAAAGCCGATCTCGCACCGATTACAACACTTGATTTCCCTCTAAAAATTCTCTGCCATGAATCAAATCTTTCACCAGGTGACATTCGGCTATGAAGAACAGTCACTTCATCACCAAATGAATTGAAAAACCGTGAAGTGATTTGCGGAGTAAGAGAAATTTCAGGAACAAGTATCAGAGCGGTTTTCTTCTTTTCAATAACTTTTTTCGTAAGCTCGATGTAAACTTGTGTTTTCCCGCTTCCTGTGACACCGTGAAGCAAATAAGTTTTAAAATTGGCATCGGAAATAGTTTTTGCAACTTCAGCTATCACTTCAGATTGTTTGTCGGAAAGTGAAAATTTTGTTTGCTCTTCTTTGTAATGCTCAACATATCTGCGATCAATTTCCTGTTCGTAAATTTTTACGATGCCTTTTGCCGAGAGTGAATCAAGAGAAGATTTTGACGATGAAGTTTTATGAAGCAGTTCAGCAACTGGTAATCCTTTTCCCTTTGCATTTACTAATTCCAGAAGAAGCTTTATTTGCTTTGGAGATCGTCTTTCGATTTCAGGAAAAGAGAATATACTTCGCCAACTGTTTTATTCAACTTAACGTAGTTAACTGTTTTGGCTTTTACTTTTGCTTTCTGTAGTGTATCAAGCAGCGTAACCACACCATTTTCCTGCAAGGTTCTTAGAATCGAGTAAATGTTTTTCTTCTTCACAATCTTTTGAAGTTGATGAAGACTTATCTGATCTTTTTCGGAGAGAGCTTTCAAAATCTTTGTTCTTGTGGAAGATTTATTTTTTTCCTTTGATAGAAGATGAGCAGCAGCTACTTGATCGGCGATGATTTTTCTTTTTGATTCAACATCAGAACCGTACGGGACTGCAAGCTTTAACGCCTCTCCTAATGAGCAGAGATAATAGTCTGCGACCCATTCGTAAAACTTAAATCCATTTTTATCAACAATTGGTTTTTCATCGAGGATATCGATGATTGGTTTTGGTTCTTCTTTTAAGCTAATTGTTTTGGGTTTGTTTACGATGAAACCTGTGAGAGTTCTTTTGCCGAATGGAGCTACAGCTCGAACACCAACTTTAGCCTGGCTCTGCAGTTCCTTTGGAATCAGATATGTAAATGCTTTGCGGAATGCTAATGGAAAAACTATTTCAGCATACATATTTTTAGTTCTTAGTTTTAAGCTGGTAGTTATAGTTACTGGTTGTTGTTATCTCGTTTATTCGTTTACGAAATATATTTAGTCGATTTTAGATGAAATTATGATCTTACTAAAAACAAACAAACTATGAACTAATTTTCATCATTCTTCGAGATACTTTGTTAGTTCGACAAGACTTCCCTTATTAACATCAACGCTGAACATTTTAAACTTCAGAGTCCTGATTGTATTATCCCACATAATTCTTTTATGGCCTTCGGACACAATTACTTCCCCGTTTGTTGAGATGATACTATCTTCGAGCGGTATAGTAATAAAATAGAACGGTTCCTGGTAAACAATGCCTTCAACTTTCGAGACTTCATCGAACGAATATTTCATAGTACCACTAAGCTTACCATCGGATATGAATAATTTTCTATCTAGAATAAATTTTCCCTCTTCACTCATCTGCTGAACAAACTCATCACTTTCCAGGATAAAATTAAAAAGCTGATCTTTGTCTGCTTCAAGTTCCGAAGTATCCATCGCATCAGATCGGATATCGGAAACATTCAAAGTAACCGTTCCTGAATTTTCATCATCGAGATTTACTTCATAAGAAACAGTATGAAACACAAGACATCCCTGCATTGTCAGAATAATTAAAAGCAAAAGCAATATTTTTTTGATAGACATTTTAGTCTCCCTTTTTAAATCAATTAAGTTCTATTGTAAAGCTAAATTAGTAATTGTTAAAAATAAAGTTGAATTGCGCAGGATTCTTAAGAAGTAAGTTCTGATTTTGATAAACGATGTTTGATTTTATAAAACAGCAGCTTCAAGCAATTTTAGTTTTTTTGTTTCAGTATTCAATTCAGCTTTGCCTCCAAATGGAAGTGTGAACTTGTCTGCAACATGACCGAATGACAGTCCGTAAATAACAGGTATTCCAAGATTTCCCAACCTGTCTTTTAATACTTCCATCAGCGAAAAAGAGCCACTAAAAGCAGGATTTGATTTGTTCGGTTCACACAACTTGAAAACTCCAAGAGCAATTCCGGCGGCATTTTCGAATTTTCCCGCCAGGATCATTTGAGTTAACATTCTGTCTATGCGGTAAGGTTCTTCTATAAATTCTTCCAAAAAAATTATTTTATCTGAATAATCTATATCGTATTCTGTTCCTATCAACGAAACACAAATTGATAAATTTCCTCCCACTAATTCTCCTTCAGCAATACCTTCTGAAATAACAGTTATTCCATATGGATTATAATTGTTACCGGTTGTTGAGTTAACCAGTTCAAGTTCGAAGGTTGGATTTAATAATACATCTTCAAAATTTTTTACACTAAAACTGCTGAATGTTGAAATCGATACAGGTCCGTGAAATGTGACAAGCCCGCTGTTTTTATAAATAGCGTACTGCAGCGCAGTAACATCGCTGAATCCGATCAAAATTTTGGGATTATCTTCAATCAAATCATAATCAAGATACGGTAAAATTCTTGCGCAGCCATAACCACCACGTGCACACATAATTGCTTGTACATCTTTTCTTTCGAACATTTCGTTCAGATCAGCTGCGCGTTCTTCATCGATTGCTGAAAAGTATCCGTTTTTACTCATCAATCTGTCTGTATATACAACCTTGAAACCGAGATTTCGAATATTATTGATTGATTCTTCTTTTTCCTGTTCAGTGATGTAACTGCCGGGTGTAACGAGAGCAATTGTATCACCTCTCTTAAGTCTTGAAGGTTTAGTCTGTTTTTTTGCTGACAGAAATCTGCCATCACTTGCCTTAACAGGCACTACTGATGCAGCAACTGTAGCGGTGGAAATTGTTTTGATGAAGTTACGGCGTTTCACAGAATTACAAAATTCCTTAAAACTTAGAATAAATCATTGATCAATGTTTGTTTGTTCAAGTTCAGTTGTTTACTTACATCATTTAATATGCTATTCAGAGTCCCGATTTTAATTGGATCATGATTTGGGATTGTTACGTGGAATGATTTTTCTTCAATAATAATTGTTAATCTGATATGACTTCCCGATTGCCTTGTTTTTGAGTAGCCATAATTTGATAATATTTTAATGAGTTTCGAGGCAGATATATCCCGGGGAACTTTCATAATGTAATTATTTCTTCACGTTGGAAACGGAGACTGATTATGGATGGTAGCTCACTTTCTTCAAAATGGCAGCGCACCGCATCAGAAATATTTTTTTTCAAATCATCTATCGTTTCGGCTTCAGTATAGATTGATTCTCCTATCGCTTTTGCCTCATAACCACCATCTAAAGATTCTTCAACAATAAAAATTATTTCTTTTATTTTCATTTTGTCCTCGATTGTTCACCTGAAAGATATAAATCAAATTTTTAAGATAAAATATTAACACTTTATCCTGATATCCACTGCAAAGATATTATTATCATCCGTAACCACAAGTGGATTAAGATCGCACTCGGTTATTTCTTTGTGATTCAGCATCATCTGAGCGACCGATTTTATCGTATTTTTTATTTTGACAAGATCAGCAGGTTTTTCGCCACGTACTCCCTGAATTATTTTTCCGATTTTTGTTCGATTGATCATTTCGTCAATATCTAAATCATTTAAATATGCTGACCGGATAACGGTATCATCAAAATATTCAACATATTTCCCGCCTGAACCGAACATTACCATCGGTCCAAAACTCGGATCACGAAATCCGCCAACCAATAACTCAAACTTTGTATGAATGAATGGCTGGATAAGAAATGAGTCGAGCTGCATACTTTTTTGTTTGAAGTTATTTATCATTTCATCTGCAGTTTTGATTAATTCAGCTTTATCTTTGATGTTTAATACGACACCTTTCAAATCGGATTTGTGAATAATTTTTTCTCCAACTGCTTTCATTACGACGGGATATTTCAAATCTGATTTCTTCAAATCATCATAACCAAATAATTGGGTCTTAACAATTGGAAGACTATAGAATTCAGATACTTTAATAACATCTTCCTGCGATAGAAAACGACCGGCTTCGAATTTTATTCCTTCAATTTTTACACTCTCTGCATTCAACCTGTGTTTATGATTAGATTTATTTCTGAACTTCAGCATATTACCAATCACAACAGCAGGTTCTTCAGACCGTCTGAACAATGAACGTTTAGTTTTCGATTCTTTTCTGTACATATCCCAGAACTCAGGTAGCGGCATAACAACCTGAAAAATTGGTTTTTCGCTTTGTATTTCATTTATCCCTTCAATCACAGGCATTGCGGGAACCATTATCGGTTCAACAAAAACCGAAATAACCGCATCAACATTTTTGTCTTCAACCAGAAATTCGTTGACTTGCTTGAATTGTTCTGCAGTTCCGCCAGGAAGAAGATCAACCGGATTGTTAACACTTCCCTGTGGATGAACAATCTCTCGAAGTTTCGATTTTGTTTCGTGAGTCAGTTCAGCAAGAGATAAATTATTCCTTTCAAGAGTATCTACAGTAAGAATAGCCGGACCACCAGCATTAGTAAGAACCGCAACTCTATTGCCTTTTGGCATTGGAAAATCTTCAAAGCCTTTTGCTGTGTTGAACATATCGTTCAAATCATCTGCACGTATTATTCCAAATTGATGGAGCACTGCATCAACAACTTTATCGCTGCTTCCCATCGCGCCGGTGTGAGATGATGCAGCTTTAATTCCGCTGGAAGTTCTTCCACCTTTTAAAACGATCACAGGTTTGGTGATTTTTTCTTCAATAAAATTTTTTAAAAACTCTTCTCCTGCTTCAAAACTTTCAAGATAGTATGTAATCACACTTACATTTTTATCCATCTCCCAAAACTCAAGAAGATCATTTTCAGTGACATCCGCTTTGTTGCCAACACTGATGAACTGAGAAAATCTGATATCAGTTTCGCGCAGAGAATTCAAAACTGCTGCACCTATTGCACCACTTTGCGAACAAAATGCCATCTTCCCGTTTCGTGGTTCTTCTGCTACAAAAGTTGCGTTCATTTTTACTTCAGGATGTGTGTTGATAATTCCCATGCAATTTGGTCCAACCAACTTTGCCCCTGATTTCTTTACTAATTCTAAAATTCTTTTTTCTTCCTGCTCACCTTCTTTTCCGGTTTCTTTGAATCCTGCTGTGATGAGAATAAGAGCTTTTGTTCCTTTATCTGTGAGTTGTTTGATGGATTCTTCCACAAACTGTTTCGGGACCATTATTATTGCGAGATCAATTTTCTCTTTTACTGATTCAATAGTCGGGAAGCATTTGTAACCTAAAACTTCATCCGATTTGGGATTAATCAGAAAAAGTTTTCCGGTGAAGCCGTATTGTTTTATTGATTTAGTTAATTCATAACCAAGTGATTTTGGTTTGGAGGAAGCCCCGACAACACAAATTGATTCGGGATAGAAATAATCATTAAAAACAGCAGTCATTTTTATTCCTGAATTTTTAGAAAGTGTATCCCAAACTTAAGGCATATTGATGAAAGAATCTTTCAATTTCCGGCTTAACAAACTTTAGAACTGAAATTTTCTGAACTAAATTTCTGGTGTGAAATCTCTCAGGGTAATTTCTATTTTTGAATTGAACGAAATATTTCTAAACTTTTAAAGCTCCGCTGCCAGAAAGGGAGTTGGTATTTAGCCACCCGTGATATCAGCTTCCTGCAGCCGGGGCTTTTTATTTTATCAAAAGCATTTTCTTCGATTCAACAAAATTTGCTGCTTGAATAGTATAAATATAAACTCCGCTTGATAAGTTGTTTGCATTAAAATTAATTTCATATTTACCGGCAGGTTTTTCTTCATTAACAAGTATGGCAATTTCATTACCGAGAATATCAAAAACTTTTAGAGTCACATTTCCGCCCGTTGACAAAAAGTAACTTATTTTGGTTGATGGATTGAAAGGGTTTGGATAATTCTGTTCGAGACTGTACTCGTCAGCGATAAATTCGTTAGCAACCTCACTTACTATACAATCAAATTCATCCGCACCGATATCAGGAGTTTGTAAATTTCTTTGTTCGCCATCAATATCCATTGTGATTCCGGAGATTGGTGTGCCTGTCATTTCGATGCATACATTTTGCCTTCTGTCAATATGGAGATCCGGGTTTGCAAAAGTAGTCAGAGAATTAAAACTATGGATATCCATTCCTGCAGACTGCCATTCTGATAATGTTTTATGATGGATGCCGTTTTTTCCTGCGAGAAAATTATTCTGATTGTCTCCAACATAAAGATCATTATAATCTGAAACTAGACTGCCTGAACCACAATCATTTAAAGCAAATGAATAATACGGTGATTCATCCCTGGTATTTATTAATATATTATTCTTCGCGATGATATTTGAGCAGTTGTTTGCAATAAACAATGAGGCAGAACCATACTTATTATTTCCAGTTCCTGTCAAGTAAACTGAGTTGTGATAGACCTTCGCAAAATCCTGATTCCTTAATTGAATACCGCTCACGGAAGCACTTGGCGCAGAAGATTTACTTTGGATGTCATAAATCATATTGTTGTAAACAGTGTTAATACATCCTTTAAATGATGAAGTACCATTTAAGATAATTCCGATTCCACCATAGTAACCATCATCTACTGAAATATTATGAACAATATTATTTCGGATTATATCACCTGTACCAGCAACAGATGCGATGCCTGGAGAATAAATGACTTGACTTCTGTTGTGTAAATTTTGAACAGTATTGTTTTCGATAATCGTATATTGACCAAAAGTAACATTGATTCCCATCGATATCAGGCTGTCAGCTTCTGAACCGATATAATTTCCGCGAATAATGTTTCCGTTCATTCGATAAAATAATGATGCTAAATTTATCCCGACTGCAGCTTTCTTAATGAAATTGTTTTGAATAACATTGCTGTCGGGAGCGAAGTTGCCCGAATGATGAAGGAAAACAATACCGGCACTTTTTCTTGTATAATCTTCACATTCAACTGTTAGATTTTGAACAATGTTATGATTAGAATTATTTATAAAAATAACTCCATCATTGAACTCAAAGTTTTCATTCTGAAGCGAGTGAATTCTTAATGAACTTGTTCCAGTTAAACTTATTCCATCAATCGTAAAGTAACTTACATTAATTAAACTAAGAACCGCTTCACCATCTGCTTCTATTATTACATTTTTATCTTGAGCTGGCTTAAGAGTAATTCTATTATTGTGTCCAGTTCCGGAAATTGGTCCGACAAGTATAAATCCCGGTGAGCCCGATGCCGAACGGTATAGCTCATCTATTAATTCCAGACTTACTTCACCAGATATTCCATCCAAACTTAATTTTCTGAATGCTGAATCAATTGTAGGAAAATATCCTCCCGCTCCAATGGTATACGTACCAGCTGAGAGTGGATTGGAAAGCGGTGAATCTGGTTTTGTAGGAATTGAATAATCTGCTCTAAAACCGAATGCTTCCAATTCTTGAGAAAATGAATCACAAGATATCAGAATTATAATTGTCAGAATTGTCAAAACATTTAAGTTTTTCATTGGTGCACTCCTTAGAATTTGAATTTATTTTTCTTTTAAAGTCGCACACCAAATAAATAATAAATGAATGGGGGGTAGTTATCAAGGATGTGTCAAAGGTTTGTAATAACTTTCCAAGAGTTTAGAATATGTTGCAAATGTTTATAATAATGTTGCAGATGTGATTTTGATTCAAATTTGAAGGTTCAAAAAATCAGAATTTTGCATAACTGATTCGGCCACGTGAATATTTATCAAACTTCGAAATTGCTTTTTCTCCCTGTATTTTACTCTCCTTTTCTCTAATTTTGGCTTAACTTTAACTACATTTTAAGGTGCTCTATGAAAATGTCTGGCGGTCCGGCATCGGTCAATCTGAAAATTGTGCTTTTAATAATCGCTGTTCTTATTGCAATAGGAACTCTTTATTACACACAAACACTAGTGCGTAAACTTCAAGAAAAGGAACGGCAGATTGTTGAACTTTATGCAAAAGGGATAGAATACCTCGCAAACACAACTAATCCTGATGTTGACATCACTTTCCTTTTCGACAATATCATTAAACCTATCGATTTCCCGTTAATTCAATCGGATGCAGAGAACAATGTTTACAACCGGACAGACATCCGTAATGTTGAAATTGATACGACCTTAACAAACGAACAATTCAAAACATTTATTGCTGAACTTATTGCTGAGATGGATGCAACTCACCCTCCTATTGAAGTTAAGTACGAGGGTATCATCATAAACAAAATTCACTATGGAGATTCAGAGCACATAAAACAATTGCGTTACTATCCATATATACAGTTATCTATTGCGGCACTTTTTATAATAATAGGATACATTAGTTTCAGCAGTATCAAGCGAAGCGAGCAGAGTAATATCTGGGTTGGAATGGCAAAAGAAACAGCTCACCAGTTTGGAACACCTATTTCCAGTCTGATGGGATGGCTGGAAATGTTGAAATTAAATTACCAGGATCCGGATAAAGTCATTGATATTTCAGAAGAGATTAGCAGCGATGTTGAAAAGCTGAATAGAATTACGTACAGATTTTCCAAGATTGGCTCCAAGCCTGAACTTTCAAATCAAAATGTTATCGAAGAACTAAAACAAGTAACCTCTTATTTTGAAAGACGGCTTCCGCAAACAGGCAAAAAAGTTGACCTGATAATTTCAGGCGATGAAAAAGCCTGTGCCGAAGTGAATCCAGAGTTGTTTGGATGGGTAATAGAAAATCTTATTAAGAATGCCCTCGATGCTATTGAAGGCACAACAGGGAAAATTGAAATTTCAGTGAAGGAATTAAAAAGCAAAGTTGAAGTGGAAGTTAAAGACAGCGGCAAAGGTATTGAAATGAAAAGAAGGAAAGATGTGTTCAGACCGGGATACAGCACCAAGAAACGCGGCTGGGGACTTGGACTCAGTCTTTCCAAAAGAATAATCGAAGGTTATCACGGCGGAAAGATTTTCGTTAAAAGCTCAATGCCCGGTGAAGGAACAACTTTTAAAATAATTTTAAAAAGCTGTTAACTCATTTCCAGCATTCTGTTAATCGGAATTAGTGCTTTCTCTGCAATTTTAGGATCAATGATTATTTCCGGAAATTTATTTTCCATACACAGGTACAACTTTTCCATCGTATTAAGTTTCATATAAGGGCATTCATTGCAGGAACAACTTTCCTCTTCCGGAGGAGCTGCAATAAAAATCTTATTCGGTTCCGCTTTTTTCATCTGGTGAATAATTCCCGGCTCGGTTGCAACGATGTACGAGTGAGATTTATCCTCTGAAATAAATTTCAACAATTTACTTGTTGAGCCAATAAAGTTTGCCCACATCAGAACCGAATCTGTACACTCCGGATGTGCTATTAATTTAGCTCCCGGATTTTCTGTCAATAACTTAATTATTTTTTCTTCACTGAAATGCTCATGCACTATACACGAACCTTCCCACAAAAGCATATCTCTGCCAGTTTTTTTTATTAGATACTTGCCAAGATTTTTATCCGGCGAGAAAAGAATCTGCTGTTCTTTTGGAATCTGATTAATTATTTTTTCCGCACTGCTAGATGTGCAGATTATATCACTTAATGCTTTTACTTCTGCAGTACAATTGATATATGTAATTGCTAAATGATCCGGATGCATTTTTCTAAATTCAGCAAACTTATCTGCCGGACAACCTTCGGCAAGAGAACATCCTGCTTCGAGATCCGGAAGTAGCACAAGCTTATTTGGGTTCAAAATCTTCGCAGTCTCTGCCATAAAATGAACACCTGCGAAAACGATTACTTCAGCACTTGTATCTTTAGCTTTTCTAGCTAGTTCCAAACTGTCCCCTACAAAATCAGCAATATCCTGAATCTCCGATTCCTGGTAATAATGAGCCAAAATAACTGCATTAAGCTGTTCCTTTTTTTGAAGGATTTTTTCAGCCAAATCTGTCGTGGTTACTGTATCAATCATAATAATTCACTCCAACAAAGATTTAATAGGGATTGCAAATACCATTTTACAGGTAATATTTACACTGAAATTATTTTTCTCAATAATTAGCTTATTTGAAACATAAAAACAATATAAAAACCAGTGGCATTGATATTGATAATTATAAAACGAAATAGTTTAAGCATAGCATCCCTCCAAATATGACACACAAAGCTGCCGGGTTTCGCCCTCACAATCCGGCAGTTGCCCTTTTAAACCAAAATCTTATTCGTTTTATTTAGCACTTTAAGCACTGCTTTTTTGTTTGCCCGAACATCTACTAAAATTTCACCGAAGTCTTTTATCAGAACAAACCGGTTCTGTCCTTCTTTATTCTTTTTATCGTATCTCATTGATCTGAGGATATCTTCTCCATCGAATTTGGTTGACTTTAATTCAGCTTTGAATTTCAGTGGGAGTTCAATCATTTTATCAAGCTTGTTCTGATTTATAAAACCTAATTCATAAGAAAGATATAGTGCGTTTAATATTCCGATTATGACAGCTTTGCCATGAGAAATTTTATAATTAGAAATGCTTTCATAAGCATGAGCGAAAGTGTGACCAAAGTTTAGAATCTTTCGCAATCCGGATTTTTCAAATTCATCCACAGATACTACAGCTGATTTTATTTTTATGCATTGCAAAATAATTTCGTTAATAAATTTTAAATTCAATTTTTTCAACAGATGAAAATCGGAAAGAAGCTTATTATATAATGTCTTATCTGTCAGATATGAATATTTAATTACCTCACCGAATCCTGAAATTATCTCTTTCTGTGGTAGTGTTTTAAGAAAACCTATGTCAATCAACACAAATGACGGCGAATTAAATGATCCAATTAGATTTTTTGCTTCCCTGAAATTCACGCTTGTTTTGCTGCCAATTGAGCTATCAACCATCGAAAGAAATGTTGTTGGTATATGAACGAGTGGAACTCCCCGCATATATGTGGAAGCAATAAATCCTGCAAGATCACCAATTGTCCCACCACCAATTGAAATTATAAGTGTGTCTCTTCCAAATTGTTGTTTGTAAAGAGCAGAATAAATTTTAGTAGTAGCATCAAGTGATTTATTTTTTTCAGAAGCTGTTACAACCGAGTAATGTATTTTCTCTGCAACTGCGTTTATTGTTCGCTTTATTTTATTGCCGAAATACTGCTTCATGTTTCTGTCAAGAATTACAAAAATTCTTTTGGGAAGATCGTATTCAGATATTAACTCAGGAAGAATCGGGAGTGTATCGCTGCCGACAAATACCGGATAGTTTTGCTTTATTGATTTGACTAAGACTTTGTTCAAGATTTTCTAAAATTATTTATGATTCACTCAAAATAAATTTTGCAATTATATCAACAGTTTTCCCCACAGTTTGATTATCGGTATCAATGATGAAATCAGCTTGCTCATAATATCCCTTCCGGGCATCGAGGAGCTGATTTATCCGCAATAAAAATTCTTCCTTCGTTGGAACTTCTTCCCCCTCAAAAATAAAAGCAGGACGATCTCTTTTAAATCTTAATCTTTTATAAGCCATTTCAGGAGATGATTTCAAATAAATTATTTTCCCGGATGATTTGATTATGCTGAAATTTTCTTCGCTAGCAATTGCACCCCCGCCAAGCGAAATGATTGATTCATTTTTTTCTGAAAGCTTTCTTAAAATCTCCGTCTCAATTTTTCTGAAATAACTTTCTCCTTTAGTGTCAAATATCTCAACAACTTTCATCCCTTCCTGGTTTTCGACTTCTTTATCGAGATCAAAAAAATTCCATCCGAGAGTGTTCGCAAGAATTGGTCCGATGGTGCTTTTTCCCGCAGCCATAAATCCGGTTAAGTAATATATTTTTTTCTTCATAAGTAGATAGTTCAAAAATAGGTTTTATCGGTTGAATATTAAAGGCGGGTAGTTGTGATGAATCAGAAGCTGAATACAAAACCGAGAATAAATGTGAGTCCATCGATATCAATTTTTGTATCGAATGCGTTTTCCGGAAGATCAATTACGTTTCCTTGGTAAATAACTTGTGCCTTTGAGTACTTGCTCGAAACGGTGTACTGCGGATTACGAAACTTCATCTCAAATCTTGCTGCAACTTCAGGAATAATTACATAGTCCATCGAAGCAGAAACATGCAATCCCAGAGCGAATTTTCTCTGAGTTACTTCAAGTTCAACATCCTGAAATTTTCTTACGAATTCACCGATATAATATCCGAGACCTCCACCCATCATAAATTTGAAATCTTCAGTTGAAAAAGGGAAATGATAATAAGCGGTAAGTTCTATCGGTACAACTCTGAAACCGTCTTCAACTTCAAATATGAAAACCTGGTTGCCAATAAATGCTGTTAGATTGGGCAGATACAAAGTTTTACTAATATACTCAGCATTTAAACCAAGCAGAAACTCCTTCGAAAATCTGTAACGAACATCAAGCGCAGGGCTCCAGATATCTTCAAATGTTGTAGATCTATTTCTCACTTCCGGACTTGATGAATTCGGATTCAGAAAAACCTCTGCTGAAGTTGTGTAAACTGCATTAACAGCTATACCAATATTTGCTGAATCCGTCTGAGCAAATACCGGAAAAGTTAAAATAGTCAAAGCCAATAGATTTGTAGTAAGTCTGATCATCTTCAAAAAAGTTAGTAAGTGCTTCAGAACTTGTATAAAATTATTTAAAAAAGAAAACCCCCTATTCATCCTTTTTTGATGAAAGGGGGTTTTTAAAATTTTTAATATTAATAACCGAAGAACAGATGTCTGTTGTCCGTTATATTAGCTTTCTCCTTAATTTCTGTTAACCAGGAATTTAGAGATACTGATTTTTTCTCCTGGAAAACTGTGTTTCTGAGAGTTGCACTTTGATTTTGAAATGCAGTAGAATCAAATGGAGTTTTTTCAGTCAGGTGGAAGACAACATAACCTCTTAATGCTTTTATTGGCTCAGATGTTTCACCCGGTTTCATAGAAAGGGCTGTAAATATAACTGCATTATCCTTTCCCAGAATCGGAATTGAAGTGGCAGCGCTGAATTTTCCAGTATTAGCGACCTGAATTCTCGAATCGATTTGAGTTACTTTATCAATATCATTATTAGCTTTCTTCATAACCTCCAAAGCCAGCTCACGCGATTTTTCGTACTGTTTTTCAACAACATAAAGCTGACGCACTTTCGGCTGCTGAGCTTCAAATTTTTCAAGTCCGTCTGCAATTACCTCTGAAACTTTAGCGACAATATATCCATTAGGCAATCTGTGAACTTCACTGACGGAATTCAATCCATTCTCAAATGCAAAAGTCACAAGTCTTTTGTTAGCACCGACGCCGGGAATAGAAGGACTCTTCATTGTGAAGCTTCCGCTTTCCTGAATAGTATATCCCACAAGCTCTGCTTCTTTTTCAAATCCGTTTTTCTTTGCAAGGTAGGAAAAATCATTTGCTGAAGTATATTTTGCATCACGGGTTGTTGCTGATTCTTTTACTGCATTAGTAATTTTTTCGACAACATATTTGCTGCTTGATTGATCTGTCACAAGTATTATGTGATAACCAAAAGAACTTTTGACAGGCTTTTGAACTTCGCCAACTTTAGCTGAAAAACATGCATCCTCAAACTCCTTTACCATCATTCCCTTTCCGAACCAACCAAGATCGCCACCGTTTTTGCCTGAACCGGGATCTTTTGAATGCTCGATAGCCGTCTGTTTGAAATCAGCACCGTTAATTAATTCCTGATAAATCCGGTTTGCTTCAGCCAGGTTTGCGGCGTCATCTCCCATTTGTGAAACTAAAATGTGTGAAGCTTTGACAAACTTGTCTTTTGAAGGTATTACGTTTACGAGATGATAAAGCACAAATCCTCCGGTTTGAGAAGGAACCGGTCCTACAATTGAACCAACATTTGCTAGCTTTAGAGCATTGATTGCTTCGCCAGTTAAACCCGAAGCTGTTAAAGTATCAATGGAATAAGGTGTCTCGGAATAAATATCTACAAAATATTTGAAGTCGGAAGTGTCTCCCTCAGCAGTCTTCTTAACGTTTTCAAGATTCTTAATCACCATCATGCTATCTGCATGTGAGGGTTCGTGTCGAAATAAAACGTACGAAATTTTTCTTTGTGCATTTATTTTGAATTTATCAGGATTGTCATCATAATATTCTCTCAGTTCTTTTTCAGAAGGTTTAAATATTGTATCCGGAAATAGAGCGTTAGCAAAAAGTGCAAACTTACCATCCATAAAAGTATTCTGCTCAATGAATTTTCTTTTCACTTCAGCTTCACTTACTGTAATGCCGGCTTCAAGCAGACTTTGCAATTTTTGTCTGTATTGAGTTTGCCTTACTACTTCTTCAGCCTGTAAAAGAACCTGTTCGTTCTGCGGATCGAAAATTGCTTGTTCGTACAATTCACGATTAAACTGTCCAAGTGAATCGATAAAATTCTGTTTAAGGAAAGCCGGAGGATCATCTCCCAAAATAATTTCCTTTATTTCTTCATTACTTACTGTAATACCAAGTCTTTGTACTTCCTGTTCAATAAGTTTTTCAGTAACCAGGGTTTCCCAAACCTGATCCCTGAACTGATCAAATTGTTCTTCGGGAATGTCATTACCAGTTTGCTGCTTCTGCTGTTCTCTTTGTCTTTCGACAGCCATTTGAAACTCCTGGTAAGAAATATCAGTTCCATTAACTGAGCCAACATCGTTCGTTCTGCCGCCAATCGCTTCTAGTACGTTCGAATCAGAAATTACCATAAAGAGGACAAACAAAGCACCGACTGTAATTATAAATACTGGTGCCAGGTTCCTCATTTTAGCCATCATTCCCATTACTTAAAATTCTCCGTTTTTAGTTCAAAAATAAGGATACAAACATAGATACAGACTCGTTAAAAATCAATTAAAATTAGCGTGGATAAGACAGTCCTTCTCAGGAATAGTTGACAATTCAGCTGGTTATTCTCTTGAAGTTAAGCCATTTGTTTATTTGATTTTCAGACCAATCAAACCTATTTTAGATTGTCATCAATTAAGAAAAAGTTATAATAAAATTGGAAAAAGTTGAATTTTTAAAGACTGTTCCCATCTTTTCTGAATTAAAAGATGAAACACTTGCACAGTTATCCCGGTCCGGCTCGGTCCAAAGTTTTTCGAAAGAATCCATAATCTTGTCAGAGAAAGACGCCGGTTCTGCTCTGTTTATCATCATTTCCGGAAAAGTTAAAATTTCCAGGATTAGTTCTGAGGATAACGATAAAGAAGTGATTCTTTCAATCCTAAATCCCTCTGATTTTTTTGGAGAAATGTCTCTACTCGACGGTCTCGAGAGATCAGCAACGGCTACTGCTATGGAGGATTCAAAAATTTTTATAATCCAGAGGAATGACTTTTTAAAGCTGCTTGAAGAACATCCGGAAGTGTCAATTGCATTACTGCAGGAATTAACTCAAAGACTGCGTGTTGCCGGAATGAAGATAAAAGCACTTTCCCTTAAAGATGCCGAAGGAAAAGTTGCAACTGTTCTACTTCAGCTTGCTGATGATATCGGGAAAATAAAACACGGTGTTGTTGAAATTGAAAGACTTCCCTTCCAGCACGAACTGGCTAACATGGCGGGGACTTCAAGAGAAACGATTTCACGGACACTTCATTCTTTTGCCAAGAAAGGTTTAATTGAACTTGAGGGTTCAAAATTGAGAATTGTGGAATACGAAAAGTTTAAATCCCTTTATGCTCTCTGAGAAAAATGGCTGCTGAGAAAACCGATCTACATCTGCATTCCTATTATTCCGATGGATATCATGCACCGGAACGATTAATTGATAAAGCTTTTAACCAGGGAATCAGCACACTAAGTATTACTGACCACGATAGTGTAAATGGAATCAATGAAGCAACAGATTACGCAAAAAAATATAACATCGAAGTTATCCCCGGTCTTGAAATTAGTACAGATATTAGAGATACAGAAGTGCACATTCTTGGATATTTTGTTGATCCAAAGAATAAAGACCTCGAACATTATCTTAACTTCTTCCGTGAGGAAAGAGTAAAGAGAGCTGCTCGAATGGTAAAAAAGCTTAACGTACTTGGTCTCGACATAACAATTGATGATGTTATGGTCTTTGCAAAAAATTCAGCGATAGGAAGGCCGCATATTGCACAAGCATTGCTTGCCAAGGGACAGGTCAAATCATTTTTTGAAGCATTCTATAAATACATCGGAAACCATGCACCTGCTTATGAACGGAAAGTTCATTTATCTCCGCAGAGTGCTTTTAAAATTATAAGTGATGCCGGAGGATTATCATTTATTGCCCATCCCGGAAATATGCCTGAAATCCTTATTAAAGAATTAATTGATGCAGGAGTGGATGGAATCGAAGTTATTCATCCTTCTCATTCACCTGAGCAAGTGAGATTTTATCGCGGAATTGTTAATGAATACTTCCTGCTGGAATCCGGTGGTTCAGACTTTCACGGTGGAAAAAGAGAAGATGACGAAAATCTAGGTAAGTATTATACCTCTGCCAAGGTAGTTGAAACAATGAAAACAAGGCTCGTTAGGAATATTGAATGATTCCGGTGATATTTTTTTAGACTTTCAAACCTGAGTATTTTTTATAACTTTCTATTATAACAATCAGAATTATTTTTCGAGGTACGATCAGCAAGTTTCTACGTTTAACTCACAATTGAGAAATGGAAAATGAGAATTTTATTTTTTTTGTTAATCGTACCGTACTTTATTTCAACTACCCTTTCCCAGCAATTCATCAACTGGAAAAATTACACTGCTCTTAAAAATGTTCAGGACGTTGCAATCAGAGGTAATGACATCTGGAGTGCAGCCAATGGAGGAGCATTCCTTTATTCAACACAAACAAATCAATTCACGACTCTTCACAAATCAGAAGGATTGCGAGGTAATTCACTCACTTCCGTGATTGCTGACGCTTCCGGCAAAATATGGTTTGGCAGTGCTGAAGGAATAATTGACATTTACTCTGAAAGTACTGGCGGTCTCGATGTAATCATGGATATCTACAATTCAAATCAGATAAACAAAACAATAAACGATTTTTCTCTTGCAAGTGACACAATAATCGTTGCAACAGATTTTGGAGTTTCACTTATAAATGCAAGTAGTTTTCTTTTCTTCGATACATTCTTCAAATTCGGAACGTTTGCATCAAACACAAGAGTTAACAGTGCTATAAAGAATGGTTTATTTTATGTTTGTACCGATCAGGGAGTTGCTATTCAAAAGCCGGGTGCTTCCAATCTCTCAGCCCCGGAATCATGGGATGTTTATTCTATTCTTAATGGACTGCCTTCAAACAAAACTTTAAAACCAGGATTGTTCCAGGGAAATTTGATTGTAAGTACTGATAAAGGCTTTGCTCTGCGTTCAAACAATACATGGAATAATTTCATTACTGAACTGGCCAATGTTAATATTAATGATTTTCAAATCAGCGGTGATTCAATAATTATCCTTGCACAAAACAATATATATCTTTATTACAATCAAACACTCAATTTGCTTTACAATTCTCCTGTATCACTTTCTAAAATTGAATTTAACCATGATATCGGTTTTGCATGCGCAAGTGCAAACGGAACACTTTTTCTGAATACAACATTGACCGGTGATTTCGTATCTCCGAATGCACCTCCTGTAAATCAATTTCCAAGTATGAGCGTTGATGTAAACAGCAAGTTCTGGTCAGCAAGCGGAAAAGACAATAGAGGTGTCGGCTATTACACTTACAGCGAAGAAACCTGGGAAATCTTTAATACTTCAAATACTCCTGAATTGCCTTATAACGATGTGTATCATTCAGCTTCTATCGCAAACGCCACTTATCTCGGTACGTGGGGTTTTGGTTTTCTTGAAGTAAATGGAGACAATAAAAAACTTTTTAATAGAACTAATTCAGGTATGCAGGGAATACCACAGAATCCGGACTTCATAGTAGTTACAGGTTTTGGGAAAGACTCTCGAAATAATTTATGGGTTCTCAATTATTGGGCAGTTGACAGAAATACTTTATCAATGAGAACTCCTGATAGTGTCTGGTATCATTTTTTAATTCCGGCAGCACAGAACAGAGTTTTGCTCGGACACGAAAATCTTTCAATTGATCCATATGATACCAAATGGTTCACGTGCTCGGATCCTTCGCGGTTGGGTTTATTCTATCTTAACGAAAATAAAACTTATACTGATGCCTCGGATGACAGATCAGATTATCTTACTACAGCAGATGGTTTGAACACAAATGATATCCGTGATGTCGTAGCTGACAGAAGAGGTGATGTATGGGTGGCGACAAGTCTTGGTGTGAATATTATTTCAAACACGAGCAGTATTCCTTCATCCGGCAGTGCAGGACTCCGCATCTCCAGTGTTTTTGTCCTTCGTCAACAATCGATAAATGCTATTGCAGTTGATCCTTTAAATCAGAAATGGATCGGCACTAACGAAGGTCTGCTACTTGTTAATTCTGATGGCTCACGACTGATTACAACATTTACAGCACAGAACAGTGCTTTGCTTTCTAATATTATAAGAAGCATCGCAATCGATGAGAACAAAGGAATTGTTTACGTTGGAACGGATGAAGGTTTAACTTCTTTTGAAACTCCATACATAAAACCTCTCGAAAGTTTTGATGAGCTGTTTGTTTATCCCAATCCATACAAAATAAAAGGTGGGACCAATCTTTTAACGATTGACGGATTGATTCGCGATACCGAGATAAAAATTCTATCAATTGACGGAACACTGGTAAGTCAATTCTTTTCTCCGGGCGGAAGAACCGCTTACTGGGATGGGAAAGACAAAAACGGTGAGTTGGTAAATACCGGTGTTTATATAATTGTTGCTTTTGATTCTGAAGGAAACGAAGTAGTAACAGGAAAAGTTGCCGTCTTCCGTGAATAATTTCTTTTTATGATTGATCTCTCCAACATCTCTCTTCAGTTCACCGGGGAATATCTTTTCCAGAATGTTAATTTAAAAATCCATTCAGGTGATAAAATTTGTCTCGTCGGTTCAAATGGAACAGGTAAAACTTCTTTGCTTAAAATGCTCGTCGGACAAATTGAACCTGAAAGTGGAGGAATCAACAAACAAAAAAATATTACGATCGGTTACCTTCCGCAGGATCAGGTTGTTCATCGCGGAAAGACTTTAATTGATGAAGTGTTCACTGCCCTTTCTGATATCAAATCACTTCAGCAAAAAGAAAAAGAAATTATTGCTCAGCTTGAATCTCCTTCTTTAAATGATGAAGAAAAAGAAGATCTAGTAAACCAGCTTGGCGAAGTTCATCTTCGTTTGGAAGAACTCGAATCATATAACGCAGAATATAAAATTGAAAAAATTCTCACCGGACTTGGATTTACAGAAAAAGATTTCAGAAGGTTGACTGATGAATTTTCCGGCGGATGGCAGATGCGTATTGCAATGGCAAAGCTTCTCATTGCTCAGAATGATTTACTCTTGTTTGACGAACCAACAAACCATCTCGATCTCGATTCACTGCAATGGCTGATTGGTTACATTCAAAGCTTTAAAGGTTCGATGATAATTGTTTCTCACGATAAGAATTTTGTTAATCTTACAACAAACCGAACGTGGGAAATCTTTCTCAGGAAGATCAATCCATACAACGGCAAGCTGAATGATTACCTGAAATACAAAGAAGAACGCGACCAAATGCTGATTAACCAGCGGGAAATTCAGCAGAAAAAAATTAAAGACACTCAAAGATTTATTGAACGCTTCCGTTACAAGGCAACAAAAGCACGACAGGTTCAAAGCAGAATTAAACAGCTTGAAAAAGTCGAGCTGATTGAAATACCGGATGATGAAGAAACGGTTAACATAAGATTTCCCAATCCCCCGCCAAGCGGAGCTTACAATGTTGAGTTGAATGGAATCCATAAATCTTTCGGTGAGATGAAGCTGTTTGATGGAATTGATTTCAGAGTGAACCGTGGAGACAAGATTGCATTTGTCGGACCGAATGGTGCGGGCAAAACTACACTTTCAAAAATCATCGCGGGAAAGATCGATATTGATAAAGGTGAAAGAATTAGCGGACATAACAATATCATTTCCTATTACTCACAGGATGTTGCTGATTCATTAAATCCTGAAATTGATCTTATTGAAACTCTAGACTCAATTGGCTCTGACAAATCAATCGGACAACTTCGATCTCTGCTTGGTGCATTTCTTTTTACAGGCGATGATGTTTTCAAGAAAGTCGGAGTGCTTTCCGGAGGAGAAAAAAGCAGACTGGCACTTGCAAAGATTTTGCTCTCCCCTTCCAATTTTATAATTCTCGATGAGCCGACAAACCATCTCGATTACTCATCCAAAAAAGTTTTGCAGCAGGCTTTGGTTAACTTTTCCGGTACGCTGATACTTGTTTCTCACGATGTGGAATTTCTCAAACCAATTGCAAACAGAGTCGTTGATATACGTGCAGGCAAAGTAAAAATTTACGAAGGCGATATTGAATACTACCTTTATAAAAGAAATGAGGAAACTCAACCAGTAACGCCAATAAAAATTGAACAACTAACTGAAACATCCTCCCGCAAAGAGCAAAAGCGTATTGAAGCTGAGAAACGCCAACAGAGATATAAAGCAACAAAAGATTTGAAGGAAAAGCTGACAAAGCTTGAAAAAGAAATTCACGAACTTGAGCGGGAGCTTGAAAAAATAAACACAGTTCTTATCAATCCCGACACATACAACAACCACACACAAATACGTGAACTTAATGAGAAGCACAAAGAGCTGAAATTATCTCTTGATGAAAAAGTAAAAGAATGGGAAGAAGTGAGTTTGAGTTTGGAGGAGGTTGAGAGAGAGTTTAGTTAAATTTTAAATTAATTCTCTACACCATCTAATTATAAAATCAAAGTTATATTCAAAGATAAAAATCACTATAACTAATATTATTTCAATATTAACATTTTCTTTACATAGGTTGTATCTTCAGTTTCCAATTTATATAAGTATACTCCAGATTCATTATCAAAGAAGCTTGGCATAATTTGGTAGTTACCTTTCAACTGGAATGCATTAACCAGTGTGTCTACAGGATTTCCATTTATGTCAAAAATTATAAGACTCACATTCTGATCTTTTTTTAAATCATAAATTATTGTAGTTGAAGGTGAAAACGGATTTCCATTTTCATCAGTCAACTTATATTGACTTGAGGTCTCATCTGTTGTTTTATGAGGTGTCGAACAATACACGAATAGTAAAAGAGTTGAAATTAAATAAGTTACTTTCAACATAATTTGCCTTCTAAATTTTTATTCAAACTTAATTTTTTTGACTACACGCCGCAATTCTTTTATTTATGGCCATAATATTTATTAATGGATTTCTCTCTCCATATTACAAACTAAACCCTCACACCCAAAAACTCTTCGGCAAGAGCAATACCACCGTAAACCGCTGCATCATCTCCAAGCTTTGAAGCAACAATTTTCAAACCTTTGGCAGAATCATTAAGCACGTGTTCGGAAAAAGATTCTTTTATTAAAGGAAGCATATAAAAATCCAGCGCTTCAATCATTCCTCCGCCGAGAACGATCAAATCGAGGTTTAACAGATTTGCTATGCTTGCAAGAGTTTCCCCAATCACTTCGCATCCTTCTTTAATTCTTCTCCGGACAACTTTATCTCCGGACTTAACAGCATTGGATAGCGACTTGCTTCTTATTCTCTCACCTGCTTTAACCTGCTTCGAAAGCTTGCTTCGCTTGCCCGATTTAATATCCTTTATAATTTTATTTACGATTGCCGTTCTGCTTGCGATAGCTTCAAAGCATCCCTTTCTTCCGCAGCCGCATTTTGGTCCGTTTTTCTCGACAAGCATATGTCCAATCTCTCCTGCAACATAATTTGAACCGCGGTACATCTTTCCGTCAATTATCAATCCTCCGCCGATTCCTGTCCCGACAAACACTGCAAGCATATTTTCTGCTTTCTTCCCGACTCCAAAAGTTTTTATTCCAAGCGCACCGAGGTTTACATCATTTTCTATTAAAACAGGGAAAGGAATTTCAGCTTCGAGAGCTTTTTTTATGTTAAAATTTTTCAACCCGAGATTTGGAGCCAATCCAATTACGCCTGAATCCGGATTAAGCAATCCGGGTACACCAAGACAAACAGCTTTTATTTTTTTTCGGTTAACGTGAGCTTCCTCGATCAGCTCATAAACAATTTCTGCAAGCTGGTGGACATATTTTTTCCTGGAGACAGTCGGATCGGTTGGTTTTTTTACGCTGGCGATTATTTCCTCTTTGGAATTTACAACACAGCCGAGCACTTTCGTCCCGCCCATATCTATGCTGATTACTGAATCTCTGTGCATCTGGAAGTGATCCTTTTTTGTTTTGGAAAAACTAAGGAGAAATGTGTTTTTATCAAAAAGAAGAATCGCTGCTTCTGTCATCCTGAATTTATTTCAGGATCTATGATTATTGTATAAGATGCTGTCCGAAGGACTCCTTCGGAGAAACAAGTTCAGCATGACAGCTGAATAGATTTGCTTATTTTTGTTCTAATGAAAATCCATAACAAACCTAAAAAACGATTCGGACAGAACTTCCTGCAGGATGAAAATATCCTCAACAAAATTGTGAAGGAAATAAATCCACAGCAGGACGATTTGATAATCGAAATTGGTCCCGGCTATGGAGCACTTACTCAAGAATTATTTTCTGTAACTGAAAATCTTATAGCTGTCGAAATCGATAATGAACTTGCAATAAATTTGAAAGAAAGATTTCCTGATATTCAATTAATCAATGAAGATTTTCTGAAGACAGATCTATATAGACTATCTTCGCCGGAGAAAAAACTTCGAATAGTTGGTAACATTCCATATAACATTACTTCTCCTATACTTTTTAAGCTGATAGAAAATAATAAACTGCTTAACGATGCTGTGTTTATGGTTCAGTATGAAGTTGCAAAACGGATGACTTCTGGAATTGGAACAAAAGATTATGGAATTCTTGCTGTGGTTTTAAAGTATTTTACAGAAACCGAATTGTGCTTCAAGATTTCACCAAATGTTTTCTATCCAAAGCCGAAAGTCTTTTCAGCATTGGTCCATATTCATTTTAAAGAAGTCAAGCATCCAGAAGAAGAACAGAAACTTTTCATTGAAATTGTAAAAGCCGCTTTCGGGAACCGGAGAAAAATCCTAAAAAATTCATTCGGCAATAGTATATTTCACGAAATTGATTTTTCAAATTCAGGTATTGACCTTTTGCTTCGCGCAGAGAATTTAAGTGTTGATGATTTTGTGATGCTCACAAAGTATGTCTCAAAGGTTTCTCACAGTTTTACCCGAAAGTAAATTCAAATATTTCTGAATGGATAAGTTCAAACAGTTCGTAAAACACCTTAAAGCATTCGATGTCGTTGTAATCGTATTCTACATTATTCTGTCCACGCTTCATATAATTTTTTATCAAAAGATTGATACATGGCTGTTGTGGATTGTAGTAAATGTGTTCATCATCCTGATTACTTTTTCACTGGCTTACCTCGAATCGAAGTACGATAATGAGTTCTGGAACGCTGCTCACTACTGGTTTATTGTGCCGGTTGTCCTCATCACGTTCAAAGAACTTTATTTTATGATTAAGCCGATCAGGATTTATGATCACGACGAGATGTTTATTCTTATCGACAGGATATTATTCTTCGGTAACGATCCGACGCATCTACTTTGGAAAATCTCAACTCCGGTGCTGACTGAAATTCTGCAGATTGTTTATGGAATGTTTTACCTTCTTCCAATCCTGCTTGGATTATTTCTCCTGCGAAAGAAACGATATGTTGCAATGGACTTTTCAGTGTTCGTTATTATTTACGGATTCTATTTATCATATCTTGGCTACTTTATCTGGCCGGGAATTGGGCCACGGTTTACTCTCCATAACTTTGAGACAATTAACCAGGATTTACCCGGACTTTTTCTAACAAACTTCCTTCGTGAAATTGTGAACACAGGCGAATCAATTCCCGCAGGAACACCAAATCCTGCTGAAGTAGTTCAGCGGGATATTTTTCCAAGCGGTCATACAATGATTACGCTGATCGTGATGTATTTATCTTATCGTTTAAAGAGCAGATCAAGATTTTTCTTTATTCCTATTGGAACTCTTCTGATATTTTCAACTGTTTATTTGTGGTATCATTATGTGATTGATTTAATCGGAGGTTTGGCATTTATGATTTTCGCTGTGTGGTCGGGGAAGTATATTTTCAACTGGTGGAGAAGGAAAATCGGAAAACCGGAGTTTGAGTATGGAAAATATTAAAGTAAAGTATGTGTGTAAGTCCGTATGAACGATAAAAAAAACAAAGTAAAAAGCATATTCGATTCTATAGCCTTCAGATATGATTTTTTGAATCATCTGCTGAGCTTCGGAGTTGATAAATACTGGAGAAGAAAAGCACTTAGGCTTAGTAAAATCAACAGCGAAAGTTTTTTGCTTGATGTTGCCTGCGGTACGGGTGATGTTGCTATTGAAGCTTACAAGCAAGGAGTGAAAAAAATTGTCGGTGCAGATTTCTCCCACAATATGCTCGGACTCTTTGCAAAGAAAAGTGAGTGGATTAACGGCCGCACAGTTCAAACCACAGCAGAACAAATGCCTTTCCGTGACAATTCTTTTACAAATATAACAGTAGCATTTGGAGTGCGAAACTTCTACGATATTAAAGAAGGATTCAAATCATTCCACCGAGTTCTGAAACCAAACGGCAAAGCAACAGTAATTGAGTTCCAAATGCCTGAGAATAAAATCTTCAAATCGCTCTACAAATTTTATTTTAAGAAAATACTGCCTTTCATCGGTGGAATTGTTTCTAATAATAAAGCTGCGTATCAATACTTACCGAATTCAGTGGAGGAATTTGATGAAAAAATTTTACTTGTGGATTTGTTAAAGGAGGCCGGATTCAAATCAGTAAAAAAATATACACTGACTTTTGGAATTGTTCAGGTTGTTATTGCGGAGAAATAAAGCACTCGGCAGTCTGGTCGTTAGACTTCGACAAAGTCTAACAGACTTTAACGAGCAATCCGTCAGTTGCCGGAAAGTCCAGAATCAGATTCCGGACTTGTTTCTATCGAAACTTCGCCGGAATGACAGTTGGAATTAAGTAAATGTCATTCCCACAAGTCCCGACCATTGTCGGGACGCGTTGGGAATCTGAAAATCACTATTTAATATTATATTCAATTAATTCCTGAGTGAGAAGATTCGAAGTAGGCTCGAATGAAATTCCTCCGCCGCCAATATTCACGATGAACTGATTCCCTTCATATTTAACTGATCCAACATCCTTAACGAACCACATTAATGCCGTGTAAGTCTGCGGTGGTGATCCGATCTCCGAATATAATTCTAAAGTATATTTTACTTTTTGAGCAGTCACAGAGATTGTTCCGGAAGTTAAATTTAAATTTACCTGTTCTGTACCATCAAAACTTGCGATGATATCCAGAATCTTCACTTCAATTCCGGGTTGAACCTGAGCAGTAATGCGATATAAACTCCAGGAACTTCCTGTTGTTAATGGATAAAACAGCAATTGCATTTCATCTCTAAGTGAAACGAACTGCTTTAATGTATCGGGAATCAATTGCGAAATTAAACTTGTATCAACTGCATAGAAAACCGCTGTCTCAGTTTTTCTGAAGAGATATGTCGCAACATTACTTTGACTTCCAAAATCCAGCGAGTCCTCCTGAGTTATGTAATTAATTCCATTCAGTATAAAAGTTCCTGAATAAAAAATATCTCTCGTTCCGCTTTGGATAATATTGCCGGCAGAATCTTTTTCAATAACCGAATATTTAAATGTTGAGCCAATACCACCGGGATAGTAATCAGGGAAAACCTGTGCTGGCGGATCTGTTGGAGTATTATCTTCACAACCTGTTGAGATCAGTAATGAAAGTAAAGTGAGTAAGAATATTTTTATATGGGTGTTCAACTATAATTCCAACAAGTATTTTTTTAATTGATTAAAAGCTCTGAACCTGTGACTTATTTTATTTTTTATTTCCGGAGGAAGTTCCGCTGTTGTTTTATCATAACCATCCGGAAGAAAAAGCGGATCGTAACCAAATCCATTTGTTCCGCGAGGTTCTTTTATTATACTGCCAATAATCTCACCCATCGCCACAATAAAATCACCACCAAAATAATAGACCGCTGCACAAACGAACTTTCCTTTATGCGGTTCAGGAAATGATTTTAATCGCTCAATCAGTCTGCGGTTATTGTCTTCATCGGTTGCATTTTCACCCGCATATCGTGCTGAATAAACTCCCGGCTCATTCCCCAGTTGTAATGCGACGATTCCCGAATCATCAGCAATGGTCGGCAGTTTAAATTTCTTGTAGATTATTTCTGCTTTTATCTTTGCATTGCCCTCAAATGTATCGGCTGATTCGTGAATTTCATCTGTGTATCCGACATCATTAAGTGAAAGTATTTCAGAATTAATCCCTTTTAGGATATGACGAACTTCTTTTACTTTACCTTCATTCTTTGATGCAAATATTATTTTCTTTGTCATAACCTATTGAGCAGATTTTTTAACTCCTCTTTACCTTTTGAGATAATTTCTTTCTGGTCGTATACCAAAGATTCCCTATCTTTTACTAACCATCTTCCATCAACCATCACACATTTAACATTCTCTGTTGTCGATGAAAAAACTATATCCGAATAAACTGATTCATTCGAATCAGAGTACGAATTTGAATATGAATCGAGATCCATCAAAACAAGATCAGCTTTTTTACCAACTTCAATACTTCCAACTTCATTCTGCAAATGAAGAGCTTTTGCGCCTTCAATAGTTGCCATCCTGAAAATTGTTTTTGCATCCATCACTTCCGCACCGTGGATTGGTTTTTGAATTAACGATGCCAGTCTCATTTCATTGAAGATACTGAGATTGTTATTACAAGGAGCACCGTCAGCTCCGAGTGTCACTGAAATTCCTTCCTTCAGAAATTGAGGAATTGGTGCAATGCCCGAACCAAGTTTCATATTCGCAGATGGACAATGAGCAATTCTTGTATTTCTGTCCTTCAGCATTTTTCTTTCACTATCAGATGTGTGAACACAGTGTGCAAGAACTGTGTGATCATCCAGCACTCCGATTGAATTAAAATATTCGATATTTTCTTTGTGAAATCTTCTTCTCACTTCATTTATTTCATCTGCACTTTCGGATGAATGAGTATGGTAAACACTTCCTGGAAACTCCTTCATTATTTCTTTTGCTTCTTTCAGAAGCTTTTCGCTGCAGGAAAGAACAAACCTCGGTGAAAAAGAATATCTGACTCTTCCTTCTGCCGAATTGTGAAAGCTCTTTGCGAGATTTACAATATCTTTTATTTCATCATTCGTTGATGATTTGAAATCAGGATAAAGGTCATTTATATCAATCAAACATTTTCCTGA
The DNA here is from genome assembly GCA_016716565.1 of bacterium. Classification (NCBI taxonomy): domain Bacteria; species bacterium. The sequence goes on from JADJWC010000002.1 coordinate 513,062, forward strand.
AAACCCACGAATGCCTGAATCAATCATTTCCTGTAAAACAACTTCACCGTATCTCAAAGTTCCCATATCAAGAAATGTTGTTGTACCGCCCATCAATAGCTCATTTAGACTAAGCTGAGCGGTTACTCGTAACGATTCTTTATTGTGTGCATTTTCAAAAGGAAAGATTTTCAGGCGAAGCCATTCAAGTAATGGAAGATCATCAGCTAACCCTCTGAAGAGTGTCTGGCTTAAATGAACGTGTGTCTGGATGAAACCCGGAATGAGAGTCAGATTTCCTGCATCATAAACTTCATCATAATTTTGCTTTTCAATTTTATCAACCGGAATAAATGCGGAAATTTTGTTATCCACGATTTCAACAGCCTGATTTTTAATAATTGAATCTTTTACATCTGCTGTTATAATTTTTTTAGGGATTATTAGAATATTTTTTTTCTGTATCATTTTCTTACTCCTGCCTGCCGGCAGGCAGGCATACTCTTACTCTTTCTCTGTTTTCTCCCCGTAAATTTCTTCCATCACTTCAAATGCATATCGAAGATGTGGAATTACTATTGAACCACCAATAATCAAAGCAATATTAAATGCTTCGTGGAGTTCTTCTTTTGTTGCTCCTTCAGATATAGAACGATCAATGTGATAGAAAATGCAATCGTTGCATCGTAAAACCATCGAACCGACAAGTCCCATCAGCTCTTTCATCTTTACAGGAATTGTGCCTTCGACATACGCTTTGTTATCAAGTGCAAAGAATTTATTGAAATCTCTGAAACCTGAGTTAAGAATTTTATCATTCATCTCAAGTCTGTATTTCCTTGTTTCCGGAACGTTCTTTTTCACATTACTCCTTATTATAAATTATTGAACTTATTTTTTTCGGGATCGTACGATACTTCAAGATCTTTTACATTAAAATCATCCGGTTCATTTTCCCAATCATACTTTTTTGAAGGTGGATCAATTTTTCTAAACAAGTATGCAGCAATTAATCCGGTAATTCCTCCAAACAGATGCGACTCCCAAGAAATTCCTTCCAGACCGGGTAGTATTCCCCAGACCAATCCACCATAAAGAAAAGTAATAACCAAAGCCAGTGCAATTGATTTATTATCTCTTCTGAATATTCCACTAAAGAAAAGAAAGCTGACAAATCCATAAACAATTCCGCTTGCACCTATGTGATAAACCTGTCGTGCAAAAATCCAGACTAATAATCCGGTGAAAAGATAAATAAAGAAAAAAAGTAAATAAGAAATTTTATTGTAGAAATTAAATATGATCCAACCAAGAATTATCAATGGAAAAGTGTTTGATATCAGGTGTGAAAAATCTCCATGAATTAATGGAGAAGTAAATATTCCAAGAAGTCCGACAGGTTTTCTTGGAAGTAATCCCAGCTTGCTCAGATCCTGATCAAGAATAACTGAAACTAAATGAATAATCCATAATAGTACCGGAAAGATCAGCGGTGTTATGAATTTGGAAATGTCCAGCTTTTGTTCGTTTGAATTTTCTTCTTGCATGAATCAGAATTTTAACATTCAATAGCAAATATAATTATACGGTGAACATATCTTTGTGTTAAAAAAGTAGGGACAGGTCGCGACCTGTCCCTGGAAAACATGCTTCTCAGATTCCGGCTTTCAACTGAATGACTTTAGATACTATGGGTGTCATTCTGGTGACTCCGACTTCAGGCGGAGGAGTCCAGAATCAAGACGATCAGATTCCGGGCAAGCCGGAATGACAATACGTTATTCGGTTTACCTTATTCAACTCCTAATTGCGCTAAGGCTCCTTTAATTCTTTCGTGCTGATTCTCTGGAGCCATACTTAATGCTTTTTTATAATAATCGATAGCAAGCTGTTTATCTCCCTTATTCATATAGCCTTCAGCGAGACTATCCCAAACGTTCCAGCTTTCAGGAAATAGTTCTGTGTTCTTCTTGAAGACTTCAATCGCATCATCAATTTTTCCACCGCCAAGAAACTGGTAACCAAGAGTATTTACATCAGCTTCCAATGCATCTGTAAATGCTTCTTCTTTCAATTTAGATGCTTCATCCTTTTTACCGAGTGCATTGAGTATCACAGATTTTGTATAAGTATTAGTTACATTTTTTACTATGCCGATTGAATGATCAGCCCACTCCAATCCTTTTTCTAATTCCACTCCATTCACATAGCAATAATTTGCTGCCTGATTCCACCCTTGCCAGAAAAATCCTGGAATACCTGTAAGCTGAATCTCCATTTCAGCTAGCATTTGCTTGTGCAAATCGATTTCTATCTTAAAAGGAACTTTTAAATTTTCCCATCTCAAAGCTGCAGTAACTGAACTTGGTGTGACCTCATCAAAAGTGTACATCAGCCATTCCTGGAAATCTAATGATACGGCTTTTACTTTGAATCTCATCAGATCATTTTCTTCTTTGTAAAAGAAACTTCCCCAGGCTCTATAATCTTTGTTCAGAATAATTGTCCAGTCATTTTCTGTTGGGATCATATGAAGTCCATACATCCCTGCAGGAACTTTTCTTCCATCAATGATGACATCTTTTGAAAAAGAAATTGTCGTGTTCTCGTTTGCGCCAGCTCTCCAAACCTGATCGAATGGAACCAATTTTCCCCAGACCTCTCGTCCTTTAACTCCGGGACGATGGTAATCGATTTTAATTTCGCACATTCCGATTTGCTGCATAACAATGGCATGTTGACTAGCATCTGGAAGCGTTAAGTTCTGCTGCGCCGCGATTTGCAAAGTGAAGAGAAATAGAAAAAATACATTTGAACAAAAGAATTGTATAACAAATTTCATTTTGACCTCCGATAAATTATTGAATAGAATTTGTTGAAAATAAAGCAGGAATTCTTCAATGGAATAGTTTTTATGACTAACGGCAGGATGCGTTGGTGTCTGGTAAATTAAAAACCCCTGTCAGCTAATATTGATAGGGGTTTAATTAAGTCAGATAAAATTTACTTTTATTTTAACAAAACCATTCGCTTTGTTTTAACGAATGAACCTGTCTTTAAACTATAGAAATATACTCCGCTAGTCAATATGGACGCATCAAAGTTAATTTCATAAGCACCCGCTGGTCTTTCTTCATTAACGAGAATTGCTATTTCGTTTCCAAGTACATCAAAAACTTTCAAGCTAACAAATCCGAAATCGGAAATCCGAAATCCTATTTTTGTTGAAGGATTAAATGGGTTTGGGTAGTTCTGATAAAGAGCGAATGATTCGGGTTTGGCTTCGTCATCAGAAATAGATACGACAATATCATTGGTTAACTTTGTTTCAAGTCCCGGAAGTGAAAACGGAGGTATTCCTAAAAACGTAAGGTTGTCTATATACTGACCGGGAATAATATCCTGGACGATCCAGTTGCCAGGTGCAATCCAGATTGTATCCTTAGTTGAAAGTAATTCTACCGGAATCGGCCCGAACAGATAAGCAATCTTCCATTGCAATAAAAACTTTTTACAATTGTAACTTCCGAGTACTGTTTGTATTGTCTGATCCGTCAAACGCTTCCCGGTATAACTAAACCTGAAATCGTAGCTTAAAGAACCGATGGTGATTGATGTATCCTTTTGCAGAAGATTATATTCTTGTGTACCAGCAGTGAATCTGTAAACATCATACCAGTCCTGAAGTGATGAAAAAAATTCAAGAAAACTGAAATTAGATGCGACACCTGCTGAATCCAGTGCGATTAGAAATGGCTCGATATTACGGATGCTGAAATATTCAAAACCATTTGTACCTTCAGTGTGATAAAACAGCGAATCAAGATAAGGCTGCTGCTGTATCGTTAGTAAAGGACCATCCTTTGTCAATACGATGTTGGCTGATTTACCTTCGTAATCAGCAACGGATTCAAATTTATCCATTCTGTAATAAGCTAATGAGTTTATAGGATTGCTAACTGAATCGAGTGGAATAGCTTTAAACTTCCACTCAAATCCTGTTTGCGTCGGGAAATAATCGCTTGCCTGCTGTGCACCGGATTTTCCGAGTAAAAGTAGAAATGATAATACCGTAATTATTTTTTTCATTAACTCACCTCTTATTAGTTTGTTTTATTAAACTTTGTTTGTTTTTATCTGAACTTAAGTTTCAAATTTAGTACGAGAAATGCAAGCGAAAGGAATTTGGATATAGTCAGATTGCGAAATTCACACCGATAGAATAGCTTCTTATTTTTCTCAGATTCCCGATTAACTCAACATAATTATAGTTGAATATATTTTTAACGTTGAGATATACATTCAGAGGTAATCCATAAGAAATAAAACTATAACCAAGTTTTAAATCAGTCGTGTAAACCGGAACACGAATATCACCATCGACAACCACTCCAAGATCGACAAGTTCTTCATCAATTTCTTCGACTCTGCTTGTGTATCTGAAGTTAATTCCTAAATCAAGATTCCATTTTCTGAAATCCAGGCTTGAGTAGAAAATATGTCTGGGACGGTAGCGAAGTGCAGTTCCATTTTGCACATCTCTTGCCCACAAGTAAGTATAATTAAAAGTAAATGAAAGTTCATTTGGTAGCGCATCAAGAATAATTCCTGCTTCAGCCCCTTGAATTCTTGCCCTGATAAGGTTGCTGAAATAAACTAAACCGTCGGATGGATCAACGCCGGGTTCAATCATATCATAATATTCATTTTGAAAAACTGCAGCATCCAGATTCAGAAAACTAACCGGGGTAAAGTTCACACCGAATTCAAAAGTTAAATTATACTCCGATTTAATATTCGGATTTGGTTTAACGGTTATTCCGCCAGTCGAAGTTGATGTAAATGCCTCAGCAGTTGTTGGTGCACGGAATCCTGTTCCAAGAGACGACCTTAAAATAATTTCTCTGGTGAGTTTATAATTTAATCCAATCTTGGGTGAAACTGCCCCTGATCCATCAAGTGAATCAAGCTTACTGTAATCATATCTTACTCCAACACTGGTAATCAACGGAAAATTAAAAGTGATATCTCCCACAACATAAGCACCAACTGAAAATGCATCCGGATTACCAAAAAGACTTGAATTTACTTCAGACAAAGTTCCTTCAACTCCGCTTGTGAGCATGAGAAAATCTGTAATATTATTATTTAACTGAACTTCACCTCTGTAAAGATGAGAAGTTGATTCATTTGGAATCGCTGCATTATCCTTAAAAAAATTCCTGTAATAGCTCGTCTTTATATTCAGCAGAATATCATTACCGATAACGTTTTTGTAAATAAGTCCAAACAGATACCGGTTTGTTTCAATCCTGTCAGCGCTGTTTTGATCAGGAGGAATTAAAGCATTCCTAGAATCTTTCCAGTAAAGAAACTGACCGGCTCTTTTATTAAATGTATTCGCTAAAAAAGTTAGAGATGAAGTTGGAGAAAAGTCGTACACAGCTTTTAAAAATCCAATGTATTTTTTGAAATCGTCTTCCATCCTGTAGCCCAAATCTTCAAGCCGCGTTAATGAAATGTTGAATCCAAAGTTTTCTAAAGTATTTGAGTGAGAAAGTGTTAATCCGTTGAATGGTCGTCTTTCACCTGACCAATCCCATTCACCATAATACGGCTTGTCATACATTCCATAAAATCCGTTGAAAATTGTCAGAGGTTTTTCTGAAATATCTCTTGTGATACTGTTAAGTACGCCACCAATTGCCGATGAACCGTAAAGCGAACTTGATGCACCTTTAATAATTTCAACTCTTTGGATTTCCAGAGTTGGGATCATCTCCCAAACAATCTCTCCGGAATCACCAGTATAAAAAGGCAATCCATCAATTGCGAGCAAAGCTCTTGATCCGGTTCCGCGACCATATCCACTTGAACCGCGGATACTAACTTGATCTTCCGTCATATTCACACCCGGGACATATCTAACAGCATCTTCAAGGTTGCTGAAGTTTCTCTCAGAAAACTGACTTCCTGAAATCACTTCTGTACTGACCGTAAGATCAGATTTTTTTTGTTCATACTTTCCTGCAGTCACCAAAACCTCATCCGTTAAAATTACTGACTCCATCAAAGTAACATCAAGAACGACAGAAGCATTTTTAATTATGACATTCTCATTCCTGAATTTCTCATAACCTATAGCAGAGAATTCAACTGAATAATTACCCGATGAAAGATTTGATATTTTATAAACTCCCTCTTCATCAGTCGCTGCACCAAAATTTGTATTAAGCAGGATAACATTAACGCCGGGAATTGGTTTTGAATTTACATCAACGACAATTCCGCTGATTGAGTATGTCTGGGCAAGTAAGAGGTTGGTACTGCTTAAGAAAAAAAGAATAAATCTAAATTTAAAATATTTTTTAATAGGATTGCTCAATTTCCTCCCAGTGGCTGCGGTGGTGGATTATTGAAATCAACCCAGATATTAATATTTTCTACAAAAGTGCTGTTAGGAATTACTAGAGTTCCTGGTTTTGTTGTGTCTCCGAATGTGTAATAAATCCCTGACACAAACCAGTCTCTTCTGTCTAAAGAAAGAAGCTCCGTCGATTGCTGCACAACAGCCACATAAGAATAGGTCCCCGACGGAAAAGGTCCCGGCGTCTGTGGAATATAAGCGGAGTCTAGTGAACTAAAATCGTGCGATTGAACTCCAAGCGGAATTTCCCTGCTTAAATATCTGAGATTTGTAATTACAAAATTGCTATCGGATAATAATGGATCTTTGAACACAACAAGAAAGGATCTTTTAACACTATCAGGCCATTCAGTAACAAAGTGAACCGTACCGCTAAAACCTGATGTACCTAATGGTTCCGGTTCAATTCCGTGATCACAAGAAACAAAATAAAATGATGAAGAGAAAAAAAACAAGATTAATAAAAAATACCCCTTTACAAATTTTGTGATTTGTTTGGGATGACTAATCATTATGCTCAGCAGGTGGAATATTTTCCGCTCCTTCAAGTTTACCAATTAATTGCTGCGGTTGATGTATGAGCAGTGGTAAACAAGAGGAACAAATGTATGCTGGTTTATTTGTATATGTTAAATTAACCAAAGGTATTTCATTTTCTGATCTGTTGCAGCTAAGACAATGTTTAAGAGTTTCTTTGTTCATTTATTTCCTGTTTTTATTATGAAAAAAATATTTAACCTTATTACCGGATAAGAATCATCTTTTTAGTTTGAACAATTTCTCCTGCATTCAATGTGTAGAAATACACTCCACTTGTTAATCCGGTCGCATTAAAATCGACTTCATAAGTGCCGGAGGATTTTTCTTCATTCACAAGAGTCGCTACCTCACTACCCAATATGTCGTAAACTTTAATGGTTACCGACTGAGATTGCTTCGTTCCCATTGCAATGACATTCGGAATAGTATATTTTATTTTTGTAGAAGGATTGAATGGATTCGGGTAATTTTGTTCAAGTATAAAATCAGACACGACTTGTTCGGAAAAATCTATTCCTGTAACAACCAGATCAAGGTCGATTTTATACATAGATCTGCCATAAGTACCAGCAATAAGATCTCTGGTTGTTGGATGTATTTTGATATCTCCAATCGGCAGAACAGGTAATCCTTCACCTAGTACCCACCAGCTCTGACCCGAATTAAAACTGACATACATACCGACATCACTTCCAAGGTATAAACGATTCGGTTCTACTGGATCAATTGCAAATGCATTTACGGGTGCATCAGGTAAATTGCTGCTTATATCGCTCCAGGTTGTACCTTTATCAGTACTTCTAAAAACGTGAGGTTGTGGGTCCTTCCACTTTAATCCATTGAATGTTACATAAACAATATTCTCATCTGTTGGGTCAACCGCAACTCTTGTTACCCATCTTAAAGGAAGTCCATCAGAAATTTCATTCCAGTTTGAACCGTTATCCGATGAAACCCAAACGTGCGCATCATCAGTACCAACATAAATAACATTTGAGTTAGATGGTGCAACGGCGATTGTGGTTAATGTTCCTAATCTTCCACCATTATAATCTGTTAACTGTGGACTAATCTTTGTCCAATTGCCGGCACTATTGGTCGTTCTATACAAATAATTGGTTCCATAGTAAAGAATATTGTTATTATTAGGATCCATTACAACCGGAGTGCTCCAGTTTGTAGGTTCGTTTGAATTAATTCCGTTTGTAGCAGAATTAAAATCAGAACCTCCGTCCGTCGATTTACCCAAACTTCCGAATTGTGATTCTGCAAAAATGATATTTGGGTTTGTAAAATCTACAATCACATAAAATCCATCTCCGCCGTAAATATGATCCCAGTTATCCAGTCCACCATTTTGTGTTCGGTTTGTACCATTATCCTGCGTACCACCATAGTAAGCCAATGGATTGTTTGCGTCTAAACCGATTTCATAAAATTGTGTAGCAGGAATTTGAATATGCTGTCCCCAATTTACGCCTGCATCATTTGAAATGTTTATTCCGCCATCATTTCCTAAAATGCAATTGTTTGGATTTGCAGGACTAAAAGCTAATGCATGATGATCGACATGCGTTTGATAATTCTCTACCCAGGTATTACCAGAATTAGATGAGCGCATAAAACCAACATCTAAAACATATACAATATCAGGATTAGTCGGATGAACTCTCACCTGACCAAAGTACCAGCTGAAGTTTGAGCTGCCATTTCCAAGCTCATCGTCTGGATCAACATCTACCCAGCTATCTCCGAAATCCGTGGATTTAAATAAGCTGATGATTTCGTACCCGTCAGTATATAAAGAATATACAATATCTGGATTTGACTGGCTTATTGCTAAACCAATTCTACCAACGTTTTGAATATCAGGATTAGGTACCCCAGCTGAGGCTGGAATTTCATTCCAGTTATCCCCACCATTTGTCGTGATATAAATTCCACTTGATGGACCATAAAGATGTGAAGTGGTTGGTCTCCTCACTCTTTCCCACATTGAAGCCATCATCCTTTCTGGATTTGATGGATCCATAATTAAATCAATTGCACCTGTTGTATCTGAAATAAACAAAATATTATCCCAGCTTAATCCTGCATCTGTTGATCTGTAAACTCCCCTTTCAGGATTTGGTGCAAAGTAAGAACCAACTGCCGTCAGATAAACTATATTTGAATTTGATGGGTGAACTAAAACCCTCCCGATTGAAGTTGTTCCTTCAAGTCCAAGAAACTGCCAGGTGTTTCCTGCGTTAGTTGATTTGAATACTCCACCACCGGGGAAATTATTGTGCCCGCCATTTGGTTCACCTGTTCCTACATAAACAACATCGGGATTTTGCGGATCAATTGCAATATCACCAACAGTTAAAACTGCCAGAGAATCGAATACGGGGAACCAGCTGTTTCCCATATCGGTTGATTTGAAAACTCCACCCGTTGCGAATCCTGAATAAACAATGTCTGGATCTGATGGATTAAATTCGATGTCGACAACTCTTCCACCGACATTCAAAGGACCAATAAATTCCCAGCTGACAGAATTAATACCTTTCTTCAACTGTTGGCGAGCCGTTTCCCTGTGAAGTTTGTGTGCCTGTTCCAGTGCATCAATCATTGCGCGCGGATCAGCATTTAAGTAAGGCCATGTCTTCTTGAGATATGCCCATTCATATGGATATAACTTCTTTTCGGTTTTACTTTTTACATTCAGTGATGATTGATTTTCTTCTGAAAAAAAATTAAAGCTGAAGTAAATGAATGATAAAGAAAGAGATACTAAATAAACCAGGATTTTATAGGACTTCATACACTACTCTGAGATTTGTTTTTGAAATTTGTGATTTTAATTTTTGAACAGCTTCGATAAACCGATCTACATTATTTGTTGATTATCGAGATACTCAGTTCTGAATATTTTCCAATTGCCATCTTCTTTTTTCATATGATGGATGCCTGTTGCTCTCGTTGGAGCAAAGCCTTGTCCAGTGATAGCACGTGTTGTCTGCACATAATATACTTTTGCATCATCACCTGTAACTTCAAGCACTTCTATTTCTTCAAGATCGAACTTCATATCATAGTTTGCAAACACAAAATCCATCCCATTGACAGTTGATTTATACTGCGGAGAATCTTTATGAATTGTTTTCAAAACACGTTCTTTATCTTCCGCTTCGGTGGCTGCAATATTTTCTTTTACAACCGCTATAATTTCCTCCGCAACTTTGAGATCAATGCCGGATTGTTTCTGAATTGGTGTCTGCTGTTGTTTCTGCTCCGGAGGAAGAACATACTGCTGACCCTGCATTTGTTTTGGTACTGGCTTTTGTTCTTCAGATTTGCAGCTGATGAGAACTAATAAATTAAAAAGCGATATAATAATTAAAACTGATTTCATTTTTTCACTCATTAACTGATAATATTTTTTTAAGTTCTTCATTATTCACATTTAGTAATCCTATCGGGACTAATCTTGGAGTAAGAATTTTCCAATTCTGATTTTTTGAAAATACTTCCTTAAAAAGAGGTAGTGAACCTTCGAGATTACCGTTGTTGACAAGTGTTGTTGCATGCCAGAATTTCATTTCTTCGTTATCGGGGAACATTGCTTCAGCGGCTGAATATTCCTTCATTGCGAGTTCCATATCTCCTTGTTCAACTGCAAGATCTCCGGCGTTCACATGCGAATAAGCACGATGAATTTTCAAAAGTCTCTCAAGCTTCTCTAATGGATATGGATCGTCTTCAACTCTTAGATCAATCAACCTGTCTTCCCAAACTTTACCGGTCGATTCGCCTTTTACAACTAAAATAGCTGCTGATTGTTTTCCACGAATATCTCCGCCAACTTTTTCAGCAGCAAATAGTGCAGCCATCATTCTTTCAGAAAGAAGTCCGGTTGATTCTTCAAATGCTTTTGACATTGCACCTGGCACTTTATCATTAAGCATCAAATTAGCCTGAACAGAATAATTTTCACCAACTATATTTCCTGCACCCGGAATACAATTTTTTCCCGTATAACTTTTTACATTTCCATTTACATCAATAATGGCAAGCTGGCGGACGTCTCTCCCTTCATCTTCTAAAATTAATTTGTCTACAACTTCTGAAGCAGTCATTCCTGATTTTAATAATTCAAGTCCATCCGGACCAAAAGCCGGGTTAACAAATGACTGCGTTGCAACAACACCAACTCCAGCTTCTCCCCAAGAAACTATTGAACCAACAGAAAACCAATGCGATTGAACTGCAACACCCATTTCACCTGTTTCAGGATCTCGTGCAACGATTGAGTAAGTTGCTACTAGTGGATTATCGGAATAAAAGTTTTGAGCAGGCAGTTCATTCGTTAACGAAATAACAATAACAGTTAGAATAATTTTATAAATTGTCTTCATCTTCCAATCCTAAAAATTGAAAATTATTATTAAATAAAATAGCTCAAGCAACATTTTTTAACAATTGATAAATTTGAGTTCCATTTGAAGCAAGCTTTATCCAAACGTAATTTTGAATATTCTCTTAATTTTTTAATTGTTGAAGTAAATAATCTTTATGGAAATACTGGATCTTCAAGCTCTTATCATTCTTTTCGTTGTCGGTATTATTTCAGGATTCCTTAATGTAAATGCTGGCGGCGGTTCAGCTCTAACACTTCCAGCTTTAATTTTTCTGGGACTGGAATCCTCTGTTGCCAATGGTACAAACAGGATAGGTATTCTTGTTCAAAACATTTCTGCTGTTTATTCATTTAAGAGAGAAAAATATCACGACTTAAAAACCAGTTTAATACTTTCTTCGTTCACTCTTCCGGGCGCAATTGCCGGTTCATTCTTTGCCATAAATCTCAATGATGATATTTTCCAGAAAATTCTCGGAGTTATAATGATAGGAATCATTATTTCGATGCTCATTCCTCAGAAAAAAATTGCATTAACAGAAAATACTAAACTATCTTTTTCAACTGCTGCTTCAATGGCTGGAATTGGATTTTACGGTGGTTTCATACAAGTTGGAGTTGGATTCTTATTAATGGCTGCACTTAAATACCTGATGAAATTAAATCTTGTTCTAGTAAATATGCACAAAGTTTTTATTGTGTTCATTTATACTATCCCGGCACTGATTGTATTTATTATTACAAACAATGTAAACTGGTTTTTTGGTTTGACTCTTGCCACAGGAAATGCTTTGGGTGGATGGTGGGGTGCAAAAATGTCAGTCAAAAAAGGTGAAGGATTTATAAAAGGTATTTTAATTGTTGCAATTCTGATAATGGCGTTGAAGCTCTTAAATGTCTTTTAAACAAATTCAGCTTTAAGAAATTTACCGGTAACACTTTCTTTTTTCTTAATGATTTCTTCAGGAGTTCCTTCCGCAATTATTTTCCCACCGAACTCACCACCACCGGGACCGAGATCAATTATCCAGTCAGCCATTTTTATTACATCCATATTATGTTCCACAACAACTACTGTATTCCCTTTATCAACTAGCTTGTTGAGAACATCAAGCAGAATTCTTACGTCTTCAAAATGAAGCCCCGTTGTGGGTTCATCAAGAACATACAAAGTTTTTCCGGTAGAAACTTTACTCAATTCAGTTGCAAGCTTTACTCTTTGAGCTTCACCGCCGGATAGCGTTGTTGCCTGCTGTCCAAGTGTAATATACCCCAATCCAACATCGTTCAGCGCTTTTATTTTTCTTTTGATTCTTGGCAAGTCTTCGAAGAAATCCAGAGCTTCGGAAACACGCATTCCCAATACATCAGCAATAGATTTTGTTTTGTAAAGAACTTCGAGAGTTTCCCTGTTATATCTTTTTCCTTTGCAGGAATGGCAGTGAACATAAACATCAGGAAGAAAATTCATTTCAATTTTTTTCAAGCCGTCACCACCGCATTCCTCACATCTTCCACCAGCAACATTAAAACTAAATCTTCCGGTTTTATACCCTCTCATTTTTGCTTCGGGGAGTTCCGCAAACAAATCACGAATGAATGTAAACAGTCCGGTATAAGTTGCAGGGTTTGATCTTGGCGTTCTTCCAATCGGCGATTGATCTATTTCAATTATTTTATCAATGTTCTCCAATCCTTCAATTTTATTATATGGGAGCGGAACGGATTTAGAATTATAGAGCTTGTTCATCAAAATTTTAACAAGCGTTTCATTCAACACAGAAGACTTTCCTGAACCACTCACACCAGTAATGAGAGTAAGCGTGCCAAGTGGAATTTTCAAATTTACATTCTGAAGATTATTTCCTTTTGCACCTTTGAGAATGATAAACTTTCCATTTCCCTTTCTTCTTTCTTCAGGCATTTTGATTTTTTGCCGGCTTCTTAAATACGCAAGAGTAAGTGAATCAATTCCGTTATCTGAGTTGAGAAGTTTTTTTGTTTCACCTTCAAGAACAACTTTACCTCCGTGCTCACCTGCACCAGGACCAAGATCAACCATAAAGTCGGAACTTTCAATTGTCTCTCTATCGTGTTCAACAACAACGATAGTATTACCTAAATCACGAAGATTTTTTAGTGAGTTGATAAGCTTGATGTTATCACTCTGATGAAGTCCGATTGAAGGTTCATCAAGAACATACAGAACTCCAGCAAGCTGAGTTCCGATTTGTGTTGCCAATCTAATTCTTTGTGATTCGCCACCTGATAATGTTCGTGCTGAACGACCGAGAGTTAAATAATCTAATCCAACATTATGTAGGAATTCCAAACGTTCATTCACTTCTTTCAGAATTGGTTTGGCAATTAGTGCTTCATTGCCTTTGAGCTTTACACTTTTAAAAAACTCCATCGCTCTCAAAATAGAAAGTGAAGTTATCTCGCTGATATTTTTTCCGTTGAATTTAACGGCAAGCGATTCTTTCCTCAATCTCCCGCCGTTGCAAGTTGCACAAGGAATAGTATTCATATATGACTCAACCCACTCTCGGATACTGTTTGATGATGTTGAATCATAATAATGTTTTAAATATTTAATCACTCCTGAAAAGCGATGCATATACTGAACGGGTTTTCCTCCACCGTAAGTGTAAGTGAACGGAATTCTCTCCTTGCTTCCGTTGATAATAACTTCCTTTTGCGCTTCTGTGAGTTTTTTCAGAGGAGTGTCGAAATCAAATTTATATGTCTTTCCAACAGCTTCAAGCTGCGTGAAGAACCAGATCTTCCTCGGTTTACCAAGCGGTGCGAGTCCTTCATCATTTATTGATTTATCCCAATCGGGGATTATAAGATTGATATCGAGTTCTTTCTTCTCTCCGAGACCTTCACAATCAGGACAGGAGCCGTACGGCGAGTTGAATGAAAAAGAATTTGGTGCAAGCTCTCGGTAACTTATTCCACAATCGATGCATGCAAGCTGCCGGCTGTAAATATGGTCATCTTTTCCATCATTTACGATGATATTTCCTTCTCCATAATTCAACGCAACTTCAACAGATTCAGAAATTCTTGTTCTTGCAGATTCAGAAACAGTAAATCTATCGACAACAATTTCGATATTGTGAATTTTGTATCTGTCTACCTGGAATCCTTTTATGATTTCAGAAACTTCGCCGTCAACACGAACTCTCAAAAATCCGTCCGATAAAACTTCTTCGAACAATTCTTTGTAATGACCCTTTCTTCCTCGGATCAATGGAGAAAGGACAGATACTTTTTTATTCTTAAATGATGAAAGAATTGAATCAATTATCTGAGAAGATGATTGCTTCTTTACAGGCTTTCCGCAATTATAACAGTGAGGAATTCCAACTCTTGCAAAAAGTAATCTCAGGTAATCATAAATTTCGGTAACTGTGCCGACGGTTGAACGCGGATTTCCAGTTGTTGATTTTTGTTCGATCGAAATTGCAGGACTTAATCCTTCAATGAGATCAACATCAGGTTTTTCGAGCATGTCAAGAAACTGACGTGCATAAGCAGAAAGCGATTCGATGTATCTTCTCTGACCTTCTGCATAAATAGTATCGAAAGCAAGTGAAGATTTACCTGAACCTGAAAGTCCGGTAATTACAGTAAATGTATCTCTCGGAATTTCAAGATCGATATTTTTAAGGTTGTGCTCTCTCGCACCTTTTATTGTTATAAATTCTTTTTCCAAGGAAAGGCAATTAAAATTTTAATTAGCTATATTAGCTATTGATGGTTTGATAATCAATTAAAAATGCTTTGCACTAAAAGACTTTTCTGTGATGAATCTCCCTGACGAGATACGAACAATTGAAGATTTTAAGGAAACAATCACCACAATAAACAAATCCCGTTTCATTGCACAGGTTTATTCAGTCAAATCTGAAGATGATGCGAAAGATTTTCTGGCAAAAGCAAAAAAGAAATATTTCGATACTTCTCACCATTGTTATGCATATAAACTTGTTGATGGAAAATTTCACTATTCAGATGCTGGTGAACCAAACGGAACTGCCGGAATTAGAATTCTAAATGCAATTGACCATTTTGAACTGGTTAATCAACTTGTAATCGTCTCACGAAATTTTGGAGGAATTAAGCTCGGTGTTGGTCCTCTTGGCAAAGCTTACTATGAATCTGCTTTTCAGGTTTTGACGGAGTCAAAAATTGTATTAAAGAGTTTGTATCAAAAAGTTTTAATTTCTTCAGATTTTAACCAGGTAAGTTTAATTCACAGAATATTGACTCAGAATAAATCGATTATCGTAAAATCTGAGTACGAAGATTCTCTGAGAATTGAGTGTTTAATTAAACCGGCAGCATTAACTCAAATTCATCAAATACTTTCAGAATCTGGTAAAAAGCGGATAAATATTGTTGATACAAGCGAATTTATTTATAAATGAAACATTTCGGCAGTTACAAACAATTGTTCAAAAAAAACTGTTGATGTTACTTGATTCAAATATCACTATTGATGATATTTGTCAAGCACAATATTTCAATTTACACAAAAAACATTTGGGGGTGCCATGGACACACATCAAACTGCGGAACATCTAGCTAATCTTACTTTCAACCTCCTTGCAAACTGTCAGGAAAAGGAAGTTCGTCTTGCAACAATACATAATCTAACTCAGGCTGAATTCAGATGTTTGAGATTATTCGGAACTGATGAAAGCGTTAACAATAAATCAATTGCCGAGAGAATGAATCTGAGTCCCAGCAGACTCACAAGAATTATCGACGGTCTTGTTGAAAAAGAATATATCATCAGAGAAATTGATCCCAACGACAGAAGGAACATGCGCGTAATGCTTTCCAGACGAGGTAAACATCTGGTCAATCAGCTGAACAAAGCTTATGTGCAAATCCACCATGAAATTCTGCAGGATATTGATCAGTCACAGCACGAGCCACTAATTACAGCTATGCAGCATTTACTGGAAGCATTAGAAAACTGGCTGAAGAAACCCGAGAAATAATTTCAGATTTGCCTTTTAAGATAATTCAGAAACTTCTTCACTGATTCCAGATCAGAAAAAAGTCCTGAAAGATTTGTGAAGTTCTGAGTAGTCAGCTTAAAATATGTTTGTTCAAAATAATTCTGCTCCGATTCACTAACCGAGGAGAGTATTTGCTTTAACTGCTCGATACCTTTTTTAATATTCTCACTGAGGTCACTTTTTATATGCTCAATAGAAGTGACCTCTGGAATTCCCGGAGCGTTCTTTATTACGCGCAGCATCCCGCAAATGTATTTTGCAGTAAATGTCAGCTCTTCGAATTCATTCTCCTTACCTCCTGCAACAACAGCATCGATTATCTTTTTCACATCTTCTTTTTTTTGCAAAAAACTACCTGTATAGTTTTCAACTTCTGATAAAAACGAATTGTCAATTAAATTTATTTTCATCGAAACTTTGTTTTTAAACTTTCACTCCAATACCAAGTCCATCACCAACAGGAATGATGGTTGATTTGAGATTGGGTTGATTCATAAACAATAAATTAAATTCACGAATGTGACGAGTTGATTCCTTGTAATTCGGCGGCACTCTGTTAGAAGCTGCATATCCATGCCACAACAGATTATCTACAACCAGCACGCCTCCTCGTCGCAGTAAAACAAGTGAGTAATCGAAAAGTCGTTTGTAATCTTCCTTATCAGCATCTAAGAAAATTATATCATATTTCTTTTTCAACTGTGGCATCACATTGACAGCATCGCCTTCAAGTAACTTTATTTTATCTGCCAGACCGGATTTAGCAATGAAATCCTTTGCAACAGTAATATTATCAGCACTCTTTTCAATTGTATGAATAACTGATTTTCCCTGTAGCATACGGACAATTCTGATTGAGGAATAAGCTATTGCTGTTCCTAATTCCAAAACTCTTTTTGGATTTTTAAGAAGAACTAATTGCTCAAGAAAGTCCGCGGATTGCCAGGACAAAATCGGAACATTATGTTCTTTTGCATAGGCTTCCATTTCCTCGATAAGTGAGTCTGTCTGCTTCCTGAAAGAAGACAAGTATTCCATCTGCGCTGAATGAATAATTTTATCCATAATTTTAAATGAAATGTGAGTAGGTGCTTGGAAAATTAAGAAAAATCCAGGTAAAGTTTATCCTGAATTCACGAGAATCTAAAAAGAAAAATCAATCTATCTTAATAAAATGAGGTTCCTGCTGTATTTATTTCCGCCGATTTCTATCAGAAAATAATAAGCGCCGCTTGCAAGTGGTACTCCATCAGCATTTTTTCCGTTCCAGTCGAAACGAAATTCACCATCTGTAGTGATCGTGTTATAATATCCAACCTGCTGTCCAAGTGGATTGATAATTTTTATTGTAAGATTTTCATCGCCGGATGATTTAATTGAAACTGAAGTAAAACTATGTAATAATGGATAAAAAGGATTTGGATATGGTTCGCTGACGATATAATCAGTATAAGTTTGAACAAGATCAGTATTCAATTTTATGTCGAGTGAGCCGTAGTAAAATCTGTAATTACCGCTAACAGGTTCTCTGAAAGTTGCGCCGGTGTTATCATCGTAAGTAAAAAAGAAATCTACGAGATCATTGTTAAACAGGTATGGAAGTTTAAGAGAATATTTCAGGTTACCGTCAAATTGCATCTGGCTTTCAGTGTAATCAACACCATTTGTAGAATAGTAAACGTGAACTGTGTGCGGAAAAATATTTTCATTTGTGATAAACATTTTATTTATGCTGAACGTGCCATCCGCTGCTTGAAGGTTTGGAAATTCAACTGCTCTTACTGCCGAAAGTAAACCATAACCAACATCATTATTAGGAGAAGAACTATTGTCAGCGGTTTCAATAAGAATATTTCTTACCTGACTGTTTTTCAAATGGGGGTAAGCAGATAACAACAATGCTGCAATTCCGCTCGCAATCGGTGCCGCAACAGAAGTCCCGCTTGCTAATGTATAACCGGAAAAATTTCCAGCAGCTGCGCAATAAACACTAACTCCCTGTGTAACAACATCCGGTTTTATTCTTCCATCAAAGCTTGGTCCGCGGCTGCTGAATGATGCAATCTGGTTTTGGTTATTTACTGCTCCTATCGCAAGTGTATTTATTCCGTCAGCGGGAGCGGTAATGTAATACCACGATGTTCCACCTTCATTTCCAGCGGAGGAAATTGTAACCACACCTTTTCTGAATGCAGTTTCAACAGCTCTTGTAACTATAGTCGTTTTGCCATCCATATCGCTGTACGAATAAGAAAACTCAGGCGGATCGAATGTACTGTAACCAAGCGAGCTGCTGGTGATATCAACTCCGTAGCTTTCCATCCATTCGATTGCGGCAGCATAATTATCTTCCTCGATATGCTTTTCACTTCGGATATCTTCAGTTTTTGCAAGGATAAAATCAGCACCATAAGCCGAACCAATCAATGAACTATCCTTAAATCCACCAACGATGGAAAATACCAGCGTGCCGTGATTATGCTGCGCAGGATTGTCAAGCGAATCGTTCGCAGTTGAGTTGTCCTTGAAAATAAAATCGTACTCTGCAACTACAGTTGCATCTTTTAATGATTCGTGGTTTTTCCAGTTGAAACCTGTGTCCAGAAGTCCAAGCAATACACCCTCTCCCGTAATTCCTTTTGAGTGAACCGCAGGAATATCGGAAAGCTGAAGCTGACCGAATGATGGTCCGTAATCAAAAACAGAAGAATTGTCAGTCTGCTTTAGAAAATTATTCGATTCCTGGATTACCGGAGATTTGTAGACAAACTTTTTGACCGGTTCAATCTTTTCAACAAAAGGTAAAGAAGTTATTTTGTTTTTCTCCTCTTCAGTCAGATATGCACTTACAGCGTTAAACCATCGGAGCTTGTTCTCAATTTTCACTCCATCCTGTTCAAGCTGAGAAACATAATCATCTTTGATTGGAAGGTCTTCAAAAGCGATGATATTATTGTCACCGAGAGTTTTAATTCTCCGCTCGATACTTTTTTCAGAAAGAAGTGAAAGTGCTGATAAATACTCAGAACTGTTCTTTTCAAGATTTACTTTTTCTTCGACACCTTTATCTTTTAAATAGATTAAGTATTTTGTCTGAGCAGAACTTAACGATGATATTGAAATAATAATAAGAGAATATATTTTATCATAATACTCTCAAGCTTTTGAAAAATTAGTTCATTCCCTTAAATATTCTGTCGGCTCTTATTGCCGAAAGAAAGCCAAGCGGTCCGGGTGCAATTTTGTCAGAATTATAGGACCAGTAAACAAACATAGCTTTCCCGATAATCATATTGCCTGTAATAAATCCGAAATTGCGGCTATCCATACTCTCTTCAAAATTGTCACCGATCACAAAATAATGATCTTGCTTGAGAACATATTCAAAAATTGCTCTGCCATCAAGAGTTACTAATGTGCCCTCAGATAATAATGACCGTTCGCCATGATCCATCACAATAACAGACTGCCATCTTTCAAAACTTTCAGGGGAAATATTTATTGTGTCATCCTTTGCCGGAATTATTATCGGGCCATAGCTTAACCTGTTCCATTTAGCACCTGGCGGATAAATTGTCTCTTCCCTGACGAAACTTTCTTCATCAAGAAATTGAGGTTTTTTAAATGATGAAGGTAGAGTTATCTGCTTTCCATTAACAAATACATTTCCTTCCGTTATTCTTAATGTATCGTGCGGACCCGCAACGACCCGTTTTATGTATTTTGTTCCCTCTTTTTTAGAGTCACTTTCAAATCCCTCCGGGAACTGAAATATTACGACATCATTTATTTCAGGTTTTCCTATTTCAAAAAGATTGGCATAAGGAATTGGCAGATTAGCAAAAGGAATTTCTTTCGGAGTTGAAATATTGTATGCAAATTTATTTGCAAGTATAAAATCTCCCGGTTGAAGTGTGTTTTCCATTGATGAGCTTGGAATCCGGAATGCATCAATTGCAAATGCTTTAACGATTATTGCAATCAGAATTACCCAGAAAAGCACCTTAAAAATTTTGCCGAGCTTAGATGAAAAATTCCCCATTGAATTACTCCTCTATTTGAAGTACTGCTAAAAATGCTTCCTGCGGGATTTCAACATTTCCCACTTGCTTCATTCTTTTTTTGCCTTCTTTTTGTTTCTCAAGAAGTTTTCTTTTTCTTGTTATATCTCCGCCGTAACATTTTGCCAGAACATTTTTCCGTAATGCTTTTACGACTGACTTTGAAATTACTTTTGAACCGATCGCTGCCTGAATTGAAACTTCGAACATTTGTCGCGGAATTAAGTCCTTTAATTTGGTACAGACTTTTCTTCCCCAATCATAAGCTTTATCACGATGAACAATCATTGAAAGTGCATCAACCGGATCACCATTTAATAATATATCAAGTTTGACCAAATCAGATTCAACATAGCCAATATATTCATAATCAAATGAAGCATATCCGCGAGTAGTTGATTTCAGTTTATCGTAAAAATCGAAAATTATTTCCGAAAGTGGAAATTCAAATTGCAGATCGGCTCTGGTCGGGTCAAGATAAGTAGTGTTTTTATAAGTGCCTCTTTTATCCATCGAAAGTTTCATGATGTTGCCAACATATTCGCTTGGAGTAACAATCTGCGCTTTGATATACGGTTCTTCGATTCGCTCAATATCACCTACCGGAGGCATTTCTGCTGGATTATCAACAACTATCTGCTCACCTTTTTTATTATAAACATAATACTCAACGTTTGGCAATGTTGTAATAATTGTCTGATCGTATTCCCTGTGCAATCTTTCCTGAACTATTTCCATATGAAGCAATCCAAGGAACCCACATCTGAATCCAAAACCAAGTGCGGCAGAAGTTTCGGGTTGATAAACTAATGCTGAATCATTCAACCTGAATTTTTCGAGAGCATCACGCAAACCTTCGTAATCATCAGAATCTGTTGGATACAATCCGCTGTAAACCATCGGCTTGACTTCTTTATAGCCGGGGAGAGGTTTCTCAGCACCATTTTTAGCTTGTGTTACAGTATCGCCAACTTTCGTAAACCGGACATCTTTAATTCCGGCAATGAGGTAACCAACATTTCCTGCTGATAGTTCATCAACTTTAACTTTTCGTAATCCGAGTACGCCAATTTCTTCAGCATCCATGACTTTATCAGTTACAAAGAATTTTATTTTATCGTTTGTACGAATAGTCCCATTAAATACTCTTATGTACGCAACTGCACCGCGATATGAATCAAAAATCGAATCAAAAACTAAAGCTTGTAGTGCCGCGTCAGGATCTCCTTTCGGTGGTGGAATTCTCTTAACTATTTCTTCGAGAAGTTCATCAATACCAATATTTGCCTTAGCACTTACTTTCAGAATATCTTCTTCTTTACAGCCAATTAAATCAATGACTTGATGAGAAATTCTTTCAACTTCAGCACTTGGTAAATCAATTTTGTTTAGAACAGGAATTATTTCCAATCCTGCATCGAGAGCAAGATAAAGATTGCTGATTGTTTGTGCTTCGACTCCTTGTGCAGCATCTACAACAAGCAAAGCACCTTCGCAGGCAGCAAGTGAACGCGAAACTTCATAGCTGAAATCAACGTGACCGGGAGTATCAATTAAATTCAGGATGTACTTCTCACCATTTTTTGCAGTGTAATGCATCTGGATGGCGTGAGATTTTATGGTAATTCCTCTTTCTCTTTCCAGATCCATATCATCCAGAACCTGAGCTTTAGCTTCACGTTCTGTAACAGCACCGGTTTTCTCCAGAAGCCTGTCGGCAATAGTGGATTTACCGTGGTCAATATGCGCAATTATGCAAAAATTTCTAATCTGTTCCATTGATTAAATTTAATTAACAAGTAAATATAAGGAGAGGTGTGTTCTTGTTAAAGGTACGGACAAAGCAAAAATGGTGAATGAACTGCAGAATTATTGTTTAGAACAAAGCCAATCTATTAAACCAGCAGAGATTTGAATTCATCCATCTTCATTATCGTATCAATTATTATCCCTTCTCTCAAAGCATTTTCGGAGACTGTCATTTCTTTAAGTTCAAATGTTTTGAATACTTCACTCAGAATTAATAGACCGGCAGGTATAATGTCAGCTCTTTTTATTTCCATTCCTTCAATGAATAAACGATCAACAGGAGATTCACAGTTTAGAACTTCTTCAGTAAGCTTAAAAATTTCATCAGCAGTAAAAGTAAAACCATTCATTGTTTTTTTGAATTTACCGCTTCTTCTGAAAGAGATTATTGAAGCTGCTGCAACGATTGTTCCCGAACTTCCTATTGCAATTTCGAAGTCGTGGTTCGGATGAAGGTTTTCATTAGTATTAAATTTATCTTTTATATATTGTCTGCACATTTCAATTCCGGATTCAGAAAGATGAAAATCCGGGAAGAACATTTTACTGAGTCTGACAGCACCAACTTTAATACTCTCAGCAAACTCCGAGATACCATTTTCACCCAATAAGAATTCAGTGCTTCCGCCTCCGATATCAACAGAAAGAACACGTTTGTCATAAACATCCAGTGCATTCTGCACCCCAAGATAGATCAGCTCGGCTTCGGTTTTCCCGTCAACTGCTTCTACATTTATTCCTGTTTCTTCGAAAACACGATCAATAAATTCACTTTTATTTTTTGCTTCGCGGATTGCACTTGTTGCTATTGCTCTCACATCAGCTTTATAGAACTGAGCTATCTTTGCAAAGTCTTTCAGCACATCAATTGCTTTTTCCATTTCTCCTTCCGAAATCCAGGTGAATTCTTTGCCTTTATGAGAACCTAGACGGATTACTTCCCTTTCACGGTCAATTATTTTGAATGAACCGTCGCTTTTAACCTGAACAATTATCAGGTGAAAAGAGTTTGTGCCCATATCAACTGCTGCAATGCACTTGTTCATTTTATTTTTCCCTTATCCCTAAAAATTATTTCACACAAATGATAAACATCGTTAATAGAAACATCATCAATGAGTTCTGATTTACGAATAAAATATTTATTCACTCCAATAGGTGCCCAGTTAAACGGATTTGTTGGTCCAAAAATACTAATTTGGGGAGTATCAGTCGTACCCGCAACGTGCATAATTCCCGTATCGTTTGAAATGAAAAGATCGGACAATGAAATAAGTGCAGCAATTTGCGGAATAGGCTGATTGATAAATTTTCCAAATTTTATTTCACAGTGTTTTGTCAGATAATTTAACTCCTCCTTTTCAGCCCATCCTCCTGTTAGGTAAAAGTTCGCAGAATAGATTCTGTCCAGCCTTGCAACGAGTGCTGCATATTTATCCAGCGACCAGCGATTGTTCGGCTTGCCGGCGCCGACGTGTAATCCTATTAAAAGTTCTTTCTTTTTATCAGCAAACTCATCAATAAATTTTTTTGCTGCCGTTATATCATCACTATCGAAAGTAATTTCAGATTTGAAATTTTGTGTGTTAATCCCAAATGGTCGTACTATGTCAAGAATTCGTTCCGACACATTTGAATCAGGATGTTTGCGCCAGTCAAGATCGATTCTCCTGTCAAAAAAGAAAGAACTCCTGTTAAAATTTCCATCCAGAGATTTGACACCAACTCGAATTTTAGACTTTGTTAATCGTGCCAGAAGATCACTTGTAAATGATACTGACACTGTTGCAGGAACTATTACAAGGTCATACTGCTCTCTTAGAAATTTAATCTTGCTCCATAAATAAACAGGATTAAATAATTTTCTTTTATCAAAGACGAAAATCCTGTCAACCAACTTGTTTTTTGATACAGCAGGATAATTGTCTGTGCTTACTACGAGTGATGTTTGAGAATCATGATAAGTTTCCTTCAATGCCCTTAATAAAGAAACACTCGCAAGCAGATCACCAAGCTGATTGTGCTGTCGAATAATAATAATTTTTTGGGGAGTGTTAATTTCCCTTGCAGGGTTTTCAGTAACAGAGAAAAATATTTTGAAAAATGAATAGACTATTTTCGATAATAGATTATTCTTGGACATTATTTCTTTGAAGAATCATTTTCATCTTCCGAGGATGTAACATCTCGAAAGTCAGCTTCCTGGACATTTTTATACTTGTTCTTCAAGTTAGCAGCTCTTTCCTTTAAATCATCGATGTTCGGTTTGGAGCCGGATTTATAGTTCGACAACAGCTTGAAAAATCTGAATGCAAAAAGTATGAGAAAAGCAACGGCAGCATATAATAAAATTCGAATCATAATATTCTTCTTGCTTCAGGATTAAAATATTCGGTAAAACCTCTGTCTTCTCTGAATATCTGCTTGAATAACTCATCAAAATCGCTTTCATTATTTACAAAATCTATTTCGGATGAATTTACAATCAGCAGCGGAGTTGAATTGTATCTGAAAAAATAATGGTTGTAAGCTTCTCCAAGTTCTTCAAGATAACTTCTTGTTATCGCTCGCTCCACCTTACGGTTTCTTTTCTTAATGTTATATATCAATCTGTCTGTATTTGATTGAAGAAAGATCACCAGGTCAGGTTTACGAAGTGATCTGGCCAGAAGCGGATAAATACTTTCGTAAAGATTTAATTCATCTTTACTCAGATTCAGATAAGCGAATATCCTGTCCTTCTCAAAAATGTAATCGCATACAAGATGTTCCGAGAATAAATCTTCCTGATTCAGTTCCTGCTGTTGCTTGAACCTGTTAATCAGAAAAAACATCTGCGTCTGGAAGGCAAACCTTTTCCGGTCAACATAAAATTTTTCGAGGAACGGATTGTGCTCAAATTGCTCAAAGATGAGCTTTGCGTTCAGTCTCTCGCCAATTTTTTTCGCAAGGCTCGTCTTACCAGCACCGATAACACCTTCGATTGCGATATAGTGCAAATCGTTATTTGGATTTTGAATGTCGCTCATTGTATCAGAACTTTATGAGGAATTTTTCTGAGGATATAAGTTTTATTTTCTTTTACTGAAGATTCCTTATAATCCGCCTTAAAAATACTAATTTCAGAGATTTTTTTATTCACTTCCGGATGGAAAAAATCAGGAGCAATTTCGCATAATGGCACTAAAACAAAATCCCTGTTCATCAAATCTTTATGAGGAATTGTTATTTCATTGTCCGAAAATATTAAATCGTTATAAAACAAAATATCGAGATCAATTTCTCTTGGGCCCCATTTGACAGTTTCTTTTCTTCCAACTTTTTGTTCAACTGATTTTAATAAACTGAAAAGTTCCTTTACTTCAAGCTGTGTTTTGATTCTGAAAACCGCATTAAAAAATTCACCTTGAATTATATCGCCGTATGGAGCTGATTCATAAATTGATGAAACCTTTTCAACTTCACAATCAGGATTTGCATCAATAAGTTCAATGGCATAATCAATTTTATTGATCTGAACTCCAACATTTGAACCAACACCTATATATGCGAAATTTTTAATCGTTTTCTCCGAATCAGTTTTTAAATTCTTTTCTTTCTTTTATCACTTCGGCTTCGACACAATCTACAACGCCTCCAAGAGGAGGATTGTTTTTTCTTACACGGACTGCAACTTTAATAATTCGTTCATACTTTTTTAATAACTCATCTGCAATTTCAACTGCGAGAGCTTCAATCAGATAATATTTTTGTCTGACTGCAAACTGATTTAAGAACGAATAAACCTGGTAGTAATCAACAGTTTTTTTTAAATCATCCCCTGCAGCTGCCTCGGAAAAATCTGTGTAGATATCAATATCCGCTTCAAACTTTCCGCCAACATATTGCTCTTCATTGCTGACACCGTGATAACCGTAAAACGTTGCGTTCTTAATTCTGATAATATTGATCATTTTATAAATTAAATTTTTTACAGTGTTAAAATTAAATAAATGTTCACAAAGATCGTCTGAAATTTTTAATAGAATTTATGCTGATTCAGATTTGATTATTGACTCATTTCTTAATTTCAGAAGATTACCTAGGTTTGCACCGAAAACCCCGACAAGAACCAATGCAACACCAAGGAAATGTCTTGTCGACAGAACTTCTCCGTAAAGAAAGAAGCCAAGTATTAACGCAACAACCGGAGTAATAAATGCTATTAACGATAGAATTATAACATTGATATGTTTTATCAACCAGTAAAAAGATGTGAACGTTACAACACTTCCAAAGATAGCGAGATAGAGAATCGATAAAACTGCGTGCTCATTAATTCTAATGGTTGAAAGATCTTCTGCAACGATTGCAATTGCGGTCATTGAAATTCCCGCAATCACCATCGGAACAAAATTCATAGAAAGATGATGGAGATGATCTCCAAACTTCTTAATTGAAACTGCGATCCATGCCTGCATCGTCCCGCTTAGTACAACTGCAAACATTCCGATCAGGTAATCGGAGATATCACCTCTGAATGAATCTGAAAAAATAACTACGATTCCGCTAAAGCCTAAAATTGTCCTAAAAATTTTATAGAAACCAATGGATTCTTCTTTCATCCTTAAATAGGAAAAAATCACAACCCAGAACGGATAAACAGCAAACAAAACTGCAGCCATTCCAGAAGGAACAAATTGCTGTGCCCAATAAACTAGTCCAAACGGAATCACAAAAGAAAAAAATCCCATAAGAAGATATAATCGAATTGCAACTTTATCTGTTTGAAGAGTAACCCCTCTAAATCTCATCAAAGCAAAAATCAGAATTGAAGCAAGTATAAAGCGAACACCTGCTGAAAAAAATGGAGTGAGTGCCTCGAGTCCGAACTTTATAGCAATCCAGGTTGAGCCCCAGATGAAACAAAGTAAAGCATATGCAAGAATAATTTTTACCGTTAATCTGCTCAAATCATTCCTTTATTGCGATTATACCAAGTGCCCTGCCAGATTGAATTCCATCCCGTCTGTATGAATGCAGCAGTTTGGAATATTCATAACTGCACAATTTTGAAACCTGAATATTTATTTTTTTAACTCCCTCATTTACTAGCATATTGAAATTAACACCAGCAATATCCAGATAATGTTTATTTTCTCTTGTGAGAATGAATTGTTCATCAAACTTTTTCGCAACTTCTTCACCAACTTCATAATTTTTCTGCGAGATCGATGGCCCGATATAACAAATTAAATCAGAAGTGATGCAGGAAAATTCGACTGACAATCTTTTAATTGTTTTAGCAAGAATTTTCTTCTCTGTTCCCTTCCATCCTGAATGAACAGCGGCAATTACTTTTTTCAAAGGATCGTAAATAAAGATAGCAGGACAATCAGCGCTGCTGATTGCTAATCCAAGATTTTTGGATTTCGTGATCAGAGCATCACTTTCACCGCAGCTTCCGTAAGTATCAACAAAATTTATTTTATCTTCATGCACCTGCTTCTGGTAGCTGACCATCTCTTCATTCAAACCAAGCTCGTTAAAAAACATTTTTCTGTTTTGATCAACTTTTTCTTTATCATCTCCGACACTGAAAGATAAGTTAAAATAATATGGTGCTTCCGAATCTTGTCCGTACCTGGTTGAAAATCCAAATATAATTTCCGGAAACTGATTAAAAACAGATGGTTTGATGATGAGCATAATTATATATCAGATACTCAAGACTGATTGAGAGTATATCACTTTAGTAGTATATTAGCACGGTTATATTTAAAACATCAATTAAGGCAAATATATTGAAAATATTAGTAACTAATGATGATGGGATTTACTCGGCGGGGATTGCAGCATTAGCCGAAGCATTAAAAGAAATTGCCGAAGTAATTGTAGTTGCTCCAAGCGAGGAACAAAGTGCAGTCGGACATGGAATAACTATGAAATATCCGTTGAGAGTATTTAATTATCATAAGAACGGAAACTTTTTCGGTTATGCAGTTGAAGGAACTCCTGCTGATTGTGTGAAGATGGGAATACGAAATATTATGGGCGAATCTCCTGACCTTGTTATTTCAGGAATTAACCACGGCTCAAATACAGCGATTAATATAATTTATTCTGGAACTGTATCTGCTGCACGGGAAGCCGCTATTATGGATGTGCCCGCAATAGCCATTTCAGTTACAAGTCACGAAGCAAAAGATTTCCGGTATGCAGGAAAAGTTGCTAAGTACCTCGCTCAAAAAATAGCTAAGTTTGATTTACCAAGAGGCACTTTGATTAACGTAAATGTTCCGAATCTACCTGAAGAAGAAATCGCAGGCATTCTTGTTACAAAACAAAGTAAAGCAAAATGGGATGATATATACGAAAAGAGAACTGATCCTTTCGGTAAAGATTATTACTGGCTTACTGGGAAACTTGTTGAAATTGAAAATGAAAATCATACTGACCAGAATGCAATCAAAAATAAATATGTCTCCGTCACTCCAATCCATTTTGATCTTACCGACTACGATACTTACGAAAAAATGAAAAGCTGGAACATAGAAAAGAACTTCAATGAAAAAGCTGATTGATGTCTGTCAGATTGATGCTTTCACCGATGAACCATTCAGAGGAAATCCTGCAGGCGTAGTTTTTTCAGATGGACTAACCAATGAAGAAATGCAGCTGATCGCTCGCGAGTTCAATCTTTCTGAGACTGCATTTATATCTTCGTCCAACGAGGCAGATTTCAATCTGAGATGGTTCACTCCAAAAGTAGAAGTGAAACTTTGCGGTCATGCGACAATAGCTTCCATTCATTACCTATTGCATCAAGGCAAAATTAAAAACAATTCAAGCTTTACTGTCAGCACTCTTTCCGGAATACTCAAATGCAGTACAAATAATGGAAATTATTCATTAACTATTCCCATACCCGAATTAAAATTATTCCAAGGGAACAAAGCGGAAATTATTAAAGCCCTTAACGGTGAGAAAGTAATCAATCCTGAAAAATTCCCTTTTATTCTTGACGATGGAGGATATCTTTACATTTATGTTTCTTCATTAAAAGATCTAATGAACATAAAACCTGACTTCAAAAAATTGATGGACTTATCTACCGCAAGAAAAGGATTTGATGCTTTCACTCTTTTCACAACTGAAACAATTGAAAAAGAAAACAATGCACATTTGCGTTTCTTTACTCCTTATTACGGAATTGACGAAGATCCTGTAACAGGTTCTGCAAATGGACCTTTACTTCTTGTACTGCGTATGTTAGGCTTAATTGAGAAGGACATTGAAGGGAAAATCTTCACTTTCGAACAAGGCGATGTTCTTGGCAGAAAAGGCAGAATTGATGTTTCTTATTCTCCTTCTAAAAATGAATTGTCAGTAGCGGGAAAGGCTGTAACAATTTTCAAGGGAGAACTTTATTTCTGATGTTCGGATATGAAGATGTACAAATATCTCTGGCATTTTCCGGTGTCTATCTTTTTATTGCATTAATACTAATTGCGATATACTCGGTTTATGTTTATCGATATACTATCCCACAAATTCAACCCTTCAAAAAAATATTGCTCGTGACTATTCGTGTTCTGGCTCTGTTAGTTTTGTGCCTGATACTCTTCGAACCGATACTAAACCTGAGCAAAAAATTAACGCTCGAACCTGCCAATCTTGTTTTTATCGATAACTCCAGATCAATCCAGATTGATGACGGAACTAATAGGCTTTCAACTGTAAGAAAAATAATTAGCGACTTTTCAGATAGGACATCCGAAAGCAATTTGACTTATTTTGAATTTGGAAATTCTGTTAAGCCCATTGGTGTTGATAGTATTGATAAAATAGATTTTGCTGATGGCGCAACAAATTTACAGGATGTATTTAGCGAACTTCAAAACTCAGAAGAGAATGTCGCTTCCATTACAATTATTAGTGATGGAGTTATAACTTCAGGAAGCAATCCATATTATGATGCAATAAATACAGGAATACCAGTATTTTCTGTTGGAATTGGAGATACAACTCAACGCACAGATGTTGAATTAAAAAAGGTTTTGCACAACGATATAATTTATGCCGAAACGCCAACAAGCATTCTCGCTACTGTTTCAAATAAAGGTTTTGCGGGAGAATTAATCACAGCCACACTTTACGAGGATAATAAATTCACTTCTCAGCAGACAGTAAATCTGAGTTCTTCAGGGATTCAGAATATTAATTTCGATTATAAACCTCAAAGCAGCGGAGAAAAAAAATTAAGTATTCAATTATCTTCGCTTAAAGGTGAGTTTACCACTGCAAACAACAAGCAGGTATTTTATGTAAATGTACTCTCGAATAAAATTAAGGTGCTCTTACTTGCATCAAGTCCAAATGCAGATCTGACTTTTATTAAAAATTCTCTGATGAGAGATGAAAACATTCAAGTAAATTCTATTGTGCAAATATCGAGAGATAAATTCCAGGGAAACTTGAACTACAATCTTGTTGATAGCGCTGATGTTTTATTTCTGATTGGCTTTCCAGCCGATGCAACGCCGGAGGAATTATTAAATCGTGTAATTACAAAAATCAGAGAAAAGAAAACTCCTTTCTTTGTAACTCTTTCTTCCGGTATCAGTTTAAATAGAATTTCAAGATTTGGAAACGATTTACCTTTTACAATCGCACAATCGTTCAGTGGTTTTAAAGAAGTTCAGCCGTACATTTTGCCCGAGCAAATCTCTAATCCGATCTTTAAGCAAGTTGAAAAGAATCCCCTGGAGAACTGGAATAATCTGCCGCCAGTTTTACAGCCGAATGCAATATTTTCTTCAAGAGTTGAAAGTAAAGCACTCGCACAGATAAAGTTAAACAACAACGTAACTAACTCGCCTTTGATTATTTCCAGCAGTTTCAGTGGAAGAAGGTCAATTGGAGTTCTGGCAAAAGATATATGGAAATGGAAATTGCAGGTTGCACCAAAAGGTCTTGATTTGTTCGACAGCTTTATAGTCAATTCTTTACGCTGGTTAAGAGCAGGTGAAGATCAGAAATTAGTTAATGTGAAAACCTCAAAGAAAAATTATTCGCAGGGTGAGAGAATTGAGTTTACCGCTGAAGTATTTGATGAATCGTTGGATCCTGTTTCAGATGCCGGGATTAAAATCAAGATTTCATCTCTAGCAAATAATTACGAAACTGATATGCAGAATGTCGGTTCGGGATTGTATGAAGGATCAATAATCATCAACGAACCGGGCGATTTTAATTTTTCAGCTGAAGCAACTGTAGATAACCGGATTTTAGGAAAGGATAATGGCAGCTTTAATATTGGCGAGATTGATATCGAAATGGTAAATCCTGTAATGAACTACTCATTTTTAAATTTGATCGCAAACGAAACCAGCGGAGAATTTTACTTTGCAGATGATTACCAGCCGTTGCTGGCCAAGCTTAAAGAGCTCAAAATAAATTCATCAAAAGAAAAAGTGATTACCTCTGAATTCGCACTTTGGTCAGACACCTGGCTTCTCATTATCGCTGTGCTTTTATTTTCGCTTGAATGGTTTATCCGTAAAAGAAATGGAATGCTATAATTTTTTTTGTGAATGATAGCAGCTGCTACATACCTTATTGATTTTTTCCTGCCGAGATTTTGCCCCGGATGCAACAAGAAATTACTGCCTAAAGAAAAACCTGTCTGTGACGAATGTTTAAGCAGCTTATTAGTTACTGATGAAGAAAAACTTTCCAGCGAATTTGATAAGAACTTTTCTTCCTCAAATTATGTCGATGACTATTTCGCTGCCTACATTTTTGAGATTGACAAGACGCTTCAACATATTATCCATGCCTTGAAATATAAGAAGCAGTTTAAACTTGGTATTTTTTTAGGTGAATTAATCGGTGAAAAAGTAAAAGCACTTAACTGGCAATTTGATTTGATATTGCCGGTTCCAATCCATCATCTAAAAAAGGCTGAGAGAGGCTTTAACCAATCAGACTTTCTTGCAAAGGGTTTGTCCAAATCACTTCGAATTCCGTACTCAACTGGTTTCGTAAAACGAACAAGACATACTGACTCGCAAACAAGATTAAATATGAAAGAAAGATCAAAGAATGTAGCTGATGCTTTTAAAGTTCGAAAGTCAAAAAAAGTTGCAAATAAAAATATTCTGGTTGTAGATGATGTATGTACGACTGGTGCAACAATTCTTGAATGTGCAAAAACACTTAAGAATGCCGGAGCTTTGAGAGTATTTGCGTGTACAGTCGGAACGACATCATTTGAGCAGGAATATGCTACATTTTCTCAGGTGCACTTACTCCAAGAATAGCCAATCCATTTTTAATTACCGTTTTTGCAGCGAGTGCAAGTGCTAATCGGGCTTCGGCTAATTTCTTTTCACTTCCCAATATCCTTCTGAACGTATAAAACTTATGGAAATGCAGCAGCAAGGTCTTCAAGGTAAGCACAGATTCTCTGAGGTTCATAATTCTCAGCACTGTATAAAACTTCTTCTTCAAACTTGTGAAGCTTTTTAAGCAGCGATAGTTCTTCTTCTTCAACCAGCATATTCAAATTATCCATAGATGGTTTTATGTTTTCCGATTCAACCGTTCTGATAATTGAACAAATTCTTGCATGCGCATATTGAAGATAGAAAACGGGATTTTCATCGCTTTGTTTTTTTGCTAGATCAATATCGAAATTCATATGCGAAGAAATTGATCTCATATTAAAAAAGTATCTGACAACATCTTTACCTACTTCTTCAGTAAGTTCGTCAAGAGTTATGTAATTCGCTTTTCGCGTTGACATTTTAACAACTTCGCCGTCTTTAAGTATCGTAACGAACTGATGTATCAGCACTTTCATTTTACTTACATCATAACCTAAAGCTTTGACTCCTGCAACCACATCCGGATACGTAGCATTGTGATCAGAACCAAATAGATCAACCATTAAATCATAACCACGCTCATATTTTACTACATGGTAAGCGATATCCGGAAGACGATAAGTAGGTTCACCGGTGTTTTTAACAATTACTTTATCCTCACCACCAGTCAGTTCAGAAAGTTTTAACCACGTTGCATTTTCTTTTTCATAAGAGAGATTTAACTCACTGAATTTTTTTAGGAGAGATTCTATCTTCCCATCATCATAAAGAGACTTTTCATTATAAAATAAATTATGATGAATACCGATCGCTTCCAAACTTTTCTTTATCTCACTAAAAATCTCAGATTCCGCAGCTTCCTTAAATTTTCCTTCAACAGGTTCATCAACAAGCTTTTCACCGAATTTATCTTTTAATTTTCGGGCAATGTCAATAATATATTCACCCTGATAATAATCTTCCGGGAAATCTATTTGCTGTCCAATAAGATTCAGATACCTGATTCTGACTGAATCACCAAGCACACGCATTTGTCTTCCGGCATTATTAAAATAATACTCGCGATCAACTTTATACCCGATCCACTCAAGCAGATTCGCGACGGTATCACCAATAACTGCATTCCTTCCGTGACCAACTGTCAAAGGTCCGGTTGGATTGGCAGAAACAAATTCAACATTTGCTTTTCTACCGGAATACTTTTTTGATTTTCCGTAATCATCTCCGGTTTCAATAATGTCTTTAATAATGTTAGCCAAAAATGATGGCATAAAATAGAAGTTAATAAATCCTTGTCCTGCAATATCAGTTTTGCTAATTATTGTGTTATCTATTTTCAGATTGTTCAGAATTTCAGCGGCAATTTCTCTTGGATTCCGCTTCAGTTTTTTTGAAAGGATCATTGCAGCATTTGATGATAAATCACCATGCGTTTCAATTTTAGGAGTATCAAACGATAGTTCTACATCAGCAAGATAAGGTAGTTGCTCTTCAGCATCCTTGAATATTTTCTGTAAATATTTTTTCAATTAGATAGAAATAAAGTGAATGAAAAATGATATGTAAACTTATTAAAGAAGTACACCCGAAAAAATTTTCTTCGAAAAATTATTTCATCGTTTGGCAGCAACTACATTTTTTTCTGCCGGATCCTTCATCATTTCAGAGGGGGCATCTCCCCAAAGCTTTTCGAGGTTGTAAAAGTCACGAGCTTCTTTTTTAAAGATATGAACAACAACATCAACATAATCCAACAATACCCAGCTGAGCGCTTTAAGCCCTTC
The DNA here is from genome assembly GCA_016716565.1 of bacterium. Classification (NCBI taxonomy): domain Bacteria; species bacterium. Next base: position 547,473 of record JADJWC010000002.1, read on the forward strand.
TCTGTGCCAGCACCTGATCCCTTCATCAGAAAGCACTTTATCAATCTGATCAGCTATTGCTTTTACCTGAGTATCGGAATCAGCAGAGCAAATCACAAAATAATCTGTAAAGGTCACAAGTTTCCGAAGATCAACTTTTAGAACATTTGAACCTTTCTTTGTGAAAATAACTTCTGAGATGTGGTTAGCTAAATCTGTTGAGTTCAATTCTACCTCTTTTTTATTGGAATTAAATTTCTGTAATCTCTTCCGAGTATAAATGTAACATCGAGTAAGTAGTCGGGATTTATCTGCTGAATAATTCTGCTTCTATCAAGTCCTACGATAGCTGCCACTTTTTCAGCATTCAGAATTTTTTCGTTCCTGCTTATTATGATACTGTTTTCAATTTCAAACGAACGGTAATTACCAAGATTGACAACATCAATTTTGTTTGCTCTCAAATGATCAGTTAATTTTTCCGCAATACCTGTAACGCCGCATCCATTTAAAACCTCGACCTGGATTCTTGCTTTCGTGCTGTCTATTGATAAATCAGGACCTGAGTTAAAGTATTTATCAGATACAGTGTTAAAAACAGTATAAGCTAAAACAGAATTAATTAGAATCAGAACAAGGATTGAAATATTTAAGATAAGATTTTTAGATGAGCTTGCTTTTTTAGTATCGCTTGAAATTTTATTTGCCCCGTTGTTTAAAAAAAATTTTAACTATTACTTTACTTCAAATGGTGATTCAGACTGATAACCGTTTATTCCCGAACTAAAATTGAATGGATTTCCATACCCATAAAACGGATGATAGTACCCATATCCGAACGGCATACTTCTGTATTGTAAATGAACTGAAAAATTGTCCCACGGGTGATAATTTAAAGCTGCATTGCTGATGTAAATTCCGGAAATGTCTTTCTGGAACTGATCACCGAGAGTACTGTATGGAGAATACATTACAGAAACATCCAGCTGAACATTGAGATTGTTCATCAATCTGTAAAACATGCTATTTGTATAACTTGTGAGGGACATACCTTGTCCGGCAAAAGTAGTATAGTTCAAGCTGAAAGAATGACGCATAATAAAATCATCGGAGTTTAGAAAGCCAAATAGTGCATTAGAATTTTCTGTAACAATTCCTTCTTTCACACTTTTCGGTTCGATACCAGTATCCCGGAATTGTGCAACTATGCTGGTTGAATACAAAATAAATATTGTTATTAAAAAACTTTTCACTTCATCACCAAAATTTTAATTCAATTTTATATAAATAACGTACAAAAAGCAACTAACAACTTGTGAACAGTTCATTATAAAATCTTTGAGATTTTATTATTCTTATCCACCAGGACAACCTTTGGTTTATGGTTTTTTATATTCTCTTCTGGTAAATGGACGTAACTGACAATAATTATTTCATCTCCTACAGCACCAAATCTTGCCGCCGGACCATTCAAACAAATTGTCCCGCTGCCAGCAGATCCTTCAATTGTATAAGTGTCGAGTCGTGTTCCATTGTTAAAATTTAAAACCTGAACTTTTTCGTACGGAAGAATATTCGCAGCTTGCAGCAAGTCCTTATCCACCGTGATGCTTCCTTCATAGTACAGTTCAGCTTGAGTAACAGTAACCCGGTGTATTTTAGACTTTAACATTTCTCTTTGCATTAAAACTTTTTCCTTTAATTTTGTGCAGTCAAATATACCCATTGGCAATTCTAAGATTCAAGGCAACAATTAAAGAGTGAAAATGATTCAAAATCTAATGATAAACCAAATATTCCGCAGGTTATCTTGAGAATACTAGTAGTTGACAACTATGACTCTTTTACATTTAATCTTGTTCAGTTACTTGGCAAATACAGGAATGAATTATTAATTGTTAAGAATGATGATAAGATTGAGACCGTCAGAGTTTTCAACCCGGATAAAATTTTAATTTCTCCTGGTCCAGGAAGACCAGAAAATTCAGGATTAACTCTTGAAGTTATCAGAGAATTTGGAAATTCAATCCCGATATTGGGAGTATGTTTGGGAATGCAGGCAATCTGCTATTTGTTCGGAGCTGAAATTGTCAATGCTGAAAATATATATCACGGAAAAACTTCAGCTATAAACCATGATAATAAAACTATTTTCAAAAACCTGCCTCAGAAATTTGAAGCAATGCGGTATCATTCATTAGTTGTAAAAGAAAATACAATTCCAGATGAAATTGAAATCTCAGCAACAGCTGCGACGGGTGAAGTTATGGGAGTTCGTCATAAAATTTATTCTCTTGAAGGAATTCAATTTCATCCTGAATCAATACTCACACCTGCTGGTAAAAAGCTGATAAAAAACTGGCTGGCTCTGTAATTAACTTTTCACTTCAACAATCATTTCAATCTCAACAGCAGAATTTAACGGGAGTTCACTGACTCCAACTGCACTGCGAACATGTTTTCCTGCTTCACCAAAAATTTCGCCGATAAGTTCTGACGCACCATTTGCAACTTTTGGCTGAGCAGTAAATCCTTCTGCACTTGCGATAAATACGGTCAACTTCAATACTCTTTTAATTTTATCAAGATTTCCGATTACACTCTTTACAGCACTCAGACAATTTATCGCACAAAGTTTTGCTGCTTCTTTTCCTTCTTCCTCTGACAAATCTCTTCCAACTTTACCCTGATATTTTACAGCACCGGAAGAAATTGGCACTTGCCCTGATGTCATAACAAGATTTCCAATCTGCATCGCCGGTATGTATGCAGCTAACGGTTTTACAGGTTCGGGGATTGTAATTCCAATTTGCTTAATTTTTTCTTCGAACATGATTCCTCGATTTCTACTCAGAGAGTTTTATTTTGATTAAATTTGAATTGATTTCTAATAAGTATTTAAGTTAAAATAATACGATAAGGATTTATCAAATGACTGGTGACAAATTTAACGAATTCGTTGAGATAGTTAAAAGATTAAGGAAGGAATGTCCGTGGGATCGGGAACAAACAAATGATTCCATCAAAGCGGCTACTATCGAGGAAGCTTATGAAGTAGTTGAATCAATTGAAAAGAAAAATTTTGAAGAGCTAAAGAAAGAGCTTGGAGATCTGCTGCTTCATGTAGTCTTTCATACTATCATAGCTTCGGAAACAAATGACTTTAGTATTGATGATGTGATAGATTCGATCAGAGAAAAATTGATCAGACGACACCCACACGTTTTCGGTGAAGTAAAAGTTTCAGGCGCAGATGAGGTGAAGAAAAACTGGGAAGAAATCAAAATGGATGAAGGAAGAGATTCAGTATTGGAAGGCGTACCTGAAATGCTTCCAGCATTACAAAGGGCTCATCGACTTCAGGAAAAAGCTGCAAAAGTAGGTTTTGACTGGGAGAAAAAAGAAGACGTATGGAAAAAAGTAATCGAAGAAATTGAAGAGATGCATGAGATTGAAAAAATTAAAAATCAAAACTCGGATCTCAAAAACGATGAAAAGCTATATTGTAAATTAGAAGATGAAATCGGAGATGTGTTTTTTGCTCTTGTTAATTATGCAAGATTTTTAGATATCAATCCTGAAAATGCACTGAGGAGGACTAATTCAAAATTCATTAAAAGATTTAATTACATCGAACAAAAGATAAAAGATTCAGGTAGAAAATTGTCTGAATCAAATTTAAAAGAGATGGATTTTTACTGGGAGGAAAGTAAAAAAATAGTTTAGAGATTGCCGTTTTTATTATTACTGAACTTCTCATAAGCATCGATAATATCCTTCACAAGCTTATGTCTCACAACATCACTCTTATCAAAATAAACAAAAGCAACACCTTCCACATTGGATAAAATTTCTTTTGCCTGGACCAATCCGCTGACTTGTTTTGCCGGAAGATCTATCTGGGTAATGTCCCCCGTTATTATTGATTTGGAGTTGCCGCCAAGCCTTGTTAGAAACATTTTCATCTGCATTGTTGTTGAGTTCTGAGCTTCATCAAGAATAACATAAGCATTATTCAACGTTCGTCCACGCATATATGCAAGCGGAACAATTTCAATAACTCTTTTCTCAATATAGTTTTTCAATTTTTCTGATGGTATCATATCATCAAGTGCATCATAAAGAGGCCGAAGATATGGATCTATTTTCTCGCGGAAATCACCCGGAAGGAATCCAAGACTTTCGCCTGCTTCCACTGCTGGTCTTGCTAAAATTAATTTTTTGACTAACCCGCGCTTCAATGCTGAGACAGCAATTGCAACAGCAAGGTAAGTTTTTCCTGTTCCTGCCGGACCAATCGCAAAGCAAATGTCATTTTTTCTTGCAAGGTTTATATAGTTGATCTGACCGGATGTTCTGGCTTTAATGACATCCTTTTTTGTATAAAGAACTATTGTATCCAGTTCTTCTTCATCAACTACTTCTTTGCCTTCTGTAGTCAATTCAAGAATAGTGTTCACATCACTTGTACCTAATCTTCCACTTGTGTTGAGAACATAGGCCATTTCCTTCAGCACCTTTTCAATCAATTCAACTTCTTCAATTACTCCTTTAAGAATTACATTATCTCCTCTGACGGTTATTGAAGTGTTAAACCTGTCTTCAAGTATTCTTAGGTTGGAATCATTGAACCCGAGAAGATCAAGCATATTGACATTTTCGATAATAATTTTCTTTTCTACAGCAGTCATAAAAATCTTTAAATGAAAAAACCCTTATCCAGAAACTGGACAAGGGTTTTTTCCAAATAAATTAAGTTGAACAACAATACAAGAATATATTATTGAACCGGAGCTGGTTTATAATTAGCTCTTAACTTTTCATACTTATCTTTTTCTTCCTGAGTCAGTGGTGGAATTGAGAACTCCTGATCAGGATAGATAAGATCCGGATTCTTAATTTTATCTCTGTTTGCTTTATAGATTACCGGCCATGCAAAACCGTTTCCATAATGTTCTTTCTTTCTTGCAATACCCCAGAGGTGATCACCTTTAACTACTTTGTAGTTAATTACAGGAGGTGCATCGATCCACTCATCAAGAGCTTTCTGCATCTTGTTGTGAACCTTATCGAAAAATTCAGGTAATGCACTAATTTTGTTCATCTTTAAAGCATTTAAATCAGCTTGTCTGTCAGCCTTTGGTGCTTCTTTTCTTTTAATCTTGCCATCAAGTTCGTTAACAGCATTTCTGAAATTGTCAACATCACTTCTGGTAGCACCAACAAGTGCATAGAGTTCGTCGATGCACTGTTCTGGATCCTGAAGACCAGCTTTTACAGTATTGAGATTTTCGATATCCTTTTTCAAGGTTTCTATCTCAGATGTTAAAGCTTGTTTTTGACCGGTAAGCCGGGTCATTTCGGCTTCCCATTCTTCTTCAGTCATCTCTGTTTCCTGAGCAAAGGAAGAAAGAGATAACAGGAAAGAAAGGGAAATGATAGCAACTAAAAATTTTGCAAGTTTCATTTTTTTCTCCATTTTAATTTTGTTATAAAAATTCCTGTTAATAATTACTTAGGCAATTTTTCAAGATTTGCCTTAGTTTCTTCCTTTTGCTTGTTGCATTCAGCCAATTTGCGGTTAATGGTCTGAATTTCAGATTCGAGTTGTGCTTTTTGATCTCTCAGACTGTTAGCCTCTGCTTCGAGTGATTTTACTTCATCACGCAATGCATTGAGTTCAGCAATCTGAGCTTCACTTAAACCACCACAACCTGCAATCAGCGCCATGCTGACAAACAGAACAGCAGCGAGGACAGGAGTCCTGAAGTTTTTAAGTAGGCTCATATGAAACCTCCGATTATTTATGAATAAGATATTAATTGATTAAGATTTAGATAAAAGTCAACTACCTCTAGTTTACCAAGTAGTGTAAAATTTAGGATTCTTATATAACGAAAGCATTGAAAATATTCAAGAAATATTAAGTTTTTATTTTAAAAAAGCCTTTTTTCGACAAAACTAGTATATCTTTCTCCAGCAATAATTACATGGTCAAAAATCGGTATCTCCAATATCTTTCCAGATTCTACAAGCTTTTTTGTTATTCTTATATCCTCATTACTTGGTTCCGGGTTTCCACTCGGGTGGTTGTGAATTAAAATTATACTTGCTGAATTATTATCTATTGCAACTTTAAAAATTTCACGCGGATGCACAACACTCGAATTCAGATTTCCCACTGAAATTGTTTCGTACTTTATTACTTTATTCGCAGAATTTAAACATACAACAATGAACTGCTCTTTCACTTCATCTCTTAGAATTGGTATAAAAACATCTGCAATATCCTGAGGTGAAGTTATTTTTTTATCTGAACGCCACTTTGACTGGGATAAAATTCTTCGGCTCAATTCAAAAGCTGCAGCCAGAGTTGCGGCTTTGTCATTACCTATACCGCTGATGTTTGTAAGTGATTGAACTGTGCGGGTTGCAAGAAGAGATAAATTTTTTTCACTATTAATCAAGTCTCTTGATATCTCTAAAACCGACTTCCCTTTCTTGCCTGTTCTAAGCAGAATGGCAATCAGCTCTGCATCAGAAAGATTTTGCGCTCCCCTCAGCAACAGCTTCTCCCTGGGACGATCATCAAGGGGGAGCTCTTTGACAGTAAGCTTTTTCCCATTGTTATTATTCATCATTGGTTAAGTCTGAATTTGTCAATTAATTCAAAGATACCATCTCTGTATCGGATAATATTTAAGAATCTGTTTACTCTTCTTTCATCGAATGAAATATTATTTCGTAAACCGCTGCTGACCATTCCCGATGACATCTTTTCTACAAGATTTTTTCTGCCCTGACCACTATTCCTGTAAGCAGTGAGTAAAAATTTTGCAGCATCATAGCCATAAAGAGCATTTCGATTTACATCTTTACCTGTTATGGAAATAAACTGCTCATTAAAATTCTGATACGTTTCTGAAGTAAAGTCAACAAAGTAATCCGATTCAAAAACAAGATTGTTACTTATGCCCGGGACTGTTTCAAATCCCTTTGCTGTGAACCAATCCTGGTTACCGAACAAAGGTATCTTAATATAATATTTAGCCATTTCAGATAATAGCAGAGGAGTGATTGAATTATCTGATAACGGAATATATATTCCTTCAATTACGAGAGAGTCGCTGTAAATTTTTGAAACCGGTGTACTGAAGTTTGAATACTCATTACTGAATGATTCTTTTCTGATAATTCTACCTCCAAGCTTTTCAAATTCATCAATGAATGATGCAGCAAGAATTGGTGAGTAGCTGTCAATAGAATTTAGAACAGATATATTCCGTCTATTTTCAACGTAATAGATGTACTGTGCCATCACTCTTCCTCTAACGGAGAATGATGGATTTGCCTGAAAGAAGTTATGACTGATGCTTGTCAAATCGTCATCAGTTGCAGTTGGTGAAATTATCGGAATGTCGTAATCATCGAATTCATCAAGAGCTGCGCGCACTTCGTTACTAAAGATCGGACCAATGACAGCAACAAGCGAATTGAGTTCAACAAATTCATCTTTTATTTTTTTTATTTGCTGAATATCTTTTTTTGTATCACGGATTATCAATCCAACTTTTTCATCTCTTGTTTTATTAAATTCATCAACTGCGAACTTTATTCCTTCAAGAATTTCGGCAGCAGGTTGTGATTCATATTCCTCAAACTGATTAATTTCAAGAGGAAGCATTACTCCAATTATAGTTGTTGCAGGCTGGATATTTTCTACTGAACTATCAACTAATTTTTTTGCTTCAGAATATTCCTCAGATTCAGGATAGTCACTTATAATTTGCTCAAAAGCATTTTTTGAGCTATATGAATTTCCAGTTCTCAGATAATATTTTCCTTTTTGAAGAAGGATAAATGTTCTAATCTTATCACTGGTGAATGATGAATTTATTCGATCAAGCTGGATGTCATTTAAATATTTGGCAGCAATACCCTCTCCAATCTTTCTTGCTTTTTGTTCAGATAAAGAAGATGTTGTTTTATCAATAACATTTAAAACTTCTTTAAATGCATTGTAATAGTTGGCAATTTCCAGATTGTACTTAACCAGAAGGAACCGGATTTCATCCGTATATGAACTGGAAGAATAATTCAGCAGAAATTGATCTGCCGTATACTTGAACTGATTCAGCTGACTTAATTCAAGTTGTATTTTTGCTTTGAAAAATTCTGAAGCTGTGGTTTTTGAATTGTATTTATAATCTGATAATATTTTTTTAAAACCTTCCAAAGCTTCATCATTTTTACCTGAATTATATAACGCAATAGAATTATCAAATAGATTCTTTATCTGCTCATCTTCTTGTTGAGCTGATGCGAAGTGAAATTCAAAAGCTATGAATAGCATAACAATAAAAAATATTTTAAGGCGGCTATTTATCATCAGTTAAAATATAGTTTTCGAAAAGTAAAATCATTCCCATTCAATTGTTGCCGGAGGTTTCGAACTGATATCATACACTACCCTGTTTACGCCTCTAACCTTGTTTATTATTTTATTTGAAACGGAAGATAGAAAATCATGTTCAAAAGGAAACCAGTCAGCAGTCATCCCATCGACGGAAGTTACTGCCCGCAAAGAGAGCACAAATTCATACGTTCTTGCGTCGCCCATAACACCTACAGAACTCACAGGAAGTAATACTGTGAATGCTTGCCAGATGCTGTTATATAATCCTGCTTCTTTAATTGATGTAATATATATATCATCAGCCTCGCGGATAATATCAAGTTTGTCCCTTGTGATTTCACCTAAAACTCTGACACCAAGACCCGGACCCGGGAACGGATGCCGATTTATAAATTCAGATGGAATGTTCAGGCTTTTGCCGACACTTCTAACTTCGTCTTTAAACAACTCACGAAAAGGTTCAACTAATTTAAGATGCATTTTCTCAGGAAGTCCGCCAACGTTGTGGTGAGTCTTAATCGTTGCTGATGCTCCTTTGACTGACACTGACTCGATTACATCGGGATAAAGTGTTCCCTGAACGAGGAACTCAGCATCCTTATATTTTTTTGCTTCTTCTTCAAATACTTCAATAAACGTATTGCCGATTATCTTTCTTTTCTTTTCAGGATCTGTGACACCTTTGAGGTTTGTAAGAAACTTTTCTGACGCATCTACATGTTTATGATTCAGTTTTAGTTTCTCTTCAAATAATCTTCCAATCTTTTCACTTTCATTTTTACGCATCAATCCATTATCAATATGAATGCAAATTAAATTTTCGCCAATGGCTTTTCTTACCAGAACTGCTGCCACAGTGGAATCTACTCCGCCGCTGAGCGCACATATTGCTTTCGAGCTTCCGATAGTTGATTTAATTTTTTCAAGCTGGTATTCAATAAAATTCTGCGATGTCCAATCTCCTTTACACTTACAAATTTCAAACAGGAAATTGCTGATAATTTTTTGTCCTTCTTCGGTGTGTACAACCTCAGGATGAAATTGAAGACCATAATATTTTTTTGATGGATTTGAAATCGCACAAATCGGGGAATGATCCGATTCACCAATGACTTTAAATCCTTTTGGCAATTCAGTTAAATAATCGCCGTGACTCATCCAGACAACAGACGCATCTTCAACACCGCCTAGTATATCTGTGTTATCGGTAATTCGCAATATTGATTTACCATACTCACGGTCAGCTGCCGGCTCAACTTTTCCTCCAAAGTTTTTACAGATAATCTGAAGGCCGTAACAAACTCCAAGAAAAGGTACTTTAAGACTGAATATTTGAGGATCAATATCCGGTGCTGATTCATCATAAACACTCATTGGTCCGCCAGACAGGATTATTCCTTTTGGATTCAAATCTTTTACCTGCTCGAATGAAATTGTATGAGGATGTATCTCGGAATAAACGTTGACTTCTCTCACCCGGCGGGCAATAAGCTGTGTGTACTGTGAACCGAAGTCAATAATTAAAATTAAGTCTCGTTGTTTCATTAACCTTAAAATAAATATTTTATTAAAAATAAAAACCCGCTATTCACGGGTTTATAAAAAAAATATATTAATCAGCTTAGCAGAAACTATTGCCCGATCAAACTTTTATAAGCATTTGAATCAAGCAGATCATTGAGGTCTGGAGGATTTGAAATTTCTGCTTTGATCATCCAGCCTTCACCGTAAGGATCAGAGTTTACAAGTTCAGGAGAGTCGGAAAGTTTTTTATTGATTTCAATTACTTTACCGCTGAAGGGTGCAAAAATATCACTGACAGTTTTCACTGCTTCGATTGTGCCTAATGAATTGCCCTTGGTAATCTCCTTTAGATCAGGATCAATATCTAAAAAGACAACATCGCCGAGTTCACCCTGCGCATAATCAGTTACTCCAAGAATACCAATGTTTCCTTCAACACGAACCCACTCGTGATCATTAGTGTATTTTAAATTTTCAGGTATTTTCATTTTTCCCTCTAACTAAATTTTATGAATATAAGTAGTACTAAAATTTCTCTAGAAAACTTGTATCAAAATTACCGCTCATAAACCTTGGATCTTCCAATACTTTCAAATGAAATGGAATGGTAGTTTTTATTCCTTCTACAATGAATTCGTTCAATGCACGTTTTGCCCGCATTATCGCATAATGCCTGTCGGTACCCCAGACAATAAGCTTCGCAATCAAAGAGTCATAGTAAGGTGGAATTGAGTATGATTGATAGATGTGCGAATCTAATCTGATACCAAAGCCTCCTGGAAAATGCAGAGAGGTAATCTTTCCCGGTGATGGTCTGAAATTATTATCCGGATCTTCTGCATTTATTCTGAATTCAATTGCATGACCATGTGGTTTTTTAGGTTTTGCTTCTATCTCTTCTCCAGCTGCAACTAGGATTTGCTGCCTGACGAGCTCAACATCATAGACAAACTCAGTCACAGGATGTTCAACTTGTATCCTGGTGTTCATCTCCATAAAATAAAAGTTCTTATGCTTGTCGAGAAGAAATTCAATAGTTCCTGCGCCTTCATAATTAACTGAATGAGCCCCTCTTATCGCTGCTTCTCCCATCTTTTTTCGAAGTTCCTCATCAACAGCAGGTGAAGGTGATTCTTCTATCAATTTCTGATGTCTGCGCTGAATTGAACAGTCTCTTTCCCCATAGTGGTATACATTTCCATGCTGATCTCCAAGAATCTGGATTTCAATATGTCTTGGATTCTCAATAAATTTTTCAATGTAAACATCACCATTAGCAAAAGCTGCTTCGGCTTCGGTTCGTGCGGTTTGGAAAGCCTTTTGAAAATCAGCTTCTTCCCAAACTATTCTCATTCCTTTTCCGCCGCCACCTGCGGAAGCTTTAATAATAACAGGGAAACCTATTTCTTTTGCAAGCTCTTTTGCCCTTTCAACATTATCTATAACTCCATCGCTGCCAGGAATTACAGGAACCTGATTCTTTTTCATAGTGTTTTTAGCAAAAGCTTTATCTCCCATTGAACGGATCATGTCAGGAGAAGGTCCAATAAATTTAATATTTGATTCCTGACATATTTCGGAGAAGCTGGCATTCTCTGCAAGAAAACCATACCCGGGATGAATGGCATCAGCACCTGTAACCTGGGCGGCAGAAATAATCGATGGTATTTTCAGATAGCTATCCTTACCGAAAGGAGGGCCGATGCATACTGCTTCATCAGCAAAAGTGACATGTAGTGAATCCCGATCCGCTTCAGAATAAACAGCGACTGTTTTAATCCCCATCTCTTTGCAAGTACGGATTACACGGAGAGCAATTTCGCCGCGATTGGCGATTAGAATTTTATTAAACAAGGTTTATCCTGATATTAGTAATACTAAGTCAGCTCAATTAAAAACAGTGGTTGATTATATTCAACAGGTTTACCGTTCTCAACCAGAATCTTGACGACCTTTCCATTAACATCCGACTCAATTTCATTCATTAGTTTCATTGCTTCGACGATGCACAAAACACTGCCGGGTGAAACAACTGAGCCGACCTGAACATAGGAATCAGCATCCGGAGCAGGTGCTCTGTAAAACGTACCAACAATCGGTGACCTGATTTCGTGAAGATTGGCTGATGTAATCTCAGCTTCAGTTGTTTGCTTTGTGGTTTCACCTGTAGGTAAAGATGTTTGCATCACAGGCTGAGCAGAAGCAACAGGAATTTGAGCTTGAGTGATTACCTGTGCATTCCTGATTTTCTTTGCAATCTTAATCTTTAAATCACCTTCTTCAATTTCCAAATCTGTAACACCACTGGTGTCAACAATCTTTACGAGTTTTTTAATTAAATCAAGATCCATTTTCAGCCTCTGTTTTTAAGATTTAACTCTTTCTGAATATTCTCCTGTTCGTGTATCTACTTTGAGTACATCACCTTCATTTATGAACAAGGGAACGTTAATTTGAGCACCTGTTTCCAGCTTTGCAGATTTTAGCGCACCGGTTGCAGTATCGCCTTTAAAGCCGGGTTCAGTTTCAATTACTTTTAAATTTATGAAAATTGGTATTTCAACCGATATGATATCAGATCCATTAGAAACAACTTCAACTTCTTCGCTTTCTTTCAGGAATTTTATTCCATCACTGAATAATTCCCTGGCAATATTAATCTGCTCATAAGTTTCATTATCCATACAAACCAGAGAATCACCTTCCGAAAAAAGGTATTGGTATTTTCTTCTTTCGACACGGACAGTTTCGACTTTCTCACCCGCTCTGAACGTATTTTCTAAAACCTTTCCATTCCTTAAATTTTTTAAAGTCGAACGAACAAACGCACCGCCTTTTCCGGGCTTTACGTGCTGGAATTCAACAATGCTGTAAAGATCACTTTTGAATTTAATAATTAAACCGTTTCTGAAATCTGAAGTATCTGCCATAATAGTTTAGATATAAGAGTACCGTAAGTTCTGTTTATAATAAAATGCTGTTAAGAATAAAGAAATCTGACACTGCTAAGTTAACCAAAGAAAATTTATTATTCCGACAAAATGCCAATGTGAATCAATAAATCATCGAAAGATATTTATCAACATCTCTGAAAGCGAGTGACGTTGCATAATCTTCTTTGATTGTATTAAAAACTATTCTGGCTTCTTCCTTCTCGCCTGCTTTCAGGAAATTAATTCCTGCATTGAGCAGATAATCCGGGTTTTGCGAATTAACCGGTGATTTTTTAGATGCTTTTAGAAACAAATCTGCAGCTCTTTCAAATTCATTCTTGCTTGCGTAATAACCTGCCTGACCGGCAAGTGCAGCAGCCTCAAAGTAATCAATACTTCCGCCGTAATCGGAATAATATTTTATCGCTTCTTCATAGTTACCTAGGAATGCATAAGAATTTGCAAGATATATTTTTGCTGTTTCTCCGTTCTCGGTACCGCCATATTCTTCAACAAGTTTTTTTAAACCAATCAGGTTGGTTCCCTGCTTACCTTCAATTGCTTCAAGATAAGATCCCTGATCATACAAAGGCATTATGCGAGAAAGTTCTAATCCGGCTTTTTCGTTGCTTTGTGATTTCTGATTGATGTAGAAATATGCTGCTGCTGCAACAACCACAAGTACACCAGCATAAAGCATAATCTTGCTTTTATATTTTTCAAAGAATTCAATTGTTGATTCATAAAGATCAAGTAAAGTATCTTTTTTTATTTCTTTCTTTGATAATTTTTTCTTTTTCTGTAACATTAATTCATCCTTCAGTTAACTACTATTTTGATTAAAAAACCCTGCAAAAATAATACTTTTGCAGACAACCTGCCATTAATTTTAGTACGCCCAGGAGGACTTGAACCTCCAACCTTTGGAACCGGAATCCAACGTTCTATCCAGTTGAACTATGGGCGCATTAAATGCCGATTCTTATGTGATTTGTGAATAGCCAGGCTTTATTTTGATAATAAACTTCAACCCTGTAAGCACCCGGTCTTTTTACTTCAAAATCAGCTTTTTCAGCCTGGAATTCGGCTATCTCCTTTCCGTTTCTGATCAACTTTATATCAGCATTTTGAACCGGTAAAACTATGGATAATGTCACTTTTTCAGAAGAAGTAATAGTATCTCCCATATAAAATTTCTTTTTACCTGCTTTAGCAAAAAATTGAAATCCCTTGGAATTTGCATGATAATCGTTCGCTATGAATGATCTTCCGTAAGCCAGTGCTTCATAGATCGCTGATTTAGATTTTGATATCTTTTGTTTGGTATTTCCTTTTACCAGTGGTTCAGGTAGAAATAAATGAATGTGTATCGATTTAAATAAAACTTTGTAAGGGAAAATTTCCACTTCAAAAAATCCAAAAAGACTCTGCTTGTGTGCGTGAGCATCAACTCCACCAATTCCAACTACTTTTCTTTTTAAATTTAACTCATCCCAGAGTTTAAGTGTTTCAGGCGGCGGAGCTACTATCGATCTCAACGGATGCAGAAACGAAGTATACTTGTTCTGTTCAGTGAGATTTTCCATCCATTCTGACATATGATTCCAAATTTCAATTCCATCAAAATCTTCAATTGTCCAGTCGACCCAAGGGTACGGTGGATGTTCCTTTATATGATTTCTTTTTTCATGTGGATGAGCAAGGAACCCGATACCACCTGCTTCTTTTACTTTCCTAACATACTCTTTTGCTGAGAGACGAGTTGAATATGCCTGCTCAATTCCAAAAGCAAGATAATGATTTTTATTTTCCCTGTCATTTATTTCACAACCGATCAGGCAGAGAGTTTTGCCGTACCATTTCTCAAAACCTTCCTGTAAGCCGCGTAACGTGTTGTGATCGGTAATCATAAGAAAATCGAGATCCGATTCCTCAGCAAATTTCGCTATCTCAGGAATTTCACCGGTTCCATCTGAAAAAAGCGAATGTATATGTGCAACACCAACGTATTCAATCATAGAAATTATAATGAATTCACTTCAGAAAAGTTAATTAAGAATTTGTTATGAGGAAAATTAGGAAAATTGGATGCAACGCTATCTATACTAAGATCATCATTTCCTGAAATATTAACCAGACTTAATGATTTTTAGAATTATGCGCTTATAATGAACCCTTACACATTATTGTTTAATTCAGCAAAAGTGGAATATTTAGTTGAATGCTCAACAGTCATTCCGCTGATTTTGTTTATAAGAATATTTATTCTCTCATCCGTATCATCTTCAAAATTTTCAAAGGTTTCTTCAGAAACGAATATATATTGTTCCTGGAAGCGGTTTGCTTTTCCTTTGACTTCGTAAACCGAATAACTCTCCAAACCTTCAGCTTTTATTAAGGTTTTTAATTCCTTTATAGTTCTTAAATATTCTTCTCTTTTATCTTGCTGAATTTCGTAATTAATTGTGAACAATACTTTCGACATTTAGACTCCTTAAATTAAAGGTTCATTTCACCGGTAAATACAATTTTTGCAGGACCAGTGAGTGACAGTTTTTTTACTTTTGAATTTTCTACCTCAAAATTTACTAATAATTTTTCTTTTGATTTAGGAATAATTTGAATAGGGACGGTTAATTTTTTATTAACAAACGATATTAATGCAGCTGCAACCGAACCAGTTCCGCAAGCTAAAGTTTCGGCTTCCACTCCTCTTTCGTAAGTTCTTATATGAACAATTCCATCCTTAACCTCAACAAAGTTTACATTCGTGCCGTCCGGTGAAAATTCCGGTAAATATCTAATTTCCTTTCCTATCGATTCAATCGGTACAGAATCCAGTGTTTGAAACAGTCCTTCACTTTCGTTTATATCGATCACAACGTGCGGAGAACCGGTATCAGCAAAATGTGCATTTAAGAGTCTTCCGGCTGCTTTTATTTTGAAGTTATACTTTATTTTCTTTGGGGGGTTTAAATAAAATTTTACTTCTGAATTATTGAGGACTTCTCCTTTGTATTCAACTTCGTTGGAAATGAATTTTGCACCAGCATCATTCAGCCTCCCTGTTTCTGACGCATAAAAGACTGCACATCGTGCACCATTTGCACATAAGCTTCCAGTTGATCCATCAGCATTAAAATAATTCATTACAAAATTATGTTCCGATGCATCTGAAATAACGATAAGCCCATCTGATCCGATTCCATTTCGCCGGTCGCAAAGAAGCTGAACTAATTTTGTAGATACATCAAAATCCCGGTTGAGTTTTTTATCGACAATTACAAAATCGTTTCCTGCGCCGCTCATCTTTGTGAAAATAATCTTTTTCATATAACTATGAAATTTAACCGATGAGCTAGTAGCAAGCAATGAAATAATTGCGAAAAAATATTTCCCCGAAAGAATAGAGATGAGGAAGACTTATAAAAAGCTTCCTCAAAAAAAATCAAGCAGTATATGTTCTCATCATTGTAGCTACTTCCTGAGCTTGCTTGGTATTGTATTCGAATGCAAGTTTCTTATGATTGATCAGGTCAACGATTGTTCCGATCAGGCAAAGGCCACCGGTAAGTAAGTACAGAATTCCAAGACCAATCTGTCCTAAAACAAATCTTTGGACTCCTGCAATACCAAGAAATCCTATCAAGGTAAACAGAAGCATATTGCTAGGATCTTTTCGTCTTGACATATATGACATCGCAAACTGCTGAGCCTGGTTATCGCTCATATCTTTTATTAACATCTGTACAAAAGCCATTTCGTCTGCTTCAAGACTTGGCATTAATTGAAATGCATTAGGCATATCTCCTCCAATTATTTTTGATGATATTGATTATTCTAAGTGTTAAGACTGTCAGTGCAAAAATTCCTAAAGGATGTGCATGGAATGAAGAAACAAAATCACCCTTGAACAAATAGGATATCGAATTGCCTAATCCGCATCCGGGACAAAATTCAATTCCGAGATTAGCTAAAGGACAGATTGTAAAATGTGATTTACCCGGTGAATGAATGAATGCGAGATATAATAAACCGACTATCCATACTAAAGCTTCAAATCCTAACAATGACCAGATCTTGAAAAATTTACTAGTGAATAAATTCGAATTCTTCTTTTCAGAAATAATATTTTCTTGAACTGTTAACAATTTCCATCTAAAGATTATGAATTTCTTTTGGAAACTTAGATAATCAATTCTGTTTTAACAATTGGTGATTGATGAATGGTATGATTCTGTCGGTGAATTAAGAAGTAATGTTAATATGATTAGCTGACTTCGTCTGATAAAGACTTTGCTGGTGAAGGCTTCATTTTTCGTTTTACTCTCCGAAGGAGTCCTTCGGATAAAACGAAGCCTGGTGGAGGTGCGGGGAGTCGAACCCCGGTCCGAAATTAAGATCCAAAGAACATCTACATACATAGTCTGTTTCTTTTTGACTTTAAGCTGCCAAACAGACAAAGATCACTTAAAGTCTGCCTGCTGTTTAATTCGCTTCATCTCCGCAGACAAAAGACTCAGCTATTCTACCTAAACGGCGTTCTTCCAAACCCCGGTAAAATAGAGAAAGGAGAACGAGCTACGTTTTATTTACGCAGCTAAGGCGTAATTATATTCGCCAGTTATTGTTTGTTCCCAATTTTTTAACGTGTCTTCGGGGAACACGGTACGCAGTTCTAAGCCTCTTTAATCCCGTCGAAACCAAAATTTCACCCCCAATTGGGGAAATGCAAGAATCCAAAAATTAAATCACAAATAATTACGATTTTGGATTCCAGATAGTATCAGGATAGTTTGAGACCTTATTCTCAAAACGTGAAAGAACAAAAAACAAATCCGATAATCTGTTAAGAAACATAACAATATTATCTCCGATAGTCACTGAATTTTTTAGTGCCACAACTTCCCTTTCGGCACGTCTGCAAACAGTTCTGCATATATGAAGCAAAGCTGAACTTTTAGATCCGCCGGGAAGAATAAAGTTCCGGAGTTCTTCGAGTTGAGCATCATATTTATCAATCATTTTTTCAATCTCTTTATAAAATGATTCCGGCGTCCGCTGAATATTCAACTTAGCATTTTTTTCAGTTTCGGGAGTAGCTAAATCAGATCCGATCGTAAAAAGATAATTCTGAATCAAGGAAAGATTTTCTTTAACACCGGGATCTTTGACTTCAGTAATCGCATAGCCAATAAAAGAGTTTAACTCATCGATTGTTCCATATGCTGAAATGCGGAGTGAGTCTTTGCTGACACGTTCACCGCCAAATAATCCGGTTTCACCTTTGTCCCCGGTTTTGGTGTATATTTTCATTTTAGAAAAGGCAGAGATTGAACTTCTGATTTAACAATTTTATTATCAGAAAGTTTCAGGGAGATTTGTGTTCCGTGAGTTGAATGAGAGTTTCTAATATAAGCAAGTGCAATTGGTGATTTTAGTCTATGTGATGTTGCGAAAGAAGTAAGTTTCCCGATATCTTCTCCATTGTATTCAATAACCATATTGCCGTTATTAAATTCAATTGGTTCATTTAATTTAAGACCAACAAGTTTTTTTTGGACCTTATTGTATGTCTGTAGTCTTGCTATTACTTCCTGTCCTATATAACATCCTTTATTAAAATCAATAATCTCTTCAAGTCCTGCTTCAAGAGGGTTGAATTCATCACTTAGTTCATTTGGAGCAACAGGTATTCCGTATTCAATTCTATAAATATTATAAACTTCTTCACCAACCAGATTAAAATTGAACACACCTTTATTTTCCTGCATATAATTGATCAGACGTTTTGAGTTTTCAAAATCTGCAAGGAACCAGAATTTGTTCTTTCCTCTTTCGCCAGGAATTTTTATCAGGAAGAAAAGAATATTTTCTGTGTGAATAATTTTAAAAGAATTAGGCTGGATCTCATTAACAATATTTCCGCAGATGAGAGTTGCGAACGACTCGGCTTGAGGACCAGTCAATTCAAGCAAGTTATATTTTAAATTTGCATCATTAACCTGAACATCATCACTGATAACATATTTTCTGATCCAGCTCATAACTTTTTGTTTAGTGATACGATCACAAACCAGCAGCTGGTAATTATCAAAATTCATTATAGTGGTTAATCCAATTATTCTTCCCTTTTCAGTAGTGAATATGGTTTTCTTAACACCTTCTTTCGGAAGATCCTTTACACTATTGGTCCCAATCCTGTGAACTAAATCCAGAGCATCATTTCCCTTCAACTCAATTATGCCTTCATGAGAAATGCTTCGGAGCGCAACACCATTGTAAAGAGAATCAAGCTCTGCTTCAACATTTGTGAATCGGTTAATCACGCGGTAACCATCGATCTGAAATGAGGAAAATCCCATTGATTCAAAGTATTCAATTAAGAGCGTATTTTTTTCGTCAGTAATAAACATTAAAATTGGTTGCTAAGGGTTAATTTTAGGTTTCTTAGTAAATCAAAATTTGTGCTACAAATATAACATACTAAAAATGAATAAAAAGCTTGCGAATAATCTATTTTTCATTATTTTATTGAAGGCCTGAGAGTTGTCCCGTTTAAGTCAAAATTACCAATGGGGGGATGATTGATATAGTTGTATGCAATCTCACAATATATGCTATATGTCAAGCCAGCAACTGAGAGAAAAGAATTTACTCTAATACTGAAATAAAGGTTTCGTCAACTAAAAATTATTTTGCGAACTCATCAAGAAAATATGCTGAGCTTAATATTCCCAGATGAAAATGATTCAGGTTAAAATGTTCATTCGGTGAATGAAGGTTTTCAGTATTTAGTCCCATCCCCATAAGTACTGGTGATGCTTTCAATTTTTTCGCAAACGAAACAACAATTGGTATTGAACCGCCTTCTCTCATAAATACTGTCTTCTTTCCAAAAACTTTTGCTAATGCACTTGCTGCTGCCTGTGTCGCTTTATCATCGAGTGAAGTAGCTATCGGATAAGCACCATGTAAATCTTTTATTTCCATTGTAACAGATTTTGGTGCAATTTTTTTCATATAGGATGTAAAGAGTTTTCCTATTTTTTTAGGATCCTGATTCGGAACAAGACGCATACTAATCTTAGCAGTAGCTTTTGAAGGAAGTACAGTTTTAGCACCTTCGCCGGTGAATCCTCCGAAAATTCCGTTGCAATCTAATGTCGGTCTTGCCCAAACTCTTTCGAGAGTTGAGAAGCCCTTTTCACCTTTTAGTTCTTTAACACCGAGAGTCTTTGCGTATTGCTTTTCTGAGAATGGCAGTCTCTTAAAATTATCTCTTTCTTTTTTAGTAAGATTAACAACGTCCTTATAAAAACCGGGAATTTTTATTTTGCCATTACCATCCTTTAGTTTCGAAATCATTTCCGCGAGGACATTAATAGGATTATCAACTCCGCCACCGAATGTTCCTGAATGTAAATCTCTGTTCGGACCGGTAACAACAACTTCCATATAACATAATCCTCTTAATCCATAAGTCAGCGTTGGTATTCCGGGTCCGTAAAGAGAAGTATCCGAAATCATAACTGCATCGCATTTAAGCATTTCCTGGTTTTTATTTACGAACTCATCGAGATTTCCACTTCCGATTTCTTCTTCACCTTCTATAATAAATTTAACATTCAAAGGAAGTTTGCCGATAGTTTTAAAATAAGCTTCAACACTTTTAATGTGCATGTACATCTGACCTTTATCATCTGTTGCACCGCGAGCGAAAATATTTTCACCTTTAATTGTTGGTTCAAATGGAGGAGAATCCCACAGATTAATCGGATCAACAGGCTGAACATCATAATGTCCGTAAACTAAAACTGTTGGTTTTCCCGGAGCATGAAGCCAATCGGCATATACCAACGGATGACCTTTTGTTTCGATAACTTTTACATTTTCCATCCCGGCTTCTGTGAGTTTATCAGCAACAAACTGTGCCGCTGTGTTCATATCAGTTTTATTTTCAGCAAGTGTGCTGATGCTTGGAATTCTTAAAAAGTTTTTCAACTCATCAACGTATTTCTGCTTGTTTGAATTAATATAACCAACTACATTTTCCATTTTATCACTCCTTATTTTTGTTCTATCTCAAACTTATGAATAATGGGAATAAAGTTTTTAAAGTTATTAACTGTCATTTCATCAAGATCTTTCAAAATTTCATTTGGTGGTATAAAGAAAGTGTGCCACGGATCGTCAACCAGAAAAAGAAATTTTTCAGAAGTAATTGTGATTGATTCAAGTGAGCCAACATATTCCAGACTATCATAGCTGGGAATCACAGTTTTCATCTCAAAAAAATCCAAATCAATTATGTTAAAATATTCATCCAGAAGCAATTTAAAAACTTTCCTGTGATTCCTGTCAATCCCCAAAAGTGAATAATTTTCATCCGAGTACAGCCCACAGACAGTAGAAATATTGAGAGTATCAGTAGAAATTTCTTTCACAATTGTCAATGAATTCTTGTCAGCAATTTTTATCAATGTATGATCGCTGAATTCTCCAGGACTCATCTGATCATTTTCGAGACCGAGATAAAAATAATTTTCATCCGAAGTTAATCCTTCATAGCCAACATTTGGCTGCAGTTTATTATTAAACACATTTTCCGGTGTGAACTGAACTATTTCAAGAGTCACTATTGTATCACGCAAAATATCATTATTTAAAAACTTTAATTTGCAGATGTTGTGATACTTTAAATGCTCGTTTCCGTTTCCTTCAATCGTTAAATATACCTCGCCTGTGTACCTGTCATAAAAAATTTCCTCGAAATCCCATTTTGGATAATTAGCCAGCATTTCATTTGCTTGATCACTAAATTTAATTTCAGAAAAGCTGAAGAGAGTATCCTGCTTAATCCTGAATCTATGAATCTTTCCAACATCATCTGCAAGTAGAAACTCTTTCTCATCATCTCTTTCTGAAATTAAAGTAATCCCGGAAGTCTGAGATGTTTTGTACTCATTATTTTTCAGCCATCGTGGATAATATTCAGCCGGATGAATTTCTAATTGCTTGCTATTCCCATCCGAAGAAATTGAAAAAAACAGGATGAACGATGCGGAGATCAGTATTAATATTGGAGCAGTTATAACAACAAATGAATTTTTCATATCTGGGTTAGAAATATATGAAACAAATCATATCAGTGTATACTGATTATCTTGTTAAACTTGGCAGGCTTGAGTATTTTTCTTTTGATGATTGCGCACAGATATATACTTAAAGCCCATTTTATTCCTTTTATTTTTTCTACGCTTACTTTGATGGGCATATTCCTTCTTCAGTTCATGATGAAATTTGCCGATCGTCTCGTCGGAAAGGGGCTTGACACCTGGTTAATCATTCAGCTGATTGTTTTCAATTTGTCCTGGATGCTTGTGCTAGTTATACCGATGGCTACACTTGTTGCAACTTTAATGGCGTACGGAAATTTCTCACAGAACAATGAGATTACGATATTAAAATCATCCGGTGTTAGTCTTTATAAAATGATGAGAGCACCGTTTTTAGCAAGCATCGTATTAGCATTTTTGTTGTTTTTGTTTAACGATCAGGTTTTGCCTGATGCAAATCATCAGGCAAGAATTCTTATGTCGGATATTTCCCAGCAGAAGCCGACACTTTCACTTGAGCCAGGATTCTTTTCACAGGAAGTTTCCAAGTATGCGATCCTTGTAAGAGAAATAAATTCACAAACGAATGAGCTAAGCGGTGTAACTATTTACGATTATACAACTCCTGCAAAAATCAATGTTGTAACAGCCAACAAAGGAAAAATTTATTTTACTGCTGATCAAAAAAATCTTGTTATGGATCTATGGAGCGGTGAAATCCACGAAGCAGATGTAAAGGAAACAGGACTTTACAGAAAACTTATCTTCGACAAGCACAGAATTGTAATGGATGGTTCCCAATTTACTTTCCACCAATCGCAGGGCGGGATAAGAGGAGAAAGAGAACTCGGTGTTGATACAATGGTTGCAATCGTTGACAACTTCAGAGCAGAAAGAAATCAGCAGTTAAAATTCTTAAAATCTGAAACAGATAATTATTTATTCACAAAAAAGTCGAAGAAGTTTTCATACAGCAACCCTGCACCGGAAGTACGCGAACATCTGGTTTATGCAAGAGTGCTCGATAAAATAAGAACAGCAAAAAATAATATCACTTCTAAAGCCAGAAGTATTGAATTCACCGACAGAGAAATTGAAAAATATGAAGTGGAGATTTATAAAAAATATTCTATCCCCGCGGCGTGCATCGTTTTCATTTTGATTGGTGCACCGCTGGGAGTTATGGTTAGAAAAGGCGGGTTTGGTGTGGCTGCAAGCATCAGCTTACTATTTTTCCTTATCTATTGGGCTTTCCTGATCGGTGGAGAAAAACTTGCTGAGCGAGGTTTCTTCTCTCCGTTTATAGGAATGTGGGCAGCAAATTTTCTGCTTGGTTTCCTTGGGATTGTACTCACAGTAAAAACTAATCGAGAGACAGTTACGATCAAATTCACTTTGCTGAAAAAATTAATTCCAAAAAGACTACGACAGTTGCAGGAACCAGATGAAAATTATTGACCGGTATTTAATCAAACAATTCCTGCTGACTGTTTTCTTTGCACTGCTTGCATTCATCCTGATTTTTTTAGTGATAGATGCAATGGAGAACCTCGATGATTTCATTGATCAGAATGTGCCGTGGGTAAACATCCTTCATTATTACGTGGTGTTCACTCCTGAAATAATAAAACTGATAACACCCGTCGCAGTTCTCTTCGGTGCTTTATTCACAGCAGGGAAAGCATCACAGCTAAGCGAGCTCACTGCAATCAGGGCAAGCGGGGTTAGTCTTTACAGGTTTATGGCGCCGTTCGTAGTCACTGCCCTGCTGATAAGTTTCATTTCACTTTACTTCGGCGGATACATTGTCCCGATGGCAAACAAAACAAAAGTTTATATTGAGCAGACATATCTTAAAAAAGGATTAGTGTTTACAGGAAGCAATATTTATTTCCAGGACAGCAAAGCGCGAATCGTAAGCATCTCTTACTTCGACAGCAATCTCAACTGGGCGAACAGAGTTAGCATACAGGAATTTAATGAAGCCAATCTTACTGAAATGATTCAGCGGATTGATGCACAGAAACTTGAATATGATTCACTCAGCGGAGTGTGGATTGCAAAACAGGGAGTTAAAAGAATTTTTACTGACAGAACCGAAACAGCCAGTTATTTCGACAGCTTAAAACTATCGAACCTGCATTTCAAACCGGTTGACCTCACAAAGAAACAGCAGAAGCCTGTGGAGATGAATTTAAGCGAACTATCAGACCTGATTGATTCACAGAAAAGAGCAGGAACAAATCCAATTGTTGCACAGATTGAATACCACTCGCGGTTTGCTTTTGCAATGACGAACGTAATAATTGTTCTCTTCGGACTACCAATATCTGCCAACAAAAGAAAAAGCGGTGTTGCTGTACAGGTTGGAATAAATATACTCATCGCATTTATCTATCTTGTCTTTATGAAAGTAAGTCAGGCATTTGGCAAGAATGGTGCGCTCGATCCAGTTTTAACTGCGTGGTTTGCAAACCTGATTTTTGTTGCAGGAACCTTCATCACCCTGCCGAGGATGAAGTACTGAATTATTTATTCTAATTAAATCAAATCATCTTTCTGGTCTGAACAAATTCTCCTGCTATCAATTGATAGAAATACACTCCGATTGGCAGTTGCTGTGCATTCCAGTTTAACTCATAATTGCCCACTGATTTTTCTTCATCCAGTACTCTTCATTTCTTGTTTAATTTTTTCTTCTCGACTGGTTGTTGTAAAAGTTATCACCCGTAACAACGCTTTTACCAGTTTTTTGTTCAAGTGCTTTCCTGGCATCTTTAGCAATCTTTCCGCCTTTCTTCGCGGGGGGTTTATTAGCTTCAAATCCTTGTGCTTTTTCACTTTCCGCAATTTGTCTCGTTGAAAGTTCAGCGAGTGCGGTGAATATCAGCTCGGCTTCACTCATATGATCACGAAGGTTTTGAGACTTTAATCTCTTTAAGTTCTTATGTTCTTTTACAGTCAGTTCGCTCCATTCTTTATGGATAATATTTGTTAGTATAGCGAACTCATCTTCTTTTTCTACTCCGTGTTTGCCCCAATAGTCAGTAAGCTTGTTTCTCGTCTCCTGACCCAACATTCTCTGCTGAATCCACTTTTCGCTTCTTCCTTTTTTCTGCCAGTACTCACGAGAACGATTCAGGGCAATTTCAGGATTGTTCATTTCTTCCATTCGCTCATAACCAACTCTTGCAAGCCATAGTTTTATTGGTTCGGCTTTTTTACTTGGCACAGATTGAACGAGCCGAAGTATGGTTTCTACATCAGCCACATCGGTCAGGTATCGTTTGCCATCTGCCGCTAATAATTTCAGTTTGTCACAGTTTGTGACAATCTCACTTCCTTCCTTTTTCAGACGATTTTTTAACGTAGTCCAATAACTTTGTGCTTTTTTAAAATCTATCTGACCGGTTAAAGCTGCAACAATATCAATTACAGAAAAATACCAGATTTCTTTTTCTTCATCGTAATGTCGTCGAATTCTGAAAGTTTCAAATATTACGAGTGATTTTTCGTTTTTTGCTTCCATAAAATTCTAAAAATTATTAAGATTAGAAATTGAATAACACTTACCTAAGAAGAAAATGTAAACTTGACTGCAAGTTAAGTTATAAAAAATAAAACCTCAATCTGCTTAAAATAAAAAATCCCGGGTCATCACTCCGGGGCAGATTAAAAAATAATATTTTTGAGTTACTTCAATAATAACATATTCTTCGTGTTCACATAAGCTTGTCCTGAGCCTGTCGAAGGATCAACTGCTCTCAATTGATAGAAATACACCCCGCTCGGTAATGATGCTGCATTAAACTCAACTTCACACCTCCCTGCTGGTTTGTATTCATCAACAAGTGTTGCAATTTCATTTCCCAAAACATCAAACACATTTAGAGTAATCTCACTGCTTACTGGTAATTGATAACTGATTACCGTGCTTGGGTTGAATGGATTTGGGTAGTTCTGCTCAAGAATAAATTCTGTTGGTTGAATTAGTTCATCTTTTACGGAAGTAATTTCACTTAATGGTCTTCGCCAAACTCCACCTGAATGTAATGTTCCACTGAAAGCATTATTGCCAATAGTTGCGAAGGAAGCTACCCATTTGTCAGGAGGTAAACCTTCGTTTATTGATATCCAGCTTGTACCAACATCAGTAGAAAGAAATACCAGACCATCATTACTATTCTCGTTAATTGACCCTGCAAAGATATTTGTCCCAATTATGCCAAAAGACATGATACGATATTGTAGTGGCCATGAATTAACTTGAGTCCAGGTATTGCCATAATCAGTAGAACGTAAAATAATTGAACCATCACCTGAAAATGTACTTTGCCCACAAACACATAAAGGTCCACCACTTCCAGGTTCTGTACTCACCTGATTCCAGCTTATTCCATTGTTAGTAGAAAGATAGATGCTCCCATGGCAAGTTGTATCACAAATACTGACACCAGCACAAAGATTAGTTCCGCCTGTTCCATTGGGGATTGTAACAATAGCATTGACATTTCTATTAGGTGGGAAACCATTGTTAATTGGAATCCAGGTTATTCCGTTATCATCAGAGCGATATACACCACCTTCAGTACCAGGATAAGTTGACGAAGCACCAGCGAAGAGACTTGTTCCACTAATTGTAAAACAAGTGATTGTTGTATCAATAGGTAATGATTTAATTAATGCCCAGCTTAAACCGTTATCGGTGGAACGAAAAACCCCGCCAAATAAAGTACTTGCATATAAATATGTTCCACAAACAAATAATGAAAAGATACAGGTGTTCGTAAGACCATAGTTTATTTGAGCCCAACTTTGACCTCCATCACTTGACAAAAACACTCCTTCTTGACACCCTCCGGCAAACAGATTTGTGTCACTAACTGTAAGTGTAATCACACCTACCGAGTCCAGGCCATTGGTTTGCACCCATTGTGCAAAACTTAAATGCGCTGCCAGAAAAAGAAACAAAGAAATTTGTATTAATTTTTTCAATGTAAAACTTCATTAAAATTTTTATGCGTACAAGAAATAATTTTTCCAATTCTAAATACTCTCTCCCAACTTCTGACTACTTCAGTAATAACATTTTTTTTGTTCCAATATAATTTCCCGCTTTTAATTGATAGAAGTAAACCCCACTTGGCAGATTCCGGATGTTGCCGGAATGGCTATTAGTATTGAACTCAACTTCATACCTTCCTGCTGGTTTTTCTTCGTTTATAAGAGTTGCGATTTCATTTCCCAAAACATCAAATACTTTCAATGTTACATCGCAGCTTACAGGTAACTGATAACTAATCACGGTGCTTGGATTTAAGGGGTTGGGGTAGTTTTGTGAGAGAGAATAGTCCGTTAACATTTCTGTGTTTTGATCATCGACAGCGAGAGGTATTTCTCCACCGCCAAATGCACCTATATCACTTCGGTCTGTTCCTAATCCCCAAATACAATGTAAACTAGAATCTGAAAAATCAGGATCGCCTGCATCAATACACGGGGAGTTAAAAGTGCTGCCACAATCAGTGGACATAAGATGATAATTGAAGTTTGCCGTATCTCGGAACATAGGATCACTATCCATATTATTTTCGTATAACCCAGTATAATTATTTCCAGCGCCAGCACCACCAAAACTTTCTTTACCTCCCTGAATGTCGCAGTAGAAAAAATTTGGGTCTGAGGTAGCCTCAATTAAATTAACCTGATTTCCATTCGTGGCCGTATTTCCCCAAATAATATTGTTTATAAAAACTGGGTCTGAATTCTGATTGCAGCAAATTCCGCCTCCAAGAGTAGAACTGTTAAAAGCAATCGTATTGTTAATAAAGATTGACTTGTCTCCAATATAACATTTGATACCACCTCCTTCACCTTCAACGCCAAAAGATTGATTATTAATAATAATATTATTTGTGATTATTGCATTTGTTGTCATAGTAAATATTCCACCCCCTGCCCTGGTAGTAACATTTTCAGAAATAAAATTTCCAGAGATGATCGCATCATTGTAACAACAAGTAATTGGACCATGAGGGCCGCTATTATTTGCAAATACGTTATTGGATAAAATTGGATTTTCACCTGGATTATTAATTGAGCTATAAAGGCTTAAAATTGCACAATCAGTAGTTCCTGTAGTATTTCTGAAAGTGCTATTAACAATAATTGGTGAAGCTGATTTGATAAAAATCGCAGCCCCACCTGTTAAAGCAGTAATATCACCACTGTTGCTATTGTATTCAAAAAGACAATCAGATACAAAAACTTTATCAAATGCACCGATTAAAATTGCACCACCACATCTATCCCAACTTGAGCTAACTCCCGTATTAGCCTTTCCGTATCTAAATGAACAATAAATTAATTTCGACGTGTCATTTGTGTTGGGTGTGTAATTGAATCTTATACCATGCCAACCAATTTCTACACTATCAGCTGTAAAGTTTATTGAATCCTGCTGAGTACCAACAGCGAGTAGTCTACCTTGTACATTAAATTTATAGTGACCCATAAATACAACACTTACTCCAGAACCTATCGTTAGTGTTTCACCATTTGGAATTGTTATTTCTCCCTGTATATAGTATGGTGACCCTGCTGATGACCAGTCACCACTTACATCACCTGGTGGAATAAATGTCTGAGCAATTGAACTTGTTATAAGAATGGGAAAAAACAGTAAAAAAATTTTGATTTGGTTCATGGTGTACCTCCTGTTAGAAGTTGAAAAAGTTATTTTCAAAACTTCTGCTTCGGGAGAGAAGGAAAGCATTCAGCGCAGTGGAGTTAGAGGTCAACAATAAGAATTCTTGCCCTCGCGGAGTAGAAATTATTTTTCCGTAAATAAAATGCAAATTGTTACTTACAAAATCAAGCAACACTTACTAATCAGCAAACAATTGTAGCGGCGAATTGAATTCGCCCAAAACAAAAAGGGGCGTATGCGATACACCCCAGCGAAATATAACAGGTGTCATAGTTAGATCTGTGCAACTTCATCAAACAGGATAACATCATAAGTACCCCGCCTTAACCCAAAATTGGCTAACTTTGAGAGAGAAATTTCTTTCAATCACAGATGTTCGAAATAATAATCATAATAATCCTTATCGCAATAAACGGTGTGCTCGCAATGAGCGAGATTGCATTCGTTTCTTCCAAAAAATTCAAGCTGGAAGAAAAAGCAAAGAAAGGAAGTGAAGCAGCAAAAAAAGCTTTGATACTTTTAAAAGAACCGGAAAAATTTCTCTCCGCAGTTCAGATAGGTATTACTCTCGTTGGTATACTCGCCGGTGCGTACGGCGGTTATGCAATTGCAGAGGATATAACTCCCATCTTTGAACAGGTAAGCTATCTTAAAAAATATGCTATTGAAATTTCGATAGGTCTTATAGTTGCGTTAATTACATATCTTTCTCTTGTTATCGGCGAGCTCGTTCCAAAAACCATTGCACTTAATAATCCTGAAAGGATAACTCTTTTAACTGCCGGGTTGATGTATTATATAACAAAAATATTTGCACCCGTCGTATGGTTTTTGAGTGCGTCCACAAAGCTGCTTTTATCTTTAACCGGAATTAAGAAAAATCCTGAACCGCCTGTTTCGGAAGAAGAATTGAAATCACTGCTGGAAACAGGAACTCAGCACGGCACCTTTGAAAAAGAAGAATCCGAGATGATTAAAAAAATATTCAGCTTTAACGATAAGAAAGTAAGCGAGATAATGGTACGCAGGGTCGATATCGAGTGGATTGATTCATCAATGACAAACGATGAAATATTTCAGTTTATATCCACGCACCATTACTCGAAGTACGTAGCAGCTGAAAATGATATAGATAATTTCCTGGGAATACTTTATGCGAAGGAATTTCTGATCAACTATCACAATAATCCTTCGTTTGATTTGAAATCAATTATTGTCGAAGCACTTATTGTCCCTGATACAATTTATTCGATTGATCTTTTTGAAAGATTCAGAGAGAATAAAACCAATATTGCTGTCGTAATAAATGAGTACGGCGGGACGGAAGGTTTAATTACTCTGCACGATCTGATCGAAAATATCGTAGGTGAAATACCCGAGAAGTTTGATGAATCGGAACAAAATATTATAGTTCGTGAAGATGGATCATACCTCGTAGATGGCTCAACCGAAATAAATAAAGTTTCAGAACTGCTTTCAATTGAATTTGCTGCAGAAGAATACACTACACTCGGCGGTTTTATGATGAGCAAGCTCGGTAAAATACCTGAAGAGGGTGATGTGGTAAAACATAGTCAGTATAAATTTGAAATAGTTGATATGGATGAAAAACGTGTCGATAAAGTTTTAATAGAAAAGTCAATTGATCAGAAATAAAAAATGCCATCCCAAAAAATGAGATGGCAATTTTAAATTTGGTTTTAGATCCTTCGACAAGTTTATAGTGAGCTTGTCGAACTGCTCAGGATGACAGTTCGGCTAATTCACCTTCTCGGGTCCTTTCGGTGCAACGAATCCAAAATGCTGGTCAGCCGGCATTTCCATTTTAATTTCACCGAAGCGCGCTTCAAATTTTTCTATGTTATCTTTCAACGCTTTCATCAGCATCTTTGCATGCTGCGGTGTTGTAATAATTCGCGAAAGCACTTTTGCTTTCGGCACACCGGGCACAATACGCGTAAAGTCAATTATAAACTCAGCCGGTGAGTGAGTGATGATAGCCAGGTTGGAATAAATTCCTTCCGCTTCTTTTTCACCAAGCTCGATATTTATCTGCTGTCCCTGAGGAGGTTTGTTTTGATTCATCTCTTTCACTTTATCTTAATTCATCTGCTTTTTTAAATGCATTGTTTGCATCATCCGTCATTCCTAAAACAGAATATACTTTACCGAGCAGCTCCCATATCGCAACGTTGCTCTGATCCTTTTCTACAACTTTCTCTAGGTAAGGTAAAGCGGCTTCATATTTTTTCTTATAATCATCGCTCATAACACCTTTCTGTTCTGCTTCTTTGTTCATTGCGGTTCCCCATTTTACATAGGTAACTCCGAGGTTATAAATCGCGTTATCATATTCAGGATCAAGCTTAATTGCTTCAAGAAGCTGTGTCTCTGCTTCAGGATATTTATCGGTGTTAAGAAGAACAACTCCGTAATTATAACGATTGAATTTATTGTTTGGATCTTTTTCAACTAAATCTTCTGCAGAAGTTAATGCGTCCTGCATCTTATTCGCGCCAATATAAGCACTGAACTTTGTTCCAATCATCTCGGCATTCTCTGGAAATTTTGAAGTTCCTTCCTCAAGTATTGCTATTGAGTTGTTGTAATATTCCATTGCCTTTACGCTGTCCTGAACATTTTTGTCCATTTTAAAATCACTCATTTTATTGAGACCCAGAGTATAGTAAACTTCTCCAAGATACTGATAACCTTCTTCAGCCTGTTCAAGTTCAACAAGTTTCTTCAATGGTGCAATTGATTCTTCGGTTTTTCCTGTTGTTAATAAAACAAATGCAAGATTTCTGTACGTTTCGCCTGAATCTGGCTCAAGTACTATTGCTTTATTGTAAGCATCAATTGCCATATCGTAGTACATTTTGGAGCTGTCTGCATCCGTTGCTTTATTTCCTCTCTGAAAAAGATTTACTCCGCGGTTAAAATTATTTGCCCATTGGAAAGCTTTGTATTCATCTATATTCTTTTGAAACTTACTGCTTATTGCAAGAGATTTATCGAACGACTCAATCATTTTATCAACGTTATCAAGTTCGCTGTAAACTGTTCCAAGCAGAAAATAGCCTTCGTCACTTTGCGGATTTTTTGTTACTTCGGAATTCAGTGTTTCAATTGCTTTATCCCAATTCTTCTGCTGAATGTAGAGTTTTGCACTCGTGAGTTCAGTTGAAGAGCATTGGAATCCAAGGAACATTACCCCCATCATTAACATTCCGAGTACAATTAGTTTGGAATTTTTCATATTAACTCCATTTATGGATTATTAAGTTTATTGATTTGTTACTTTTGGATGAAATTTATGTTCCAAAAATACAATTATTATTCTTAAAAGACAGACATATTTTGAATCACACTATACCTATTTAAATTGATTTTGGAAGCCTAAAAGGGTAATTTTTGAAGTGAAATAAGAGGAAATTTTGTTAACCAAAGAAATCATAAATTCTGTTCCGAAAGTTCTGCTCCACGATCATATCGATGGAGGTCTGCGTCCACAAACAGTGATCGACCTTGCTGATGAACTTAATTACAAAAAACTTCCAACACGCGATGCGGAGGAACTAGCAAACTGGTTCCACATCGGTGCTAACAAAGGCAGCTTAGTTGAATTTCTGAAAGGCTTTGAACATACTACTGCAGTTATGCAGACGAAAGAAGGACTGGAAAAAGTTGCTTACGAGATGATGGAGGATATGAAAAAAGATGGTGTTGCTTATGTTGAAACAAGGTTCGCTCCGGTTTATCATACAAACAAAGATTTGTATCTCGAAGATACTGTAACTGCTGTGCTCAATGGATTAGAAAAAGGTAGAAGAGATTTCGGTGTCGGTTATGGATTAATCCTTTGCGGAATGCGTAATATGAAAAATACGCTCGAGATTGCTGAGCTTGCTGTTAATTTCAGAAAAGACGGAGTTGTTGGATTTGATCTTGCAGGTGAAGAAGGCGGATATCCTCCTAAAAAGCATCTCGAAGCATTTCAGTTTATTCAGCGAGCAAATTTTAATATAACTATTCACGCTGGTGAAGCTTTCGGAAAAGAATCTATCTGGCAGGCAATTCAGTGGTGCGGTGCGCACAGGATCGGTCACGCAACAAGATTGCTTGAAGATATTGTGTTGAATGAAGACGGCGAGGTTGTAAGTTTCGGCGATCTGGCTCAATATGTACTTGATAAAAGAATTCCTCTTGAAATTTGTTTGTTAAGCAACCTGCATACCGGTGCAGTAGATAAGCTTGAGAATCATCCTTTCGGAATATTATTCAAAGAGAAATTCAGAGTAACGATAAATACAGATGACAGGCTGATGAGCAATACAAATATGACTGAAGAATTTATGACGGCCATCAAGTATTTTAATCTCAGCTTTGATGAAATTGAAAAAATTACAATTAACGCAATGAAGTCTGCATTCATTCCATACAAAGAACGATTAAGATACATATACGATATTATTAAACCGGGATATCAAAAAGTCCGGAATCAACTATACAATTAAGCATACAAGAAAATGAAAAAACTTTTTACAAATTATAATTTTGAATTCAACAAAAACGAGAAGAAACTTTTATCATCTTTCTGCAAACAGGCACTCAAGCAAATGGGAAACGATAACCAGTATTTTGGTGAAGTGAAGGCATTCAATTCTATTCTGGAAAAATTAAATGCAAACTCTGACAGCGTTAAACTCACAAAAGATGAAAAGATAAGACTGACCAATAACATCAAACAAAATATTGAGTATCTGAAAAAAGAGATGAGCAAAAGCTGGTTTATTAAGAAATGGCTGATGAAATCACTTTATAAACAGTATTCAGATATTTATGAAAATCATTTTAAAGGATAAATGATGATCCCTACTGATGAAAAAATTATTAAAGCACCGACAGGAACAAACTTAAGCTGTAAAGGATGGATTCAGGAAGCAGCTATGAGAATGCTGATGAACAACCTTAATCCGGAAGTCGCAGAAAGACCTGAAGATCTTATTGTTTACGGCGGTAGCGGAAAAGCAGCACGTAATTGGGATGCGTTTGCTGCAATTGTTGACTCATTAAAGAAGCTTGAAAATGATGAAACACTTTTAGTTCAATCAGGAAAACCTGTTGGCATTTTTAAAACTCACACTAATGCACCACGGGTTATTATTTCCAATTCAATGCTCGTTCCCGATTGGGCAACCTGGGATGAGTTCCGCAGACTTGAACAGCTTGGATTAACGATGTACGGACAGATGACTGCTGGAAGCTGGATATACATCGGAACACAGGGAATCCTTCAAGGCACTTATGAGACTTTCGCTGAATGTGCCCGAAAATATTTTGATGGAACTTTAAAAGGAAAATTTGTACTTACAGCCGGTCTTGGTGGAATGGGCGGAGCTCAGCCGCTTGCTGCAACTTTTAACGGAGCTGCTTGCCTTGGAATTGAAGTTGATCGTTCCCGTGCACAAAAGAGAATTGATACTGGTTATCTCGATTTCCTTACTGATAATATTGATGAGGCACTGAATAAAGTGCTTGATGCAAAATCAAAGGGAATTGCTCTTTCAGTTGGATTAATTGGAAACGCTGGCGAAGTTCTTCCTGAAATTTTAAAAAGAAATATTATTCCCGATGTTTTAACTGATCAGACTTCTGCTCATGATGTTCTCAATGGTTACGTCCCGATGGGAATGAGCTTTGAACAGGCAATTCAACTTAGAAAAACAGATCCCGACAAATACATCAAGCTTTCACGGCAAACAATTGTGAATCATGTCCAAGCAATGCTTGAGTTTCAGAAACGCGGTGCAATCACTTTTGATTACGGCAACAACATCCGCGGAGAAGCAAAGGAAAATGGAGTGAGGAATGCTTTCGATATTCCCGGCTTTGTTCCTGAATTTATTCGTCCGCTTTTCTGTGATGGTAAAGGTCCGTTTCGATGGGCTGCCCTTTCCGGTAATCCAAAAGATATTTACGAAACAGACAAAGCTGTAAAGGAAACTTTTCCTGAGAATAAAGCATTGATGAATTGGATTGATATGGCACAGAAAAAAGTTCACTTCCAGGGATTGCCTTCAAGAATTTGCTGGCTTGGTTACGGCGAGCGAGCGAAGATGGGAAAGATTTTCAACAAACTTGTTGCGGATAAAAAAGTAAAAGCTCCGATTGTAATCGGAAGAGATCATCTCGATTGTGGTTCCGTTGCGTCCCCGAATAGGGAAACCGAAGGAATGATAGATGGAAGTGATGCGATTGCTGATTGGCCGATATTGAATGCACTGTTAAATGCAATCGGCGGTGCAAGCTGGGTTTCAGTTCATCACGGCGGTGGAGTTGGAATTGGTAAATCAATTCACGCAGGAATGGTAGTAGTTGCTGATGGAACTAAAGAAGCTGAAGAAAGATTGGAAAGAGTTTTAACGTATGATCCGGGAATGGGAGTTATGCGTCACGCGGATGCTGGTTACAAACAAGCAATTGAAAATGCGAAAAAATGGAATGTTAAAATTCCAATGCTGAAAAAGTAAACGATATGTCATTGCGAGGAACGAAGTGACGAAGCAATCTAAAAAAATGTTGTGGATCATATTATTTAGTCTAATAGTCAGTTGTAATGTTTCATTCGCTCAATCGAATGATCAGATTAATGAAGATGAATGTACTTTTAACGGAATTCAGCTTTACGGTAAAATCCAGTTTGTGGAATCATTCCCTGATTTAACTGTTCAGGTTGTTGAATCATTTCCTGATCTGAAAGTAAAAATAGTGGAATCTTTTCCCGATGACTGCGGTGAATGGCAGATTGTTGATTCGTTTCCGGATATAAAAGTCAAGATAGTCGAATCATTCGCAGATATAAAAATAAAATTTGTGGAATCGTTTCCAGGAATTCCTTAGAAAATAGATTGTCATTCCGAACTAGTTTCGGAATCCAAAAAAATATTATCAAAGATGCTGACACCTGCCTGTTCGGCAGGCAGGCAAGTTCAGCGAAATAGAAAATCATAAATAGAGGAGTAAATATGAAACTTAAAGTATTAGTAGCCGACAAATTTCCTGACAAGTACATTCAGCAGATGAAAGATCTTGATCTCGATGTAATTTATCAGCCAAAGCTTGGTGAAAAAGATCTTCCGGAAGCTGCGAAGGAAGTTGATATTCTTGTTGTCCGATCAACAGTAGTAAATGAAGAGACTATCAACAGTTCAAAGAAGCTCAATCTTATAATCCGTGCAGGTTCAGGTGTTAACAACATCAATATTGCTGCGGCGAATAAAAAAGGTATTTATGTTACCAACTGTCCCGGAATGAATGCAGTTGCAGTTGCCGAACTTGCAATTGGATTGATGATCTCAATCGACAGGTTTATTCCGGATAATGTGAGCGATTTCAATAAAAACGTATGGAATAAAGATAAATATTCCAAAGGAAAAGGATTAAAAGGTAAAACTCTTGGTCTCATTGGAGTTGGAAACATCGGTAAAGAAGTCGCAAGGAGAGCCCTCGCTTTTGAAATGAATGTTTACGGAAAAGATATTACTAGAATCGAAGGAGTTCAGATAAAAGATTTCAGTGAGATGGATCAGCTTCTTCCTTTGTGCGATGTTGTCAGCATTCACCTACCCGCAACACCACAAACAAAAGGATTGTTCAATAAGCAGATGTTCAGCTATATGAAAAATGGTGCTTACCTGATTAATACATCACGGCAAGATATAGTTGTTGAAGATGATCTTCTTGAAGCAATCAAAGAAAAAAATATCCGTTATGCCTGTGATGTTTTCAAAGGTGAACCGGAAGCAAAATCCGGTGAAGTAACTTCGAAGCTGCAGAACAATCCGAATATTTATGTAACACACCACATTGGTGCTTCAACTGAGCAAGCGCAGGATGCAGTTGCTGAAGAGACAATAAATATTATTAATCATTACATTCACAGCGGAGTAATTGACCACTGGGTAAACAGAGCAAAAATCACAGATGCTAAATATCAGCTTGTAGTAAAACATTATGACAAGCCAGGTGTTCTTGCAAGTGTTCTCGATTTGCTACGTGAAGGAGATATAAATGTTGAAGAGATTGAAAACGTAATATTCGATGGCGGAATTGCAGCAAGCTGCACAATGAAACTAAAGAATGCCGCAACTGCCGATATGCTGAAGAAGATGAGTGAAAATCCGAATGTGATAAGTGTTAGTCACGTAGAGATTTAGTTTTTTTATGGGCGGTTCTCAGAATCGCCCATTTTTTTATACAAACTTCACATCTATAATATCTTTTATCATCCCGTGGTAATAAGGCATTTGCAGCAATTGGGTGATGCCTTCCCTATCCTGCTCTTCAAAATCAAAAACAAGATGCTGGATATTTACCGAAAGAAAATCAAGTGAAGTTTGAGGAAATGTCGGGAACAGCTTTTCAAAGTTTTCAGCGTGTCCATTCTTTAAATCATTCCTGTGTCTTGAATTAAATTCTTTAATTGCTTCATCAGTAGAAGATGCAAGCACAAAGTTAATGTAAGGCGCATTTATCAGTTCGATTATTTCTTCTGCGAAACTCAATCCATTTAAGAAAAGCTCCTTCTCATAATTCTCATCACCAATGATCAGCAGGTTATTATTGAAATCAGATACTTCTTTATTCAGTAATGTTGTTTTGATTTCAACATCATAAAATTCTTAAAAAGTATCTTGCTCAGAATTACTTCATTTGATGAAACATCACCTTTTAAAAATAATTCATCTATTGTTTCCTGTTCTTCCTTAAAATGGATGTAAGAATTGGAAAGGAGTGCATTAAATGAAATTCCAATTTCAGATGAAATGAACAAATCTTTGTTGGTGATCAAATCCAGACTTGGAATAAGTCCAATGGAGTTATCCCTATTCGATATTTCTTTTACAATAAGTGCTGCAGGAAGAAACCCGATTTCAAGATTAGATTTGTCTTCAATTTCTGAAAGAAGTATTTGTGAGAAAATATTCTTCGGCAGATAAAATTTTGTATTCATAAAATAAAAAAGCCGCCTGCTGGCGGCGTGCTAAAATTACTGAGCTTTTTTATCCTTAATTCGTGCGGCTTTACCTGAAAGATTCCGCAGGTAATAAAGTTTTGCTCTTCTAACATTACCTTTTTTCAATATTTCTATCTTGGAAATTTTTGGTGATGTGAATCTGAAAATTCTTTCAACTCCGACACCACTTGAAATTTTTCGTACGGTAAATGATTTATTTAGTCCGTTGCCACGAACGCTGATCACATCGCCTTCAAAAGGCTGGATTCTTTCCTTGTCACCTTCAACGATGCTTACATAGACTTTAATATGATCTCCGGTTCTGAATTCCGGCAAATCGGTTCTTGGTTTTTCCTTTAATACGCTGTTTACTTTATCCATCGCTTACTCCTTTACTTTTTACCAAAGACTCTCAGTCTCCGGATGAATTAATTTCACGCCATTTATCTGTTAAAATTTTTGATTGTTCTTCTTTCCATTTTTTAATTTCTTTTTCATTACCAGAAAGAAGAACTTCTGGGACTTTCATTCCCCTGTATTCAGCAGGTCTGGTAAAATAGGGCGCTTCAACTATTTCACCATCCTGGAATGAATCATCCAATGCTGCTTCACTATCATTAAGAACTCCGGGTATCAATCTTACAACTGCATCAATAATTATCAATGCAGGAAGTTCACCGCCTGTTAGCACATAATTTCCGATTGAAATTTCATCTGTTGCAAATTTTTGTCTTACGCGGTCATCTACTTCTTTATAATGTCCAGTAATTACAAGCAGATTCTTTGATAGAGAAAAATCATTTGCAATCTTCTGGTTGAATAATTTTCCTTTTGGTGTTGTGAAAATTATTCTATCATAAGTCCTCTGTGCTTGGAGCGATTCAATACATTCAAAAAAAGGTTCAGGTTTCAGAACCATTCCCGGACCACCACCAAAGGGTTTATCATCAATCTGCTTATGCTTGTTATATGCGAAATCCCGGAGATTATGAATCTGCAATGAAAGTTTTCCTTTATCCTGAGCACGTTTAATTATGCTCGTTTTCAACGGACTTTCAAGCAAATCCGGTACAGCTGATATAACATCAATCCTGATCATCTTCAAAAAAATCTTTTTTGATGTTCAGAATTAATTTTTTTTCGGCAGCATCAAATTTTTCAATAAAACTAAGAACAAAAGGTATCAGAATTTCTTTTTTATCATCAGCTTTAACTACAAGTACATCGTTGCCTTTCCCTTTTATAATATCCGTAATCACGCCAAGACATTCTTCCTCAATAATAATTTCGCTTCCAATTATATCGTGAACAAAAAAATGATTCTCAGGTAAAGTGACAGCATCTTTTTCAGCAACATAAATTTCTCTTTCCAGAAGCAACTGAGAATCTCTTATACTGTCAAATCTTTCAAACTTTACTAAAACACTTCCTTTTACATCTTTGATATCTTCGATATAAAATGCTTTCTTATCACCCCAAAAGTCGAGGTATACTTTTTTCAATCTTAAAAACCTTTCCGGAAAATCCGAGAAAGATTTTATTCGCACATAACCATCCTTACCGTAAAGCTGTTCGATCCGGGCAATTAAAAAATATTCCAAGCCTTTGCTTAATAAAACTAATCTAATATTTCCAGTACTGCACGTTTGCCTTCTTTTGCAGCAACTGCGGTAAGAAGTGTTCTTATAGATATAGCAGTCTTACCTTTTTTACCAATAACTTTACCCACATCTTCCTGCTTGACCCTTAACGTAAGACTTATTTTTTTATCTTCAGTAATTGTCTGTTCAACAACTACCTGTTCCGGGTTATCGACAAGATGCTTCGCAATAAATTCAACGAACTCTTTCATAAGAGCCTCCTCCATTAGCGCTGTGAGCAGTAGTTTAAGTACAGTTAATTAACCGTTCAGAAGCAGCGCCATTAACTTCCGCTGTACTTTAGCCAGTTGTCTTTTCTGTTTTTGATTCCTCTGCCGGAGCCTGCTTGTCCGAAGCTTCAGCATTTGCCTGGGCTTCCTGTTTAGCTTTTGCTTTTTTGGATAATTTCTTATCAGCTTTTTTCTTCGAGCCGGCTTCTTTCATCTTCTGCCAGTTCTCAAGTTCTGATTTTATTTTTTCTTCATCCAGACCTTTAGATATTAATTCTTTTTTAAGAGTAATACCTTTCTGCCTCAAAAGACTTTTAACTGTATGTGTAGGCTGAGCACCAACGTTCAACCAGTACATTATTCTATCTTCTTTCAAATCCAGAGTATGAGGATTTGTCAAAGGATTATAGAAACCAACAGCTTCAAGAAATTTTCCATCTCTGGGTGATCGTGAATCAGCAGCAACCAATTTATAGATAGGCTGCTTTTTCTTTCCCATTCTTCTTAATCTTAACTTAACTGCCAAGTTATTATGACCTTTCCATTTAATTCATTATTTAATCAATTGATTTTACTTTTACCTGCCCATTGACAGGTTTGCTAATGATGATTTACCAGAAAGTCTGCTCATCATTTTTTTCATTTCTTCAAATTGTTTCAGGAGTCTGTTTACATCCTGAATAGATGTTCCGCTTCCACGGGCTATTCTTTTTCTTCTGCTTCCATTTAAAATTTTTGGATTCCCTCTCTCTTTTGTAGTCATCGAGTTTATAATTGCCTCAACTTTTACTAGAGCCTTGTCATCAATTTGTGCATTTTTTATTTGTGCACTGACTCCGGGAATCATTCCAAGGAGAGATGACAGAGAACCCATTTTCTTGATGACTTTAATTTGCTTAAGAAAATCATCAAAATCAAATTGATTTTTCCTGAACTTTTCTTCAAGCCTTTCTGCCTCCTTCTCATCAAAACTTTGCTGAGCTTTTTCAACAAGCGAGATTACATCTCCTTTTCCAAGTATTCTGGATGCTAACCGATCCGGGTAAAAAACATCCAAAGCATCGGTTTTTTCGCCATTACTGATGAATTTGATCGGCTTTCCAACAACAGATCTTATAGATAAAGCTGCACCGCCACGTGCATCGCCATCAAGTTTTGTAAGAACAATACCATCAAAATCTACAGTTTCATTAAAAGCTTTGGCAGAATTTACTGCATCCTGGCCAGTCATCGAATCTACCACAAAAAGAATTTCTGACGGATTGACCAGTTTTTTAATATCAGAAATTTCCAGCATCATCTGCTCGTCAATGTGCAAACGA
The DNA here is from genome assembly GCA_016716565.1 of bacterium. NCBI lineage: Bacteria > bacterium. The sequence goes on from JADJWC010000002.1 coordinate 588,364, forward strand.
CCGGCAGTATCTATAATCAATGTGTCAAAATTATTTTGCTTCGCAAAGCTTAATGCATCAGTAGCGGTCTTTCTTGCATCCGGTTTATCAAGAGAAAAAACTTTTACATCAATCTTGTCACCGAGCTGTTTAAGCTGTTCGATAGCAGCAGGTCGGTAAACATCCGCAGCAGCCAATAAAACTTTTCTTTTATGATCTTTTAATCTTCTGGCAAGTTTTGCACAGAAAGTTGTTTTGCCAGAACCCTGCAGACCAACAACCATAATTGTTGTTATGCCTGATGGATTAAGTTTTAACTCTGTTTGCGACGAACCCAAAAGATTAACAAGCTCATCATAAATTATTTTAGTAATCAACTGTCCGGGAGTTATCGAGGAAATAACTTCCTGACCTAGAGCCTTTTCAGAAACTTTATCAATAAATTCTTTAGCTACTTTGTAATTAACATCAGCATCGAGCAGGACACGGCGAATTTCCCTGAGAGTATCAGAAATATTTTTTTCGCTTAACCTTCCCTGTCCCCTAACCTTTTTTAGTGCGCTTTCTATTTTTAATGATAAATCTTCAAACATAATATTTAGTTCAGCTGGACATAGAGAGGTTAATAAGGAAATTATGAGCTGGCTTTGAGAGCATTCGCTCCTGAAACAATCTCCAGGATCTCTTTAGTTATAGCGGCTTGTCTTTCTTTATTATACGTCAGATTCAAAGAACGAATTAACTCTTGCGCATTTGTAGTAGCATTATCCATCGCTGTCATTCTTGCACTTAATTCAGCAGCATTTGATTCAAGCAATGCTCTCCATATCTGAACTTTTAAATGTTTTGGAATAAGCGATTCAAATATTGAAAGCTGATCCGGTTCATAAATATAATTTGCCGAATGTAAATTTTCTTTTTGCTCTGATTGAATGAACGGAACCGGCAGCAATTGAACTTTTACAATTTTCTGCTGGATCATCGAGACGAATTCATTATATACCAAGACGATTTTGTCAATATCACCGTTTAAATATTTTGGTATAAGATCATTATATAGCTGAAGCGTCGATTGATATTCGAGCGAACCGAAAAGTCCGGTAATCTTTCCTGCGATTGAATAATTTCTTTTCCCAAAATATTCAGATGCTTTTTTACCAACCGTATAAACTGAAACAGTGCTCTCATTTTTCAACTCTTCATTAATAAAGCTGCTTGCTTCTCTAATGATATTAGTATTGAATGCTCCACATAACCCTCTGTCAGCTGTTATTACAACAACACAAACATTTTTTGATTCTCTTGAAGCAAAAAATTTATTCGACTGTAAAGAATCATCTGCAGCAAGTCTGGAGAGCATCTCACCAATTTTATTGGCATAAGGACGAGCACCGACAATGCGTTGTTGCGCACCACGCAATTTTGCAGTTGCAATCATCTTCATTGCTTTCGTGATCTTCTGCGTACTCTTAACGCCTACAATCCTTGTCTTTATGTCTCTTAAGGTAGCCATCTGAATCTATTATGCGGTCTTCTTAAATACTTTCAAAAAATCCTGAGCTGCATTACTAATTTTTGCTTCGAGATCTTTAGAAATATCTTTTTCTTTCTTTAGAGTTTCAAAGATGTCTTTATGTTTAACTTCGAAAAACTCAAGTGCTTCTTTTTCAAATCTTTTTACATCTGATACCGGTATTGAGTCCATAAAACCGCGAGTTCCTAAAAAGATACTAACTATCTGTCGTTCAACAGGAATTGGCGCATACTGGCCCTGTTTCAGCAATTCAACAAGACGAGCACCTTTGTTCAAAGTTCGTAAAGTGGATTGATCTAGATCAGAACCGAATTTCGCGAATGCTTCGAGCTCTCTGTACTGCGCCAGATCAAGTTTAAGTGAACCGGCAACTTTTTTCATTCCTTTGATTTGAGCATTTCCACCAACACGTGATACTGAAATACCTACGTTAATAGCAGGACGAACACCTGAGTTAAATAAACTTGACTCGAGATAAATCTGTCCATCAGTAATTGAAATTACGTTAGTTGGAATATAAGCTGATACGTCGCCCTGCTGAGTTTCAATAATTGGCAGAGCAGTCAAACTTCCGCCGCCGAGATCATCGCTTAGTTTTGAGGCCCTCTCAAGTAATCGTGAATGAAGATAGAAAACATCACCGGGATAAGCTTCTCTTCCGGGAGGCCTTCTTAATAACAACGAAAGTTCACGATAAGCAGCTGCCTGCTTTGATAAGTCATCATAGATAACGAGTGAGTGCATTCCATTATCACGGAAATATTCGCCAAGAGTTGCACCCGAATAAGGGGCAATGTACTGAAGCGGAGCTGGTTCCCATGCCGAAGCTGTAACTACAGTTGTGTAATCCATCGCGCCGTGTTCTTGCAGCTTTGCAACAACTTGTGCAACTGTTGAACTTTTCTGACCGATCGCAACGTAAACGCAATAGACAGGTTTTATTCCAAGAGACTTTGCTTCTTCGGTGTGCGTATACTTTTGATTAATAATTGCATCTATTGCAACAGCTGTTTTACCGGTCTGTCTGTCACCAATGATTAATTCTCTCTGACCACGACCAATCGGGATCATCGCATCAACAGCTGCGATACCTGTCTGTAATGGTTCTTTTACCGGTTGCCTCTGAATAACGCCGAGTGCTTTTCTTTCGATTGGTAAAAATTTATCAGTGTTGATCGCACCCTTTCCATCAATTGGCTTTCCAAGCGGATTAACAACTCTTCCGAGCAATTCTTTTCCAACCGGAATTGACGCAACTCTTTTTGTCCTTTTAACTGTATCGCCTTCTTTAACGAGAGAGCTTTCACCAAAAAGCACGCATCCAACACTATCTTCATCAAGATTCAATACCATTCCGATAACATCATTGGGAAATTCAACAAGTTCGCTGGCCATCACTTTGCTTAATCCATAAACACGTGCGATTCCATCACCAACCTGCAAAACGGTTCCAACATCATAAACGTCAACTTCGCTTTCAAAACCGGAAAGCTGTTTCCTTAATATCGCCGATATTTCGTCAGGTCTAACTTCAGCCATAATTATTTCCTTTTAAACTTCATTATTTAATTGAGTGAAAAGTCACCCTTTAAAAATTGTTTTTTCAGTAACTCCAGTTGATGTTTTATTGAAGCATCGTAAAGAGTATCATCAACTTTAGCAATAAATCCGCCAACTAATTTCACATCCGTTTTAAAATTTAGCTGCACTTTTTTATTAAGAATCTTTTCAAGTTTGCTCTGAAGAACTGTTCTTTGTTCGTTCGTAAATTCTGAGGCAGCTGTTACAAAAACATTAGCAATTCCAAGGTGTTCATCTCTTAATTCTAAAAACCTTTTACAAATTGAACCAAGCAGGTTTTCCCTTTTCTTTGAGACTATAAATTCTATAAAATCCAATGATTCTTTGGAAATTTTTTTATCGAAAATTTCTTTAAGAATTTTAAGCTTTAATTCTGGTCGCACAACCGGGCTTTCAAGCATTAGCTGCAGTTGTCTGCTCTGTTCAAGTGTCTGAACCATAAGCTTCATATCAGCAGAAACAACATCTAGATTTTTCTTCTCAAGAGCAGTTTCAAGCAAGGAAGTTGCATACCTATGTAAGATCCTGAAATCAGCCACGACTAATTCTTTGCCACTTCATTTAAATATTTATCAACCACCTGCTTGCTTTTTTGTGCATCTAGTGATTCTCTGATAATCTTCTCGGCGGCATTTACAGCAATCTCTGCAATTTGTCCTTTAAGTTCTTCAAAGGCAGAATCTTTCTTCCTTTGGATCTCTGACGAGGCTTCATCGACTATTTTCTTTGCTTGATCTTTACTGTCTTTTATCATCTGCTCTTTCAGAGATTCTGCATAAGCGCGGCTCTGCTCGATTATTTTCTTCGATTCTTCTTCAGCTTTTGCGAGATTTGCCTGATTCTCTTCAAGAATTTTTCTTGCTTCGTCTTTGGCTTTTTCAGCCTGCGCCAACGATTCCTTGATATCGCTTTCACGTTTATCGAGAGCAGTTAGAATCGGCTTCCATGCAACTTTCTTCAAAATTAAAAGAAGAACAATGAAAGTGATGACGGTCCAGATCATCAAACCTGGATTAACATCCAGAAGTCCTCCGTTACCGCCTCCGGCTGCAATCACTGCAAATGTAATTTGAGTTAGCATTTATTTTCTCAAATAATTTATTTATGCTTTAAGAGCAAGAAGAATGCAAATAACCAATCCGAAGAATGACATACCTTCGATAAGTGCAGCAGCTATGATCATCGAGGTTCTGATTGCGCCTGCAGCTTCGGGTTGTCTTCCGCTCGCATCCATTGCTGAGCTTGCAAGCTTACCAATTCCAAGTCCACCGCCGATGACTACTAATCCGGCGCCAATACCTGCTGCTAACCATGCTAAATCCATTTAAGTACTCCTTTAATATTTGTTGATAAATTAATGTTCCTGATGTACTGCCATTCCTATAAACAAGGAACTGAGCATTGTAAAAATATATGCCTGAATGAGCGCTACTAAAATTTCTAGAAGATAAATAAAAACAGCAAATGCTACTGAGACGGGAGCAATGAATATTGTTCCCATAAAAAATATCAATCCGATAAGTGCAAGAATCACTGTATGTCCAGCGATCATATTTGCAAAAAGTCGTATTGCCAATGCAAAAGGTTTAGTGAACAGTCCGAGAATTTCAACAGGTATCATTAACGGCAACAGCCACATGGGAATTCCATGTGGAACTAGTCCCTTGAAGTAACCGAAAAATCCATTATGCTTAATACCGCCTAATTGAATCATCAAAAATGAAATTATTGCAAGAGTAGCAGTGACTGCAATATTGCTTGTAAATGTTGCTGAAAACGGAATCAATCCGAGAAAATTTCCAAACAGAATAAAAAAGAATAATGTTAAAAGGAAAGGAAGAAATGGTTTATAAGCTTTACCCAAAGTTGGTTCAGCAATTTCATCACGGACAAATATGATTAACACCTCGAAGAAATTTGCAAGCCGTTTCGGAATAAGTGATGTTCTATAATTCTTTGCAACGAAATAAAAAGTAAGCAGCAACAGAAATGCTGCGACCCACATGAAAATAACATGCTTGGTTGGAGTTATATCAATTCCAAAAACCGGTGGAAGTTGAGGAATGTGTAAATATCCCAGGAAAGGAAGTTCGATTTCCTTGCCATCCATTATGTGATGCAAAATCCAGTCGCTCTCTGAACCGCTTGAAGTCTGTAAAGTATCAGTAACAGCTTTTAAAGTATCTATGTTATTACTTGCCGCCAAACTGGCTTTTTCTCCCTAAATTCAAATAAAATATCTCTATTATTAAGTAAAAAACGTAAAAAAAGAGGATTGAAAATATAAACCCATATGTGTTTATTTCCAAAAAAATGAGGGTAATTAATATGAAGGTTAGGCCTAAAATCAATCTGAGAAGAAGTCCACCCCATAATGAAATGAGGAATATTTTTTCCGATTTCCTCAGACTTATCTTAATCAATAAAAATCCTATCAAAAAATTTAATAGCGAGATAATTGCGCCAATTAGTAATGACTTAAAGATTATCGCTGAAATGACGGAGGTAAAATACAGTACCGTAACAATCAGGAAGGAAAGAATTGAAATTGAAAAACAAGCAATGAGTAACTGTTTTTCATTTTTTACCATTCCCGGCCTTCAGTACAGATTTAATGAATGTATACATCCCTGCAAACACACCAAAGAATGCACAAATTATTGTGAGCACTGGTTTAGTTTCAAAATGACCATCCAGCCAAATACCGATGAAAACCATTACCGTTACGGTAACCGCCAGTTGAAGACCTAAACCAATGTATGGACCTACTTCTTTATAAAAATTTCTGGCACCTTTAAGATTATCAGGTTCCAGTTTCATTATTAAGAATTGGATGATGATGAATCAGATAAACTGGACGATGTGTTTTGACCCATATTGCTCTTTCCATCAAATCTGGCACCTGCTTCTACGACAAGAATTTTAGTAAAAATATCTCCTTTGAGGTCAGCTTTTGATTCGAGCATCAGTTTTTCTTTGGCATTTATAGTACCTTCAACTTTTCCGCCAATAGTAATGCTTTGACCATTAACTTTTCCAAATACTTCGCCGGATTCACCGACGGTAACGTTTCCCTGGCAAATAATATCCCCCTGGATTGTTCCATCAAGACGGATGCTGCCGTTGCTAGAAACTTTACCTTCGACTTTTACGCCGTAGCTTATTATTGTGATTTCTTCCGAATCACCGTTCATTTTTGTTTTCATATGTTCTCCTTAATTTATATTTAATAAAATGGTTTCGGGATCAATAGGCTTACCATTGTGCCAGATTTCAAAATGAAGATGAGGACCAGTTGTTGCAAGTCCGCTATTTCCGCTTTGAGCTATCAATTCTCCCTGTCTGACAAACTCTCTCTCTTTTTTTAGTATTACTGAACAGTGTTTGTAAATACTTAAATATCCATCAGAATGATTAAGAATTATTATGTGACCATAATTATTTGTGTAACCTGAAAAGACCACAAAACCACCAGCTGATGCAAAAACTGGAGTACCATCCTTTACAACAATATCAATTCCAAAATGACCTCTTTCAGGATCAAATGCTCTGCTAATATATCCATTGGCAGGAAAAATGAAAAAGATTTTGTTCTCCTGCCAGTCAGTTAAATACTGACCAATTAAGTTCACAAGAAATCCAAATATATTACCTTCCCTTGGTGTCTGATAATATTTTTGCAGTGTATCAGCACTAATTTTTAATGAGTCAATCAATGTTGAGTCACCTAATGCCATTGCGTACTTTAATTTTTGATTAGCTGATTTTAACGCCTGAAGCTCTTTTGCCAGAAAAATTATTTTGTCATTCAACTGTTCCATCTGCTTAAAATCCTTAGCTGAATGTGAAAAACTTCCCGGCAAAACGTAATCACCGATTCCAGTTATACTGAATATGTAAAAACTTAAAACTGAAATTAAGACCGAGTAGATCAGAACTATTCCTATGAGTTTTGAAAGCGTAATTTTCTTAGTTCTGGTTTCCCTTGATGTATTATCAGGGACAATTATTATTGAAAAGCTCTTTATCTTTTTTAAATTTTTCAGTATCGACATCTTTTATAAACTATTTAAAAGCAACCCAAATTTAAGTTAAGTTCTGCAACAATTCTACAAATTTTATTGAACCTTCTCTTACTAATTTCGGCTTATTTGTGGTAAGATCGATAATTGTGGAAGATTTTTCATTAGCTGATTCAGTATGAAACAATATCGCATCAACCTCGTGCAAGAATTTATCAATTATTACTTCTGGTAAAATTAATGGGACTTCACCGCTTCGGTTTACACTGGTTGAAATCAGCGGGCGGGAAATTTCTTTCAGAAGTTTCAAACAAAAATAATTATCAGGTATTCTCACAGCAACACTGTTCTGATTTACTATCTTGCTTGTTCTTTCATTCAATTTGAGTATTACCGAAACAGGTGCAGGCCAAATTTTCTCAAGAAATTCATAGTAAGCTTCATTACTAACCTCAACATAATTTAACAGATTCTCTAAATCAGAAATCAGCCAGATGAACTGCTTCTTTTCATCCCTGCCTTTGATTTCGCTAATTCTTTTCACCACATCCGGATTAAATGGATTTCCACCTATTCCATAAATGGTATCGGTTGGATAAATAAAAATTTTTCCTGAGTGAAATAATCCAGCAGCCAGAATTAAAGCTTCTTCCGGATTTTCATTAATGTTTATGATCTTTCTACTAGTGATTGCCATCCGATATTAACTTTTCAGCTTTACTGATGATCAAATCAGGTGTTAATCTTTTTGCACAATCAAATGTTTCAATCGGACATCTTCTAAAGCCATGAATACCACAAGGTTTACAATTAAGCTTATCATAGCTAATGTAATCGCTTTTAGAATTATATGGATAAAACCCAAATTTAGGAATGGTAGAACAGTAAATTGTCAGCACTGGAATATCAGCACACATACCCAGATGGGTTGGAGCACTGTCATTACAAATCAGCAACGATGCACTTTTTAATAACTCTGTTGATTCTATCAGAGAAAATTTTCCAGCTGCAATAAAAACATTTTTTTCTGATTCTGCCTGCAATGACTCACACAAAGTTTTATCCTGCTCTCCACCGATCAGTATGATTTGATAACTTTTATTAATAAAATAATCAATTAAAGATTTATAATATTCCGAAGGATATTTTTTGGTTTCCCAAACTGAACCTGGTGCAATTGCTATGAATTTCTTTATCTCATTAGATTTTAAGTATCCGTGAACGTTTTCCTTTTGCTCCTGTGATGGTTTTATTTCCGGAATAATTTTCCATTTTTCACCACTGTAATCACCTTCAACGAAAGCTAAATTCCTTTTAACTTCATGATCATCATGATTGTACTTTACGGTTGATTTGAAAGCGAACTTTAGATTACTGTTATCAAATCCGAAAGATTCCTTTGCTCCAAGATTTAAAGTAATTAAAGCACTTCTGAATGAACGATGAGGTGAATATACAATTTCGTATTTCTTCAACTTCAATTCTTTTATGAATTTAATGAATGAAAAAAAGGATTTTTGTTTTCCTTTTTTATCAAACAGAATGACTGAATTAACTGCAGGAGAAGCATTAAAAATTTCCACTGTTGCAGGAGTACACAGAACATCGATCGAATACCCGGATCTCTGCTTTTTTAATTCCTGTATAAAAGGAAGTGTGAGGATTGCATCTCCGGGAAATGCCGTTTGAATTACAAGTATTTTATTGGTCTCATTCAAATTAGTATTTCCATCTGTTGTGCATCCATAACCACTGTTCGGGATGTTCACGAATTACTTTTTCGAGATATGATGTATATCTCTGGCTAATCTCGATAACTTTTTCATCTTCACCTTCCGGAAGGTTCTCCAATGAAATTTCAATAAGTGTGGTTTTATATTTATAATCCTTATCTCGTATCGGAATTCCACAGATTAACGGGGCTCCCGTTTTCAGTGCCAGTACAGCAGGTCCAGTATATATTGAAACTTTCCTGCCGAAGAAATCTACTTTTACACCTTCAGCAGGTCCTCTCTGGTCTGCAACCATTGCAACGATTTTCTTTTCCTTTAAAGTCTGATAAGTTTTTCGAATTGATATTCCCAAAGGAACGACTTCATTGCCAAATTTAGTGCGTGCTTTGTTCATCCATTCAAATACTAACGGATTTCGAAGTGGCTTCACGATTACAGAGAAAGGAAGCTGAATCTGAATCGCGACAGAAATTGCTATAAATTCCCAATTCCCGAAATGTGAAGAAAGTAATATCACCCCTTTCCCTTCGTTAAACTTGTTTACTATTAGTTCAGGATTGCTGCATTCAACTACATCACGCAGAGCTTCCCTTTTTAAGTATGGTAAATACAGAATTTCTACCAAACTGATGGCGAAACTTTTATAAATTTTATATGCAAGCTTTTTATTAGTTCTAAGATTATTCTCTGGAAAAGCTATTTGAAGATTTTTTAGAACTATTTTTTTTCTGATCGGGATAATGTAAAAAAATGTAAGTGCCAAAACATTGGCAAATTTTCTGGAAAGATCTAGACCAGCTATCTTGAAGCAATAACTAAAAAAAATAAAAAGAATATATTCAATTTTGTTCTTCATCATACGCAGTAATGATTAACACAAAAATAACCAAACCTAATGAATAAAGATGAAGATTAGCCAGACTCTTAAATTTAAAGACAATAAGTCTGTAAGTTATTGAATAGCAATCCGACGCTGCCAGTACTCATCCCGCAATTCACCTCTTTTGGTCGAATGAATCAGCTGGTAGTCATTGAATCCTGTAAGATCACCAAAAATAAAATAAACTCCTCCTTCAAGACTTTCGTACTTCCAAATTTCATAGGGGCGAGTGTTAGTTTCGTTAGGATGTCTCTCAATTTCTGAAGGTTCGCCATAGATAATATATACTCTTCCTCTATCACTCTTCCAGCCTTGTTTTCCCATTGCAGTGAATCTTGTATCACTTTCTCCGATTCTTTTTGTATAGCTCAGGTAGCTTTCATTTCTATCGTCCGAAGGATTTTCATCACGGGCTTTCCAGAAATTATACATGAATTCTCTTTTCGCTTCTTCTGTCGAGAGTGCTTTATATTTATCTATTTCAGGATTAGTGGCAATGTATTTTGACTTGTTGAACAGATCATCAAGCTCTTCAACAGACATAGCACCGAACGTTGTGCTTAAAACAGGAGACACAGTTACTGAAAGTGTATCCGGTGCAACAACAGATGGGTTGTAAATAAAAAATCTTTTTGATGAAGAAACACCATAATTAGCGACGCTATCGATCAGGTCTATACGAAGTGTGTAGGTGTCCGTCGGGAGTTTATGAGCTTTTACCAATCCGACTTCAACTCTGGTATCAGCAGATTTATTTATTTTTTTTGACTTAAAATTAACAAGCTGCCCTCTGCTATTGAGGATAATTTCATTCAATTTAAAGTCATTCACGGCATTTTCATCATGCAGATTATACAGCTCAAGATAATAGAATACTACGGGCTGCATTTCTCCGCCTACACTTGCTGGCAGAGGCATCACTTCATAAGTATTCTTGTAGAAAATTGATTCGGTGTTATCGGTGTTGGGAATAATATTGGATGCAAGCTGTACGTCACTTAGCGCAGTGCTATCATTTAGAAATGGTTTTACTACAAGAAATTCAGAAATTGTTCTTTTATTTGAGGCATTAACTGCATCGCTTCCTGAAACATTTATCAGATATGAACCCTTATCAATAATAAAACCAAACAATCCAATGAGACTTTTACTGATATTGATAGTATCAGTAATTTGATTAGTTACCATCCAGTGTTTACTAACTATTACATTTCCCGATGCCGAGTCATTTATTTCAATATCAAGTAAACCTTGTACAAAATCTCCAGTATCAGTAGAAGTAATGATAAAACCATTCTGATTAAAAGAATAGTAAAATTCTACGTAATTGGATACAGAGTCATAACCAAATTGAGCATAATCAAATTCGAAATTGATATTTTGCGGATAGAGAAATGTAATAAATGATAATACTGATATTGGAAGAAGTAACCTGTTCATTTCAATTTTCTTTTCATTGTTACTGACAAAATAAAAAAGCGTCCGTTGAAAAATCAACAGACGCTTCTATGCTAATCAATAATCGACTTATTGAAAGTTCAGCTTAATTGTGAATACATGATTAGCACTCGGGAATTCCTTCACATCGCGGAATGCATAATCAAATACGAATCCAACTTCGCCGCCAATCTTATAATCCAGACCAGCACCGAAAGTAAGACCATAAATATATTCACTTGTATTCTCAAATAAGAAATTATATCCACCTCTCAGGAAGAAATTGTTCATAAAGCCGTATTCAAGTCCAAGGTTGCCAATATCTTCAAAGTTGTTGTTAGCCGTGTATGCACCACCGATCAACAGATTGTTCTGTTCATTGAACTGGAATGCATAAGTTAAGCTAAGCTGGAAGAAACTGGGAATCTGGAAAGATTCGGTTATGATTTCATAACTTCCGGAAGAAGCTCC